>NZ_QULF01000001.1:0-663450 GCF_003481465.1 Clostridium sp. OM05-9
CCAAGGATGCGACAGCAACCGCAACTGTAACGAACACTTATACCCAGGATAAGGGAAGCCTGACGGTAGCCAAGGCAGTTGCAGGATATACCTTTGATTCCAGCAAGACATTCACGATCTATGTAACAAACGCAAGTGGTGAATATGTTCTTGCAGATGGAAGCATAAGCGCAACCAAGACAGGAATCAGCGTACCGGCAAACGGAAGCGTAACAATCAATGACATCCCGGTAGGCACATATAACGTAAGCGAAGAGCAAACCGGAACAGCAATTACGAACTATGATCTGGTAGTTAGTGGTGAGGGTGATGTAAATGTAACAAAGGATACAGTTGTCAATGCAACCGTAACAAATACATATACATACCTGACTACATCCGTAACTGTTAAGAAAGAATGGAACGATAATAACAACAAGGCCAATAAGAGACCTGGATTTGTAACGGTACAGCTTTATGCCGGAACAACTATATCAGGAATTCCGGTACAGCTTGATGAAAGCAATGGTTGGACAAAGACTTGGGATAATCTTCCGAAATATGATGCAAACGGATTAATCCAGTATACGGTCAAGGAAGTAAATGTACCTAAGGAATATACCGACAGCATAACAACAGATCCTGCAACAGGTGAGATTACAATTACAAATACAAGAACCAGCACAAAGGGTAAACTTGTATTAACAAAGACCGTTGTTGGTGATGTCGATAAGGCAGAAGCTGAAAATGTGATCAAGTTCAAGATTACAGACGAAGCAGGTAATTCCGAGACATATGCACTGACTGATTTCCAGTATGATGTATCGACAAAGAAATATACATTAGAACTGGATAAGCCGGCTGTAACTTATACCATTGAAGAAATACAGTATGATATTGATGGATATGAAACAAGCAGCATCAAATACGTAGTAGGAACAGGCCTTCAGAAGGATGGTAAGTCAGCAGAAGCAACAGTAGTTGTAGATGAAACAGTAAATGTTGCATTTGTCGATACATATGATAAGACAACTACAACAGAGAATACGACAGAAGTTACAACTACAACGGAAGATACAACAGAGATTACAACCACGACGGAAGATACAACAGAGATCACAACCACGACGGAAGATACAACAGAGATTACAACCACGACGGAAGATACAACAGAGGTTACAACCACAACGGAAGATACAACAGAGGTCACAACTGAAACAGAAGATACAACTGAGACAGAAGGCACTACGGAGATCACGACAACGGAAGACAAACCTTCCACTCCACCGGATACACCAAAAACCGGCGATGATGCTCCACTTATGCCACTTGTAATCCTGTTTATGCTCAGTGCAGCAGGAGTTGTAACAGTGATTGTTGTAAAAAAGAAAAATGATCGTGCAGATCGTAAATAAAAAGAATCTATAAAAACAACAAGTAAAGGTCAGGCACTCTGGTATGCAGAAATGCATATCAGGGTGCTTTTTCCTGTTATTTATGTCGAAATATAGCGAATGAATTCTAACTGAAAAAAGAAATAGTTGCACAATGTCGAAATATCGGTTATAGTAATTGCAATGCTAGAGAGATCTTGATGGAAGAAAATCAGATAAGGTCTTTCGAAAAACGGAAAAAAGAAAAAGGGGGGACGGTCTCGAAGGTGAGACTATAAACGTATGAGTAAGATAACATATGTCAGAACGCAACGGGATAAAAAAGTTGCATTTCTATTATTTCTATTTAGTGCTATTCTGATAGCGCTTATTATCTGGGGTGGGAATGTATTTTCCAAATTTGAACAATATGTTGATATATCCAGTAAGAATACGATCGCAGCAATGATGGAACAGGTAGAACATTCCTATCAAATGCAGATTAATTCAATGTATGAAGAAACAGAACGTCTTGAGAACTATCTGTTTGATGGCAAAACGAGGTCTGTTGTACTGGCAGATTATGAAGATTATTTTATAGCTATGGAGAATGATTCTGTACGGGATATCGTATTCGTTGATCATACCGGAAAATATATCTGTGATGATGGCAAAACAGGAACATTGGATTTGGGTGATACAAAGGGCACTCTGTTTGATGTTGGCGGTCAGTCTGTCCAATATTGTACCTGGAGAAACGGAGAAGAAATATTTGTTGTAGCAAAAAAATATGAAGCGTTCTATGTAAATGAAAATGAATATGAAGTCATAGCGTTTATTTATAATACAAATAGGGTAAATGATCTGTTTATTGATTCCGCATACGGGGGACAGGCAAAACTCTATGTGACAAATGCAGACAGCATGGTAACATATGCGGATCTGGATAATAACGAGGGTATTGTGCGCAATTATAATATCCTTGATCACTATCTGGATGAGTCGGTGATCGGAGAGGAACAATATGCACAGATCACAGAGGATTTCAGCGAAGGCAGACAGAATTGTGTTACCCTATATAAAGGAAAAAATGCAGAATATTTCTATTACCAGCCATTAGAAGGAACGGAGTTCTTTCTCGTATTTCAGGCGCCGTGTGCAGTGGTACAGAGTGTATTGACGGATTATCAGAAGAAGGTGTCACGTTCATGGATGGTTACGGTTGTGATCATTGCATGTATCATGTTAGTGCTGGCAGTAGGTACGGTCGGAGCGATCCATATGAGGACCTGGTATGAATATGAGCGACAGACGGCTGATATGCACCGGGAAAATAATGTACAGTTGCGGCGTATGAATGCAGTGATGGAGGAAACCGTCCGGGAGTACCGGTTAGCACAGGAAGGGGCTTTGGAAGAAGAAACCGAAGAGGAAGCGGCTGAAAGAGCGGCGGAGGAAGAACGGGAAAAAGAAAGACAGATCCGTGAAGCACTTCCAAGGGTCGCATTCGTAGGCGAACGTTTTCTGCTGGTCGATGATAATGATATGGAAGGACTGCTTTTGCAGGAGGCATTGACCAAAAGAGGAGCGGAATGTACCATAGCAAAGAGCGGAGAGCAGGCATTGAAGATGTTTAAACGTTCAAAGCATGAAAAGTTCCAGTATATATTGATGGACGCTGATATGCCGGATATGGATGGCTATCAGGCAGCCAGAAGAATCCGGCTGATGGATCATCCGCAGGCAAAAACGATACCGATTCTGGCAATGACTTATCACGCAACACCAGAGGCTATGCGGATGGCAGCTATAACAGGTATGTCCGGTCAGGTTGAGAAGCCGGTTAAAATGCAGACGCTTGCTCTGATCATAACTAAACTGAAGAGTAAGAACAGGGTTCATCCAGGATATGATTATGACAGAAAATAGCAAGAAACCGAAAAAACAGTATTTGTATTTTCTGTTGAAGTGTAATGAAAAAACTATTATTTACATTTTCTATTGAGATGTTATACTAATGCTATATGCAGTTAGAGATGGATGATGTTTTATAGGACATATGATATTACGCTGCATATATTGATATTAGGAAACGAAATGGAGTAAGACTGGAATGGAATTTGAAAATGATGTAAAAGCAGTCGTTGCAGAAATGGCTGAGGCATTAAATAAGAATTATTCGGATCAGAAATTATTTGATCTGTCACTCGGAGAGCGACTTCCGCAAAAGGATGAGATCATTGATTTTGTGGATGAATTGCGGAAAGTAACATTTCCGGGTTTCTTCGGGAGAGAGAATATGGCATATGCTAATAAGGAGTATTTTGCAGGGCATAAGCTGTCATTGATATATGATAAATTATTCCGTCAGATCAAGGTGGCATTGAGCTATAAAAATGATGCTAAGAGCTATCAGGAGATTACAGAGGAAGCACAGGAGAAAGCTCTGGGCTTTATCCGTTGTATACCGGAGGTTCAGGCACTTCTTTGCAAAGACGTAGAAGCAGAATATAACGGAGATCCGGCCGCAAACAGCCGTGAAGAGATCATCTTCTCCTATCCGGGGTTATTTGCGATATTTGTATACCGATATGCACATGTGCTCTATCAGATGAAGGTGCCGTTTATTCCAAGGATCATGACAGAATATGCACATGGTGAGACAGGAATTGATATCAATCCGGGTGCCAATATTGGTGAATATTTCTTTATTGACCATGGAACCGGAATCGTTATCGGTGAAACAACCGATATTGGAAATAATGTAAAAATCTATCAGGGGGTTACCCTTGGTGCGCTGTCGACCAGAAAGGGCCAGCAGTTGTCCGGTGTCAAACGTCATCCAACCATAGAGGACAATGTAGTTATCTATGCGAACACAACCATTCTTGGTGGCGAGACCATTATTGGTGCAAATTCCGTAGTAGCGGGAAATACTTTCGTGACGAAGTCCATCCCTGCAAACACCAAGGTTGCCTCTACCATGCCGGAACTTGAAATCAAGACCTCAAACTAAATAGTTATAACAGACAAAACAGGTGGACGCTCTCTAACAGCCTGACTATAATTGACTCGCATAATTTCTATTCGCTGCACATGCCTGATTCGTAAATACTCCTGTGCCAACTCGTCCTTCGGACTCAAACAGGCACCCGTATTTACTGGCACTGTGCATCTCATTACGAAATTCTCGCTAATGTCAATGTATAGTCAGGCTATTGTAGATAGTCCACCTGTTTTTGTCTTGCATACAGATATAAAGTCTGCGTATCTGGCTGCTATATAATAAACAATGACATTCATGTAGTTTCGTGATGAGATACACTCTAGCTGTCAGCACCAAGCCCATGTCTGAACCCGTAAGGGTGAGTTTGGGCGACTGCTGACAAATGGACGAGTGTATCGAGTAGAAACGAAATGAGTCATGTGTTTATATAGCAACCGGGTATGCAGACTTTATATCGTCATGAAAGACATTACAAATAGCGGAACATTTCTTTGGCGTCCTCTTTTTTAGTGGAGTCGGCAATCATCGTTACCTCGACTTTGACGGTCTTGTTGCCGAAGCCGATCTCGATAACGTCGCCGACCTTCACATCAGTGGATGCCTTGGCAACCTTGTCGTTTATCATAACACGTCCGGCATCGCAGGCTTCATTTGCGATGGTTCTTCTTTTGATCAGTCGTGAAACCTTTAAATATTTGTCTAATCTCATTTGTATATCTCCTTTTGTATTTTAAATGATAGTGTTCCATATAGTCGTAAGAGTATTTTGTTGGAAGGCTTATGCCATTCCATTTACTGTTTTGTATTTGAAGAGCATTTCGGCGTGATTCTGCTCTTCGACCTGGATGTCAGCTAGAAGCTTACGGATCGCACTGTCACCAAATATGAATACATCACTGTTATATTCAGAGGATGCGAGCTTTTCGCTGGTGATACAGTCTGTTGCAAGAAAGGCATCATCCTTCTTATCCTGAGACTGTCCGAGCTGACTGTAGGTAGCTTTTGGGTCGTAGTCTCTGCCATCACTGTCATTGCAGTTGCAGCTTGGTACGGTTCCAGTCAGAACCTGCTCCAGACTGTCATAGTGCTTCTGTTCATTTCCCTTCAGCGTGGTAAATAATTCCTGTAACACAGGATCCTTTGCCTGGGCTGCATATTTGTCGTATTTGTCAATGCAGGCCTGTTCCAGTGTCTGAAGATCCTTGATCGCCTGTTTTTCCTTTTCTTTTAAGACCATAGTTATTGCCTCCTGCTTATTTAATGAATTGATACATATAACAGGTATGCAGGAACAACCGGCAGTACGCTGTTTTTGCATCTACCAGGAGTATTGCCAGAAGACAGTCGGGTTATTCCGCAAATAATCATATCATGCAAGACCGCGGTCAGATTATTCCGGAAAACAGACGGACTATTCCAGAAAATAGAAAAGCAAAAGGGATGCTGATTTATACGATGCAGCATCCCTTAAGTACTTGATTCGTTCTATAAAAACTAGTTAAGTGAATCCTTTAAAGCCTTACCAGCTTTGAATTTTGGAGACTTAGAAGCAGCGATTGTCATTGTTTCGCCTGTTCTTGGGTTTCTACCTTCTCTTGCTTCTCTTTCAGCAACTTCGAATGTACCGAAACCAACTAACTGAACCTTCTCACCCTTCTTTAATTCTTCAGCTACAACGTCTGTAAAAGCCTTTAAAGCCTTCTCAGCATCTTTCTTTGATAATTCTGTCTTTTCTGCCATAGCAGCAACTAATTCAGTCTTGTTCATCGAAAAAATCCTCCTAAAATACTCATAATATATTATCCTGGTGAGCTAAACCGGATAACTCCTGGCGTAAGTCACGCCCCAACATGTATATTTATACCTAAAATGCCAGTATTTGTCAAGGTTAGAACGCCATTTTGCCTTGAAAAACCTTGATTTTTCGCCATTTCTCAAGGCAAATGACATAGAATTAGTTCTCCATCTGTTTTCCGAGAAAATTAGCAGCAATGATCGCGGTTTTCTGTTCAGTTTCCCCGAAACGCATTTTGTCATCTTTGCTCAATACAATGACCGCTCCGATCGCGTCACCTTCACAGATGATCGTCTGGATCACCTGTCCGGCATAGTCAGTGTCATCGGAAGTGATGTTGACATATTTTGTATCACCGCGGCGGGCAATTATAGCTTCCCGGTCATTGATGACATCCTCCAGATCCTTGTGGATGGATTTGCCGACCAACTCTTTCTTTGGCATGCCGGCTACTGCAATGATCTGATCGCGGTCAGTGACGCATACCGGACAGCCGAGGATCTGTGAAATGGAATCTACATATTGCTGTGCAAAGGTTCCGAGCTCGCCGAGCGGGGAATATTTTTTTATGATAACTTCGCCGTCTTTTCCGGTAAAGATCTCAAGGGGATCACCTTCCCGGATCCGAAGCACACGCCGGATCTCTTTCGGAACAACGATCCTGCCCAGATCGTCGATACGTCTGACAATTCCTGTGGGTCTCATACTTATTTTTCCTCCAATACCCATATTTTGTAAGAATGTTTTTTGTAATAAAAAATACATCCTTTTTTGCTAGGTTTTAGCTTTAGAATTAGTATGTGGCAAATGTGGGGAATTATACTCTTACAAATACGAATGAATATAAATTTATGGCTAAGAGATAGTAAAGAACAAAAAATAAAAATCAGTCAAAACTGATCAATATCGGCAAGCTGGAAGAATTGTTTGTTGAGATATGGGATTGAGAACAGGTTCTACTGCAGGTATAAGCTTCATATACTGTTCTAACAGACTTAAGAAAGCTTCTGAAGGCTTTTTGGAAAAGGGGAATACATGGAGAAGGTACAGAGCACAGGAAATTCCGATGGACATAAACTGATCATGGATGCCAGAAAGGAAGCAAAGATAACCGGAGTGGAAAAGGTAATCTCGTTTGAACCGGATCTGGTATATCTTCTCACAAAGGCCGGAAAGATGAAGCTGACCGGAAAAGATATGCATATGACGAATCTGGATATTGACAAGGGCGTTCTTGACATGAATGGAAAGGTTGACTGTATTTGTTATATGACAGATAAAGAGGACAGAACATTTTCGCTTAAGAGGTTGTTTAAATAATGACGGAAATGATGGAACAACAGTCAACCGCGTTTGCCGTATGTGTGCTATGCGGCGTAATCATTGGTTTTCTGATAAGTTGTTTTTATGCTTTGAAAAAAGCGATAAAGATGCATGACGTCTGGATCGGTATTTTTGATCTGACGTTTTGGCTTGCATTATGTGCAATGGTTATTCTGGTGATGTTTTATTATAATAGCGGAGAGATTCGGCTGTATATTTTTTTAGGATTTTTTTCGGGAGCCGGGGTGTATTTTGCTACTATAAATTGGGTTGTTTCCAGACTGCTGGACTACATATTGTATGGGATAAAAATGGGGTTGAGAAAAGTGATTTTAAAGGCAAAAATGCTTGTTGACATAATTTGTTCGAGAAGGTAAAATTATGTCAATACACTTTGAAAGAACTGTTTTTATAGCAGAACAGGTCTGTTCGAAAAGAAGCAGGAAACAGGGGAAATGGACCATGGGTAGAAGCAATACCGGAAGAAAACAATCGAAGATCAGTACCGCTATTATTCTGATCACTCTTCTTTTACTGGTTGTTGTCGTGTTGGTGAAGTCGATTCAGTTAAGGGAGAAGAAGGCAGAGCTGCAGGTACAGGCAGCAGAGATTACTGCCCAGATTGAAGATGCACAGAACGAGCATAAGAAACTGGAAGAAAAAGAAGACTATATGAAGACGAAGAAATACGTTGAGGATGTTGCAAGAAATCAGCTTGGGCTGGTATATCCTGACGAAATAGTGATTCGCCCTGAAGAATAAACACAGAATTAAGAAAGAAATATAAAAAAGAGTCAAAGAAAAGTGATAGCTGTTTTCAGCTTTCGCTTTTTTTTTACGTTCAGTCTCCGTATAATGTCTGACACTTAAGGCAAAAAGGGAGGACATATATATGAAAGAAAAAAAGGTGAATCGGGTTTTGTTGTATCTGCTGGGCTTTCTGTGTGGCCATTCTGCGGTTGTTGGAATGCATCCGTTTATGGTTCCGATGCTGGCAGCAGTTTACAGCATCAGACAAAGTACGTTTGGGCTGTTTGCAGCCATGCTATTTGGCGGAACAGTTATGTATGGAATCGGCGGTTGGAATGCAGGAAGCTTTTTTCAGATGGGACCATATGTAATGGGGGAACAGCAGCTTCCGGTTACATATTTTCTGTTAAAATATAGTTTGATCCTGATCGGTGTTCTGGTCGGTCTGAACCTGACGGAGGGAGTTCGGAGAAACCTGTCCGAACACACAGACAGAAGTGGAAAAAAGACAAAACGAAAAGGTGTGAAACAATCATATGGAACCAATATCCGGTGGATTCTGGCTGGCATATGTGCCATACTTGTCTTTGGAATCAGTACGGTCTGTGGTCTGATGGTCGAACCGGTGCAGAATGCCCTGCCGGCTGCCGGCTGCGAGGCGGTGATCTCGACAGGATTGATTCCTGCATTCCGCAAAGGTCTGGAGGTTATCCTGCTGCATAAGAGGGAACGGGATCATTATAATGAAGAATTGCTTGGAATACTGATAGTAGTTACAGTATGTATATGGGGAATGCCATATAAAATAGGCGGAGTTGTTACCTGGCTGCTGATGACCGGTCTGTATCTGTCCTGGTATACGTTGCATCGGTTTGGGGCCGGATATGGAATGGCGGTAACGGGTGTATGTGGTCTGATCACAGCGATCAAAAGCGGACAAGCAGAATTTGTCGGAAGTTTTTTTATCTGTGCGATCCTGGTGCTTGCGGGCAGAGCACTGTCGGATAAGAAGAAAACAGGCACTATTGTGTCAGTGCTGCTTGCATGTGTATTGATCGGACTTACTTACGATCCGTATTTTCTGACACCTGAGGGGATAAAAAGTGCTGGCAGTGCCGTGCTGTTATTTGCAGCGACACCAAAATGGATGCTTACCGTCAGGGATGGATGGATCCAGTCGCAGTATAATTTTCAGACAGCAACGGAAATCAACCGGATAACGGCAGAGAAAATACGGGAATTATCCGGGGCATTTAAACGGATCGAATATACGCTTGCCGGATGTGGCCCGGCGGCTGCCAAGGTAGATCTGGGTGAGATCGGAGATATGATCGGAAGATTTTCCGATAATCTGGAAACGGCAGAACCGGTTCCGTTTAACCGGGAGGAGCAGTTGCGGACGCGCTTTCTGGAACAGGGGGTGATCATGACGCACCTTTCTTCGATGAAGAATGAAATGGATCATGTACAGTATTATATAACAGCCAGAACAAAGAATCAGAAAATCATGTTGTCAAAGGATGCAGCAGACATTCTTTCAGAGGTTTTTGATAAGCCGATCCGGGCATCCGAGGATACTTCAGCGATCATATCTGAAAATGACCGTGTGATCACATTTGAGGAATGTGCGAGGTATCGCTGCAGTTATTTTGTCAGAAGGATCAAGAAATATGGTTCCAATGTATCGGGAGACAATTTTTCGGTGAAGGAGCATGAGGATGGCAGACTTGTAATGATGATCTCGGATGGGATGGGAAGCGGGAGCCTTGCATCCTGCGAGAGTACGTTGATGATTGACACGATGGAAGAACTGCTGGATGCTGGCTTTGACCCTTCTTATGGAATTGCATTTTCCAATAATTGCATTTCCGAAAAAAACAGCGGACGGTGTTTTACAACCTTTGATATGGGAATCGTAGACCTGTACAACGGGGAGCTGACACAGTATAAGCAGGGGGCAGCACCGACATATATTATACATTCAGAGGGAATCGAGGTTCTTTGTGGGGCTTCACTTCCGATCGGAGTTCTGCCGGAGGCAGAATGTGATGTGATCCATCAGGAGCTGGAACCGGAGGATCGACTGGTGATGGTGAGCGATGGAGCATTTGGGGATGAAGAGGATATGTGTGAGATCCTGGAGAAACTGGATACGGAGGACTGCAAGGAAACGCTGGAGTATATCATTTCACAGGTGCTTCTGCGTTGTGAAGGCAGATTGGAGGATGATGTGACGGTGATCGTGGCAAAATTGGAAATAGCATAAACTTTCCGGGTTGTTACTTGAAATTTATAGCAGGCTTGTATTAAGATAACGAAGAAATGTATATGACAGATGTAAAATAACGAAGCTGCATATATCGGTGGATGCAGGATTTTAAAGAAACGTATATACAATATGCATACAAAGATACAGGTAATGAATATAGATGATCGAATATCCGAATCATAGAAGACGGACAGGTGTGGAAAACAGATGACAGAAAATACATTAGAAGAACAGATTTATCAATTTATAAAAGAAAAAAATTTGCTTAAAGCAGGAGATGTCTGCATCGTTGGTGTGTCCGGCGGAGCGGATTCCATCTGTCTGCTGACGGTTCTGGCAGGGCTTCGGGAGAAAATGGAGCTCAAGCTGTATGCTGTCCATGTTAATCATATGATCCGCGGAACAGAGGCAGATGCAGATGAATCTTATGTGGCAGAGTATTGTAAGAAGCTTGGAATACCATGTGACTGTTACCATATTGATGTGCCGCAGCTTGCAAAGGAACAGAAGCTGACGGAGGAAGAAGCGGGAAGAAATGCCCGGTATGAGGCATTTGCCCGGGCAGCGGACAAGTATGGCATCACTGATTATAAGGTGGCAGTTGCTCATAACAAAAATGATGTAGCAGAGACGGTACTGCTCAACATGGTAAGGGGAACGGGGATCGCCGGAATGGCCGGAATACCGGTAAAGCGAGACCGGATCGTGCGTCCGTTACTTTCATGTACCAGACAGGAGATTGAGGCTTATCTGGAACAGCAGGAGATACAGTATTGTACGGATTCCACAAATCTGGAAAATGATTATGCCAGAAATAAGATCCGTAATCAGGTGATTCCGGCACTTAATGAGATAAACACACAAGCAGCGGCACATATCAGTCAGGCAGCAGCCTATGCGGCTATGTATGATACCTATGTGACGAAGCAGGTAGGATATTTTCTGGATGAACATATGGAGATACGGAAACAGACCGGAAAAACAGATGCATATGTATTGGAAATCAGGAAGCTGCGGGAACAGGATGAACTGATCGAGGATCTTGTGATCTTAGAATTGATTGGCAGAGTCAGCGGCGGAAGAAAGGATGTCGGTCAGAACCATGTAAGAGAAGTGAAGAAGCTGTATCAGGCAGCTGCGGGAAGTCGGATCATGCTTCCGCATGATGGAATGGTATATCAGAATTATGGATACCTGTGTTTTGAGAAGACAGCAGAGGGCGCACGCGATGTCGACTGGCAGGAGATAGTTATAAAAGGTGCAGGTGAATATATCCTGCCCGGAATGGGAAGGATGAAGATTGAAATATTTGAGAAATCTGTTCATTTAGATTTAACAAAAAAAGAGTATACGAAGTTTGCAGATTATGATAGAATACAGAATGGCATTACTATCAGGAAATATATGGAAAATGACTATATGGTGATCGCATCAGACGGCTCAACGAAGAAGATAAACCGGTTATTTTCATCTTGCAAGATACCGGTGGCAGAGCGTTTGCAGATACCGCTTGTAGCTTCCGGACATGACATCATCTGGGCAGTGGGCGTCCGGTTGAGTGAGAAGTACAAGGTACGGCCTGATACAAAAAGAGTGATATGTTTAGAATATATACCAGAAGGAGAAAATGAAGATGAAAGAGCAGATCAAAGTCATGATATCTGAAACTGAAGTAGATAACAGAATCTCAGAGATGGCAGCAGCTATTGATAAAGCATATGCAGGAAAGACCGTTCATCTGATCGGAATATTAAAAGGAAGTGTATTCTTCATGTGTGAGCTGGCGAAGAAGATCACGGTTCCTGTAACCATGGATTTTATGTCAGTCAGCAGTTATGGAGATGATACGAAATCATCAGGAATTGTGAAGTTGAATAAGGATCTGGACGAATCAATAGAAGGAAAAGATGTGATCGTAGTTGAAGATATTCTCGATTCAGGAAGAACGCTGTCGTATCTGATCAAATTATTAAATAACAGAAAGCCGGCGAGCATGCAGGTAATAACTCTGCTTGATAAGCCGGAGAGACGTGTGATTCCGGTTGAATTATATATGACAGGATTTACGATCCCGGATCGTTTTGTAGTAGGATATGGACTTGATTGTGCACAGAAGTATAGGAACCTTCCATATATCGGAGTGATTGAACAGTAAATATCAGACTGTTTATATAAAAAGACAGACCAAGATGAAGGAGTAGACAATGAATAAGAAGAGAGCAAGAAGTGCTGTTGTGATCTATGCGATCATCCTTATTGTCGGATTCCTGCTGATCAACAAATGGCTGGGTGGCAGCAGTAATGTTGCGACCAATTACAGCTATACGGAATTTTCGGCAGATCTGAACGCGGGAAACATCGCAACGGTAGATATTACACAGAATACAAATGTGCCGACAGCAACCGTAGATGTGGAGTTTGTTTCCGGAAAACAGCTTACATTCTATGCGGCAGATGTTAATGAGATTATTAAGATCTATAATGACTATGAAGCAGCAGTTGATAAGAAGAATGCGACAGCTTCTGCAGAGGATCAGGTAAAACTGGCAAAGTATAATCTGTATGATGTGCAGAAGGAAAGCATGCTTGGCATGTGGATCCCATATCTGATCATTATGATCATTATGGTCATTATCATGACATTCATGATCGGACGAATCCAGGGTGGTGGATCCGGCGGACAGATGATGAACTTCGGAAAGAGTCGTGCCAAGAAGAATGAAGATATCGGAAAGACGGTTACATTTAAAGATGTAGCAGGGCTGGATGAGGAGAAAGAAGATCTGGAAGAGATCGTCAGCTTCCTTAAGAATCCGGGAAGATTCGTAAAGGTTGGAGCTAGAATCCCTAAGGGTGTTCTGTTAGTAGGACCTCCGGGAACCGGTAAGACATTGATGGCAAAGGCGGTTGCAGGTGAAGCCGGGGTACCGTTCTTCAGCATTTCGGGATCTGATTTCGTGGAAATGTTTGTCGGTGTCGGTGCTTCTCGTGTAAGAGATCTGTTTGACGAAGCAAAGAAGAATGCTCCATGTATTATTTTCATCGATGAGATCGATGCTGTTGCAAGACAGCGTGGTACCGGACTTGGCGGTGGACATGATGAGAGAGAGCAGACCTTGAACCAGTTACTTGTTGAGATGGATGGTTTTGGTGTAAATGAAGGAATTATCGTTCTTGCAGCAACCAACCGTGTGGATATTCTTGACCATGCGATCTTAAGACCGGGTCGTTTTGACCGTAAGGTATTCGTAAATCGTCCGGATGTCAAGGGCAGAGAAGAGATCCTGAAGGTTCATACAAAGAATAAGCCACTTGCAGAAGATGTAAATCTGAATGATATTGCAAGAACAACGGCAGGTTTTGCAGGTGCTGATCTGGAGAACCTGATGAACGAAGCTGCGATTTGTGCAGCGAAGGATAACCGTGCTTATATTGTAAAAGAAGATGTAGATAAATCATTTATCAAAGTAGGGATCGGTGGAGAGAAGAAGAGTCGTCTGGTACCGGAGAGTGAGCGCAGAATCACCGCTTATCATGAATCCGGTCATGCGATCCTGTTTCATCTGCTTCCTCATGTGGGACCGGTTTATACCGTATCTATCATCCCGACCGGAACCGGTGCAGGTGGATATACGATGCCGCTTCCTGAAAATGACAACGTATTCATGACAAAGGCAAAGATGTTAGAGGATATCAAGGTAAGCCTTGGTGGACGTATCGCGGAAGAACTGATCCTTGAGGATATCACAACAGGTGCTTCGCAGGATATCAAACAGGCAAGCCAGTATGCCAGAGCAATGGTTACCAAGTATGGTATGTCTGAGAAGCTTGGACTGATCAATTATGAAAGCGATGATCAGGAAGAAGTGTTCCTTGGACGTGATCTTGGTCACGCGAAGAATTACAGTGAGAAGGTTGCCGGAGCGATCGATAAGGAAGTTAAGCGCATCATCGATGAATGTTACGCAGATGCCAGAGCAATCCTTGAAGCACATGAAGACATCCTTCATAAATGTGCAGCGCTTCTCCTTGAGAAAGAGAGAATCGACCGGGCTGAGTTTGAAGCATTGTTTGATGATGTTCCAAATGCAAACTCTACTGCAAACGCAGAGCCTTCAACAATATAGACAATAGTAACACGAACAAATTGATTGAAAACCAATAAAAATTTATACATGTTGCACAAAAACGGCGTTTTTTGAATAATTTCAAAAAACGCCGCTCTCTGTTTTGCACAATAAAATTTTTAAAATAAAAAAATGTTTGGGCAGACTTTTAGAAGCATTTGTATATAATAATACTTGTAACCCCCCAATACATTATATAGTTTTGGCTACACCCCATAAGTAACAAAATACCTTCTCCAAAAGAGGCAGTCGTGCGTTGACTGTCTCTTTTATTTTTATGGCGGGCACTACTCATTCATCCTGACGGTCTGGGACTGCCTGTCTATCTGCATTATAAATAACTTTCTGCGGTTTCTGTTCACTGCACATGTCTGATTCGTAAATGCTCCTGTGCAACTCGCCCTTCGGGCTCAGACAAGCACCCGCATTTACTGACAATGTGCAGTAAACGATGAAATCCTCAAAAACATTATATTATAATACAGATAGACAGGCAGCGCCAGACCTATATGTCTTATCTTTTGCCTAGACAATTTTCATGGCAATAGTCCGTATAAAAAGCCCCACAGCATCCTCCACCGCTCCCCGGGGGCCTGCCCCTGTTATAAATACCATTGCGAGGCTTTCGTTATTGTTGAATCAGAGTAAGCTACACTAACCTCAAACTACGCTAGCGCTTGTTTTCGCTAAGTGTACTTACATGGCACGCACTAACCTCAGACTTCGCTTTAACGCTCGTCTTCACTAAGTGCTCCGCTCAGCCGAAGGCGAGTTAGCACAGGAGTATTTACGAATCAGACATGTGCAGTGAATAGAAAACGTAGCAAGGTATTTATAACAGGGGCAGGCCCCCGGGGAGCGGCGGAGGATGCTGTGGGGCTTAGTTTTTGCCATTGGTTGTCAGCATAAAAAGGTTGTCTATTTATTAAAAAAGTATTAGAATGAAAAGGCATAAACGAAAGGGAGAGTTTTGAATGTCCGACAAATACACGAACGCAGAAAGAATTCATGATTATATATATGATCTGAAGCCGGTTATCAATGTAGGGGGATTGTTTTCCGATGGTTCTGAATACTACAGAATACCGCAGGAGCCTGGAATCAATGACCAGGTGAAGGTTAGATTTCGAACATGTGCAGATAATGCCGATGAAGTTTATTTGATCTACAATGGCGAGCAACTCGTCATGTCTGTTGAAGAATCCGATGATTTATTTGATTACTATACGGCGGTGATCCCCGCCGGAGAGAAATATATATCCTATTATTTTGAGGTCCATTCGGGCTGTGTGACCTGTTATTATAATAGGATCGGTGTACAGAAGAATGTGAATCCGGACTATAACTTTGAAATCTGTCCGGGCTTTGATGTACCGGATTGGGCAAAGGGAGCTGTCTTTTATCAGATCTATGTGGATCGTTTCTGTAATGGAGATCCATCGAACGATGTACTAGACAACGAATACTGCTACATCGACAGTCCTACCAGACAGGTGAAGGACTGGTATGAATATCCGGCAAATATGGATGTCGGACGTTTCTATGGCGGAGATCTTCAGGGTGTTAAGGATAAGTTAGATTATCTGCAGGATCTGGGCGTAGATGTTATCTATTTTAATCCGTTATTTGTATCACCATCCAACCACAAATACGATATTCAGGATTATGATTATATTGATCCGCATTTCGGAAAGATTGTTGTGGACGAGGGCGAATGCCTGCCGGATGGCGTAAAAGAGAATAAAAGAGCAACAAAATATATCAGCCGTGTAACCGACAAACGGAATCTGGAAGCCAGCAATCAGTTTTTTGCAGAACTGGTGGAGGAGATTCACAGCCGTGGTATGCGTGTTATCTTAGATGGTGTATTTAACCATTGCGGTTCCTTCAACAAATGGATGGATCGTGAGTGTATCTATGAGAATCAGGAAGGCTACGAGAAGGGAGCATATGTATCCTGGAGCAGTCCGTATAAGTCATTCTTTAAGTTTTATAACGAAGAGGTATGGCCGTATAATACCACCTACGATGGTTGGTGGGGGCATGATACACTTCCAAAGCTGAACTATGAAGATTCCCCAAAACTGGTGGAATATATTTTGAATATAGCAAAGAAATGGGTGTCCCCTCCATATAACGTGGATGGCTGGCGACTGGATGTTGCAGCAGATCTCGGACATTCGGAGGAATATAATCACAAGTTCTGGAGAATGTTCCGTAACGCAGTCAAAGAGGCAAATCCAAATGCAATTGTACTGGCAGAGCATTATGGAGATCCAAAGCCTTGGTTAAAGGGCGATCAGTGGGATACCGTTATGAACTATGATGCATTTATGGAGCCGATTACCTGGTTTCTGACTGGTGTTGAGAAACACAGTGATGAGTTCCGTGGTGATCTGTTGGGTAATCCGGATACATTTATGGGAGCCATGAATTATCATATGGCGAGATTCCAGCGTCCATCCCTTGAGATTGCAATGAATGAATTATCAAACCACGATCATTCCAGATTCTTAACCCGTACAAACCGGAGAGTCGGACGTACGCATACGATGGGGCCGCAGGCGGCAAATGAGGGTATCGATAAGAGTATATTCCGTCAGGGCGTTGTATTCCAGATGACCTGGCCGGGAGCTCCGACGATCTACTATGGAGATGAAGCAGGACTTTGTGGCTGGACTGACCCGGATAACCGTAGAACGTATCCGTGGGGCAGAGAAGATATGGAACTGATCCGGTTCCATAAAGACATGATCTGTATCCATAAGAACTATGAGGCTCTGATCCGTGGCTCGGTTATGTTCTTGCATGGAGCACATAAGATTATCGCATATGGACGGTTCACAGATACGGAGCAACTGGTTGTGATCCTGAATACAAATTATGAAGACATCGATGTGAAGCTGCATGTCAGACGGATTGGGGTCAAGAATCATGAGATTATGCGTAGAGTGATGCTTACAAATGAAGAAGGCTACAGTCTGGAAACCTGTGACTACAAAGTAGAGCATAATATGCTTTATATGAAGGTGCCGAAGATGTCAGCTATGGTTCTTGTAAATGTGGGAAGAGATGTTTAAAAGAGGAAACTAAAGTCTTGAAAAGTGATTTTGAGAGAAAACGGTTCATACAACGATTTGCGATCCTGGCTGTAATATTGCTGGCAGTGGTTGGAATCGGTATACGGTTCCTGTTCAGTGGCGATGAAAAGAGAATTGCAGTTATTTTGCTGATGTTAGCGGTTGGGCTTGTAATTCTGTTTTTCATCAGTTATCGGGAGATCGACCATACTTATCGGGAGATTGAGCATGTGTCGGATGAGATGCTTCGTGTGCTTCAGGGAGAAGATGAGCTGCCGGAGGAAGAATACATGCAGGGCACGATCGGAATCTTATATACGAACTTTTATAAGATGGTGACATTTTTAAAAGAAAGCAAAGAGCGGGAAATGTCAGAGAAAGTATTCTTACGTGATATCATGTCAGATATCTCTCATCAGCTTAAGACACCGCTGGCATCCTTAAATGTATTCATCGATCTGCTGTTAGATGATTCCTTTACAGATGAAGAAAAACGGATGCGGGTGCTTAACGAATCAAAAAATCAGCTTACCAGAATGGAATGGATGGTATTATCTCTTTTAAAGCTTGCCCGGATCGAGGCGGGAGCAATCCAGTTTGACCGAAAAGAATGTGATCTGAAGCTGTTATTATTACAGGCAAGAGACAGCGTAACCTATCTGACGGAGAGCAGGGAACAGGAGGTTCATGTAATCTGTGAGGATGGCAGGAAGCTGGTCTGTGACGGAGACTGGCTCGTAGAGGCGATCATCAATCTTTTGAAGAATGCATCAGACTACTCACCGGAGAAGACAGAGATCACGGTTGAGGTAGAACACAATCCGGTCTTTACCAGGATCTATGTCAAGGATCATGGAATGGGAATCGCAGAGAAGGATCTCGGAAATATATTTAAACGATTCTACCGTGTACACCATGATGTGAATCCGAACAGTGTCGGAATCGGCTTATCCCTTACAAAATCTATCGTAGAAGGAATGGGCGGCAAGATCACGGTGCGGAGTGAAGAAGGAGCATATACCTGGTTTATCATTACATTTGTACATGTAGATTAAGCTGATTCTAAAAAGAATTCTAAAGAAATTAATGTGAAGCAATAACAGAAAATACTATGGTGATGGGAATTGATGTAGGAAATTATCTCTTTCTTACAATATTGTAAGAAAAGAATACACAGATATTCACGGGAATGTAAGATAGAAGTGAGAAGATAGATACAACGAAGAGGTATCTATCTTTTTTTTATATATATCACGGGGAGGTAATGAATGACAGATTATAAAAAACTTGCACTTTATTATCTAAAAGCAGGTAAAAGGCGATGTATCGTTACGATCGTTGGGGTGATGATCACAGTGGCGGTGCTATATACAGCATTGAATTTTGGATATTCGTATGTGCTTCAGACACGGCAGGAAGTGAGGAAAGAAGCAGATTATGAGATTGTTTTTTTGTCAGAAGATACAGACAGATTAGCGCAGATCGCAGCAGATGACCGTGTACTTCAGGCATATAGCGGGGCGTATTCCGGTGAAGAATATGTCAGCGATGAAGAAAGATTTGTAGAAGTAAATTATAAAAATGCTTTATATGCGAATATCAGACATCCTTATCGGATGGAGTCGGTCATGGAGGCCATGAAAGCGGATTACGGAGTGGATGCAAGGCTGAATAATGAATTGGCTGTGTTATATCTTCAGGATTCAGATGGTCTGCTTGGTGTTGTATTGATCCTTGTTCTGTTGGTTGCTTATATCTTTGCAATCTTTGCTGTCGGAATGATCAGAAATACGGTGCAGATGTTCACGTTAGAGCAGGTAAAGGATTATGGAATCCTGCGGTGCATCGGAGCAACCAAAGGACAGTTGAACCGGATCATATACAGGATGGGAGCGGGCATGGAACTGACAGGCATTGCAGCCGGTGTACTGCTCGGAACATTCGTCAGTGTGATCCTTGGCTTTTTAAAGAATGTAGATGTTGGATTCCATATCGGACCGGTTATTCCGATCCTGATCGCATATCTCGGGGATCTGTATTTTGTAATGCAGGAGTGTTCAAAGATTGTAACGAAGATGTCGCCGGTCAGTGCAGTCCGTGGAGAGTACCGGATCAAAAAGGAGAAGATCAAGGTCCGTGGCAATGGTCTGATGGGATGGCTGTTCGGTATGGAAGGAGCCTATGCAAGGAAAAGCGTATTGCGGAACAGCGGGCGGTTTGCAAAGACGGTAACTGCTATGATGCTCAGCATAACGGCGATCATTATATGCTTAAGTACCTGGGGTATGGTTCATGATACGAAAAAGAATGTTGATGATATGTATGGCAGGTATCTCGAAGAAGAAAGATGTCCTGTTAGTATATTTGGTGATGTGGAATCGATACAGAGTGATTATTTGTTCTCTGCCGAAGCAATCAAAGAAAAAGCTTTGCATTACTATGTAACAGAAGCCAAACTGATATATAGTGCCACAGGGAATCTGGTAGATCCGGAAACCTATTATGGCAAACTGAATCAGGACTATATAGAAGAGACAAGTAATGGAACCAATATTGAGATTACAATGCAGAAATGGAGGGAAAGGGATACAGAGGAATATCGTGATGGAACTGATGTAGAGTATAAAAAAGCAATTTTCAATCTGAATAGTTCATCTATAAGCATTGACGGCTGTGATCAGAACGATCTGGATTATCTGTCAGAGTTTATAAAGAGTGGAACAGCAGATCTGGATGACGATGGTATCCTGGTTATCGGTGGAGGAAGTGTAATGGATTATTCCTGGACGGGTGATGAAAAGCTGACATTGTATGATCTGGGAAAACATTTTGATACATATGATCTTCAGGTAGGAGATACGATCCAACTGGTCGATTACAGGGAATATAAAAAACGATATCAGGACGCTTATGAAAAAATGATGGCGGAAAGTGTTTTGGTCAGTTCTGAGAAAGATGCAGATGGTGAATATGTTTCGGAAGAACGGGCAACAAAAGAGGGAAGATCGACCGGACTGGAACAGTATGTGATCGCTGAACGCATCCGGCAGGAACTCATTGCGGAAGGATATTATCGGACTTATACGGTTCAGGGTGTTCTGGATTTTGGAGATCAGATAATTCCGGAATGGGCTGATATCTATATGAAAAGAGATTCTTATTTCGATCTGACCGGATTTGATGAACAGGATATGACGGGAGTAAAGTATGCGATCGATCTTGACAGTGTTCCGATATCCTATTTTGACATGCTATCGTCCGATCTTACGGATGTTTTGTATGGATATGCCTATGCCAGAAATGTAATGCGGTATGCGTTGGCGTTTGCTGCCTTTGTATTTATATTAAGTTCAGTGAATATCATTAATACCACAGCAGGAAATCTGCATATGAGGCGAAAAGAACTGGCGCAGCTCCGGGTACTTGGAATGTCCAGAAAGAGGTTGATCCATACGGTCATGTTAGAGGGAGTGATGGCAACTGCCTTATCGAATATTCTTGGATTTTTATTCGGTACGATATTTACAATATATATCTATGAATATCTCAGCATGCTTTTATATATAAAACCGACCATTGCCTGGTGGGCGTTTGGAGTCGGGCTTGCCGCATCTGCATTGGTAATCTGTGGAAGCATCTATGCATCACTTAAGGATCTTCCGGTTGATATTGTGGATGACCTGAAGCTTGAGGAATAAAAATTGATAATGATGAAGAGAGACCAAAGTTATCGGTGTGAAATAAAAAGGAGAGGTGAGAAATGACAGACTATAAGAAACTTGCAGCATATTATCTGAAAGCTAACAAAAAACGGTGTGTGATCACGATCATCGGTGTAATGATCACAGTAATAGTGTTGTATGCGGGACTGAACATTTTCTATTCTTATATGCTGCAGCAGCAAAAGGATGTAAGAAAGGAAGCGGACTATGAGATCGTGTTCCTGACGGATGATCAGGAAACCTTATCACAGATCGCGTCGGATGATCGTGTCACACAGGCATACACGGGAAAGTATGTGGTGAGTGAGTGGGAGACAATTAACGGAACGGATGGCAAATATGTAGAAAAGGTATATGACAATGCATTGTATGTAAATACCGGACATCCTTACAGGATGGCTAAGATCATGAATGAGATGATAGAAGATTATGGGGTGGATGCAGAACTCAACTGGGATCTGTCCACCTGGTATCTGCAGGATATGGAGGAAGGATTTGCTGTTATATTGATCGTGGTTCTGTTAGTTGCATATATATTTGCAATCTTTGCAGTCGGAGTTATTAGAAATACGATCCAGATGTTCACATTAGAGCAGGTGAAAGACTATGGAATCTTACGATGTATCGGAGCGACGAAAGGACAGTTAAGCGGCATCATCTATCGGATGGGAGCCATGCTTGAGATAGCCGGACTGCTTGCCGGCATTGTGATGGGCGGAATCGTCAGCATGATCCTTGGATTTATATTTAAGATCAGCGCAGGCTTCCATATCATTCTGATGATACCAATCCTGATCACTTATCTGGGAGATATGTATTTCGTAATGCGTGAGAATGCCAAGCTGGTAACGAAGATGACACCGGTCAGTGCGGTCCGTGGTGAATACAGGATCAAGAAAGAAAAGCTTCGTCGTCATGGCGGCGGACTGATGGGAAAGATATTTGGAATCGAAGGCGCATATGCCAGAAAGAGTGTCCTTCGAAATAAAGGAAGATTTATAAAGACAGTAACAGCCATGGTATTCAGTATATCAGCGATCGTACTGATATGCAGCTGTTGGGGACAGCTCAGAAAATACTGGAAGGATACAGATGAAAAATATGGGGAATATCAGTTTAATCTGACTTCGTATTCGTCTGCTACAACGAGTCTGGAAGAAGCGCAGAGCACTTTGCCGTCTGCGGAGGCATTCCGGGATCTGTCACGAAATAACAGTGTGGAGGCAGCAAAGAAAGTGTATGCCTGCAGGGCCGATCTGGTAGATGCGGATTCTTATACAGGAAAGATCACGGATGAATTCCGGACAAAGGTAACGCTGGGACATTATTATAGCCTTTATATGGATAAATTGAATGGCATAGGAGATACATCGGAAGATAAGGATCCGGAAGCTACCAGAGGTGTAGCGGAAAGCATGGTAAACAGTGCAGATGTGATCGGATGTGATGATTCTGATCTGAATGATCTGACGAAATATCTGAAAGCAGGAACAACGGAATTGCCAGAGAACGGTATTCTGGTTGTGGCAGGAGGAAGCTTTAACAGCTGGGATCTGGACGGAGATGCATATGGGGATGAGTTTGATACCTTATATGATAAGACCTACCATTTTGACACGTATCATTTTGAACTGGGCGATACGGTTCAGTTAGTTGATTTTGCTTTATACCAGAAGGAATGTCTGAAAGCAAAGGAGAAGATCGATCAGGAATATGAAAAGCTTCAGGAGACAGCGGTAATGGCAGAAGATGGAGACAGTGAAGGTAGTGCGATAAGAAATGAGGAAGACTGGACTTCCGTACGACAGGAATATGCAGAATATAAGAAGATCAAGGATAAGCTGATAGCAGAGGGACACTACAAGACCTATAAGGTAGAAGGTATTCTGGATCTTGGAACCCAGGTGTTTGGTGAGACCGGTGATCGTCAGATCTATATGCGTCAGAATGATTATTTTGACCTGACAGGATACGGAGAAAATGATATCGCCGGCATGAAATACAAGATCGATCTGGATCGTGTATCTGCCGGTTCTATAGTAGAATTGCTTGCCTATAACACTGATTCCTTATATGGAGAGTCTATGCAGATCTGTGTATACCTGAAAAGCTTTGTCCGGTATGCAGTTGCGGCAGTACTGTTTATCTTCGTATTAAGCTCGGTAAACATCGTGAATACGACAGCCGGAAACCTGCATCTGAGACGAAAAGAATTCGCACAACTCCGTGTGATCGGAATGTCCAGAAAACGCCTGCTAAAAACCGTTATGTTAGAGGGCGTTATGACCACGGTTGTAGCGAATGTATTCGGTTTTATTATAGGCGTTGGGTTATCATATGGTGTCTTTTACTATCTTAATATGGTGATCGAGGCAGGAAAGTCCATTGCCTGGTGGGCATTTGGAGTCGGGCTTGTGGCATCCGGTCTGATCATCTGCGGAAGCATCTGGTTGGGGATCAGAGATCTTCCGGTAGCCATGGTAGAAGATCTGAAGCTTGAAGAGTAGGCGTGAAAGGTAAGTTTGATACAGCAGATGAAAGGTGAAACGGAGTTGCTGTATTACAAGGTTAAAAAACAGAAATGCAATAAATATATAGATAAAAATTATAGATAGAAAGATCTGCGGGAAAGGCAGAGGAAAGAGGGTACACTATGGAAATCGTAAAAATGGAACATGTAACAAAGATATATGGAGAAGGAAATACCAGAGTATGGGCGCTTGATGATGTGAACCTGACAGTGAATAAGGGCGAGATCGTGGCGGTTGTCGGTGCATCCGGTTCCGGTAAATCCACCCTGCTTCATGTTATGGGTGGTGTGGATACTCCAAATGAGGGAAATGTCATCGTAGACGGAAAGGATATTACAAGACTGACCGATGAGGAGATGTCAGTCTTCCGTAGAAGAAAGATCGGATTTGTATTTCAGGCATATCATCTGATCCCGGTACTGACAGTAGAGGAAAATATCAAGATGCCGATCCTGCTTGATCACAGAAAGCCGGATCGCGATTACATCGATCATATCATAGAGATGTTAGGTCTGAAGGACAGACGGAAGCATCTTCCAAACCAGTTATCTGGTGGACAGCAGCAGCGTGCAGCGATCGCAAGAGCACTGGCAAATCGCCCGGCATTGATTCTTGCCGATGAGCCTACCGGAGCACTTGACTCCAAAAACGGAAATGAAGTTATCACTCTGCTTCAGGATTCTGTTAAGAAGCTGGATCAGACACTGGTACTTATCACACATAATATCGATCTGGCGAGAGAGGCAGACCGTATCGTGAGGATCACGGATGGAAAGATATCAGAAGGAGAGGAGATGTAGAGATGAAACGAATACTAACAATCTGTATGGCATGTGTACTTGGATTCCTTGCTGTATTTGGATATAAGGACACGATGGCTTTTGTATCAGCAGCGGAGCCAAAGGTTATGGTAACCGATTATAAGATCAAAGAGAATGAAGTGGTGGCAGGCGGAACCTTTACACTTGAGGTTACGATCAAGAATACCGCAGATAAAAAGATCAGTAATCTGAAAATGACAGTCGCTTCCGAGGGAGGCGAACTGATTCCGGCATCCGGAGCCGGAACCGGATATCTGGCAAGTCTGGAAGGCGGAGAGACTTATACATTTGAGTTCCCGATGCAGGCAGCAGCCAATCTGGAAGAAAAGGCTTATAAGCTGACAGTGACAGATGAGTATGAAGACCGCTATGGCAATCCATATACCGTGACAGATACGATCTATCTGCCGGTTACGATCAAACAGCGCGGTGAGATCACAGGCGTATATGCAGAGTCAGATGTGACACTCGGAGATTCTATCGAGATCATGGGAAGTGTCAGCAATCTGGGGGCATCTACTCTTTATAATGTAAAGGCAAAGATCGATACAAGATTTACATCTGAAGGTGATGTCTATATCGGCAATATCGAACCGGGTAAGAATGGCTCGATCGATATACTTGCAAACACAACGAAGACGACAGGCACCGGCGGTGAGATGGGAAAGCTGATCGTTACATATGAAGATAAGTCAGGAAATGTAACAACACTGGAAGAAAATTTCTCAATCAGCGTAAATGCACCTGTCTATACAGATATTGAAAAGGTAAAGGATGTACAGAAGAAAGATTACAGTAAGATGATCATAGAGATCGTTGTTGCTGTGGTTGTTGCAGCACTTATTGTTATCTGGATTATCCGCAGAAGAAAGAGGAAGAAAGAGATATTGGAGGAGTTCTAAATGGGTTGGATCAGTCATTTATGTTTGATGAATATGAAAAGACGAAAAACCAGAACCTTTCTAACCATACTTGGAGTTGTGATTGGTGTGATCTCTGTTGTGACCCTGCTTGCAGTTGGTATCGGCGTACGACAGGAAATGATCAATACCATGGTGGATAGTGAAAGTATTTGCCGGATTCAGGTGACCGGAGCAACCGGCGGCAAGCACAAAGACCGGATGATCATGGATCAGACCGTGAAAACTTTTCAGGAGCTTGAATATGTCAGTTCCGTATATCCGACCTATGAGATGTATGTGACCATCACAAATGGAAAATATTCTTATGATGGTGCGATTACCGGTATTCCACAGTCGGAGCTTGCGAAGCTTAAGTATACAAAGACGTCAAAGCAGACAACATCGAGCGTGAAGCCGGTGCTTATTATGGGAAATAAGGTCACATCCTTATTCTATAATCCGGAAACGGAGCAGACCTATGATGTGACAGAGAAGAAAAAAGCAGAGACATGGATCGGAAAAAAAGTGGATCTGTCCTTCTGGGATTCACAGGAGATGACACCGGTGAAGATAGAAGTCGGAGCGGTTATTGACAGTGGAGAAGATACATATAACAGAGACTCACAGAGCATTTACTGCGATCTGGATATGTTAAAGAGCTTTTTAGGCAGAGTATCCAGTGGGGGAACGCTGCCGGGACAGCCGCTTGATGCAAATGGAAATCCGTACAAGGATTTCGTATATTCCGGAGCGGTTGTGACTGTTGATAATATCGATCATGTCGATTCTACCGTGAAGAAGCTTCAGGATATGGGGTATACGACGGAAAATGAGAAAGAGTATCTGGATACGATACAGAAATATTTGAAGATGGTACAGCTTTTACTGGGTGGTATCGGAGCGATTGCACTGATCGTAGCGGTGATCGGAATCAGCAATACGATGACAACATCTGTATTTGACCGGATCAATGAGATCGGAGTATTAAAGGTGCTTGGCTGTGATCCGGATGAGCTGCAGATTCTGTTTCTGACAGAAGCAGGCATTATCGGGGCAGCAGGTGGTGTGGCAGGCGTTCTTCTGTCTTACGGGTTTAAAGGAATCGTGGATAAGATTGCTGTCAAAATGTTCGATCTGGCAAAGGGAACGCAGATTGCAATGATCCCATGGGAGCTTGCAGCCGGAGCCGTTGTCGGAGCCATTCTGCTTGCGATATGTGCCGGATATTTTCCTGCGAGATTTGCATCGAAACTGCAGCCGTTAGATGCTGTCAGAAACAGATAGAAAAAAAGGAAAAAAACGGAACAGTATTTTGTTGACTTTACTGTATCCATGCGTTATATTATAATCGTCCGCGGGGCAGTGAGATAAACATTTACTATATTTAGGAGGAATTATTAATATGTTCGATAAGGTAAAAGCTATTTTCGAAGAGCAGTTAGGAGTATCACAGGATGAGATGCAGCTCGATACTAACTTCAAAGATGATTTAGGAGTAGATTCATTAGATTTATATGAGATAGTAATGAAGATGGAAGATGAATTCGACGTTGAGATCCCTGCTGAGGAGCTTGAAGACGTTGCTACATTCGAAGACGTACTTAACTATCTTAAGAGCAAAGGTGTAGAAGAATAATTCACATCAGAAGCAGACAAGAGGCAGCGAAGATGTCTATATACCAGATTTGCCCAGCGCAGGTTGGTGGATGACAGACTGGCTGCTTCTTTTAGTATAGAGGAACAGACGATGACGACAGTCAAAGAGTGAATGATGTTCGGCCGTTGTCAGTAAATATAAAGAATAGACAGGTGAAAAGAATGGGTAAAACAGCAGTGATTTTTCCTGGCCAGGGTGCTCAGTATGTAGGCATGGCTAAGGATTTTTATGACAATTTTGAAGACAGTAAGGCAGTGATCGATACAGCAGACAGTGTACTTGACATTGATCTGAAGAAAATCTGCTTTGAGGAAAATGAAGATATCAACAAGACAGAATATACACAGCCTGCGATGGTGGCAGCAGAGCTTGCTATCTATGAGCATGTAAAGAATGCAGGATTGAAGGCAGATGTATTCGCAGGTCTGTCGCTTGGTGAGTACAGCGCACTGACAGCCTGTGGTGCGATGAAGCTTTCGGATGCGATCAAGACCGTAAGACAGCGTGGTATCCTGATGCAGAATGAAGTTCCGCTTGGTCAGGGTGCTATGGCAGCCGTTATTGCTACAGATGCAGAAGTGATCGCAAAGGTCTGTGAGGAGACTCCGGGCAATGTCCAGATTGCAAATTATAACTGTCCGGGACAGATCGTTATTTCTGGTGAGACAGAAGCCCTTGACAAAGCATGTGAAGCCCTTCAGGCAGCAGGAGCCAAGAGAGTGATCAAGTTAAATGTCAGCGGCCCATTCCATTCCAAGATGCTGGAACCGGCCGGTGAAAAGTTATATGCATACTTAAGAGATGTAGAGATCGCAGAAGATTTCCTTCCATATGTATGTAATGCCGATGCATGTTATGTAACAGATGCTTCAGAGGTTAAGACTTTACTGATGCGTCAGGTATATTCATCTGTCAGATGGCAGCAGAGTATCGAAGCTATGATCGCAGACGGCGTAGATACATTTGTAGAGGTTGGACCTGGAAAGACTCTGTCCGGCTTCATGAGAAAGATCAACAAGGAAATGAAATGCATCAACATCGCAACGGTTGATGATCTGAAGAAATTGGAGGAACTGAATGCTTAAGGATAAAGTAGCAGTCGTAACAGGTGCCGGACGTGGTATCGGCAGAGCCATTGCAAAGACATTTGCAGGATATGGCGCAAAGGTAGTTGTCAATTATAATGGCTCAGAGGAGCGTGCAAACAGTCTCGTAGCAGAGATCAAGGAAGCTGGCGGAGAAGCAGTTGCTTATAAGGCAAATGTAGCTGATTTTGCAGAAGCAGAGGGACTTATCAAGTTCGCACTAGAGCAGTATGGCAGAGTTGATATCCTCGTAAACAATGCCGGTATTACAAGAGATAATATCATGCTCGGTATGAAGGAAGAAGACTTCGATCAGGTTATCAATATCAACCTGAAGGGTGCATTTAACTGTATCAAGCATGTGTACAGACCGATGATGAAGCAGAAGTACGGCAGGATCATCAACATGTCATCCGTAGTCGGCATTGAGGGAAATGCAGGACAGATCAACTATGCTGCATCCAAAGCCGGAATCATCGGCATGACGAAGTCTGTAGCAAAGGAGCTTGGCAGCCGTGGCGTAACAGCAAATGCGATCGCGCCGGGATTCATCAAGACAGATATGACAGACGCAATGTCAGATAAGATGAAGGATGCGATGCTCGATCATATCACAGTTAAGAGACTGGGTGAGGTGTCAGATATCGCTGAGACAGCAGCATTCCTTGCATCCGACAAGGCATCTTACATTACAGGACAGGTTATCCGTGTAGACGGTGGCATGAGCCTGTAAGACGAAATAGAATATAGATAAAAGTAGACAATGCCGGATACAATTTTATATGTATCCGGCGTTGCCTCGTTATAGCATTTTTATTTTTCAAAATTTATCTTGCTTTTGTAATGGAATTATCATTAATATTGTTTTTTTATATTTGATATTGTAATATAAACATATAAAAGCAATACAATATATTGATATATCAATACAAATACAATACAACAGCAAGAATGAAGGAGGCACTATATGGCAAGTACAATTCAGGTTAGAGTAGACGATGAATTAAAAAGAAAATCAGATAGTTTGTTCAAGGATTTGGGAACAGATACTACGACAGCGATAAGAATCTTTTTGACACAGGCAGTAGCCGCAAATGGATTTCCATTTGAGATTAAAAGAAGTAACAACATATATCAAAGTATGTCCGAAGAAGATGTACTGAAAAGACTGGAAGATGCGAGGGAACACGCAGGGCAGGGAGCATGTATAGACGCAGATGCATTTGTGGCAGATATGAGGACAAAATATGGCATATAAGATTTTTATGACGATTGATGCAGCAGAGGAGTTGGAGAAGATTATTCAATATTTGATTGAAAAAAAGAGGAATCCACAGGCTGCGGCAAGTTTATTAAATGATTTTGCGAAATATTGATAAATAATTATAAACTTGTTTTCCTTTCTGATATCCGTTACAATCAAACTTGGAGAGACGGAGGCAATATACAAAGCTAAAATATGCATGTTATTCTGTTTTATCGGGAAAGGAGTTGAAATATGGATAACGAAATTGTATATTCCTCCAAGGCTACTGATCAGAAAGCACAGTATGATGCCAGTGCCAAGCGCTTGCTTGGACAGAAGATCATATTGGCGCATATACTGATCAGGGTAGTAGAAGAATTTAAAGGTATGGATGCAGATACGGTTGCATCATTGATTGAAGGTGAACCGTATATCAGCCAGGTTCCGGTAGAACCGGGATTAACGAACAAAGAAACGGTGGATGCCAGAACCGGTGAACGGATTGTCGGACTGAATACAGAAAGTTCCGAAATTGATGAGGGAAAGATATATTTTGATATTATCTTCTATGTACGGATGCGGGATGGACTGGCGAAAATGATCATCAATCTGGAAGCCCAGAAGAATGAACCGACGAAGTATCATATCTTAAATCGGGCAATCTTCTATACGGCAAGACTGGTGTCATCCCAGAAAGAGCGGGAATTTACAGGTTCTGATTATAATGAGATCAAACAGGTGTATTCCATCTGGATCTGTATGAATATGAAAGAGAACAGTCTGAGTCATATTCATATGGTAAAAGATGATTTACTTGGCGAACAGGATTGGAAAGGCAATCTGGATATCCCTAACATCGTGATGATCGGTCTGGCAAAGGAGATTCCACCAAAGGAAGAACAATATGAACTGCATCGATTACTTGGAACATTATTGTCGCAGACAATGACGGCAGAACAAAAATTGAAGCTTATGAAACAGGAGTATGACATACCGGTAGACAGAAATGGTATTAGAGATGAGGTGAAAGTCATGTGTAATCTGAGTGAAGGCGTAGAAGAAATGGGATATGCAAAGGGTGAAGCCGCTGGTAGAGCTGCTGGCATGGTCGCTGGCAGGTCAGAGGGCGAAAAAATAGGCGAAGCACGAGGCAAGACTATTGGAAAATCTGAGGTTATCCTGAAAATGCATAAGAAAGGCTATTCCTTAGAGCAGATCATGGATGTAACCGATATGAGTGAGACGGAAATCAAGACAATTATAGGATAAGAGCATAGGCAGAACAGGTAATATGTATATTTTAGCAGAAGTCCGGATATGGCAGAAATGCTCTATCTGGATTTTTTTTGAAGACTATGTTAAAACTTTTTTAGGAGTCATCCTGTCTATTATAGTAGATGCCTGACATTCATGATTATAAGTAAAGGAGAGATGATTATGGGAAAAATGAAAAGCAGATTAAAGCGGTTCGTTGTCTGGTGCATGGCGGCAGTCATGTTATGCATGAGCGGGCCATTTACAGCAAACGCGGCAGCATTGGAATGTGAGACACCGGAACTTGCGGCAGCAAAGACTGTAAAGATCAAAAATGCAAAAGTGGGAACAAAAGTCACGGTAGGGAATTATACCTACAGGATAACCGCACTGACCCCGAAGAAGAAAACGGTAGAGGTAACGGGATTTACCAAAAAAGCAAAAAAGAAGCGCACTGAGGTGATGGTGCCTGCCAGTATAAAGATTACATCGAAGACAGGAAAGTATAAGGGAACTTATAGTTTTAAGGTTACGTCTGTTGGGAAAAAAGCGTTTTACAATAACAAGAAAATATGGAAGGTCACATTGGGAAATAACATCCGTACAGTAAAAAAACAGGCATTTTACGGATGTACCAATCTTCTGACTCTTATTTTCTATGACGCATCCAATCTGAAGGTATTTGAAGCAGGAGCATTTCAGAATTGCAGAAATCTGTATGAAACGAATCTGGACAATCAAAATCTGATAATGAAAAAGATCGGAAAAAATGCACTTAAAAACACAGAGATAAAAAACAATCCATATTTTATAAAAACGAAGAAAAAAGCAAAAAAAATCGGTAACAATCAGATGGTCCTGTCAGAGTCGTATGATGAGGATGGCGAAAAGATCGTTGAGTTGAGCAACATGGGAGAAGGTGTTGTGAGCAAAACGAAAGGACTGATCATCTATTCCAAGAAACCGGTAAATCCAAGAAAGTTTATTGCCAAATACGGAGACACATATGGATATCGTGAAGCGGATCTGCCTGTGATCGATGGCTCTGGTGGAGCGACAACATATCTGCCAAATTATAAAGATGTAAAAGTCCTGTTCCGGACATACACCGGAAAACTTGAATCATCCGTCTGGGAAATCCTTGGAGATTATGGACTGGAATATTATAACATTGCGCCTTATATAAATGCAGGATATAACTATATGACCCGTATTTATATAGACAGCCTGGTAAAAGATCCTTATGATCTTGAGATCTATTATGGAAAAGAAAAAGTAACGACACTTAAAATGGAGGGCATCACAAAGGCAGAGAAAAAAACAGTTTTGAAGGAATCGGTTTATACCTGGGGAACGCTGGCGAATACTTTAAAAGTAAACAGATTGATCAAAGAGCTGAGAGCGGGCTATGAAAAGAAGTACAAGAAATCTGCAAAAAATCTTGATATGGGAGAGATGATAAGGTTGATGGATGCCTATATAGGTTCATTCCCATATAAAGAATATAATTGCGGGGCGGTCTGGTATATGGTCGAGGCAGCAAAATACTACGGAGCATATGGAATGGTTGTATACAATGATTCGGAAAAAGAATATTATCGAAATCTGCAGCCAACCATATATGGTTCGCTCAAGAATTATAATGCGGTTCATGATGAACATACAAAGATGTATTTTCACACGATCGGAATGGTGATCTATGAAGACGGCTATATGTTTGGAGAGCTAAATGGTAATATGGCGAATAATAAAAGTACATATTTGGAGTGCCTGCCGGAAGACTATCATAAGATTACAGAATTCAGAATGGATCAGACACCTTTGACAAGCGTTGATGAACATTGTATCCAGATCGCATCGTATAAAAGCACTGCAGATTTCTGGAAGAAGAATTATAAGATAGATGTGCATACATTTGATCCATATAACCCGGATACATGGTATTGATCCGGAGAAACGGCAAAACAATGGCATCAGGTACAGATGATCGAATTTATTTGTATCTGGTGCCGTTTTTTTACGCATCGTGATGGTAAAAAATGCGGATTAATGCTACAATAAAACGAATGGGGAAACGCTTTAGCAGATACGAATGAAAAGGCTGAATGAGATCATACGAGAGGAAACGAAAAAATGAACAAACGAAACCGGTTAAAAACCATTCGGCCGCAGAATGAACGTGCGGCAAGAGCATTCCGTAAGAAGCAGAACATGAAGGTAGAGCTGAATAAAAAGTGGCTGCCTGTTGTCTATGTGGTGATGCTCGGTATCTGTATTTTACTGAATGTGACAAATGATAGTCTGGATCCGGCAAATGTGCTGATCAGTGTCTGTATGTTTGGAATCGTGGGAGCGATATTTGTCTATGCATATAAGCATTTGAAGCATATCGACCAGATGGGGGAAGATTTTCGTATAGCCATCAGCTATATCAAGGGCGACTATGCAAAAGAAAAGAAGCTTCTTTGGGATCTGTATCGTACCGAGACCCGGTATGGTATCTTTAATGAGGAACATCTGAGAAATTCCTATGTAGATTATGTGGAAGAAATGAAACGTCTGGAGCAGGATGAGGAAGGAAAATATGCCTGCGATATCGAAGATTTTATCAATTACCAGCTGATCGATGATGCGGTTGAAAAAGGTCGTCTGAGTCTGGTGCCGGGTGCCATGACCGGACTTGGTATTCTTGGTACCTTTATCGGTCTGTCAATCGGACTTCAGGCATTTAACACTGGATCAGCAGAAGAGATCACGAACAGTATCGGACCTCTGATGGATGGTATCAAGGTTGCATTCCATACCTCTATCTATGGAATGATCTTTTCCCTGACATTTAATCTGATCTTTAAGACGGTTCTGGAACAGGCATATCATAAGCTGGATGAATTTGTAGCAGAGTTCAAACGGTATGTACGTCCGGATGCGACTTACGATAACGGTAATCTGGAACTGGATTTCCAGAAGAAACAGTTGGAAGCAACGATAGCAACACAGAAAGCCATCGAGGAGACATTGGCTTATCTGAAATCTATGCATGAGGACATCGGAGATATCCGTATCCTGACGAAAGATCAGAATGACATCTTCCGTGGCAGATTGAACCGCCCGAGAGCGATCGAACAGAGCAGCAGGGAGGGATAAGGCATGAGCAAGAAACGAAGAAGACCGGAGGAAGAAGAAACCTCCTACTGGCTGTCTTATTCTGATATGATGGCAGCACTCCTTCTGATCTTTATCCTGATCATTTCATTTACACTGATGCAGTCAAAGAGCCAGTACGAGAGCAAACAGGCAGAGCTTGATAAGCAGAAGGAGATCATTAAAGAGCAGGAACAGCTCTTAAAAGACCAGCAGGAGGAGCTTGACCGTATCGCAGGCATCCGAAGTGATCTGGTGGCGGCTCTCCGCGATGAGTTTGCAGACAGTTCGTTAAATGTAAAAGTTGACGAAAAAACCGGAGCGATCACATTTGATGCAAGCGTTTTGTTTGATGTAGCAGACAGTGATCTGAAGGAAGAAGGAAAGACGTTCTTAAAGGAATTTCTTCCCAAATATTGTAATGTACTGTTAGATGAAAAATATCGTGATTATGTATCGGAGATTATTATAGAAGGTCATACAGATACGAATGGATCTTATATTTATAATCTTGAACTTTCCCAGCAGAGAGCCTTTTCTGTTGCGAAGTATTGCCTGACCGAGAGCAACGGGATCATAAGCTCCACGGATGTTGAACTGCTCCGAAGTGTGCTGACGGCAAATGGAAAGTCTTACAGCAATCCGATTTATAAGGAGGATGGATCTGTCGATCTGGAAGCATCCAGACGAGTAGAGATTCTGTTCCGGCTTCAGGATGAAGAAATGATCGCTGAGATGATGGATATTCTGAAAGAGAAATAGATATTTTGAAAGAGAAACAGACCAACACTTGCGGTTTTAAAAACGAGATGGTACAATGAGCATTGCGATGGGATGTGTTTACACATACCAGCATAATGCGAAACCAACATTGAACCGACAGGTGAAATGGTACAATGAGCATTGCGACGGTACATGTTTATATGTACCAAATGGATAGATTGTCTTTTGAAAGGAAAACGAGATGAAAAGAGTAGTTGTAACAGGAATGGGTGCTGTAACCCCAATCGGAAATAATGTAGAAGAATTCTGGGATGGCATTAAGAAGAATAAAGTAGGTATTGGCGAGATTACAAAATTTGATGTATCCGAATATAAATGCAAAATGGGTGCCGAAGTAAAAGATTTTGATCCGAAACAATATATGGATCCAAAGGCAGCCAGAAGAATGGAGCCGTTCTGCCAGTATGCAGTTGCAGCTACAGGCGAAGCAATCAAGAATGCCGGTATTGATCTTGAGAAAGAAGATCTGACAAGATTTGGAACCTGTATCGGTAACGGACTTGGCGGTGTAGCTACGATCGAAAAGGAACATGCCAAGGTTATGAATGGTAAGGCAAACCGTGTCAGTGTAATGATGGTTCCTATGATGATCTCGAATATGGCAGCCGGAAATGTAGCGATCGCATATGGCTTAAAGGGCAAATGTACAGATGTTGTAACAGCATGTGCGACAGGAACAAACAGCATTGGCGAGGCATATCGTTATATTCAGGTCGGAGATGCAGATGTGATGGTAGCCGGAGGCGCTGAATCACCGATCTGTGAGACAAATGTTTCAGGATTTATCTCCATGACAGCTCTTTCAAGTGCAACGGAAGCAGATCGTGCGTCGATTCCGTTTGACAAAGACAGATGTGGATTCGTTATCGGTGAAGGAGCTGGAGTCGTAGTTCTGGAATCTCTGGAGCATGCGCAGGCAAGAGGAGCAAAGATCCTTGCAGAGGTTGTCGGATATGGTTCCACCTGTGATGCATTTCACATTACATCCCCTGCCGAGGATGGAGAGGGTGCAGCAAGAGCCATGACACTCGCGATCAACGAGGCTGGCATTACACCGGCAGACGTTGATTATATCAATGCACACGGAACAAGTACCCACCACAATGATCTCTATGAGACAAGAGCAATTAAGAAAGCATTTGGTGAAGATGCATATAATGTAAATATTAATTCTACAAAATCCATGATCGGTCATTTATTTGGCGCGGCCGGAGCAGTTGAATTTATTACATGCGTAAAATCTATCGAAGATGGATACATTCACCCAACAGTAGGTCTTCGTGAGACAGAAGGCGAGATCGACCTGAATTATACAAAGGGTGAGGGCGTTCATAAGGACATTACATATGCACTGAGCAATTCTCTTGGATTTGGTGGACACAATGCCAGCATTCTTGTAAAGAAATGGGAAGAATAAGATCCAGACAAAAACAGATATAAAAGAATTACACATCATAAATAATGTGAGCAAAAGTATTTGCACGAAAAAGTGTAAATTTACATGGAAAAGTGAAAATTTACATCAAAAAGTGAAAAAACGTATTGACATATTCCTTGTGTTATGGTAAAGTATCCCCCGATGAACTGCCGAAGACAGTAGGTGCCGGATGGCATAAGTTGAAAAACACCTACCGAGGAATATATCGTTAATATTATTTTAACTATATGCTCTCTGTCTTATCGACAGAGAGCTTTTCTTATTTTAGCAGAAGATGCTTTCTGTTAACTATGTGCAGTCATTAGTAAAACAAGGAGGCGCATTATGGCAAAGGTAGAGATTAAGAAGCCAGTAGTTGAAGAAATCAAAGCTAACTTAGATGGTGCTCAGACAGCAGTTGTAGTTGACTACCGTGGACTTACAGTTGAGCAGGACACACAGCTTCGTAAGCAGTTAAGAGAAGCTGGGGTTGTTTATAAGGTATACAAGAACACCATGATCAACTTCGCTATTGAAGGCACAGAGTTCGAGGGACTGAAGCCATGTCTCGAAGGACCTACCGGATTAGCTATCTGTAAGACAGATGCTACAGCAGCAGCCAGAATCCTGGCTAACTTCGCAAAGACTGCTCCGGCACTTGAGCTTAAGGGTGGCGTTGTAGAAGGTACATTCTACGATGCAGCAGGTATCGCAGTTATTGCAAACATTCCTTCAAGAGAAGTACTTATTTCCAAATTCCTTGGAAGTATCCAGTCACCTATTGCAAACTTCGCTCGTGTTATCAAGCAGATTGCAGAACAGAAGGAAGCTTAATTATTTGTGCATACAGGCACGTCGGCTTCTATTTAATAGAAGCAGCAATTATTAAACTATATTATATTAATGGAGGAAATAATAATGACAACTCAGGAAATTATTGAAGTAATCAAAGGTTTATCAGTATTAGAATTAAATGACTTAGTTAAAGCATGTGAGGAAGAATTCGGTGTATCAGCAGCAGCAGGTGTTGTTGTAGCAGCAGCAGGCGGAGACGCTCCAGCAGCAGAAGAGAAGGATTCATTCGATATCGAACTTACAGAAGTTGGTCCTAACAAGGTTAAGGTTATCAAGGTTGTTCGTGAGATCACAGGTCTTGGCTTAAAGGAAGCTAAGGATGCTGTTGATGGCGCTCCAAAGGTTATCAAAGAGGGAGCTTCAAAGGACGAGGCTGAGGAAGCTAAGACTAAGTTAGAGGCTGAAGGCGCTAAGGTTACATTAAAGTAATTTTATTCCTTGTATTTATGAATATCTTTCGACCTGGCGGGAGAATTACCTGCCAGGTCGTTTTTGTCAAAGTTCCGGCGAACTGATCATTTTTATCAATAAGAGCAGTTGAGACCGAATAAGTGATTTTAAGATTCTGAACACAGATACGACATGATATAGTCAGCGTTATGTATCTGTTCTGTAATAATACCGCTGCAGGCTGTTTCAAAAGAATGCAGAGGGGCATATAAATATGGATAAAAGTTCATATACAATTCTTTAATAAAAAATTCCGAATATTTCTTGACATATACCTTGAAAATGTGATATAGTGTAGGATGTCTATACTATGGGTTGGTTTGCGTTCAAACCAGACATATAATGACACGGCTAATATATTTCGGTTAAATGTAAGCATTTCAACAGAATATACGCTTAAAAATAAATTCCAAGGGGTGAATGTGTCGATGGAAAAAAACAGAATTAGTCCTGTTCAATCTGGTAAAGGTATCCGAATGAGTTATTCCAGACAGAAAGATGTACTGGAGATGCCTAACTTTATCGAAGTTCAGAAAAACTCATACCAGTGGTTCCTTACCGATGGTCTGAAGGAGGCATTTAAAGATATCTCTCCTATTACTGACTATACAGGACAGCTTAGTCTTGAGTTTGTAGATTTCCAGTTATGTAGAGATGATGTGAAGTACTCAATCGAAGAGTGCAAGGAAAGAGATGCAACATATGCTGCACCGCTTAAAGTAAAAGTAAGACTCCATGCAAATGACGCAAAGGAAATGTCAGAACATGAGATTTTCATGGGTGATCTTCCTCTTATGACCGAGACAGGTACATTTGTGATCAACGGTGCAGAGCGAGTTATCGTAAGCCAGTTGGTGCGTTCACCTGGTATCTACTATGATATTGCACATGATAAGATTGGTAAGAAGCTGTACTCCTGTACAGTTATCCCAAACCGTGGTGCATGGTTAGAGTACGAAACAGATTCGAATGATGTTTTCTATGTTCGTGTAGATAGAACCAGAAAGGTGCCTATCACAGTACTTATCCGTTCACTGGGAATCGGAACAAATGCAGAGATTATCGATCTGTTTGGCGAAGAACCAAAGATTTTAGCAAGTATTGAAAAGGATCCTTCTGAGACATATCAGGATGGTCTTCTTGAGCTGTACAAAAAAATAAGACCGGGTGAGCCTCTTGCAGTAGAGAGTGCAGAGAACCTGATCAATGCAATGTTCTTTGATCCAAGACGTTATGATCTTGCAAAGGTTGGACGTTATAAGTTCAATAAGAAGCTGGCATTCCAGAACAGAATCACAGGTCAGATACTTGCAGAGGATGCGATCGATCCGGCAACCGGTGAAGTGATCGCAGAAGCAGGCACGACACTTACAAGAGCACAGGCAAAGGATATCCAGGATGCTGCTGTACCATATGTTATGATCCAGACAGAAGAACGTAACGTAAAGGTGCTTTCAAATATGGTAGTAGATCTGTCCAAGTATGTTGGATTTGATCCTGCTGAAGTAGGTATCCATGAGGGTGTATACTATCCTGTTCTTGAAACCCTTTTAAATGAATATTCAGACGAAGAAGAATTAAAGGCAGCTATCGCAAGAGATGCATCTGACCTTGTTCCAAAGCATATAACAAAAGAAGACATTATCGCTTCAATTAACTACAACATTCACCTTGAATATGGTATTGGAACAAAGGATGATATCGATCACCTTGGTAACAGACGTATCCGTGCAGTCGGAGAACTTCTTCAGAATCAGTATAGAATCGGTCTTTCCAGACTGGAAAGAGTTGTAAGAGAGAGAATGACGACTCAGGACGTAGAGACGATCACTCCACAGTCTCTGATCAACATCAAGCCTGTAACAGCAGCAGTTAAGGAATTCTTCGGAAGTTCCCAGTTGTCACAGTTCATGGATCAGAACAACCCATTGTCTGAGCTGACTCATAAGAGAAGATTATCAGCCCTTGGTCCCGGTGGTTTGTCACGAGACAGAGCAGGATTCGAGGTTCGAGATGTACACTATACTCATTATGGTAGAATGTGTCCTATCGAGACTCCTGAAGGTCCTAACATCGGTCTGATCAACTCTCTGGCTACTTATGCAAGAATCAATGAGTATGGTTTTGTAGAAGCACCATACAGAAAACTGGATAAATCAGATCCTGCAAACCCTGTAGTTACAGATGAGGTTATTTATCTGACGGCAGATGAAGAAGATAATTACAGAGTTGCACAGGCAAATGAACCTCTGGATGCAGATGGTCATTTCGTAAATAACAACGTATCAGGAAGATACAGAGAGGATACAACAGAGTTCCCGAAATCAAGAGTTGATCTGATGGACGTTTCTCCTAAGATGGTATTCTCAGTTGCTACATCCATGATTCCTTTCCTTGAGAACGATGATGCAAACCGTGCTCTGATGGGATCAAACATGCAGCGTCAGGCAGTTCCGCTTATGCTTACCGAATCAGCCGTTGTAGGTACCGGTATGGAAGCAAAGGCAGCTGTTGATTCAGGTGTATGTATCGTTGCAAAGAGAGATGGTGTAGTTGAATATTCCACAAGTAAGGAAATCTGTATTAAGGCAGATGAAGATGGAACAAAGGATATCTACCACGTTATCAAGTTCGCACGAAGCAATCAGGGTAACTGTATGAACCAGAGACCTATCGTATTCAAGGGCGAGCATGTTAAGGCTGGAGAGGTTATCGCAGACGGACCATCTACTTCAGGTGGAGAGATCGCACTTGGAAAGAATCCTCTGATCGGTTTCATGACCTGGGAAGGTTACAACTACGAGGATGCTGTTCTTTTAAGTGAAAGACTTGTAAAAGATGATGTATATACATCTATTCATATTGAGGAGTACGAATGCGAAGCGAGAGATACCAAGCTCGGACCGGAAGAGATCACAAGAGATCTTGCTGGACTGTCTAATGATGCATTAAAGGATCTGGATGAGAATGGTATTATCCGTATCGGTGCTGAGGTTCGTGCCGGAGATATCCTTGTCGGTAAGGTTACTCCTAAGGGAGAGACAGAACTGACAGCAGAGGAAAGACTCCTTCGTGCCATCTTTGGTGAGAAGGCAAGAGAAGTAAGAGATACTTCCCTGAAGGTTCCTCATGGAGCATTTGGTGTCATCATGGATACCAAGATCTTCACAAGAGAAAATGGTGATGAACTTTCACCGGGTGTTAATAAATCAGTCAGAGTATACATTGCTCAGAAGAGAAAGATCCAGGTAGGAGATAAGATGGCTGGTCGTCATGGTAACAAGGGTGTAATTTCCCGTGTACTTCCGGTAGAAGATATGCCATTCCTTCCAAATGGCCGTCCGCTCGATATCGTGTTGAACCCACTGGGCGTTCCTTCACGTATGAATATCGGACAGGTTCTTGAAATCCATCTTGGTCTTGCTTCACAGGTTCTCGGATTCAAGGTTTCAACTCCTGTGTTTGATGGTGCAGACGAGTTTGATATCATGGATACTCTTGAGATGGCGAATGATTATGCAAATACTGAGTGGGAGAACTTCTACGAGAAATATAAAGATTCTGTTTCAGAAGAAGTAATGAATTACCTCTATGAGAACAGAGATCACAGAGAAGAATGGAAGGGCGTTCCGATCGACAGAACCGGTAAGGTACAGCTTCGTGACGGTAGAACCGGTGAAGAATTTGACAGCCCTGTAACAATCGGTTACATGCATTATCTTAAGCTCCACCATCTGGTTGATGATAAGATCCATGCACGTTCAACCGGTCCGTACTCATTAGTTACACAGCAGCCTCTGGGTGGTAAAGCTCAGTTCGGTGGACAGCGTTTCGGTGAGATGGAAGTTTGGGCACTGGAAGCATACGGTGCATCATATACATTACAGGAAATTCTGACTGTTAAGTCGGATGATGTAATCGGACGTGTTAAGACATATGAAGCGATCATTAAGGGTGAGAACATTCCTACACCTGGTATCCCTGAGTCATTCAAGGTACTGCTGAAGGAATTCCAGTCACTTGGTCTCGATGTCAGAGTTGTAAAAGACGATATGACAGAGGTTGATCTCGGTGAGACGATCGAAGCGTATGACGAGAATGTTAAGAGCATGATCGATGATGATAAACGGGAAGCTGATGGACGTGAATTTGAAGAAGCGGGCTTCAGCGGAACAGATGAAAATGATGAGCTGACATCATTATCAGACGGAGAATATCTGGATGATTACAGCGATGATTATGATGACAACTCAGATGATGAATTTTAGAAAGGAGATTTTGTAAGATGCCAGAATTTAACATGGAAACTCCAGAACAGGAACAGGCTTTAAGCTTTGACGCAATTAGAATCGGACTTGCATCTCCTGAAAAAATCAGAGAATGGTCACATGGTGAGGTTAAGAAACCTGAGACTATCAACTACAGAACATTAAAACCGGAAAAAGACGGTTTGTTCTGTGAGAGAATATTTGGACCTAGCAAGGACTGGGAATGTCATTGTGGTAAATACAAGAAGATCAGATATAAAGGTATTATCTGTGATCGATGTGGTGTAGAGGTTACAAAGGCCAGCGTTCGTAGAGAGCGTATGGGTCATATCGAGCTTGCAGCACCGGTATCCCATATCTGGTATTTCAAAGGTATTCCTAGCCGTATGGGACTGATCCTTGATATTTCTCCAAGAGTACTTGAAAAGGTATTATACTTTGCATCTTATATTGTTCTTGATCCAAAGGACACACCGCTTACTTATAAGCAAGTTTTGACAGAGCAGGAATACAGAAAGGCTGAAGAGGACTTCGGATACGGCTCCTTCCGTGCAGGAATGGGTGCTGAGTCCATTCAGGAGCTCTTAAGAGCAATCGATCTGGATAAAGAAAGCGAAGAATTAAAGGCTGAGCTTAAGAATTCAAGCGGACAGAAGAGAGCCAGAATCATCAAGAGACTGGAAGTTGTTGAAGCATTCCGTAATTCTGAGAATAAGCCGGAGTGGATGATCATGGATGTTATTCCGGTTATCCCACCGGATATCAGACCTATGGTTCAGTTGGATGGCGGCAGATTTGCTACATCTGACCTGAATGACTTATATAGAAGAATTATCAACAGAAATAACCGCTTAAGAAGACTTCTTGATTTGAACGCTCCTGACATCATTGTCAGAAACGAGAAGAGAATGCTTCAGGAAGCTGTTGATGCGTTAATTGATAATGGTAGAAGAGGCCGTCCTGTAACAGGTCCGGGTAATAGAGCATTAAAGTCTCTGTCCGATATGTTAAAGGGTAAGCAGGGACGTTTCCGTCAGAACCTTCTTGGTAAGCGTGTTGACTATTCAGGACGTTCTGTTATCGTAGTAGGACCGGAACTTAAGATTTATCAGTGTGGTCTTCCAAAGGAAATGGCAATTGAATTATTCAAGCCATTTGTTATGAAAGAACTGACAGCCAGCGGCAGAGCAAATAACATTAAAGCTGCTAAGAAGATGGTAGAAAAGCTTGAGCCGGAAGTTTGGGATGTACTGGAAGATGTAATCAAAGAGCATCCGGTTATGTTAAACCGTGCTCCTACACTTCACAGACTGGGTATCCAGGCATTTGAGCCTATCCTTGTAGAAGGTAAGGCAATCAAGCTTCATCCACTGGTATGTACAGCGTTCAACGCCGATTTCGATGGTGACCAGATGGCTGTTCACCTTCCACTTACAGTTGAGGCACAGGCGGAATGTAGATTCCTGCTCCTGTCCCCGAATAACCTTCTGAAGCCTTCAGATGGTGCTCCGGTTGCCGTTCCTTCACAGGATATGGTCCTTGGTATCTACTATCTGACAATGGAGAAGGATGGCGATATCGGAGAAGGCAAGTTCTTCAAGTCAAAGAACGAAGCACTGCTTGCATATGAGAACAAGGAGATCACTCTCCACTCTAAGATAAAGGTAAGAAGAACTGTTACAACAGAAGACGGAACAGAGGTTACAGGTATCATCGATACTACACTCGGTCGTTTGCTGTTCAACGAGATCATTCCTCAGGATCTTGGATATGTTGACAGAACAAATCCTGACAATATCCTGAAACTTGAGATTGATTTCCATGTTGGTAAGAAACAGTTAAAGCCGATCCTTGACAAATGTATCAATACACATGGCGCAACCAAGACTGCTGAAGTTCTGGATGACGTAAAGGCAATCGGTTACAAGTATTCAACCAGAGGTGCTATTTCAGTATCTATTTCAGATATGAAGGTGCCGGACGAGAAGAAGCAGATCCTTGCAGATGCTCAGACTCAGGTTGACAAGATCACAAAGATGTTCAGACGTGGCCTTATGACAGAGGAGGAGAGATACCTCGCTGTTGTTAAGGTTTGGGAAGAAGCCGATAAGGTTCTGACAAAAGCCCTTCTGGACGGACTTGATAAATATAACAACATCTTCATGATGGCAGATTCCGGTGCCCGTGGATCTAACCAGCAGATCAAACAGCTGGCTGGTATGCGTGGTCTGATGGCAGATACAACCGGACGTACGATTGAACTTCCAATCAAGTCGAACTTCCGTGAAGGTCTTGACGTTCTGGAGTACTTCATTTCAGCACATGGTGCTCGTAAGGGTCTGTCCGATACAGCGCTTCGTACAGCCGATTCAGGATACCTGACCAGACGTCTGGTTGACGTATCACAGGATCTGATCATTCGTGAGACAGATTGTTGTGCAGGAAAAGCAATTCCTGGTATGGAAGTAGAAGCATTCATGGAAGGCAAAGAAGTAATCGAATCCTTCCAGGAGAGAATTACAGGTCGTTACCTTGCAGAATCTGTATACGATAAAGATGGTAACCTTTTAGTTAAGGCAAACCACATGGTATCACCAAAGAGAGCTGCTCTGATCGTAAATCAGGGTGTAGATTCAAACGGTGTTCCGTTCCTTGATCCGGATACAGGTGTTACAAGACAGGATGCAAAGCTTAAGATCAGAACGATCCTGACATGTAAGTCACACCTTGGTGTATGTGCAAAATGTTACGGTGCCAACATGGCAACCGGACAGCCGGTACAGGTTGGTGAAGCTGCCGGAATCATCGCAGCTCAGTCAATCGGTGAGCCTGGTACACAGCTTACCATGAGAACATTCCATACTGGTGGTGTTGCCGGTGATGATATTACACAGGGTCTTCCTAGAGTAGAAGAGTTGTTCGAAGCAAGAAAACCAAAGGGACTTGCGATCATCGCAGAGTTTGGCGGTAAGGTTCAGCTTCGTGATAATAAGAAGAAGAGAGAAGTCGTTATCACAAATGACGAGACAGGTGAATCAAAGGCATACTTAATTCCTTATGGTTCCCGTATCAAGGTTCTGGACGATCAGGTTCTGGAAGCCGGTGATGAATTAACAGAAGGTTCTGTTAATCCACATGATATCTTAAAGATCAAAGGTATCCGTGCAGTTCAGGATTACATGCTTCGTGAAGTACAGCGAGTATACAGACTTCAGGGTGTTGATATCAATGATAAGCATATCGAGATCATTGTTCGTCAGATGTTAAAGAAGATCAGGATCGAGGATAACGGAGATTCATCCTACCTTCCGGGAACACTGGTTGACGTTCTTGATTTTGAAGATACAAATGAGCAGCTCATCGCAGAAGGCAAACAGCCGGCAGAAGGCTCACAGGTAATGCTTGGTATTACAAAGGCATCGCTTGCTACAGATTCCTTCATGTCAGCAGCGTCCTTCCAGGAGACAACAAAGGTTCTTACAGATGCAGCTATTAAGAGTAAGGTAGATCCACTGAATGGTCTGAAAGAGAACGTTATTATCGGTAAGCTGATTCCAGCAGGTACAGGTATGAAGCGTTATCGTTCTGTAAAGCTTGATACAGAGATGGATGAGATCAACTTCTTTGATGATGATGACGAGATCGACTTCGGAGATGATCTGGAAAGCACAGAGTTAGAAGATGCAGTTGATACCGATGCAGATGCAGAGGATGAGGCGGAAGAAAATGCTTCAGACTTGGAAACTGTAGAGGCAGAGACAACTGATAACGAATAAATAAATTTGAAAAGTGCTTGACACGAATAATTTCAATATATATAATGGTAAGGCATGCGTGAGAACGTATGCCTTATATTATTTTTTATTTTGAAAGTAGGAGGTGAAAACATGCCAACATTTAACCAGTTAGTTAGAAAGGGAAGACAGACAGTAGAGAAGAAGTCAACTGCACCAGCTCTTCAGAGAAGTTTCAACTCATTAAAGAAGAAGCCAACTGAGACAAGCTCTCCACAGAAGAGAGGAGTTTGTACAGCAGTTAAGACAGCTACTCCTAAGAAGCCTAACTCAGCTCTGAGAAAGATCGCCAGAGTTCGTTTATCAAACGGTATCGAAGTTACAAGTTATATTCCAGGTGAAGGTCACAACCTTCAGGAGCATAGCGTAGTTCTTATCCGTGGTGGTAGAGTAAAGGACTTACCTGGTACAAGATACCATATCATCAGAGGTACTCTTGATACAGCAGGTGTTGCAAAGAGACGTCAGGCTCGTTCTAAGTACGGTGCTAAGCGTCCAAAAGATGCTAAGAAGTAATTAAAACCGTATTATTGGAAACATTCCAAAAAAATGTGCTGGTTAGGCCATGTTTTTGCTATGAGATAAGGTGTTGATGCATAAAATGCAGAAAACATCAGATAGATAGAAGAGATGGAAGTAACAGCACGAACACATTTTATAATGTGAGTACCGAAGAATTAATAAATATTAAGGAGGGAAGAACCGTGCCACGTAAAGGACATATCGCAAAGAGAGACGTATTAGCGGATCCAATTTACAATAACAAGGTGGTTACCAAACTTATCAACAACGTAATGTTAGATGGTAAGAAGGGTGTTGCCCAGAAGATTGTTTACGGTGCATTCGACCGTATCGCAACTGAAACTGGTAAGGACGCTATCGAGGTATTTGAAGAGGCTATGAACAACATCATGCCATTACTCGAGGTTAAGGCAAGACGTATCGGTGGTGCAACATATCAGGTACCTATCGATGTAAGACCAGATAGAAGACAGGCTCTTGGACTTCGTTGGTTAACAACATTTTCACGTGCCAGAAGTGAAAAGACCATGGAAGAAAGACTTGCAAGAGAAATCATGGATGCAGCTAATAACACAGGTGCATCTGTAAAGAGAAAAGAAGATATGCACAAGATGGCAGAAGCAAACAAGGCGTTTGCTCACTACAGATTCTAATCTGTGCTGCCTACAGAATAATAAAAGGAGGACAATCCGTTGGCTGGAAGAGAATATCCATTGGACAGAACAAGAAACATTGGTATTATGGCTCATATCGATGCTGGTAAGACAACTCTTACAGAGAGAATCTTATACTATACCGGTGTTAACTATAAAATCGGTGATACTCATGATGGTACAGCTACTATGGACTGGATGGAGCAGGAGCAGGAAAGAGGTATTACAATCACTTCCGCTGCTACAACCTGTCACTGGACATTAGAGGATCATCACAAACCAAAGGCTGGTGCTTTAGAGCACAGAATCAACATCATTGATACTCCAGGTCACGTAGACTTTACTGTAGAAGTAGAGCGTTCACTTCGTGTACTTGATGGCGCCGTTGGTGTATTCGATGCAAAGGCTGGTGTAGAGCCTCAGTCAGAAAACGTATGGCGTCAGGCTGACACATACAACGTTCCACGTATGGCATTCATCAATAAGATGGATAAAATGGGTGCTGACTTTTTCTACTCAGTTCAGACAATTATTGATCGTCTGGGCAAGAATGCAATTCCAGTTCAGATTCCTATCGGTAAAGAATCCGATTTCATTGGTCTGATCGACTTATTTGAGATGGATGCATACTATTATAAAGATGATAAGGGTGAAGACATCGAGATCACAACGATCCCTGATGACTTAAAAGAGCTTGCTGACAAATGGCATGAGAATCTTGTAGAGAAGATCTGCGAGTTAGATGATGACTTAATGATGATGTACCTTGAGGGTGAAGAGCCTTCAATCGACGAAATGAAGAAAGTTCTTCGTAGAGCAACTATTGCTTGTGAAGCAGTTCCGGTATTCCTTGGTTCCGCATACAAGAATAAGGGTGTTCAGAAGATGCTTGATGGTGTTATTGAATATATGCCAGCTCCTACAGATATCCCTGATATCACAGGTGTAGATCCTGAGGGAAATGATGTAGTTCGTCATTCATCAGATGAAGAACCATTTGCTGCATTGGCATTCAAGATCATGACAGACCCATTCGTTGGTAAGTTAGCATTCTTCAGAGTATATTCAGGTACATTGAACTCAGGTTCATATGTATTAAATGCAACAAAAGACAAGAAAGAGCGTGTAGGACGTATCGTACAGATGCATGCAAATGCTCGTAAGGAAATTGATAAGGTTTACGCTGGTGATATCGCAGCTGCTGTTGGTTTCAAAGTAACAACAACTGGTGATACAATCTGTGATGAGCAGCATCCGGTTATCCTTGAGTCAATGGAATTCCCAGAGCCAGTTATCGAGCTTGCTATCGAGCCTAAGACAAAGAATGATCAGGGTAAGATGGGTGAGGCTCTTGCAAAGCTTGCTGAAGAAGATCCTACATTCAGAGCACATACAGATAAAGAAACAGGACAGACAATTATCGCCGGTATGGGTGAGCTTCACCTTGAGGTTATTGTTGACCGTCTGCTTCGTGAGTTCAAGGTTGAGGCTAACGTAGGTGCACCTCAGGTTGCTTACAAAGAGACATTTACCAAGGCTGTTGACGTTGATAGCAAATATGCTAAGCAGTCAGGTGGTCGTGGTCAGTATGGTCACTGTAAAGTTAAGTTCGAGCCAATGGATCCAAACGGCGAAGAGACATTCAAGTTCGAATCCACAGTTGTTGGTGGTGCTATTCCTAAGGAATATATCCCAGCAGTTGGTGAAGGTATCGAAGAAGCTGCTAAGGCTGGTATTCTTGGTGGATACCCGGTACTTGGTGTTCATGCAAATGTATACGATGGTTCATACCATGAAGTCGATTCATCAGAAATGGCATTCCACATCGCTGGTTCTATGGCTTTCAAGGATGCTATGGCTAAGGCAAACCCAGTTCTTCTGGAGCCTATCATGAAGGTTGAAGTTACAATGCCTGAGGAATACTTAGGTGATGTAATCGGAAGCTTAAATGCTAAGAGAGGTCAGATCGAAGGTATGGATGATATCGGCGGTGGTAAGATCGTCAGAGCATTCGTTCCACTTGCAGAGATGTTCGGTTACTCAACAGAGCTTCGTTCATCTACACAGGGACGTGGTAACTACTCAATGTTCTTTGAGAAATACGCTCAGTGTCCAAAGAGCGTTCAGGAGAAGGTTATCGCTGAAAAGTCAAAATAATAGTTTGACAACTCAGAAAGGCATTTTGCCGTGCCTTTCGACTTAAAAGAGTAAAATAAATCATATCAGCAGGTAAAAAGGTTGAAAATCCTTATGCCTGCTGGTATAAAGAGATAAAAAAAGGTTGAAAATCTTTTATATATTCTATATAATGAGTTTTAGCCAAGCATAGCCCTTAGGGGTACGAAATTTAAGGAGGATATTAAAAAATGGCAAAGGAAAAGTTTAATAGAAGTAAGCCACATTGTAACATTGGTACAATCGGTCACGTTGACCATGGTAAAACAACATTAACAGCAGCTATCACAAAAGTTCTTTCAGAGAGAGTAGCTGGTAACGCAGCTGTTGATTTCGCTAACATTGATAAGGCTCCAGAAGAGAGAGAAAGAGGTATCACTATCTCTACAGCTCACGTTGAGTACGAGACAGAGAAGAGACATTATGCTCACGTTGACTGTCCAGGACATGCTGACTACGTTAAGAACATGATCACTGGTGCAGCTCAGATGGATGGTGCTATCCTTGTTGTTGCTGCTACTGATGGTGTTATGGCTCAGACAAAGGAGCACATCTTACTTTCACGTCAGGTTGGTGTACCTTACATCGTTGTATTCTTAAATAAGTGCGATATGGTTGATGATGACGAGCTTATCGAACTTGTAGAGATGGAAGTTACAGAACAGCTTGAAGAGTACGGATTCAATGATTGCCCAATCGTTAAGGGTTCAGCTCTTAAGGCTCTTGAAGATCCAATGGGACCTTGGGGAGATAAGATCATGGAACTTATGGATACAATAGATTCATACATTCCAGATCCTCAGAGAGATACAGATAAGCCATTCATCATGCCTGTAGAGGACGTATTCACAATCACAGGTCGTGGTACAGTTGCTACCGGTAGAGTAGAAGCTGGTGTTATCCACTTAAATGATGAAGTTGAAATCGTTGGTATTAAGCCAGAAATCCAGAAGACAACTGTAACAGGTATCGAGATGTTCAGAAAGCTCCTTGATGAAGGACAGGCTGGTGATAACATCGGTGCTCTTCTTCGTGGTATCAAGAGAGAAGATATCGTAAGAGGTCAGGTTCTTTGTAAGCCAGGTTCAATCACATGTCATACAAAGTTCACAGCTCAGGTTTACGTTCTTACTAAGGACGAGGGTGGTCGTCATACACCATTCTTCAACAACTACCGTCCACAGTTCTACTTCAGAACAACTGACGTAACAGGTGTTTGTAACCTTCCAGCAGGTACAGAAATGTGCATGCCTGGTGATAACGTAGAAATGACAATCGAACTGATTCACCCAATCGCTATGAGCCAGGGTCTTACTTTCGCTATTCGTGAAGGTGGACGTACTGTAGGATCAGGACGTGTTGCTACAATCATCGAGTAATACAATCTGAATATAGATTTGTTATCGCAAGATAACGTTGTGTCCAAACGTAAGATACCCGTAGAACTTCGGTTCTACGGGTTTTTCTGTTACCTAGAAATATGTAAAAAGAGCAGTAAAGAATAACGAACAGTATAGAAAAACGGTTGCCGGGAGAGTATCCTGACAACCGTTTGTGATAACAGAATGATAACAAAATTTATATTTGATAATATGTAAAAGTATAAAAAAAGCAAGAGAAACATACACTTAAGATGTTTGACTTGCTTTTTTCCTCCTGTGTTTCGCAATAACAATAATCATCGGATTTCTCTCAATAATCACATACTGTAAATTATCTCCACCTATGGAATGATTTATTGTTCTACTATTATATGAAATTATAATCAAAATGTCAATAGGAAATTATTGCTATTTTAATTCGAAGTTGAATTTAACTGTGTTAATTGCTCTAATAATTCGTTGTATCTTTCCTGTAAATCATGTTTTTCTTTAGTTATTTTAGTCAGTTTACGATTGAGACGATTGCGTTCGGTTTTTAAATTATTATATGATTTTTTCAGTTTTTTTAATTCTACTATATTCTTTTGGTTTTCGGTAACATCTGTAGGAAGAATACGAACACCCCAACATGCCCGCAAATCTTCTTGAGTTAGGTCATGATTGCCATTATAAGCAGCATGATGAATTCGTTTCATAAATTCTGTTCGTTCGTTATCGGTACGAGTGTACCATTTGATATAATTGAATGCAATAAAGTCCGCTAATTGCAATCCAGCGTGATTATCCTTTTTGGTTACAATATTAAAAAATCTTATTCGATTATAAATTGTACGATTAGTTAAATAAGAAACGCCCTTTCCGTTTACCTTTACTTTGCAAAAATTATGAAACATCTTGTTATCAAGCGAATTACTTCTTGTGTTAGATGAATTGGTACGTGCTTCATAGATGATAGATCCAGCACCATTTACTTTGCATAAAAAATGTGTATATGCCTCGAGAATTTCTTGCATAGCAATATCATACCAATCATCTATTAATCTTGGTTCGTTTGGCAGTGCATAATATGATCGGAACTTTTTACGATCAATAATGCAACATAGAGTAGTAATCTCTTGATTTTTCATTAACAATGAAAAACTTTTATAAACATTTTGATAGCAGTCTGCAATTTCCTCTTTTGTTTTAGTGTTGAATACAGTATATGCACCGTTGGTAAACCTTGAAATTTGAGAATTATTGCGGTTTTTATAAGCAATGTTTAATTCTGTACTATGTAATATTGGCGATAAAGAAGAAATTTCAGTAGGTGTCCAGATAAGTTGTTTTATAGATTCTATCTCGTTGGAGATAATATTTAAATCAGAATTTTTAATTATACAACCGGCGATACAAAATAAATCAGTATTATCATCGTAACTTTCATCAAGAAATAAGGTATATTCTGTCATCTTTATACTCCTTTGTTCTTTGAATTTTATTTAGGTTAAATCATAGGATTTAATAAGGTGTTTTTCGGTTCCTTTTTTAATAACAGTATGGCATCCTATCGTTGTTCCCATAGCACGCAATTTCCATTCTTCTTGGGTAGCGTTCAGTTTATCCAGTTCTTCCTGCCTCTTATCTTCATCTTCAATAGCTAATATTTCAGCTTTTTCCTTTTCGTAGACATTTTTAAACTGACACCATTTCTTAAAGAAATCCTGCATTGTAGGATTATCAAATGTCATTGCAATATTCTGATCTGAGGTCTCTGAGAGAGAAAGATTTACAGAGTCATCGATTGCAAATAGGATGGAGAGTACATCTCCAACTGTCTCAATATTGAAATCAAGAAAAACACTTACATTTAATCCCAGTGCAGTTGCTATCTTTTCTAACTGGTCCGGTTTTGGATTCCGGATTCCAAGTTCATATTTTCTGATCGTTCCTACGTTAATGCCGGACAGCTCGGCTAACTGTATCTGACTGTATCCTCTAAATTCCCGGAACGCCCGGATTTTTTTACCTACCATAATGTGCTGCCTCCTTAATAATATTTGTGCTTTTATTCTAGCACAAAAGTGAATGATGCGAAAGAGGTTGATTTTCGTAGAGCCTCAAAATGTAGAATGGAATATAAAAATAAAATTCGCAAAAGGTTATTGACAAAGTCACAAAAGTGAATTATAGTATGAAACATCAAAAGAGTCACAAAAGTGACTGGAAAGGAGGACGCTATGAGAACTAATTATATGATGACTGTTGATGATGTCATGGAAGAATTAGGTGTGAAACGCAGTAAGGCATATTCCATTCTGAAGCAGCTTAATGATGAACTGGCAAAGGAAGGATATGTTGCAGTTCGTGGGAAGATACCACGTCCTTACTGGGAAACAAAATTTTATGGATGCTCTCAGAGAGCAGTATGAAGGAGGGTTTAAGATGTCAGCTTACAAAGACAAAACACAGGGAACCTGGTATGTGAGCTTCCGTTATATTGACTGGACAGGAAAGAAAATACAGAAGCTGAAAAGAGGGTTCAAGACAAAGAAAGAAGCATTGAATTATGAAAAGGAATTCATAAGAAAAACTGCGGCGGATATGAAAATGGAGATGAACAGTTTTATTCAGGTCTATTTTGAAGATAAAAAGAATGAATTGAAGGAAAATTCAATCCGTAACAAGCAGCACATGATGAACAAGCACATTGTTCCGTATTTTGGAACAAGAAAAATGAATGAGATCACACCGGCAGAGATTATCCAGTGGCAGAACACCATTCAGGAAAAAGGTTACAGCAAGACTTATGAGCGTATGATCCAGAATCAGTTAAATGCACTGTTTAATCATGCACAGAAAATTTACAATCTGAAGGAAAATCCATGTAAGAAAGTAAAAAAGATGGGGAAATCGGATGCAAATAAGCTGGAGTTCTGGACGAAAGCAGAATATGACAGATTTATCGCTGGGATTGAGCTGGGGAGTGAAGATTATCTGATATTTGAAATTCTGTTCTGGACAGGAATTAGGGAAGGAGAGCTTCTAGCATTGAGTCTTTCGGATTTTGATATGAGTGGAAATCTCTTGCATATCAATAAGACCTATAACCGGATCAAGAAAAGAGATGTGATTGATACTCCAAAAACAGAAAATTCGGTCCGTACTATTGATATTCCCAATTTTCTTAAAGAAGAGGTGCAGGAGTATGCGAAGAAACATTATGGATTTCCGGAAAATCAGCGGTTATTTCCGATTGTGGCGAGAACACTGCAGAAACGGCTTAAGAAATATGAAGCATTGACCGGTGTAAAACCAATCAGAGTGCATGATATCCGTCACAGCCATGTAGCATATCTGATTTATCAGGGTGTAGAGCCACTGATCATCAAGGAAAGACTGGGGCACAAAGATATTCAGATGACATTAAACACTTATGGTCACCTGTATCCGTCACAGCAAAAAAAGGTAGCTGAGATGTTGGACAACAAACGTTAAATATGGAGGAAAAGACACATGAAAACAAAGAAAGTAGTCAGAAAAATATTTGATACGCTCAATTATAGTAAGAAGCTGAAGATAAGTTCCATTTTACCGGATCGAGATTCGGATTATGCGATTCTTCTTGAATTAGAGGATGGAAGTAAATTTGAAATTATCATTATCCCAACAAGGAGATTCGTATAAGGAGTGGAGCTATGACTACTGACAGACAAAAAGAAAAAGCCCAGACAAAAAATCTGAGCAAGTTCTCTGATAATCAGATTCACTGATATACCATCTTGGCAGATTAAGTATATCACGAATTGAAAGATACAACAATTCCCGAATATCTGTTCATCAGAGGCTTGCCCGGAGGGGCAGGAGGTAGAAGTGACATTATTTGAACAGGTAAAAGAATGTGTGACAGCCAGACAGGCTGCGGAGCATTACGGGATAAAAGTAAAAAGAAATGGAATGGCGTGTTGTCCGTTTCATAAAGACCGACACCCAAGTATGAAGGTAGATAAAATATATCACTGCTTTGCATGTGGAGTGGGCGGTGATGCGATAGATTTTACAGCAAGGCTATTTGGAATGTCACAGTATGAAGCAGCGAAAAAGATGATAGAAGATTTTGGACTGGATATAAAAATCGAAGACAGAAACAAATACAAAAGGACGCACCAAAGCAGGAATACTTTGATATCAAAGAAACCTAAAGTTGTGATGATTAGAGAAAAACTGGAACAGTGGTTGAAACATGCAACAGACGTGCTGATTAGATATCTGAAATGGATTCAGTTCTGGAAAGAGTTTTACAGACCAGAACCGGAAGAAGAATGGCACGAATTATTTACGGAGGCATTGGCAAATGAAAGAAAGATAAATGACTATCTGGACGTGCTGATGTTTGGAACAGGAGAAGAGATTGTAGAGTTTTTCAAGATGAAGAGAAGGGAGGTTGAAAAAATTGAAGAAAGAATTAACGAATATCAGCGAGAACTCCTTGATGGAATTAGAAGATATTGTGAACGAGGAAATGCTTACAACAGAAGATGTCAATAATATGCTGGAGCATACGGATAAAGGAAGAACAAAGCAGACAATTAGAAATTGTGTAACCGTACTTCAAAATGATCCGGTATTGAAAAAAGCGATTAAACGAAATGAACTTTCTGGAAGAATGGATATTGTAAAAGAGGTTCCTTGGGAGCGGAGGAATAATAGTCCTACGGTTACAGATACTGATGAAAATAATCTGAAGATGTATCTGGAAGAAAATTATGAACTGACAAGTGAGCGTGTGATCAAAGCAGGAATAGATATTGTTTCCAATGAAAATAAATATCACCCAATTAGGGATTATCTGGAGAGTCTGGTCTGGGACGGAATTCCAAGAATAGAAAATATGCTTCCACATTTTCTGGGAGCAGAAAAGAGCAAATATACAATCGGAGTAATGAAAATGCACATGCTGGCAGCGATTTCAAGAATTTATGAACCGGGAATAAAATATGATATTATGTTGTGTTTGGTTGGGAGTCAGGGAGCCGGAAAGTCCACATTTTTCAAATATCTAGCGATAAAAGAAGAATGGTTCAGCGACAATCTGGATCATTTGGATGATGAAAATATTTACAGAAAACTGCAAAATCACTGGATTATCGAAATGGGAGAAATGAAGGCAACTATCACAGCAAAGAATATTGAACAGATAAAATCGTTTCTGAGCAGACAGAAAGAAACTTATAAAGTACCTTATGAAGTTCATCCGGAAGATAGACCGAGACAGTGTGTATTTTGTGGTACTTCAAATGATTTGAATTTCCTTCCGCTGGACAGAACCGGAAACAGAAGATTTGCTCCGGTGATGACAGATATGTCGAAAGCAGAAGTTCATATTCTGCACAATGAGGCAGAGAACAAAGCCTATATCGAACAGGCCTGGGCAGAGGCAATGGTACTGTATCGACAGGGAAATGTGTTCTTAGGATTTACAAAGGAAATTGAGGAAGAGGCAAAGCGTCTGCAGAAAGAATTTATGCCGGAAGATACCAATGCCGGAATCATACAGGCATTTCTTGATGACTACGATGACGATTATGTATGTACAAGAATTCTGTTCGATGAAGCGCTACATCGAACCGGAGAAATGAAACAGTGGGAAGGTAAAGAAATTGCCAATATTATGAACAATGCGATTGTAGGCTGGAAACCACATGGTACACATCGATTCGGAAAGGAATATGGAATACAGCGGTCATGGAAACGGATGAAAGATTCGGTGAAGAAAGATAAAGACGGATTTATAGAAGTACCGGAACAGTTGGAAATACCGTTTGAGTAAAGATTATTGTAAACGATGTAAACGGAACTTGAAGAAAAAACTTAAAACGTTAACTTTTAAAATCTTTTGAACTCCGTTTACAAATTCCGTTTACAGACTGGAAAGGAGCAGAAAATGATGAAACAGGGAAGATTAGGATATAACAGCAGCAATGGAAGATATGGATTATTATCATCAGATTTATGGATTGATACAGGATTTCACTGCGGAGAAGGACTGGAAGTGCTGGTAGATGATGAATGGGTACAGACCAGAATGGAGATGAATCTGGCAAGAGAATGGTATCTGGTGGGAACGCCTTATTGTGGAGATTTGGAATATGTGCAGGCGAGGATACCAGAATAAACAGATCTATGATCCACTTCGGTCGGTGCAGAACAGACGTCCATAAGGACGTTATGCCCCCGGCAGGGCGCAAGGGGACTTTTGATGGACGGTACGGCTGTCGAAAGTGCTTTTGCGTTACTTTTGACAAAAGTAACAAAACCGCCGTATCCGGCGAAAATTTCTTAAATATCGCCATAACTGGTGTAAATAAAAATTATGTGCCATGTCAGGCACTCGAGTAGAAAAGAGGTGAGAAAATTTATGATGAAACGGACAATCAGCGGCATGATCGGAGCCGGTTCGCTGGCTCATAACAGGCGAGATTTTATAGCAGAAAATGTAGATTCAGACAGAGTACAATTGAACATTTGTTATAAGAATGAGAATCTGAAAGAAGTTTATAAAGAGCTGTTTGACAATGCTGTGGAGAGATACAATGTCGGGAAAAGAAAGGATCGGCAGATTACAAATTACTATGAAAAAATCCGGCAGGGAAAACAGGAGAAGCTGTTCCATGAAGTGATTTTTCAGATAGGAAATCGTGAGGATATGGCAGTTGGTACGGCAGAAGGAAATCTGGCTGTAAAGGTACTGGACGAATATGTGAAAGACTTCCAGAAGCGGAATCCGACACTTCGGGTATTTAGCTGCTATCTGCATCAGGATGAAGCTACTCCACATCTTCATATTGATTTTGTACCTTATGTGACTAACTGGAAGGGAAAAGGAATGGATACCAGAGTTTCATTGAAACAGGCATTGAAAAGTCTTGGATTTCAAGGTGGAAATAAGCATGACACAGAACTGAATCAATGGATAAATCATGAAAAAGAAGTGCTGGCTGAAATCGCAAAACAGCATGGAATTGAATGGGAACAGAAAGGCACACATGAAGAGCATCTGGATGTTTACAATTTCAAGAAAAAAGAACGCAAAAAGGAAGTGCAGGAACTGGAACAGGAAAAAGAAAATCTGACATCAGAGAATGAAGGATTGACTTCTCAGATTGCAGAAGCAAGGGCAGATATTAAGCTATTGGAAGAAGAAAAAATTCAGTTCCAGAAAGATAAAGAGATAGCGGAAAAACGTGCGGAGAAAGCAGAAACAGAATTGAGAAAACTGGAGGACAGAAGAGAATTCCTGCAACCGGTGATGGATAATGTCAGTAAGGAAATAAAAGAATATGGAATGATCAAAACATTTTTACCGGAAGCTACAGCGTGGGAACGTGCGGTAACTTACCGGGATAAGAAAATAAAACCATTGTTTATAGAAATGAAAAATAAGATCGGTGCGATGGCTGCACAGGTGAAAGAGCTTACAAGAGAAAGAGATAACTGGAAAAATAAGTTTCAGAAGAAAAAGCAGGAGCATGAGAACACAAAAAAGGAACTGGCAGAAGTTAAGAAGGATTATCAGAAATTATCCGGTGAGAAAGAAATGTTGCAGGGACTTGCGGACAGATATAATCTGCTTTTACGCATATTGGGGAAAGATATGGTAGAAAGATTGGTACAGGACGATATCCGGATGCAGACGGAACTTGAAGCGAAAAAACAGAAAGAGCAAATGCCGAAAAAAATAGGTGACCGCATACAATGGGCGAAAGAACGAAGTGAAGAACACAATGCACAAATTAAGAAGAATAAAGCAAAGTACAGAGGAATGGAGTTGTAAGTAGTGAAAAATATTTACAGAAACATAAAGGCAAAAATTGGCAAAAATGTTAAAAAGATTGATAAATATATTTTATGGATTTATAATTAATAAATAAGAATTTATCTGACAGGAGGCTCAAAATGAGTACATATTTATCGCGAGTTGAACATATTGGAGATTATTATAATGTTAGACCTATTTTAGAAATGATGGATGGTGGTTTTGTTGAAGTAGATAGCCAGAAATTTGGACAATATGGAACTATTACTATTGCTGCTATATATGGACAGTATAGTGAGTCACCGTTTATTCAGGATAGAAAATATGTTATGTTTTCATTGGAGGATGAAGAACTATCCCAATTAGAAAAAACATATTCTGGATATAAAATTAAAGCAGTTGATTTTATATCTAGATGTAAAACATTGGAATCTTATAGATTAAGAGAAGTTATTTATTTAGAAAAGAATTATAGCTTTGATACGTTTTACGAATGGAAGAATGAGATAATTGCGGATATATTAGAGCCAATGACAGCTCTAATATATTTAGCTAATGAAGGTCGGATTATAGGACCTTTTTCGCATGATAAAATAGAAGACAATAAATATAAATTTAGACCGGCTACAAATTGTGAAGATCCATATATTGTCAAGGAATATAGTATTGATGAATTTGATGAACCGATTTATGAATTTGATGAAAAATATTTCGGAAAGCAAAGACATTTGGTATTTGTAGAAGAATTGCCTAAGAGCATAGGAAGGATAGATTGTATTGATGACGAAAGTTTAAAAGAAATTGCAAGTAAATGTATGGCATTAACATCGGGGACAAAGCAAGCTCAAAAAGAGGTTAAGCTGGCAGTAATGGGATTGCCAGAAACTGAATTAACTGAAGAAAGAAAAAAGAGATTATTAAAATTGTTTGAAAATGGTGAAATGACCAATCAGGTTATTTCTGCTATGCCTCAAACTATATTAGATGACCCGAAAGCAATGGAAAAAATTGCGGAAAGTATTTTGAGTAATAGTAACTATACTGATAAAATTTATTCAATAGTAAAATCACAAGAGCATTTTGGAGATATTTTTTCAAAACTAGATACGGAGAAAAAAGAAAAAGTAGCAGAAGTAGATGCGTTACAAAAGAAAATTGAAATATTAAACAGTCAAATTGAAGATGAAAAAAACGGTATTAGTACAGAAGAAGTAAAGAAACTTACGGAAGAAAATGAGCATTTAAAGGATGAACTAAATAGACATCAGGTATATTTGAAGTTACAGGACAATGTTGATAATTTAAAACAAGAAAAGAGTGAATTGGAGAATGAGTATGCTCAGCTAATAAAAATGAAAGATTCCGTTTCTGTGGAGATTGCAAAAAAAGTTAATGAAGTATATACCAATGTAGCATTTGATGGGGCTTTATCTAGTATGATGTTACGTGAAGCGGCAAAATTTGAAGAAAGTGAAAAGGTAAAAAATACTCAAAAATACATTTTAAGTAAAGAAACATGCAATAATAAATCGACAATTAAAAATGTGAAAGAATTAGTTGAGTTTATATATGATGAACTTAACAACACTGCCAAAAGGGAAGTATCGTATAATGATGTTGCAAATATATTATTGTGCTGGTCACAGTCATTTTTATCGATTTTTGCAGGGGAGCCAGGAAGTGGAAAAACGTCATTGGTTTCGTTAATGGCAAATATTATGGGTCTTACGAGTAAAGATCAAAAAAGATATGCGGAAATTGCGGTTGAAAAGGGATGGACTTCAAGGCGTGATTTCATAGGATATTATAATCCTTTGACTAAGACACTTGATGCGGCTAATGGCGATATGCTTAAAGTTTTAGAAGTTATGAAGGCAGAAGAGCAAGAAAAGATAATTGATTTTCCATACTTGGTATTATTGGATGAAGCAAATCTTAGTCAGATGGAACACTATTGGGCAGATTTTATGGGTTTATGTGATATGAATAAACCTCAAAGGAGTGTATCATTGGGAGAAAATTATGTATACCCTATAGGAGATACATTGCGTTTTGTTGCAACAATAAATTTGGATCATACGACAGAGATGCTTTCACCTAGGTTAATAGATAGAGCTTGGATTATTTTAATACAGTCATCTGATATATTAATTGATGAAATAGAAGAGCCAGATTATTCTAAAGAGTATCCTATTGTTGAATATGAAAATTTAAAACAATTGTGTGACTCAACATATTGGAAATCGAAGAGTTTAGAAACAGCGATTATTGATAAGTTTAATAATATAAGAACGTGTTTTCAATATATAGGTATTAATTTTAGTCCTAGGATTATTGGAATGATAAAGAAATATTGTTTGGCAAGTAAGATGATAATGGATTTTAGTGGAAATGCTTATGTGGCATTAGATTATGCGGTGGCTCAAAAAATATTACCAATGATTAATGGATATGGGGAACAATATCAAGAGTTTTTAAAAAAATTATTATTGGAATGTGATCCGAATACAATGCCAAAATGTAATGAGATTATACAAACAATATTGAAAAAGGGTAATGTTAATATGCAATACTATCAATTCTTTACAAGATAGGTGGTGCAATAGATGATGATGCCTATAATTGAGTTGTATTATGAAGATAAGGATATAGTCCTTAAATTAGATGATACAACAAAATTAACAGATTTAAATCAAACCGCATATATAGTATACCAAGATAAGAAATATTCGCACCTTATTTTAAAGAATATTGAAAATGTAGATGAAATAGAACTTTTGGTAAATAATGAAACTATAGACATAGAATGGAAACAAACATCAGAAGGGTATCTACTAATTATTCAACGAAATAGTCCCTTGTTTTTATTAACATATGGACTTACTGAAATTGCTATAAGGATTAGCCTTATTGATGGAACAGATAAAATATATTTTTCTCCTCCGTTATCAGTTGCAATCAATAAAAAATATGAAGAAAATATAGATGCATTATTTCAAATGCTGGATATTATCTATGAAAAAAGTAATGTGTTATTACTTAAAAATAAAGATATAAATAAACAGATTAGTACAGGAAGAAGTGGATATCAAAACAAAATTGAAAAAGAAATTGAAAATTTAATATCTATAATGCGTAATTTGAATAAGAATTATGTTTATTTTATTAATAATGCAAATGTATTAACTGAGACTCAATATTCTGTAGATTCAATAGAAAAGTTGAAGAATGTTGGTGCATCCAGTATTCAGTATATAATAATGCATCCAGAAGAATTACAGAAGTCCTACAATCATCAGGGAATACAAATTTCAAGGCAAAGATATATTCCTAAAAAGACATTGGTTTCAACAAGTAGATATACTAGTGATACTTATGAAAATAGAATGATTATGGCTTTTATTTGGACTTTATATGTAGAAGCTTGTAATAAAGAAGAAAAATTGAAATGTTTTTTACGTCAAAATAGAATTGAAATGAAAACAAATCAAGAAACAGGGGAAGATTATGTATTATGTACTAGAATAATAGATCAATATATAAGATCATCATATGAACTATACGAGAAAAAATATAGAAGTATAAAAGGTGAATTGCTAGAATTGTATAATAAATACAGTAAAGTTTTGATTGAATACCCAGTTATCTTAAATAAAGTTCCAGAGCCTACGGCTGTTTTTTTGGAGATACATCATTATAGAAATACCTTTCAAAGTATGAATTTATGGTTTGGAAGGGAAAAAGATAATATCCCACATCATAATATGGTATTGCAATTTTCAAATGCAGATAAAATATATGAATACTACTGTCTATTAGGAATAGTTGATATTTTATTAGAACTAGGATTTAATGAAGAGTTGGAGAAAAGAGATACTTATAAATATAATGTCAAATATACGAAATTTTGTAATACTGAAGAGGCGAATACATTTTATTTTTATAAAGAGCAAATGAAAATAACATTGTATTATCAGCCAGTGATATATTCAGATTCAAATAAATTTGATAATAATATTGGGTTATTTAGAGTAGATAAGAGTTTTTACACACCAGATTTTATTTTAAAAAAAGAAAAAGATGGAGAAACCACATATTGTATTTTAGATGCCAAATGGAGAAACCGTAATGCCTTGCTAAAGAAAGAAAACGAAGGTGGGCTGAGAGACTTGGTTTATAAATACTCGTATTCGGTTGTAGATAAGTATTCACGACATTGCATTGATAATCTGTGGCTTCTTCAAGGTAAGGATGATTCGACTAATAGTAATTGGTATATTCATAGAAGAAGTCCGATAAGCAAACAGAAGGGTGAAAAATTTCAGATGGCAAGTGGAATTGTAAAATATACACCCCAAACTGGTAGTCTAGGATTGAGACGAGTTGTTAATAGTTTTTTAAGTGAATGAATATAAAAGACCAATAAAAATATTTATTTGAGAAGGGAAAATATAACAATTAATATGGAATTTGAATTACTAGCAGACAGCATAAAGAAAATAAATAATAAAGCTGGCAATGCAGCTAAAAGTGCAGTAAATCAATTGCTTACATTAAGAAATTGGGCAATAGGATATTATATTGTTGAGTATGAACAGGGTGGTAGTGATCGAGCTGAATATGGAACACGTCTTCTTAGAAATTTAGAAAATGAAATTTCTGAGAGAGGGATGAATGTAACATTATTTAAGGCGTGTCGGCAGTTTTATTTGCAGTATCCGCAAATTGGTTCGACAGTGTCGAACCAATTTAACTTGCCTAATTTTGAAAAAAGTTCGACAGCGTCGAACCTTTTTGTAACAGATCCAGAACAGTTAATAAATAACTTATCATTTTCACATATTCGAGAAATTATGGTGCTTGAAGATTCATTTGAAAGATTTTTTTATGAAACAGAATGCATAAAATGTAACTGGAGTGTTCGGGAACTACGTAGACAGATAAAAACAAATTTGTATGTCCGTGCAGGTATAAGTAGAAATCCAGAAGCGTTATTAAAGCAAACAGCGATTAATTCAAAGGAAAGCAATACGTTAACAATTAAAGATCCATTTACATTTGAGTTTCTTGGACTTGATGCAAAAGATGCTGTTTCAGAATCAGATTTAGAACAAGCACTTATGGATCATTTACAGGAATTTATGCTTGAACTGGGACAAGGATTTTGTTTTGAAGCAAGACAGAAACGAATAGTTATTGACGATAAATATTATTTTATTGATTTGGTGTTTTATAATCGACTGTTACATTGCAATGTAATTATAGAGTTGAAAAACGATGAATTTAAGCATGAGGATTTGGGACAGTTAAATGCATATGTTGGTTATTATAAAAAGAATGAGATGATGGCAGGAGATAATCCACCTGTAGGAATTTTACTTTGTACAGATAAAGGTTCACAAATGGTAGAATACGCTCTGTCGGGAATGGACAATCAATTGTTTGTTTCAACATATATGTTACATTTGCCAGATAAGAAGAAACTGGAAGAGTTTATGTTGAAAGAAATGGCAGAGATGGGGATGGATGTGTAATAATAAAATTTTCAAAAATCTCAGAGAAATATGGGACTATATGATACACTTGAATGATAACAGATTCATGTGATTGAAATAAGGAGAAAAAGTAATGCTATGTAAGATCGTGTATTTTGATGAAGATTCTGTGACTGATTTTGTACAAATAGTGGCAGGAGGTCAATTAGAAAAGACTACGGAATTACTTAATCAAAGTCAGGTAAATGGAAAAACAGAATTAGGGGCGAAAGCTGGAATTGGTTTGAGTGGAGTCTTTAGAGCTCTAATGGGATTTGAGGGATCGGCATCAGTAGGAGCGTCGATAGGAGCGTCATTTAATTCTAATGAGATGGCTAAAAATATTGTGAAAAATACAATATTAACAGATTTTATAGATTTGGTGGAGCAGTATTCAGCAGAAGAACAAACAGAGCCAGAGAAAAAAATAATTGAAAATTTTTCGGGGTATACAATTAGTGCCCCAAAAGATTCTTTATCATATATTGCATTGATTTCACCGTATTTATCAATGCTCAAAAGCGGATCATCAGTACCAGCAGGTGAATTTAATATTGCCATGGACAAATTGGATAATGCGATGAAGAATGCAAAAGGATATTATGAATTTTTAGGAGAAAAAGAGAGCAAAAAAGTAATTTTTAGATTTAATATTAAAGCCTTTAAAAATAATTATAAAGCTCCAGATCTTTTGAAAATGGACATGTCTATTTATGGTATTAGAGTAGGAAAAAGCAATTTAGCTAAATTAAATTTTAATGGGGAATTTGAGATGGACGAAAATTCAACATTAAAAGATAATCCGGAATATACAAAGGATAATAAAGAAAAATTGCCGGATGAGTATTATAAGGAACTAGATGTTTATGATGTGTTATTAGCAGGTGTTGAGATAAATGGTTGATAGAATTATTATTTTTTATGGTTCTAGAAGGGATTTTGAAGAGATTGTTGAACAAGAAACAGAAGATTTTGAAGAAGTAATTCCGTTTATGGAATTGATTCAACATTATAATGCACGTTTGAGACCAAATGAATCAGGAGTGGGTGAGGATGGACTGTATCATAGAATAGACGTAGAAGCATGTGTTGTACGTGCAGATGATTATGCGTCAGTTCTTGAACATGTATTATCAAATTTTAGTAACATAGTGAGTTTAAATCATGATATAGAACTTTTGTTAATACAAAATCCTCCTAAAAGAGTACGAGCATCTTTGGAAGCTTATTATGACAATATTGAATACAAGAGTTCAAAATATCCTATTTTGGACAGAAAGATGTTAAAAAAAGTTTATGGTGATCTTTGTGAAAATGTGTTGGGACAGAAAAATTGTAAACAGCAAATAATTAGTGGATTATATAGACTAACAGCTGAAAAGAAAGAAAAGCCAGTTGTTTTAATGTTATATGGACCATCTGGCGTAGGAAAAACAGAGTCAGCAAAAAGTATTAGTAGAAGTTTAGGTGGAGAACTTCTTAGGGTTCAATTTTCCATGATGCAGACAGAAGAAGCTCATAATTATGTTTTTGGTGCAGGACATGCGAAAAGTAGCTTAGCAAAAGATATGCTTGGAAGAGAATCTAATGTAATATTAATTGACGAGTTCGATAAGGTGAATCCTATTTTTTATAATGCATTTTATGAATTATTTGATGAAGGAAAATACGTGGATTCAAATTATAATGTAGATTTGGAAGATACCATATTTTTGTGTACATGTAATTTTAACAGTGAGGAAGAGATAAAGCGTATACTAGGTCCGGCTATGTATTCGAGAATAGGTTGTTGCATTGAATTCGAACAGTTAGAAAAAGCACAGAAAGAAATAATTATTAGAGCATGGTATGATAAGGTTATTGAAAGACTTGAAGAAGATGAAAAAAAGGCAATAGAAGATACGGATATATTAGAGTGGTTTTTAAAGAATGTAGACCGATATGACAATATTCGTCTATTAAAAACAAAGTTAGAAAATGCTATATATAATGAATTGACAAATAAATTTATTATAGAAGCAACGGAATGATACCACCATGATAACAAAATCTCCAAAAACCACACGGACACAACGGAAAATCCGGATTTTTCCCCACAAATCACACGGAAAACCACCATTTGCACACCGCAATACACTGGTCTGATATCGTGAAGGTGGTAGAACAGTAGGTTCAGGACGTGTTGCTACAATCATCGAGTAATCTACGCGTAAGTAACGAGAAGATTAGATAAATAAAAAATATCCGGAGAGTGTTTACACTCTTCCGGGTATTTTTTTGTTTATCGATTAGCAGCAATATTGACAATGAAATTACCGGTATGTTACTTTGTAGATGCAAACAATTGGGTGGGCTTATAAGCAAGCCCTGTGCAGTAGAAAAGGAGATATCAATGAAGAAAATCTTGATTACCGGTGGAACCACATTTGTCAGTAAGTATGCAGCAAAGTATTTTGTAGAGCATGGATATGATGTCTATGTAGTGAACCGTAATTCAAAACCGCAGGTTAAGGGCGTGACGCTGATTGAAAGCGACAGGCATAATTTAGGGGATAAGCTGAAGAATCTGCATTTTGATGTTGTTGCCGACATAACCGCTTATGATGCACAAGACATAATTGATTTACATAATTCGCTGGACTCTTTTGGTCAATATATAATGATTAGTTCCAGTGCGGTATATCCGGAGTATGGTGTACAGCCATTTCCTGAGGATTCTGAAAGAGCAGTAAATAAATTCTGGGGAAAATATGGAACAGATAAGATCGAAGCAGAAAATGCACTGTTGGAGAGAGTCCCGGATGGTTATATTTTAAGACCGCCATATTTATATGGTTCTATGGACAACGTCTATCGGGAGGCGTTTGTATTTGACTGTGCAATGGCAGACAGAAAATTTTATTTGCCGGAAGACGGTGAGATGAAATTACAGTTTTTCCATGTGGAAGATTTGTGCAGGCTGATGGAAGTAATAATTACAAAGTGCCCAACAGATCATATTTTGAATGTCGGAAATGAAAAGGCAATATCGATAAGAGACTGGGTTATCAAATGTTATGCCTGCTTTGATAAAGTACCGGAATTCGTATCGGTACCGGAAACAGTAGAGCAGAGAAATTATTTCAGCTTTTATAATTATGAATACTGTCTTGATGTGACCCGGCAGAAGAAGATATATCCGGAGACGATGTCAATGGATGCCGGGTTACAGGAGGCTGCAAATTGGTATATAGAGCATGAAGGTGAGGTAAACAAGAAGCCATATTGGAAGTATATCGATGCCAATTTGGTATAAAGGTAATTGACATAATAAAATGACAAGCGTGTGTATCAGGAAGAAATTATGATGGAGATAATAGAAGTAGCGGATCTGAATCGATCGGAGCTGGTGGTTTATGCGGAACTCTCGGAACGGCAGCTTGCAACAATCTATGAACCGGCGGAAGGGCTGTTTATTGCTGAGAGTCCGAAGGTGATCGGGCGGGCGTTAGATGGTGGATATGAACCGGTGTCTTTTCTGGCAGAAAAGGGACAGCTTGCAGAGGCCGAGGAGATTCTGAATTGGATGGAGGATGTTCCAATCTATGTTGCACCGGATGAGATATTGACGAAGCTTACCGGTTATCATCTGACAAGGGGGCTCTGGTGCGCGATGCGCCGCAGGACATTGCCAACGATAGAGGAGGTATGTCAGGGAGCGAAGCGGATCGCTATTTTGGAAGAAGTGGTCAATCCGACAAATGTGGGAGCATTGTTCCGCTGTGCCGCAGCACTTGGTATGGATGCAGTGATATTGACCGGTGGCTGCAGTGATCCTCTTTACAGGCGTGCAAGCCGTGTGAGTATGGGAACGGTATTCCAGATTCCGTGGACAATGTTGTCAAAGAAGGATGGTGTCTGGCCGGAGCAGGCAATGAAGACATTGAAAGAAATGGGCTTTAAGACGGCGGCAATGGCACTCCGAGAAGATAGTGTAGGAATTGATGATCCGCAGTTAAATAGTGAGGAAAAGCTGGCAATTGTGCTCGGTACAGAGGGCGATGGGCTGGCCGGAGATACGATAGCTGACTGCGATTATACGGTTATGATTCCGATGGCACATGGCGTAGATTCACTTAACGTAGCGGCGGCAGGAGCGGTAGCTTTCTGGCAGCTGGGACATCAGCGGCAGGAGTAGTATCCGTTTGTAAAGATTGTGCGTCGACGGCAGGAAAGGGTGGTCTTCTGGCAGTTGAGATACCGCTGACAGGAATAAATAGTATTCATCTGGAAAGTTATAGCATCAGTCGCAGAAAGGAGCAGCCCGCAAGAAAACATGCTGGGAATATATTGATGACGATTTGGTAAAATAATAAATTGACAAATAATAAGATGGCAGTATAATGATTGGTAGCACTGAATTGGTGCTACCAATTTCTTTTATATGAAAAAGTATAGTTCAAACGAAAAAGGATAAAAAATGTAGAGAGGATATTTGAATGAAGTATATTAGACAGTTTTTAATCATTCTTGCAATTTCATTTATCGGGGAACTGCTCAAATATGTATTACCTTTGCCGATTCCTGCCAGTATTTATGGAATGGCGATTTTATTTGTATGCCTGATGACTGGATGGATCAAGTTAGAAGCAGTGAAGGAGACAGGGAAATTTTTAATTGAGATCATGCCATTGATGTTCATTCCTGCCGGTGTTGGTCTGTTGGTTAGCTGGGGAACGCTGAAGCCGGTGCTGATTCCGGTATGTGTGATCACGGTCGTTACAATCATTACGGTTATGGCAATGACAGGCAGACTGTCACAGTGGATCATCAGAAAGGATAGGAAGAAAGAGGAACAAGAGGATGCATGATTTTTTTGAAAACTCCCTGTTTGCGGGAGTTACACTTAGCCTGATCTCATATTTGATCGGGTCAATATTAAAGAAAAAATTCAAACTGGGAATATTTAATCCGTTGCTGATCTCGATTGTAGTTACCATCCTGGTACTGGTTGTGAGCAGGGTGGATTATGATACTTATAATGAGGGCGCCCAATATTTAAGCTGGCTGTTGACCCCTGCAACTGTATGCCTGGCGATCCCACTCTATGAACAGTGGGAACTGCTGAAGCATAACTGTAAGGCGGTTATGGCAGGTCTTGTTGCCGGTGTGGTGACAAGTCTTTGTACGGTGTTTGTATTGTCAAAGATCATGGGACTTACACATGAGGAGTATGTAACGATGCTTCCGAAGTCTATTACGACTGCGATCGGTATGGGTGTTTCAGAAGAACTGGGTGGATATGTAACGATTACGGTTGCGGTTATTATCGTAACGGGTGTTCTTGGAAATATATTTGGTGAATTAGTGTGCAAGATTTTTCGAATCACCGAACCGATATCAAAGGGTCTGGCATTTGGATCTGCATCTCATGCGATCGGAACGGCAAAGGCGATCGAGATCGGTGAAGTGGAAGGTGCAATGAGCAGTCTGGCGATTGCGGTTTCCGGTATTCTTACGGTTGTGCTTTCGTCGTTATTTGCGCATTTTATGTAGTTATATACGCCGCATTATAAAATGCAGGGGTTTATTTCAAATTTATAGATCAGATATCAAAATATAGAAATAACGAAATTTATTGATAGTCAGGGAGACGAGTATGGAAAAACAACATGTTACATCAGAATATGAAAAAGCAATTCAATATATTTACAGCCTGATGCAGGACGGAACCTTGCAGAACGGAAGCAAGCTTCCAACCGAACGTACGATAGCGGAGACGTTAGGAATCGGAAGAAATTCGACTAGGGAGGCACTCAGTATCCTGCATGGCATGGGAATGATCGAACGCGTACAGGGATCGGGAAATTATATATCAAAAAATGCCGGAGAGTCGATCCGTCAGATGCTTATGATGATGCTGGCACTTGGCAGTATCACGAAATCCGAGGTCTGTGAGTTCCGTTGTACAATGGAAAAGTCTGTATGCAGTATGCTGATCGAGAAAGGAATACCATTTGAGTGTCAGGTGCTTCTGGAGGATAATTTGGCAAGGATGGAGCAGGCGGATGGTTCCGAACTGGTTAGCGTGGATAAGGAATTTCATGAATTGCTGATCCGGGCAACAGAGAATGAACTATTTTCGATGATCATGGAGGCGGTTATGATCGTTTATCGGGAATGGATCGATCTGGTGCTGCGACGTGTGAATACAAAAGAAAAGACAAACTTGCTTAATTATCACAAGCAGATCTATAATAGTGTATTGGAACGTGATGAAGCAGCCATGAAAGCGGCGGTAGACGGGCATTATCATTTGATCAGCCAGATGCTTGCATTGTAGGTGAATAGAGGTAATATATAAGAAGGAGGTAAGAGAGTATGATCGTAACACTTGGAAGACAATGTGGATGTGCCGGAGATGAAGTTGGAAAAAAATTATCGGAGCTGTTAGGGATTCCCTTTTATACGAAGCCAGAACTGATCGCGCTTGCAAAAGAAAAGAAAATTTATGAAAAGTATCCAATGTATTTTGGTGAGCAGCCGGTAAATGCGATGATCAGTTCGGTTGCGGATGATTTCTGTCCGAAGAATCAGTATGATACACCGAAACGGGCATTGTCAGCAATGTTTGGCGGACAGAGTTTTATTATTATAGGACGTGCTTCGAATTATGCCTACCGGGATGATAAGGATGCTGTCCGGGTGTTTCTGTGCGGAGATAAGAAGCAGCGGGCGTATCATATCGCAGGAAAGCATAAAATCTCGGAGCGAAAGGCTATAGCGCTTGTTGAAAAGACAGATGAGAAACGGCGTGGTTATCACAGATATTATACCGGAGAAGAATGGGGCTATGCAGAGAATTATGATCTGTGTATAGACGCGGTACGACTGGGTGTTGATAAGACGGCGGAATTGATCGCAGACTATGTAAAGCATGTCGGAGGAAGATAAATGACAACGAGAGAAGAAGCGCTGGCATATGGACTGTCTTTTCCTGATACATATCAGCAGGCGCCATTTCATGATCCGAACTGGCAACTGGTGCGTGTGAAAGGAAGCAAGAAGGCATTCCTGTGGACATATGAGAGAGACGGATATATTAATCTGAATGTAAAGGTCGATCCGGAATGGCGGGATTTCTGGCGGAGCGCATTTGACTCGGTGATACCGGGCTGGCATCAGAATAAGGAGCATTGGAATACGATCGTTCTGGATGGAAGCATTCCGGATCAGGATGTGAAACGGATGATTGCAGAGAGTTATGATCTGGTGACAACCAGTCCATCAAAGAGAATCTATGAGGCTGTGAAAAAGATTCCAGCCGGAAAGGTTGCAACCTATGGTCAGATCGCGGAGCTTGCCGGGGATAAGAAGATGGCGCGTGCAGTGGGAAACGCGCTTCATAAGAATCCGGATCCGGAGCACATTCCCTGCTTTCGTGTGGTAAATGCAAAGGGTGAATTATCCGGAGCATTTGCATTTGGCGGAAAGAATGTACAGGCAGATCGATTGACGGCAGATGGAGTTACAGTTGTCGATGGACGGGTGGATATGGAGAGATTTGGAATAAAGATCTTAGATGGAGAAATCATATAAAAATATATAAGTGAAAAATGATTTATATGCAGGAAATGACCGTTCAAATACAAAGGTTATTTGAAACAGAAAACAAGTCATTTTTGCAAGACTACTGTACAGGCAGGGGGAGGCAGTATATAATATATCCGTAATTCCAACATGGGGATTTAAATGAGGTTTGGGATACATATATAACCAGAGACTTGTCGGGGGCGATAGTCTCTGGTTTTTTTGTTTGGAATGCATATTTTACGGAGTGGAAGTTAATTATTTTGTAATTCCGTTTGAATGTGTAAGATTTGCAGGCAATTCTTTATTTGAAAGGAAATAAAAATGTCAGAATATCAGTATGTAGAGCATGAATTTGCTCCGGTATATAATGAAGAATCACAGGTGCTGGTTCTTGGCAGTCTGCCCTCGGTGAAATCCAGAGAGCAGGGCTTCTACTACGGACATCCGAGAAACCGTTTTTGGAAGGTTGTGGCAGCTGTACTTGGTGTACCGGAACCCTTGACGATAGAAGAGAAAAAACGGATGCTGCTTGCCGGTCATGTGGCGGTCTATGATGTGATCCGGGCTTGTGAGATCATCGGTTCCAGTGACAGCAGTATCCGAAATGTTGTTCCTGCAGATATTAAAAGCATTGTAGCACATACTCCGATCCGGGCAGTTTTTACAAATGGTAAGACTGCCGGCAGATTATACAAAAAATATCAGGCAGAACATATCGCTCTTCCGATGATCGAGCTGCCATCGACAAGTCCGGCAAATGCAACGTTTTCACTGGAACGACTGGAAGAAATATGGAAGCAGGAGTTAGGAAAATATTTGTAAAAGTATTTTACATTAATTATACACAACTTTACAGATTCATCAGATGGTTTTACCTGTGTATGATAGCGGGCGTTTTTTTGTATGATATACTGCATTCAGACCAGAATTTTCTCATGCCATTAGCTTATTTTTAATTTTACAAAATTCTGGTGGGTATGGTATAGTAAGGATAACTTTTTTTCTGATGAACAATAGACGCGGAGGTTACAAGGAAATGTCTCAGATAACGAAACGTGCGTTGGAAGCATCACTGAAGAAGCTTCTTACAAAGAAACCGCTTGATAAGATAACGATAACGGATATCACGGAAGACTGCGGCATCAACCGAATGACATTTTACTATCATTTTAAAGATATCTATGATCTGGTAGAGTGGGTGTGTGTGGAGGATGCAACGAGGATACTGGGTGAGAATAAAACCTATGATACCTGGCAGGAAGGCTTCCTTCGTATCTTTGAAGCGGTGAGCGAGAATAAGACATTTATGATGAATGCATATCATTCGATCAGCAGAGATCAGGTAGAAAAATATCTGTACAGTCTGACGTACGATCTGATGATCAAGGTTATTGATGATAAGGCAAAGGACATGCAGGTTCGTGAAGAAGATAAGAAGTTCATAGCTGATTTTTACAAATGCTCCTTTGTCGGCGTATTGCTTGAGTGGATTGAGAATGGCATGAAGCAGGATCCGCATGTGATCGTAGATAAGATAGGACTGGTGATGCATGATAATATTACTAGGGCACTGGAAGCATTTCGGACAGATGCCTTTCACAAAAAAACAGAGAGCTGACAGATACATTGAAAAAACAATGTATCTTATTTTTCAGACCGGTTATCCCATCAAAACAGGGGAAATGATAAAATTTTAGACAGAACAAGTACCGTGAATATATTTTTATCACGGTACTTTTTTTGTTTATTGAGGGCAAAAACGGGGCATCTTATAATAAAGACAGTTTTTGAAATAACTGGTCTGTTTGCGGGCAGGCTGTATAGATTGGAGGTAATTCGTATGTATTATGCAAGTGGAAATTATGAAGCATTTGCCAGACCAAAGAAGCCGGCGGGTGTGGATCAGAAATCGGCATATATTATAGGTTCGGGACTTGGTGCATTGGCGGCAGCCTGTTTTCTGGTAAGAGATGGACAGATGAAAGGCTCACATGTACACATTCTGGAGAAAGACCCGATTCCGGGCGGTGCATGTGATGGTTATCAGTACAGCGATATTGGCTATGTTATGCGTGGCGGACGTGAGATGGATAACCATTTTGAGTGTATGTGGGATCTGTTCCGTTCGATTCCGTCCATTGAGACAGAGGGTATCAGTGTACTGGATGAGTATTACTGGCTGAATAAAGCAGATCCAAACTATTCTTTGTGTCGGGCAACTGAGAATCAGGGACAGGATGCACATACCGATAAGAAATTCGGATTATCCGATAAGGGTGCAATGGAGATCATGAAGCTGTTCTTTACCCCGGATGAAGAATTATATAATAAACGGATCGATGAGTATTTTGATGAAGAAGTGCTCAACTCTAACTTCTGGATGTACTGGCGGACGATGTTTGCATTTGAGAACTGGCATTCTGCACTTGAGATGAAGCTCTATATTAAGCGTTTTATCCATCATGTCGGAGGACTGCCGGATTTCACGGCACTTCGTTTTACCAAATATAACCAGTATGAGTCCATGATTCTTCCGATGGTAAAATATCTGGAATCATTCGGTGTGGTGTTCCATTATAATACCAAGGTTATAAATGTGGAATTCGAGATCGAAGCAGGAAGAAAGCTGGCAAAGAAGATTGATATTATCCGTGACGGTGAAGCAGATGCGATCGACTTGACCGAGAATGATCTGGTATTTATCACAAATGGCGGCTGCGTGGAGAATTCTTCATACGGAAGCCAGAACAAACCGGCTGAGTTCAAGACCGAGATCCGCGAAGGCGGCGGATGGGATATGTGGCGGAAGATCGCTGCACAGGATCCGTCTTTCGGACATCCGGACAAATTCTGTTACGATCCGGAGCAGTCAAACTGGATGAGTGCAACGGTAACGACTTTGGATGAAAAGATCCTTCCGTATATTAAGAATATATGCAAGAGGGATCCACTTTCCGGCAAGGTAGTTACAGGTGGTATCGTGACTGCAAGAGATTCCGAATGGCTGCTCTCCTGGACGATCAATCGCCAGCCACAGTTTCGTAATCAGCCAAAGGGTCAGGTGCTTGTATGGGTATATGCCTTATTCTCGAATAAACCGGGTGATTATGTAAAGAAGACCATGCGGGAATGTACCGGTAAGGAGATCTGCGAAGAATGGCTCTACCATATCGGAGTACCGGAGGAGAAAATACCGGAGCTTGCTGAGCACAGCGCAAACACAGTGCCGGTTATGATGCCGTATATTACAGCATTTTTCATGCCGCGTGAGAAGGGCGACCGTCCGGATGTCGTACCGGAGGGAGCGGTCAATTTTGCATTCCTTGGACAGTTTGCTGAGACAGCAAGAGATACGATATTTACAACCGAGTATTCGATCCGGACAGGTATGGAAGCAGTATATACTTTGTTGAATATCGATCGTGGTGTGCCGGAGGTCTGGGGCAGTGTCTATGATGTCCGCGACCTGTTAAATGCGACAGTAGCGATCCGGGATGGAAGAAAGATTACAGATATGAAGCTTGGTCTGAAAGAAAAGATCGCGATGAAAGAGCTTTTAAAGGCGGTAGAAGGAACCGATGTCGAGAAACTGCTGCGGGAGCATGGAGCGATATAGGAACAAGACCTGCGCAAAGAAAGTATTACGAGAATAGAATGAAAAAGTAGCAAAAAGCATCTGCCGGAGCATGGATGATAGAAATTCATGACGGGTGGATGCTTTTATTTATATATAGTGATATAATATTAATATCCATAACACTTGCATATGTAAGGAAAATAAGAGGAGGAAGGCGAATGAAAAATCTATTCAAAAAAACATTGTTAGCAATTACTGCGATCCTGTTGTGTGGAATGTTATATGTGACAGGCTCCAGTGTGAGTCTGGCGGCGACGGATGCTGAATCAGCACAGGAAACAGGAGAAAATGCAGAGCTGACAGGAGCGGCATCAGGTGTCAGACACGTTGCTGCAAGGGGAATGTATCATTCAGGTGATTTTATTTATTTTAAATCATCGAAAGGAATACTTGCTTATAATCTAAAAAAGCATGCTGCCCGCTATGTGGTAAAGGGTGAAGGTATAGGCAGTTTTTTGGTAAACAAGGGTTATCTGTATTACAATGTGAATAAAAAAGCTGACTGGGGCATTTACAAAATAAAAACAACCGGAAGTTCCAAACAAAAGCGGTTATGTAAAGATGGAAATTTAGGCTTTATCCGGAACAATCGTCTTTATTATGGACATTCCGGTTTATGTTCCATGAAGCTGGACGGAACAGATAAGAAGTGCCATATGAGAGTAAAGGATAATGCAAATGGAATGGTGTTCTATTATAAAGGCAATTATTATTACAGCGTATTTCCGTATTTAACTGAGTCGTACTCAGTTGATACAAAATTTAAACATAAAAAGAAATATAAGCCCGGAAATGACAAGGTGAACGCTGCATTTGTCAGAGCCTTTGATGATATGCAGTATAATGAGAGCCTGACTGTGCGGGGATATCAGTATGGAACCTTGATTAAAAATGGAAAAAGCTCAAATTCCATTTACAAATATGCAGATTCTTATTATGGAAAAAGTACAGGAAAACGAAATAAAAAGATCTATCAGTCATCCAAAAAGAAGCTGCGTGTATTGTCGGCGTGTCCGGGATATATCATGATCGCAGAAGGTAATAAGGATGCATCATATGAAAAAGGAACCGTAAAGATCATAAATGAGAAGGGAAAAGTCCTTGCAACATTAAAAAAGAGTCAGAAATAAATATAAAATATGTAAAATAATAAAATGCTCTGGCAGAGGTGTGGTTTGCCAGAGCATTTTTGTGACCAACGGTCAGTATAAACATTTGTGTGAAGAAAGCTGACTGTTGTCACATTTGTCAGAGAATCCAGAAAAGAATCCTCGTAGCTGGAAGGACTGCCACATGGCAGATTCCTGTGTTTTGGTTGTGTTTAGAGATGTGTATTATTATTTATTAAACAAGTGCTTCGCCAAGTGCAGTACAATCAGCAAGACCTGCTTCATCCGGTGTTTCATGGCAGATCAGTGGAGCTGCTGCAAATACAGCACCGTCAGCCTGGCACTGAGCTTCCCATGTATCCATCCATTCGCCGCTTCCCCAGCCATATGAACCGAAGATGGCGATCTTCTTACCGTTTAATGCCGGTTCACATTCAGCGAACATTGGCTCAAACTCGCTTTCTTCTAAGACTTCAGCACCCATAGCAGGGCAGCCAAATGCGATTGCATCATAGTTATCTACCATATCTGCAGTAAATTCTGCGGATGTTAAAAGATCACATTCTGCACCTTTTGCTTTTACACCTTCTGCAACAGCCTGTGCCATTAATGCTGTATTACCTGTGCCACTCCAATATACAACTGCAACCTTACTCATAGTAGGTTCCTCCTTATAATTCATGTATTTTATATTTAGAGATCTCCGCACGAAAATGCTTACGGGAATCCCCTATATTCATTTTGTTATGTGAACGTCATTTGCATAAATACTTATTTTGTTATGCAGATGCAATAATTATGCAGCAACCGTCAACTGCCAGATGGTTCGTCCCTGATGCCAGAGATTTGCATAGATCTCACGGCATTTTTTAAATTTGGCAAATGTTTTCTGGGCCTCACCCAGATCTCCGTATACCTTCCAGTCGCCCATGCCCTTGCAGTTGCTCCCGTGGTATTTGATAAATCCGAGAACATCATTTAACGGGTAGCCAAGGAAGACACCGATCTCATGCGGAAACTCTTCCGAACCATGAAGACGTGTACGAAGCTGTTCAAGCATTTGATCGATCGTTCCTGCCTGATATCCTGTGCTTACAAGAAAAGAGAGGATCTCCGGTCTTGATAATTCGCGAACCATAGCATCCGGTCTGTAGACATAGATCAGGGCAGTTTCAGCATTTTCCCGCAGGATCGTGATCCGGATCCCTTTTTTCTGAAATTGTGCATCCCAGACAGCCACACTTTCGTATAATTCTTCTCCGGAAGAAAAACGATAAAGAAACAGGCTGGCAGGTTTTAAGGACGCCAATGTAGGCGAACAATGTGTGATCAAATATTCTTCAAACATAATCTGAAACTCCTGTAACATTAAATTATCAAATGCGACAGTATTAGTATGTGTCATTTCAGAACCGTTCATGCAATGGTTAGACACATCTAACTCATGGCTGCATTATACGGTGTGTTCTTGTAAAAATCAAGCGAAATATGTGATAGAAATTCTCAATTAATTCGACGTATTTTTGTTGACGACAGAGGTTATAACATGCTATTTTTTAGTTGGTTAGAAAAAACTAACTAAAATCTTGTGAATAGAGGAATTGGATAATGATGAATTATTTAGAAATCGAAAAAGTAATTGGACGAGAGATTATTGACTCAAGAGGAAATCCTACAGTAGAAGCAGAAGTTATTCTTGCAGATGGTACTGTTGGACGTGGAGCAGCTCCAAGTGGTGCATCAACAGGTGAGTTTGAAGCATTAGAGCTTCGTGATGGCGATAAGAATCGTTTTGGCGGTAAGGGCGTTCGGAAAGCTGTTGAAAATATCAACACAACAATTAATGACGTATTAGTTGGAATGGACGCATCTGATACATATGCGGTAGATCAGGCAATGATCCAGGCAGACGGAACAAAGGACAAGTCAAATCTGGGTGCAAATGCAATCCTTGCTGTATCAATCGCAGCTGCAAGAGCAGCAGCTATTTCACTGGATGTACCTTTATATCGTTTCTTAGGTGGTGTAAGCGGAAACAGACTTCCGGTTCCTATGATGAACATTATCAATGGTGGATGTCATGCATTATCATCCGGTCTGGATGTTCAGGAGTTCATGATCATGCCGGTTGGTGCTCCTTCATTCAAAGAGTGTCTCAGATGGTGTGCAGAAGTATTCCATGCACTTCAGGCAATCTTAAAGGAAAGAGGACTTGCTACATCAGTTGGTGATGAAGGTGGATTTGCACCTGCACTTGCATCTGATGAAGAAGCAATCGAGACAATTCTCGAAGCAGTAAAGAAAGCCGGATATGAACCGGGTAAGGACTTCAAGATCGCTATGGATGCAGCTTCATCCGAGTGGAAGACAGGCAAGGTTGGCGAGTACAAGCTGCCAAAGACCGGTACAGTATATACATCAGAGGAGCTGATCGCTCACTGGAAGAGACTGGTTGAGAAGTACCCGATCATCTCCATCGAAGATGGTCTGGACGAAGAAGACTGGGAAGGCTGGAAGAAGCTTACAGCAGAGCTTGGTGACAAGGTTCAGTTAGTTGGTGACGACCTTTTCGTTACAAATACAGAGAGACTTGCAAAGGGTATCGAACTTGGCTGTGGTAACAGTATCCTGATCAAATTAAACCAGATCGGTTCTGTATCAGAGACACTGGAAGCAATCAAGATGGCTCACAAGGCCGGATACACAGCTATCTCATCGCACAGATCCGGTGAGACGGCAGATACAACGATCGCAGATCTTGCAGTTGCTTTAAATACCTGCCAGATCAAGACCGGCGCACCATCCAGATCCGAGCGTGTAGCTAAGTACAACCAGCTCTTAAGAATTGAAGAAGAGCTCGGTGCTTCAGCCGTATATCCGGGTATGAAAGCCTTCAATGTAAAATAATTATTGTCATATATTTTCCTCAAAAAAATATGAATAAAAGGTATGGGAGACGTAAGCAATACGCCTCCCATATTTTATATGTAAAATAAGACCTGTAAGTAGAGTTTTTCACTGCCGGGTGGTATAATTTTAAACAAGTCATATTATGTTGAAAAGATTCGATGGTTGTGATTACAGACATCGGATCAGGATAATGGGAGGGCATATGAGTCGAATACTGATCATAATAGCAGTCTTACCGGCATTGATCCTGCTGGGTTTTATATATATGAGAGACCGGAAAGAGAAGCCGCCGGTCAAATTAATGGTATTGCTTCTGGCACTTGGTGCAGGTACGATCATTCCGGCAGCGATTGCAGAATTTATCGGGCAGTTAATCGTTGCACAGACAGATACGGATCATCAGACGATGCTGCTGGTGCTCTGCTTTCTGGTGATCGGAATTGTGGAGGAGCTTGGAAAATATCTGGTAACGGTCTGCACTACATGGAAAAGCAGAGAATTTCAGCACAGCTATGATGGAGTTATTTATATGGTCTGTGCATCTCTTGGCTTTGCTATATTGGAAAATATCTTATATGTTGCTTCCGGCGGAATCGGAACGGGCATCCTCCGGGCATTTACCGCTATTCCACTTCATTGTACGGTAGGTGTTATCATGGGTGCACTTTATGCGAAGGGAAGAGAAGCGGCATATGCAGGTGACCGTGCGGGTATGATCGGATTTATGGCATGGGCATATATCGTGCCGGTATTTATTCATGGCTTATATGACTATCTTGTGATGGCGGCATCGTATGAATATATTTCGGAGGCATGGGTATTCCTGATCCTTGGAGTGATGTATGTACTTTCAATTTTTCTGATCTTTTACTGTTCAGCACATGACCGCAGAATTGACGGCAGACCGGAGACTGCAGATTATGGGATGTACCGGATGGATTTTCGCAGACCGGGCAGAGGATATTATTATCCAGATCAACCGGATTACCGGGCGGGTTATCCGGGCTATCCGGGTGGTGATGCGTATGGTCAGGCCGGAGGATATATGCAGAATACAAATTACAACCCATACAATGGTGGTTATACACAGGGGATGAATGCCAATGCAGGTCAATCAGCCTACGGCACAAATTCCGGGTATGAGGTAAAGGATGATTATAATCGAGGCAGCGCATATCCGACTAATATGGAGTACATGCAAAATACTGGTTATAACCCTCAAAACGGTTATACTGTGAATAGAGCATATATGCAAAATGGCGGCTACATGGGAAATGTAACATATCCGCAAACTGGAGTGAATCCATATCGGCAGCAGGAGAATCCCGGATCACAGAATTATCCACAGAGTTATACGTCGAATGGCACTGGTACGGATTATGGCATGACAGGGTACAACGGACAAGGACGGAAATAAGACAGGAATTGTGGCAGAAACGCTGAATATGCCTCACGTTTTGATGGAAGAGACATATGATGAATATATAGGAATCCATATAGCAGGAACATTTGCCAGGGGGTGAAATGATGAGATTTCACAACATACCGGTCCGCGATATCATGCAGGAAGCAGTCCGCTATGGCGGGGTGATCGTGGACATTCGTACAGAAGAAGAATTTCTGAGAGGGCACATACCGATGGCAGTCAATGTACCATTGTCGGATATACAGTATGGTAATTATAATCTTCCTAAAAATAAAGTGCTGCTCACATATTGTCAGTATGGAGGCGGCAGTGCACTGGCAGCGAGACTGCTGTCGCAGGCAGGATATAAGGTGATCAATACCGTTGGGGGAATCGTACAGTATAAAGGAGCATTGACGAAAAACCGCTGACAGAGGGTGTAACTAGCCATTATGAAAGAGAAGAAAATGTGGTTTGAAAATGAGAATAACAGAATAGATCGATCCCGGACATGACAGAACCTGTTAAGGAAGTGCATGACCGGGATTTTTTTGTTTAATTTACTTGTGGTGGCAGGGGGAAGTATGTATAATATGGACAGGGTAATTGGCGGGTATCCCAGGATATTCCGGAGGTACTTATTTTTTTAGAAAAGAAAGGATATAGGGTAAATGAGAAAAAGAATTTTAGGAACGATCATTGCGGCAGGTTTTTTTGCTGTAGCAGCATTTGCAGGGGCAAATGGACTGGCAGAGACACAGGCGGCATGTGAACATTCACAGGTGAAGGATGGAGCCTGTGTGGATTGTAATGATCCGGTAGAATGCATCGAGGTAGAGGATGCAAGTGGAACAGCAAAGGGCACTTATTCTAAACTAGAAGATGCAGCGGCGGCTGCCGGAAACGGTGATATACTGAAGCTTCTATATAATTGTGAGAGTACATCAACATATATTGATGCTGGGAATAAGAATCTTACGATTGATCTGAATAAGAAGGAGTTAAAGGCTGTTCATTTCGATATCATGGGTTCGCTTGTGATAGAAAATGGAGAATATAGTGGCTATATAAGGAATGCAGCGACAGGGAATGAACATACATTAACATTTGAAAATGTGAGAGCAGATCTTACGCAGCTTGGATGGTATGCAAAGGGTGGCATTAAACTGGTAAACAGTAATATAGAACAGCAACATGATGGTGCAGCATTTACAGAATGGTGGCTTGAAAAGCTGCAGATGGATCAGACATCTGTTTATAAGATTACAAATTCGCCAAGCGGACTAAGCAATTATGGGTTGCTTTCATTAGATGAAGCTGTGGGCGGTATTGAGGAATTTCTTCCGGCTGGATACACATTGGATGGACAGCCGAATTCCTATAATACGATATTAGATGAAACAGGCACAAAGGCGAGAAGCGTAGAGCTTCGTTATCGCCGGCTGACAGATGCGACAGTTTCTGTATCCATTGCCCCGACTTCTTATGTATATGATGGAAAAGCAAAAGAGCCAACAGTGACTGTCACATACGATGGAAGAGATCTGACAGAAGGAACGGATTATACCTGTACATTTACAGATAATATCAATGCAGGAACAGCAAATGTAAAAATAACAGCAAAGGGTAAGACTTATCACGGAGAAACCGTAAAGAATTATACGATCGATAAAGCACCACAGACAGCACCAACCGGTCTTACGACAGAAAATGAAAGTGCAAAAGGGAAAAAGGACGGTTCCATTAAAAATGTTGATATATCCATGGAATATTCCGTTGACCAGAATGTATGGAAGCCGATCACAGCAAATACGATCACAGGCATTTCTGCCGGTGATTATTACGTCAGATATAAGGAAACAGCAAATTATTATGCATCGGGAGCAACAAAAGTAACGGTTAAAATGTCTGTCCCGGATGGTGGAACAACAGAAAATGTGACAACAGAAGACGTGACAACGGAAGCTTCTACAGATGCAACGACAGAGGATACAACGGAAGCTACAACTACGACAGAAGATAGTACCGATGATACAACGGAAGATGTAACGACAGAGTCAACGGATGATACTCAGGATGAAACGGAAGATGTGACAACAGAATCCGAAGAAGTTGTATCAACGGAGGACCAAACAACAGAGAAAACAGATGCCGATAAGCCGGATGACCAGAAGAACACCGGAGTAAAGACAGGAGATGATTTTGCTATGAAGACAGCAGTTGCAGGTATGATCATTTCACTGGGGCTTGCCGGAATCGTTGTTATAAATAAACGCAGAAAATAAAATCAGAAACAAAGATATAAGAGAAAAGGAGTGCTGGATTTGGACAGAAATGTCTGAATCTGGCACTTGTGATTGAAAGGAAGTATATGAGCAGAATCGAATTGATCGCTCCATGTCATTTTGGATTGGAGTCAGTATTGAAAAAAGAAATCCTGGATCTTGGATATGAGATCGTTCAGGTAGAAGACGGAAGAATTACATTTGCAGGAGAAGAAGATGCGGTTGCAAGAGCAAATATGTTTATTCGTACAGCTGAACGTATCATGATCAAGTGCGGAAGCTTTAAGGCTGTAACATTTGATGAATTATTTGAAGGAACCAAGAGTATTCCATGGGAGCGGTATCTGACCCGTGATGCAAAATTCTGGGTATCCAAGGCTACATCAAATAAGAGCGCACTGTTCAGCCCATCTGATATCCAGTCCATCGTGAAGAAAGCTATGGTAGAGCGTTTGAAACAGACCTACCATGTATCATGGTTCACGGAAGATGGAGCAGAATATCCGGTTCGTGTATTTATATTTAAGGATATTGTTACAATAGGGTTAGATACATCAGGAGTATCTCTTCATAAACGTGGCTACAGAAAGCTGGTTGGTAAGGCCCCGATATCAGAAACCCTGGCATCGGCACTGATCATGCTGACACCGTGGAACAAGGATCGTGTACTGGTCGACCCATTCTGTGGAAGCGGAACATTTCCAATCGAGGCTGCTATGATCGGAGCAAGGATCGCACCGGGCATCGATCGGGATTTCCTGGCTTCCGAGTGGGCGAAGGTCGGAGATAAGAAGATGTGGTACAATGCGATCGATGAAGCAAATGACATGATCGACCATGATGTGAAGATGAATATTCAGGGCTACGATCTGGATAATGAAATGGTGAAGTGTGCGATGGAGAATGCCAGAGCAGCGGGAGTGGATGAACATATCCATTTCCAACAGAGAGATGTAAAGGATCTCAGGCATCCGAAAAAATATGGCTTTATCATCACGAATCCGCCATATGGTGAACGTCTCGAGGATCGGGAGGATCTTCCTGAATTATATAAGACGATCGGGGAAAGCTTCAGACGACTGGATGACTGGTCGATGTTCCTGATCACGTCATACAGTGAGGCGGAGAAATATATAGGAAGAAAGGCGGATAAGAATCGTAAGATCTACAATGGTATGATCAAATCATATTTCTATCAGTTCATGGGACCGAAGCCGCCAAAGAGAAAGTGAGACCAAATTGAAAAAGTTTTTGATAGCGGTAGCAGTTGCAATCTTGAGTGTATTGCTCTATCTGGGCTTCTTCCGGCATCCGGATGTGAGCGTGGAAAAGACCGACGGTTCGGAGGCTGCGGCCGAGGCAATGATGAAAGAGATCGTAACAAGTGCAAATGAAAAGGGTGTTACGTTATATATCAATGACAATAAGATCACAGAGGCGGAATATCAGGCATATTTCAGTGATCGGTTACAGTTGATGATCCCAATCGCAGCATTTACCGATAAACTGGATTGTCTGGTAAATGTATATGAAAACGGAACGATCACACTGGCAAAAGGTGACAGCCTTGTTAAAGTTTATGGTGATTCGGATGTGGTAAATATCAATGGAAATGCAATACAGGCAATCGACAAGCCGGAGAAAAAGGATGATATCATCTATGTGCCGGTGAATGAGATCTGCGAGGCATTAAACTACAGCTGTAATATCAATCTGGAGACAAATGCTGCGGTGTTAAAAAAGATTGCCGAGGAAGAAAAGCTTCCGGCTGCATATGACATGAGAGAACATGATCGTGTATCTCTTGTAAGAGATCAGGGTATCTATGGAACCTGCTGGGCATTTGCATCACTTGCGGCACTGGAAAGTACGATCCGTCCGGCTGAAAATCTGGTGTTTTCTGTTGATCATATGGCAATGAATAACAGCTTTAATGTCAGCCCATTTGACGGTGGCGAATATTATATGAGTATAGCCTATCTTGCAGCATGGCAGGGACCGGTGCTTGAGGAAGATGATCCGTATGGTGATAACCAGACGGTAAATGGATTGTCGGCGGTAAAGCATCTGGAAGAAGCCATCATCCTGAAGGACAAGAATTACGAGGCGATCAAATCATCCGTATACAAATATGGCGGTGTGGAAACGGTTATCTACTGTGATATGAAGAATGCAACGAGTAGTTCTTATTACTATAACAGAAACCGTAGTTCCTATTATTATGATGGAGATCAGACGCCGAATCATGACGTAGTGATCGTTGGCTGGGATGACAACTATCCGAAGGAATATTTTAATACAGAACCGGCGGGAGATGGCGCATTTATCTGCAAGAATAGCTGGGGGCAGGATTTTGGTGACGAGGGATTCTTTTATATCTCTTATTATGATACCAATATCGGTATGAACAGCGTAGTATATACGAAGCTTGGAAATAGTGACAACTACGACAAGATCTATCAGTCAGATCTGATGGGCGAGGTCGGAACGATGGGATTTGATGACAGGCCGGAGGCCTATTTTGCAAATGTCTATACGACTGGAAAGAACGAGACATTAAAGGCAGTTTCTTTTTATGCAACAGGCCCGAAAACGACATATGATGTGTATGTTGTGACGGATTTTACCGATGTATCCGACTTGCAGCAGCGGACAAAGGTGGCATCCGGTGAAATGCAGTACGAGGGTTATTATACGATCAATCTAAATGAGGCAGTACCGCTTCCGGATGATCGGAAATTTGCGGTGGTTGTGCATGTGAACACACAGGATTCCACAATGCCGATCGCAATCGAATATAATAATGATGAGAAAACGGCGAACTTCGATATCACGGATGGCGAGGGCTATATCAGCCTGTATGGCACGAAGTGGTCGAGTGCGGAGCTGGAGAATGACTGTAATGTCTGTTTGAAAGCCTTCACGGATGTGGGGGATTGAATAGAAAAGGAGAAGACAAGATGAAGAAATTGATTTTTGCTACGGGTAATGAGAATAAGATGAAAGAAATCCGCATGATCCTTGCGGATTGTGGATATGAGATCCTGTCGATGAAGGAAGCCGGAATTCAGGCTGACATCGTAGAAGATGGAAAAACATTTGAAGAAAATGCCATCATCAAGGCAGAGGCGATCCGTAAGAAGACAAACTGTCTGGTGCTTGCAGATGATTCCGGTCTGGAGGTAGACTATCTCGATAAAGCACCGGGAATCTACTCTGCAAGATTTATGGGTGAAGATACTTCATACCGGATCAAGAATAAAGCGATCATTGACAAGCTTGCCGGTGTACCGGATGAGAAGCGTACAGCAAGATTCGTATGCGCGATCGCGGCTGCATTTCCGGATGGAAAGACCATTACCAGACGTGGCACGATCGAAGGAATCATTGGATACGAAGAACGCGGCGAGAATGGATTTGGCTATGATCCTATTTTCTTCCTGCCGGAGTATGGTAAGTCCACAGCAGAGTTGTCACCGGAAGAAAAGAATACGATCAGCCACAGAGGAAACGCACTTCGTTTGATAAAGGAAGTTATAAATGAGAATACTGATAATTAGTGATACACATGGAAGAACCAATACGATTCGGGATGTCTTAGATACGGTGGGTGACATCGATATGTTTATCCATTTGGGAGATGTCTGCGGAGATGAAGAATATATTTATGATAACGTAACCTGTCCGATACACATGGTTGCCGGGAATAACGACTGGGATTCCGATCTTCCGATGCAGGAGGAATTCATGATCGGCCGGTATAAGGTATTTATCACGCACGGACACCGATACAGTGTCCATTATGGAACGGACCGCTTACAGGAGCTGGTCAAATATGATGGTTACGATATTGTGATGTATGGACACACGCATGTCCAGAATCTGGAACGATATGGCGGTGCTTATATCGTAAATCCGGGCAGTCTGGCATATCCGCGTGATGGCATGAATGGCAAATACATGCTGCTGGAATTTGATCAGCATGGAACACCATTTTTTGCAGAAAATGAACTGAAACCGAAACGTCGGATGCGCAGCATATTTGAAGATATGTGGGGCGACCGGGAAGAGTAGAGATTATTAGAGACAAGAAAGAGGTCGGCTGTGAAGAAACGAGAGATTATAGAAGGTGTTATAAAAGACTATGATTTCCCAAATAAGGGAAGCTTTGAACTGGATGGCAAAAAAGTGATCGTGAAGGGAGCACTGCCCGGACAAAAGGTGTCCTGTATGGTATCCAAGGTGCGGAAGGATAAGGCAGAAGCACGTCTGTTGGATGTGCTGGAACGCTCCGAGATCGAAGATGCAGTACCACCATGTCCACAGTTTGGCATTTGCGGCGGCTGTGCATACCAGACCATGAGCTATGAGCATCAGTTGGAATTAAAGGCAGGACAGGTGAAGAAGCTGTTAGATGGTGTGATCGATTCAGAGGCACATCCATATGACTGGGAGGGCATCATCGGCTCGCCTGTTACAACTGCATACCGGAATAAGATGGAGTATTCATTTGGCGACGAATATAAGGATGGCCCGTTGGTGCTGGGGCTTCATAAGAAAAACAGCATGTATGATATCGTTCCTGTCTGTAATTGCGTGATCGTAAGCGAAGATTATAACAGGATCGTTTCTTATACGATGGAATTCGCAAGGGCGAATGGACTGTCTTATCATAAGAAAATGCAGCATGTAGGACTGCTTCGTCATCTGGTGCTTCGCCAGTCCAAGACAAATGGCGGACTTCTGGTAAATCTTGTAACCAGCACGGACGGATTAGAGAATCTGGATCTGAATGCATATGTAGAAGGGCTTCTGGCACTTCCGCTTGACGGAACGATCGTTGGTATTCTCCATACGGCAAATGATTCTCTGGCGGATGCTGTTGTGCCGGAGAAGGTAACGCTGTTATACGGAAGAGATTATATCGAGGAAGAGGTGCTGGGACTGCATTTCCAGATCTCGCCGTTCTCATTTTTCCAGACAAATACAAAGAGTGCGGAACGACTGTACAGCAAAGCCCGTGAATATGCCGGAGATACCAAGGACAAGCTGATCTTCGACTTATACAGCGGAACCGGAACGATCGCACAGATGTTATCCCCGGTTGCATCCAAGGTTATTGGTGTCGAGATCGTGGAAGAAGCAGTCGAAGCTGCAAGAGAAAATGCAAAGAGCAATGGACTTGATAACTGCGAATTCATCGCAGGCGATGTCTTAAAGGTCATCGACACGATTGAGGAAAAACCGGATCTTATCATCCTCGATCCACCGAGAGATGGCATCAATCCAAAGGCGCTCCTTAAGATCATCAACTACGGTGTAGATGAGATCGTCTATATCAGCTGCAAGCCAACCTCCCTCGCAAGAGATCTTATGACTTTGCAGGAGCATGGATATTATGTGAAAAAGGCATGTGCAGTGGATCAGTTTGTGAATACCGGGCATGTGGAGACGGTTGTTCTTTTGTCCCAACAAAAAGCGGATGATTATGTTGAGGTGGAATTGGAGTTGGACGAACTGGATGTGACGACCGCAGAGAGTAAGGCGACTTATGCGGAGATTAAGGATTATGTCTTGAAAAAGCATGGGTTGAAGGTTTCTAATCTGTATATTTCACAGGTAAAAAGAAAATGTGGAATAGAGGTTGGGGAGAATTATAACTTGCCTAAGTCGGAGGATAGCAGACAACCTCAGTGTCCGGAAGAGAAGGAAAAAGCGATAAAGGATGCGCTGGAGCATTTTGGGATGGTTTAGACATCAAGAAATTATGATACAAAAATTGGTCATGCAAAGGAGGAGATAATATGCTTGCTTTTAATGAAAATGGTAAATTGACAGAGTATGAAGAAACAAATTTTTTAAAAGTATGTGACTCATGTCACCATATATACAAGCAAAGGGTTGAACAACAACTAGAAGGAATGCGTGAAAGAGAATATGATATTTGTCCTTTGTGTGGTGAAGAAAATGATAGTAGTATGCAAGTTGATTTCTATAATTCTCGATTAACAGAAGAAGAAATATCTAAATTAAGGAAAAAAGCATTGATAAAAACAATAATAGGATACTGCCACAAGCAGTACAAGCAAACAGATTGTTTAGTATGTGATCATCAAAATGGTTGCCCAGGAGAATGTGAAGGTAACTGCAAAAAATGTTTGGAGGAGGTACATTTTCCCAGTAAATAGCCAAATGGAAAAAAGGATTACGACTGCAATAGGATGCTTAATTTTTATGTATGCGATTATTCTGCTAAATATACTTCTGAACTTTTGTATTTGATGAGAAAAAGTCAGGCGCTCGAAGAAATTGATGATTACCATGTCTTGTCCATTGGTTGTGGTGGATGTCCGGATTTGATGGCATTTGAACAATATTGTCATGAAAAATCATATGATAAATCTGTAAGTTATATCGGTATAGATGTTAATGAAAAGTGGAGACCGATTCATGAGCAAATTAAACTATATAGAACAAAAACTTTAAGAAAAACTCAATTTAAATATTTGGATGCTGTGACAGAAGAATACAACATTTCTAATGCAAATGTTATTGTATTGCAATATGTTATTTCACATTTTTATAATACAGGGCAAATAGGTGAAATAGAGAGTTTTTTTGAAAAATTGGTTCAGAATATAATTTTACATAAGGAACAAGGAAAACCACTAGTAGTTCTTATTAACGACGTAAATAGTAATAATAGAGGGCGCGAAAATTTTCAGAAATTGGTTGAAAAGTTAGATGGCAAGGGTTTTACAGAAAACAGTCAAGGATATTATTTTGATTACAATATTAAAAATGAATTTCAGAGATATGGTATAAAACACGAATCAAATAAAATTTTGTATAATATTCCTGATGGACTTTCTATATATCAGCCGTGGGAAGAGTGTTCAAGTGCACAGCTTTTAATTGAAGTGTTATAGTAGGAGGTGATTTGATGATAATTAGTGCAAGTAGACGTACAGATATACCGTCTTACTACTCGGAATGGTTGGTTAATAGATTAAAAGAGAAATATGTATTGGTTAGAAATCCGATGAATATACATCAGGTAAGTAAGATAGATTTATCTCCAGATGTTGTTGATGCAATCGTATTTTGGACAAAAAATCCAACGCCGATGTTGCCATATTTAGAGCAAATTAAAGATTATACATATTATTTTCAATTTACTTTGAGTGCATATGGTCCAGATGTTGAAAGAAATTTACCATCAAAAAATAAAATTATTATTCCGACATTTCAAAAGTTATCCAAAGAAATCGGAAAAGAAAAAGTTATATGGAGATATGATCCGATATTCTTTAATGGGCAGTACTCAATGGAGTACCACTGTAAGTATTTTGAAGTGTTAGCCTCAAAATTGGCTGATTATACAGAGAAGTGTACTGTGAGTTTTATGGATTTGTATAGAAATACAGAACGAAATGTAAAGACCTTAAATATTGTCAAAGATACATATGAAATGCAAGTAGAATTATTACAAAGATTTGTAGAAATAGCAAAGGAGCATGGTTTATATATTGATACTTGTGCTGAAATTGGAGATTTTCATAATATAGGGGTTGAACACGCCCATTGTATTGATAGGGAACGAATAGAGAGAATTGGTGAATTTAAACTTAATGTTGATAAAGATACAAATCAAAGAGCAGAATGTGGATGCGTGGCAAGTATTGATATAGGGGCTTATAATACATGTAAAAATGGATGTCTGTATTGTTATGCAAATTATAGTTCAAACACAGTAGAAAAGAATTTTGGTATGCACAATCCAAAATCTCCTTTATTATTTGGCGAAATAGATGATACAGATGTTATTAAGGAAAGAAAAGTAAAATCGCTTATAGATAATCAAATGAATTTATTTGATATTTAGGAAGAAAAGAAAAATTTTATGAAATACAATTTGTATTTTTACAATGCTAAGAGAAATGTGGTGGTTATGACAGATATGGATGGAAAGAAACTTGTGATTGACTGCGATAAGGCAGAAGCACAGGTTGTGTTGGAGGAGCCGGACGATGCAGGATGTTTGGCAAGATTTGCATGGGAAGAACCGGTGAACTATATAAGCTTTGCCATGCGTCCGGGCGGACCGCAGGATTATGTGGATGTGTGGAATGAGTTGAATTAAAGGGAGATACGCATATGTGTGGAATGACATCTGATCAGTAATGCAAATTGATTGGAGGAAGAATATGAATATAAATATTAGAAAAATAAATGGCAATGAATATAAGTTGATGAACGACTTTTTGTATGAGGCAATTTTTATTCCTGAGGGAGTGGAAGCACCACTGAGAGAGATTATTAATGCACCGGAATTACAGGTTTATGTGCAGGATTTTGGAACACAGAAAGATGATATTTGTTTTGTTGCAGAAGTAGAAGGGAAAATAGTTGGAGCAGTTTGGGTTCGCATCATGGATGACTATGGACATGTGGAAGATGGTGTTCCGTCCTTTGCCATATCTCTATATAAAGAATATCGCAGACATGGTATCGGAACAGCAATGATGAAACAAATGCTTACAGAGTTGAAAAGCAGGGGATATAAGAAAACTTCTTTAGCAGTACAGAAGGAAAACTATGCTTTGAAGATGTATAAAAACGTTGGATTTGAGATTGTTGATGAAAACGATGAAGAATATATCATGGTGTGTGTATTATAATTGTGCAACAGATTGTTAAACAACAGGAGCTACTGGATATGAATAATAGAATAATTTACCATCCATTAACGGCAACTCCGCTTAAAAGAAATATTGCTTATACAGAGTTGACCCCTTGTAAAGAGTTGCGTTCTTATATCAGATGTTATTGGGGATCAGAAAATCCACTTATACAAATCGAAAACAATGACTCACCGAAATTGGTAATCCCGGATACTTGCGTGGATATTATTTACCATATAGATTATACCGATAATGTGGTAACAGGTGGATTCTGCGGAATAAATGATTGCAGTTTCCACACAAATAGCAACGGAACTATTGGGCACATGGCATCGACATTTGCTATTCGTTTTTATGCGTGGAGTGCATATGCATTTGCCGATGACTCTTTGAAATCTTCCATAAATAGCTATTTTGATGTGGGATCAAAATTTGAATGGCTGGACAAGATTATCCGCCCTAAACTGTTGGAACTAAAGTCCATACAGGAAAAGGCTTCTTTTACAGAGCAAGTATTACTGAAAAGATTATCCGATGTGAAAGAAAATACAGTTGTTAACGGTGCGATACATAACATTTTGACAAATAAAGGTTCTATGGATGTATCAAAATTAGCAAAGGAGGCTTTTGTAAGTACAAGACAGTTGGAACGATTATTTCATGAATATATTGGTATTACGCCTAAGAAGTTAAGCAATTTGATACGGTATCAGTTTTTGTGGAGAGATATTTTATGTGAGCCGGATTTTGATGTGCTAAGTGCAGTTCATAAATATGGATATACAGACCAATCTCATTTATTGCGGGAATTTAAAAGGTATCATTCTATGGATATACATGAGGCGAGAACTATTGCGTTAAAAGATGTCGAAAATATACAAGCTGTTTCTTATTAATTTATAGTAAAATAGTTTCAAATTCTGATAAGAAGGAAAGGATGAGAAACAATGAGAGAAAATATAAGTGTCTGTGGTATGGATTGTAGTGTGTGTTATTGTTTCGGTAAAATGTGTAATGGCTGCAATTCGTGTGAGGGAAAAGTGTTTCATGCACCGGAAGGAAAAGCTTGTCCGATTTATGACTGTGTTAGAAACAGTAAATGTATGCAAAACTGTGGAGAATGTAGTGATGTGCCTTGTAAGATATGGTTTGATACCAGAGACCCGAAGTTTTCAGATGAAGAATTTAGTGAAAATGTAACAATGAGAGTACAGACATTGAAAAGGGAATAGGTAATTATGTCAAATAATAAAGAACTTGCAGATTATATAATGGACCAACTATCTGATTTGGGAGACATACGAAATATTCCTATGATGGGCGGATATATTTTTACTATAAAGAACGGATATTTGGCGGAATTTATGGAAATGGTTTTTTGGTAAAGATTACAGAGGCAAGTAAGAAGTATATGCCGGACAGTCTACCAGAACCACCGTATGAAGGTGCAAAACTTATGTTGCCGGTAACAATTTTGGATGATAAAGATGCGTTGCAGATAATGGTAGAAGAGATGTATCCGGAGTTGCCGGAAAGGAAAACAAAAAAGAAAAATAAGTAACGATACAGGGAAATAGGTGAGTCAAAAAATGGAGCACCTTTTCAAAAAGTGAGTCAAAAAGTGGAGTACTTTTCCGAAAAGTGAGTCAAAAAGTGACGCACCTATATAAATATCTGGGGTTTTAGGGAATTTTGCCCTTAACTAGATGCATTTTGCAATGGATATACAAAATGCGTATCTAGCAGAAGACACCATGAGAAATTTTCAATATGAATTTTGAACAGGACTATGGGGAGGCAATAGTATGTCCCAGGGCAGATTAAGTCTTGTAAAGAAGTTTCGATTGAGTCCGGAGGTGGCCGCAGAACTGGCAGAAAAAGCAGAAAAGATGAATATGTCAGAGTCGGAGTATCTGAGGTTTATGATTTCGCAGAAACCTATTGATTATCCGGAGATGAGGATTTTATTGAGGGAGCTTATCAATGAAGTAAATCATATTGGTACGAATATTAACCAGATTGTACATAATAATAATTCCGTTTTATATTCAGAGACGGATAAAGAACAACTGGTGGCATATATGAGAAAGCTGAATGTAGAAGTGAATAAAGTTTACGAAGTGATAAGTGAAAGAAAGTCCGGAAATATGTAAGTAGATTTTTTTTGAATCAAAAATATTGCCTTTTCCGTAGCGAGGCTGTATCATCAAGAAAAAAATTATCGGTATTATTTTGAAAAGATGCAGAAGCGACTAAGGAAGGAGGGAAGCTTTGAATAAGGAATTTGAACGCTGCTGCACATTTCTTGCTGAGATGATGGAGAAGTACGGTCTGGAAGTTTTGCGTGATATAGCTGTAGAACTTCAGTTTGATCCGGAAACTTGGCATGATGATGCAGAAGGAAAAAGACTTCGGTATGAGGCTTATGCGAGGAGATTTCTGGAGCAGTTTCTGGAAGTAGCATAAGGATTACCGGCATCCTGCGAGAGTGGGATGTATACATATGAAAGAGCGTTCAAAAAAGTATCTGAATAAAGAATTGAAAATAATGATACGGATTAAACAATGAGGAATCACTTGATTTGTACAATATGCAAATTAAGTGATTTTTTAATACCTCAAATAGGAATACACAAAAATGAGAAAAAATCACATTTAGATGTTGATTTTTGAGAAAAATTGTATATAATAGAAAGTAGAAAAGAAGGTGAGGTAGCAATCATGTTAATTCAATTTATTTTTAAAAATTTCAAATCATTTAGAGAAGAGGCTACTTTGGATTTGTCTGCGGCGAAGATGACTGAGTTCTCAGACAGAGTTGTGACTGTTGGTGGCGAGAAGATTTTGCCGGTTGCTGCCATTTATGGTGCAAATGCAAGCGGAAAGTCTAATATATATAATGCTTTTGAATATATGTCTGATTATGTTGTAGATTCCTTTAAGTATGGAGACGAAGAGGAAAAGTTTGAGGAGTTCAGACCGACTCCGTTCTTGTTTGATTCCACATCTGCCGATGCAGAATCCAGCTTTGAGGTGTATTTCACATTGCCCGGTGATAAATCTGAGAGAAGCTATAACTACGGTTTTTGCATCAATAAGGAAGGTGTAACTGAGGAGTGGCTCAATTCTAAGGCAAAGACTGCAAGAAAGTACAGCACTGTATTTTATCGTGGAACTACAGATGAGGAGCTTGATTTATCAGGATTTCCTAAGAGTAGCAGGGATAATATTCATGTGGCATTGGAAAAGCAGGTGCTTATTATATCATTGGGAGCAAAGCTGAAAATTGGTAAGTGTAAGGCAATCAGAGATTGGTTCCTTGCAAACGAGTTTGCTGATTTTGGAGACCCTTTTACCAATTTCTTTATGTCTCGCAGATTGCCTAAGGGATTTGTGGAAGATAAGGATGTGCAGCAGAAGGTTGTAGAATATTTCGCATCTTTTGATGAGCATATCAAGGATTTCAGAATTGAAAAGGTTCCTCAGGAGGCTGAAAGTAAGGAAGAAAGATACAAGATTAACGCACTCCACAAGATGATAGATTCGGATGAAATGGCAGAAATTCCTCTGGGACTGGAGTCTGCCGGAACCTTGAAGATGTTCGCATTATATCCGGAATTGCAGGAAGTGTTGGAGAAGGGCAGTGTGTTCTTTATTGATGAATTAAATGCTCGTTTGCATCCGTTACTTGTAAGAAATTTCTTGCTTACATTCTTAAATCCGGAAATTAACACCAATCACGCTCAGATTGTATTTACAACCCATGATACATGGCAGTTATCGAACCAATTGTTGCGCCGTGATGAAATTTGGTTTGTAGAAAAGGATGAAAGAGGTGTATCCACACTTTACTCACTGGCTGACTTTGTGGATGAGGATGGTTCCCGTATTCGTAAGGATGAAAGCTATGAGAAAAATTACCTGATTGGAAAGTATGGTGCAATTCCTATCTTAAAGAGTATTGATATTTTTAAGGAGGATTGAGTATGGCGAAAAAGGAAAGAACAGGTAATAGAAAAACGAGAGACCAGAGAAAACAATTCAAGGTGCCGGAATTGGGCTACTACTTGATTGTTACAGATACAGAGGCTACAGAACGCTGCTTCTTTACCGGTCTTCATCAGGCATTGCCGGAGGATGTAAGAAATAAGCTTGTAATAAAGGTTGTAGAAACCAAGACTCGTACCATGATTGATAAATGTCTGGAACTCACTGCTTATGATGCACAATATCGTATTCCTTGGATTGTGTTTGACAGGGATCAAGTGCAAGGTTTTGATGAGATTATAAAAGAGGCTGAGGATAAAGGGATTCAAGTGGGCTGGTCCAATCCATGCTTTGAAATATGGATGTATGCCTACTTTGGTTCTATGCCGGCAATTAGGGACTCTTGGACTTGTTGCTCGGAATTTGGACGAGTATATGAAGCTAAGACCGGACAGAAGTATTCCAAGGCTGATGAGCAAATGTATGGAAAACTCTGCAAAGCCGGTAACGAAGAAAAGGCAATTCAGATAGCACAGCAGAAGCTGGAGCAGTGTATTAGAGAAGGTAAAACCAAACCATCAGAGATGTGCCCGTGTACAACGGTGCATGAGCTGGTGAGAGAGATTAAAGGAAAGGTTAAATAAGGTGAATTGATATGGCAAATTATGTGACATTTTTTCCAGTTGGAAACGGAGATATGACACTTTTTAGTACAGAAGACAAAGTTAATTTTTTAATTGACTGCAATATAAGAAAAGAATCTGAAGATGATGAAAGTGAGATGTATGATTGTAATAAGTATTTTCATGATAATTTAGAAGCTGATGGAAAACAGGTATATTTGGATGCTTTTTTCTTGACACATTCTGATCATGATCACTGTCGCGGCATTGAAGAATATTTCAATTTATGTGCTCCGAGTGACTGTGAGATAGATAAAATTAGAATAAATGAATTATGTGTTCCGGCAAGGCTTTTGGTAGATGATAATTTGACAAATGATGATGCGAAAGCATTAAAAGTCGAAGCTGAAAGAAGATTGGATTTATATGGAAAAGATGATTTTGATGTCAATGGCAACAGACTTAAAATTATTGGATATAGTGAGGATTTAGCAGATTATGCAGATATTATGACCGTTGCAGGAGAAACAATTAGTGAACTTAACGGTGAAAGTGATTTTGGCTGTGAAATTTTTGTGTTGCGTCCAGTAAAGAAGAGTACAGATGACGAAGATGCTAGTGTAAATGAATGTACAGCTTCATTTTACATTTCTTTTGCTATGGGAGATAATACCTATTCTGTTATGATTATGGGTGATATTGAATGTGAAAATTGGAAGGAAGTAATTTCATTAAACGAAGATAAAGAATATGATGTTTTATTGGCTCCACATCATTGCTCATGGAATGCGATTAGTATAGAAGATACCTCTACAGGTAGTATTGATGCTTCAATTGAAGAGTATTTGCAGAAATCCAAGGAAAAAGCATATATTATTGCATCAAGTAAGAAGATAAGGCGGAATGCGGATAATCCACCGAGTTATAGGGCAATGAATGCTTATAAGAATTGCATAAAGAATGATAATAGATTTATTTGCACTGCGGATGAATTATATAACGATGAGCCGATTCCAGTAAGATTAAAGATTACAAAACAAGGAGTAACTAAAGATAGCATAAAAACAGATATAAAAAAACATAGTACTACATATACACCTAAGTCATATGGGGAGTATTGATATGGAGTTTGAAATTTATAAGCGTTTGGAGTTACAGGAGATAGTACAAAATACAGAAAAATTTGATTTAGTATTGGCAATAGAACAGAATCCGTACATCAGTATTGTACAAATTTGTAATTCTAAGAAATATCCAGGAATATTTCTTGTTGCAACTATAGATATTTGTATACCTACAAATGGAGTATACAAAGGTCTTGATATAAGAGATAAAGAGGAGATTGTGTTTTATGTGCCAAAAAATTATCCATTATCTGCTCCGAGTGTAATTCCTGCGAGGGACGATTTCCCCACAAACTTGATACCTCATCTGAATACAAGTGTGAGCGGAACAGAAATAAAAGAACTCAATTTATGCCTTTATAGGGGAGATGTAAGTGAATGGTTCTTTCAATGTGGAGTTTATGCATTTTGCGATAGAGTTGTTGGGTGGTTTTCAGATTTGGTTAATGGAGAATTAATTCATAACGATGGCTTTGAAAATGTGAGAATAACGGACCAAAGAGATATTCTGTTTATGGATTATAAGGCTATGACGAATTATATTAAATCATCAAAAGATAACCAATGTTTTGAAATTTTTAATATAAAAAGGGAAGGTTTATATTGGGAATTAACAACGCAGAAATTTGATTATGCACAACATAATAATAAGAATTTTCCTTGTATCTTTGCTTTTGATAGAATAATGCCTGAAACGGATTATATAGTAAACGAGTTTAATGTATTTTCAGATGTGGAAATATTTAATAGTGCTACTCAAGTGAAAAAAGGAATTAGAAGATATAGATCACAATACTTAAGGTATATTAAGAATGCTAAAAAGATTCCCAAAGCAATAATGGTAGTTATGGCAATCAAGAGACCTATGCAGGTTCTTGGTACATTTGACAAGTTTGACTTTATTGCATTTTTACTTAATTTCGATTTCGAAAGTAATCCGGCTGAATTTGGAGATTCTACTGTATATAATTATGCAACCATAGGATTGGTCAATAAGGAGTTGGCAGAGAAAATATCAGGTACTGAATTTGAAAAACCTGATATTTCAATGATTGGAGTCGGAGCGATTGGTTCTAAAGTATCAATGCATTTAGCTAAAATGGGATATGTTAATCAAAAAATCTATGATAATGATTGTTTGCTCCCGCACAACTTAATCAGGCATGAAGAAAAATCTCCGTTTATGATTGGGGCTCCCAAGGCATTTGTTGCCCAGGGAAACATAAAAGCATTATTTAGAGAAGATACAAAAAGTAGTATGGAAAAAGTTGATATTTTGGAAGATGATGTGGACTTTAATAATGAAATAATTATTGATGCTACAGCATCAGAGCGTTGTCTAAATTATCTGAGTAGTAAGGAAAAAATCACGGGATGTGTGGTTAGAACGGAAATTTTTGCTGGTGGAATTGTAGGAGCAACATTTGTTGAAGGAAGTAACAGGAATCCTGATATTTATGATTTAAGGGTGACTCTGTGGCATAAAGCAATAGAATCACAAGGAGTTCGTGATTGGTTGTTATCGAATGAGCAAGAGACAAACAAAGAACTTTATATTGGGATAGGATGTAGTTCGGATACATTTGTTCTAGATGATGCTACAATCAGCAATCATGCGAGTATTGTACCTCATATTGTAAATAAATATGTTGGTTGTAATGAGGGAACGATAGTGCTGAATTACTTTGATAAGAACAGTCTTATAGAAAATCATATACAACTTTTTGAAATCGAATCCTTCGAAATATTTGAAGAAAATGATTGGTGTATTCATATTAAGAAGGATGTTTGGGATAATGTAAAGATTTACTTGAATGATTCTATTGAAAATATGGGTATATGGCTAGGAACTATCAATTTATATTTGAAGCGAATTGTAATTACCGATACCCATATTCCGAATGATAATAGGAGAAGCTCAGGTGAAGTTATAGCTGGAACTCAAGGTGTTGATGAAATAATTAATAAATACGAAGAAGTGACAAATGGATTAATCGGATATGTTGGAGAATGGCATACACATACAGGAGATTCGGCATGTCCGAGTAGTAAAGATTTAGTTGCATTTTCTCAGGTCGAACTCGGAAGAATTATATTAATGACAATACTTGGGAAAAAGGAAGTGAAAAATTTTATTTTGGATAAGAGGTGATAAGCATATGAACGACATAAAAGATTATCGCGGCAATGAGTTGAAATATTTTGTTATTGCAAATATTTTTGCTCTTTTGTATTTAGGGAAGGTTATAAATTTGCAGTTGGTAAACAGTGAGGGTACATATTCTAATTTGATTGTAACGGTTATAAATTCCGCGTTATTTTCAAGCATTGTTTACATTCTTGTTTTGATATCGGATGCGTTGGTGCCAACAAGAATAAAAAATGTTGTAGTATACTGGTTTTTTCCTCTTCCAGGGGAAGTTGTATTTTCTAACTGGAAACGAAAATGTCAAGATGAAAGAATAAGTCAAAAGGATTTTTTAAAATGTTATGAAAAAGTATATGAAAATATGCCGTCAAAAGAGAACATTCGTCAATATGAAAATATAGAATGGTATAAGTTGTATACAAAATATGAGAAAGAGGATAAAGTCTTTTCTTCACATAGAGATTATCTTATGTTTAGAGATATGGCCACATCTACGATAGTAATGCTGATTCTGTACATTGTGATAGGAAGTATTGTGGATTTTGTTCCAGTATGTAAAAATGGCTTTATATATTTGTTTGTAATGTATACAATTGTAAATGTTGCAACACATATTAGAGGAAATCGATTTGTTAATAATGTTTTTGCGTGTGATATATATGCCCAAAATAAAGAAAGAACCGAATAGTTTTTTGCATGCTCATGTTGTATTAACAAGGAGATAGTTAGAAAAGTTTTGATTACTTATTATTCTGTTGAATATAGTTGGAACAAGTGTATAATTTTATTGGGACAATATAAATGTAATATTTTAGATAGACAACAGAAAGGTTGTAAGACCATGAAAAAACAACTCAAATGCTACATTTACAAACGTGTATCCACCATCATGCAGGTAGAGGGTTACAGCTTAGATGCGCAAAAAGATAAATTATATAAATATGCTGACTATCAAGATATGATTATCGCCGGGGAATACTCCGACGAAGGAAAATCAGGTAAAAGTGTGGAAGGCAGACCACAATTTCAGCAGATGCTTTCTGACATAGAAAGTGGTAAGGATAATGTGGATTACGTACTTGTATTCAAATTATCCCGATTTGGTCGAAATGCTGCGGATGTCTTATCTTCTCTCCAGCGGATGCAGGACTTTGGTGTTAATCTTATCTGTGTGGAAGATGGTATTGACAGCTCCAAGGATGCCGGAAAGCTGATGATTTCTGTCTTATCTGCGGTGGCTGAAATTGAGCGTGAGAATATATTGGTGCAGACCATGGAAGGACGCAGGCAGAAAGCCAGAGAAGGTAAGTGGAATGGTGGTTTTGCTCCTTATGGTTATCAGCTAATTAACGGTGAACTGCACATCGCCGAGGACGAGGCTAAGATTATCCGAATTATTTATGATAAGTTTGTTAATACCACCATGGGAATTGCCGCTATTGCCACATTTCTAAATAATAGCGGATACAAGAAAAAGCTTCGCCAGAACAATACAATAGAAGGCTTTTCTACATCATTTGTCAAAGGTGTTTTGGATAATCCTGTGTATTGTGGCAAAATGGCATTTGGCAGAAGAAAGAATGAGAAGATTCCGGGAACAAGAAATGAGTATCATGTAGTAAAGCAGGACAGCTATATGTTAAATGATGGTATTCATGAAGCTATTGTGTCAGAAGAGTTGTGGAATCAGGCGCATAAAAAGAGGCAGGAAACCGGTGTGGAAAACGTAAAAACCCACAGTCTGGATCATGAGCATATTTTATCCGGTATTATCAAATGTCCGATTTGTGGAAGTGGTATGTACGGCAATGTCAATCGGAAGAAGCATCCGGATGGTGGGTATTACAGGGATTATTTTTACTATGCCTGCAAACACAGAACTTTTGTGAACGTGAATAATGTTTCAACTTTTTTCGATAATGTTGGAACAGATAAATATAAACGTGTGTATGCAGAAGTATCAAGAAAGAAAAAGGATTCTGGTAAGAAACCAAGTAACGTTATGCAGGTAGAAGAAAAATGCCACTATGTAGGAAGAGGCATGGTGATTCGATAGAAATGGAGGTACAGACTTGAAAGTACAGGAGGGATACCGACTTGGCAGCATTGTTCGCAGAGATTTTTGCCCTGCGTTACAAATAGATGCAGATTCCGAGCAGGTTGTAACTTCAATGCTGAATCAGAATTTTGTCCCCATCGTTGATGGCCGGAATGCTCTATGCGGGATTCTGACAAGGAAACGGCTGATTGAATTTCTGGCACAAGCTCGTGATAAAAAAGAATAAGTCCTGCATCTTTAGACGGTCTTAATACAGATACGCATTCTCTTTTACCTTCTTTACTCCTTTTGATTTATGATTAAGGACACGTAAAGGAGTATAAAGAAGTATAAAGGAGGATTGCAGTTATGAGGACAGTGTTGTTAAAAAGGAAGTTGACTTCGTTTCAAATTATCATCCTCGGGTTTTCCGGTGTGATCCTTTTCGGCACCTTCCTTTTAATGTTGCCGTTTTCCAGCCGAAGCGGACTGGCAACGCCTTTCTCGGATGCATTGTTTACTTCTACCTCAGCAGTTTGTGTAACCGGACTCATTATACATGATACGGCAACATACTGGTCGGCCTTCGGCCAGTTTGTCATTTTACTGCTGATTCAGATTGGAGGCATGGGGGTTATTACCATAGCCGCATCCTTTGCAATGATTTCCGGTCGGAAGATTTCTTTGATGCAGCGCTGTACCATGCAGGAGGCGATTTCAGCGCCAAAGGTAGGGGGAATCGTTCGCTTGACTGGCTTTATCGTCAGGGTGACACTGGTGATGGAACTGCTGTGTGCAGCCGTGATGGCGCCGGTGTTTTGCCGTGATTTCGGGAAAAAGGGACTTTGGATGGCACTGTTTCATTCCGTGTCCGCTTTTTGTAACGCAGGCTTTGATCTATTGGGTGTGCGCACTCCCTTTTCCTCCCTGACCAGCTATGCAGCAAATCCAGTCATAAACTTTACTATTATGTTCTTAATTGTGTTTGGAGGCATTGGCTTTCTGACTTGGGATGATATTCGGACAAATCGATTGCATTTGCGCAAATATCGGATGCAGAGCAAGGTGATTCTTTGTACCACAGCGGTTTTATTGATCGCTCCGGCAATGTACTTTTATTTTTTTGAGTTTGCTGATCTTACCCGAAAGGAACGGCTTTTATCTTCTCTTTTTCAAGCTGTGACACCACGAACGGCGGGTTTTAATACGGTGGATTTAACTGATTTGAGTGAGGCCGGACAATTTATCACCATTGCGCTGATGCTGATCGGCGGTAGTCCCGGGTCTACCGCAGGCGGTTTGAAAACAACAACCATTGCTGTTTTGCTTACTACTGCGATTTCTACCTTTCGGCGCAGAGAAAATGCCAACCTCTTTGGACGTCGCATTGATGATGATGTCGTAAAAAATGCAGCGACAATTTCGCTTATGTATATCACGCTATGTTGTACCGGTGGCCTTATCATCAGCGTTTCCGAAGGACTTCCCATGCTTACCTGCCTTTTTGAAACTGCCTCAGCTGTTGGTACAGTCGGCCTGTCCCTGGGAATTACGCCGGAACTGAATCTGCTCTCACGGAGTGTTTTGATTCTGCTGATGTTTTTTGGACGAGTCGGTGGCCTTACATTAATTTTTGCGGCCTTGTCCAGTGCACAAAAGAAAGTTTCAAAACTACCAAAGGAAAAAATAACAGTAGGATAAAGGAGACATTATGAAATCAATTCTTCTAATTGGTCTGGGGCGATTTGGAAAGCATATTGCCCTGCACTTAAATCATTTGGGCCATCAAGTGATGGCGGTAGATACTTCGGAGGAACGTGTAGAGGCTGTTCTGCCCCTTGTTACCAATGCACAGATTGGAGACAGTACGAATGCCGATTTCTTGGAATCTCTCGGTGTTCGCAACTATGATGTATGCATTGTGGCCATCGGCAACAACTTTCAAAGTTCACTGGAAACAACTTCTCTGCTCAGTGAATTAGGAGCGAGGTTTGTAGTTTCCAGAGCTGCAACTGATGTTCAGGAAAAATTTTTGCTGCGTAACGGTGCAAATGAAGTAGTCTACCCGGAAAAACAGCTCGCAAAGTGGACAGCAATCCGTTACAGTGCGGATCACATTCTCGATTACATAGAACTGGATGAAAATCATGCCATGTTTGAGATTCCCATTCCCAAAGATTGGGCGGACCATTCGATTGGAGAGCTTGATATTCGTAAAAAATTCAATATTAACATTATGGGAATCAAGAAAAGCGGCAAGCTGGAGTTATCTATTTCTTCAGACACAGTGCTGAAAGCAGGAGATACCATGTTGGCGTTGGGAAGTAACAGAAATTTGCAAAAGTGCTTTCATACTTGATTTTAAGAAAAATCAAAGGAATTGGGGGGTGAATCCATGCAGGATGTTATTTTACTTGTAAGTACATCAGCCATATTTATTTTTGGGTATTTTCTGATGAATAAACTGGATGTTTTTCTGGAAAACAATTTTGAGCCGATTACCCAGAATCAAATCACACAAATAGCACTATGGAGGGATTCCAAAAAATCACCTGCCGTCGATTTTTTCATTGGATGCCTGAACAAATTTGCCGTGGATCAGTCGCAGATGTAGGTTTTGACGTTGTGTGTTATAATATTGAAAAAGGAAATCGCTTTTACTTGAGTGACAGATAGGAGGGTTAAAATGGAACTGCCAAGACAAGATTCGGATCAGCTTCTTCGTGCGATCCGTAACGATGCATCCACTAAGAAAAGCGGAAAACTCAAAATCTTTTTCGGTTATGCCGCAGGTGTCGGAAAGACCTATGCCATGCTTCAGGCGGCTCATCAGGCTAAGGAGCGTGGCATCGATGTGGTTGCTGGATACATAGAACCCCATGCCCGACCCCAGACGATGGCACTTCTGGACGGCTTGGAGCAGCTTCCTGTGAAACAAGTTGCTTACGAAGGAATGACCCTTCGTGAATTTGATATTGATGCTGCGCTCAAGCGAAATCCCCAGCTCATACTGGTGGATGAGTTGGCCCATACCAACGCCGAAAGCAGTCGGCACACGAAGCGGTATCAGGATGTTCAGGAACTGCTAAATACTGGAATTGATGTCTATACGACTGTAAATGTCCAACATATTGAGAGTCTCAACGATACGGTAGCCTCTATCACCGGAATTCTTGTGCGGGAGCGCATTCCGGATTCCACCTTTGATCAAGCAGATCAGGTAGAACTGGTGGATATTGAGCCTGCGGAGTTGCTGGAACGACTGGCAAGTGGAAATGTGTACCGGGAAGATCAGGCGCAGCGGGCAACAGTTAATTTTTTCACGCTGGAAAATCTCACCGCATTGCGGGAAATCGCCCTCCGTCGGTGCGCTGACCGGGTGAACTTACTGACGGAAAGCGCCAGAGTACAGAGCCGAGGCGATTACCATACAGACGAGCGCATTCTGGCATGTCTTTCCTCGTCGCCATCCAACGCAAAAATCATTCGGACTGCTGCAAGGATGGCAAGAGCCTTTCGGGGAACATTTACCGCTCTTTATGTGGAAACGCCAAATACAGCGGCGATGAGTGACGATGATAAAAAACGTTTGCAGGATAATAAGCGTCTGGCCCAGCAACTTGGCGCTGCGATTGAGACAAGTTATGGCGATGACGTGCCTTATCAGATTGCGGAATTTGCCCGTCTTTCCGGCATCTCAAAAATCGTAATTGGACGAAGTACCATTGCACGAAAGAATATTTTCAGCAAGCCCACCTTGACGGAACGCCTGATTTCCAGCGTACCTAATCTGGATATTCATGTGATACCGGATGCCAGCACAGGAACCAGCTATCAGGAAAAAAAGAGTAAGGCGCAGGTAGATGCGATGCCCCTGCGTGATGTTCTGAAGAGTATAGCCGTATTGCTGGTAGCTACACTAATTGGCTGTGGCTTTGACGCTCTTGGGTTCACGGAGAGTAATATTATCGCAGTTTATATATTAGGCGTACTTGTGACCGCTGTGATCACAACCAATCGACTGTGCGGGATTCTGACCTCGGTTGTCAGTGTGCTGGTTTTCAATTTCTTTTTTACCACTCCGAGACTGACATTCCATTTTGACGATCCGAACTATATTGTTACCTTTACCATTATGTTTATAGTAACACTGCTTTCCGGATCTCTCGCTACCCGGCTGAAAGAAAATGCGAAACAATCTGCCCATACAGCTTACCGTACAAAGATTCTTTTTGAAACCAACCAGCTTCTGCAAAAAGAGCAGGATGAGAATGCGGTAATCACCGCTACGGCAGGGCAGCTCATGAAGCTACTGAAAAAAGATATTGTCGTCTACCTGTCTGATGGTAAAGAACTTGCCACCCCTAACGTTTTTCGTGCTGTTAATAGCATTCAGGAAGATTTAATTTCTGAGAACGAGAAAGCAGTCGCCGATTGGGCCTTCCGAAACAATAAACACGCCGGTGCCACAACAGATACATTATCCAGTGCAAAGTGTTTATACCTTGCGATTCGGGTTAACCAGAATGTATATGGAGTAGCTGGTATTGCTGTGAACGGTACTCCATTGGACTCTTTTGAAAATAGCGTGCTTCTTTCCATTCTTGGCGAGTGCGCATTGGCGCTGGAAAACATCAAAAATGCCAAGGAGAAGGAGGAAGCGGCTGTCCTGGCACAAAATGAACAACTTCGTGCCAACCTGCTGCGGGCAATCTCCCATGATCTTCGGACACCTTTGACAGCGATTTCCGGCAGCGCAGACAATTTGCTTGCAAATTATAAAAAAATGGACGATGCACTACGGGAGCAGACCTTTACTGATATTTATGACGATTCCATGTGGCTAATCAATCTGGTTGAAAATTTGTTAGCAGTCACACGAATTGAGGGCGGACAGGTCAATCTAACTCGGAGTATCGAACTCATGGATGAGGTCGTTTCTGAAGCGCTGAAGCACATCAACAGAAAAAGTAAAGAACACACCATTCGTGTGACCAGCGGTAAAGACTTTATCCTTGCCCACATTGACGCGAAGCTGATCGTTCAGGTGATTATCAATTTGGTTGACAACGCCATCAAATATACCCCTGTCGGTTCAGTAATTGAAATACACACCGATCAAAAAGAGCAATGGGTCACGGTTTCCGTTTCCGACAACGGCCCTGGGATTCCCGATGAGCAGAAACCCCGTATTTTCGATATGTTTTATAGTGGGGCCAATAAAGTGGTCGACAGCCGCAGAAGCCTTGGATTGGGGCTGTCCCTCTGTAAGTCCATTGTGACCGCCCACGGCGGCACGATTTCCGTATCAGACAATCAGCCAAATGGCACTGTTTTTAAATTTACATTACCTGCAGAGGAGGTAGAACTTCATGAATAAACCTTTGATATTAGTGGTTGAGGATGACCCGTCTGTACGAAATCTCATTACGACCACTTTAAAAACAAATGATTATCGTTATGTGGTAGCACCTAATGGCTCGGCAGCCATTATGGAGGCCACATCGCACAATCCTGAAATCATCTTACTGGATTTGGGCTTGCCGGATATGGATGGCATTCAAGTCATTCAAACGGTTCGCTCTTGGTCCAATGTTCCGATTATTGTAATCAGCGCCCGAAGCGAGGATAACGATAAAATCAAGGCGCTGGATGCCGGAGCGGACGATTATTTGACAAAGCCCTTTTCGGTAGAAGAACTGCTGGCACGACTTCGGGTGACGCAGCGAAGACTCTCTCTGATGACGGCAGAGATGTTTACTGCCAGTTCTGTATTTGTGAATGGTAAGTTGAAAGTGGATTATGCCGGGGGATGCGCTTATCTGGATGAAAACGAACTTCACCTGACACCCATTGAGTATAAGCTGTTGTGTCTGCTGTCCAAGAATGTCGGCAAGGTACTGACCCATACCTTTATCACACAAAATATCTGGGGCCGCAGTTGGGATAACGATGTGGCTTCGCTGCGGGTATTTATGGCAACATTGCGAAAAAAACTGGAGCCAACAGAGGAGTCTCCACAATATATTCAAACACATATTGGTGTGGGCTACCGCATGATGAAAATAGAATAACGCTATGAGGACGGCCAGTGTTCTCTATGAAAAATAGACGATTGAGTTTCGGATTGCCCTAATCATTTTTTGTTATTTGGAAAGAGCCAGACGCAAAGACGCAGAGCCGATAATCGATGAGATATTCTCACGGTTATCGGCTCTTTCTTTTTTGATTTTTAGGAATAAGCACTCCAAACACAAAACCGTTGCTATTTAACAGCGATGATTTGCGCTTGAGATGTCGCGGCGGTTGAAACCAAACATTTCTGCCGCCCGCCTCCTCCGGGCAAGTATAATATTGCATCGGCATTATCGTTCCATGTATTTCAGTATAATAATGGCTGTTCTTGGCGCGCCAGTTTTCCCTCACGGAAATCTGGCGTTTTTTGTTGCCATTTTTTCGGAGATGACCCGGTTGCCTGCCGGTGTCAGTCTCCGCCTCCATTCGATTCACCCGTCAATCACCCGTGAATCGAAATGGAGGTACATAATGAAGAAAATTAACCTTCGGGAACTTTATCCTGATGTTTATACAAGTAGGAGAAGAAGTTTATATCAGTATGATAAATAAAGCTGAAAAATATTGTTGGTTTATGACTCCATATCTAATCATAACAGATGAAATGACGCATGAAAAATAAATTTTGTTGAGGTTAAATTGAGATTGACTTTGTATTGTATAAGTATGAAATAAAAAGGAATCAGGTGATGTACAATGATAAAGCATAAAATATGTAAAATCCTTCTTGTTATACTGGCAATTTTTTTATGTGTGGCTTTTTATGAATTGCTCGGAATCTGCGTTGCATATAAAAAGCAGCCGGAAGTGTCCAATACAACCAAAAAAGAAACAAAAAATGGGTCATGGAACGAATGCAGTGAAAATACAGAACGGGCAGTAATCATAGAAAAGAATCCAGAAGCGCTTTTACAAAGAGTGCGTTTGATCAAGAATGCAAAAAAGGAAATTATTCTTTCTACTTTTGCATTTCAATCCGATGAAAGTGGAAAATTGATTTTAGGAGCACTGCATGATGCGGCAGACAGAGGTGTACATATTCGTCTGTTAGTAGATGGAATGGAGAGCTGGATTGATATGGAAGGAAATCCGTATTTTTATGGATTATCTTCCCATGAGAATGTTGAAATTAAACTGTATAATAAGGCCAATCCATTGAAACCGTGGAAAATGATGGGTAGAATGCATGATAAATATTTGATTGCAGATGGAAAGAGATATATTCTTGGGGGAAGAAATATACACAATTATTTCCTGGGTGATTTTCCGGGACATAAGAACTATGACAGAGACGTGTTAGTGGTTTGCGATGAACCTGAGAAAGAAAATTCAGTTAACCAGTTGTCAGAGTATTTTGAAACCATATGGAATCAGGAAGACAGTGGTTATTTTCATAACAATAAAAAACTGGCAAATAGAAAATCTGTAAAGAACGCAGTTTTAGAGCTGCAGAACAGTTATCAGAAATATTTTGAGGAGAATAAGGAAAGAATCTGCGAGACCGATTATACGGACGAAACTTTTGAGACAGAAAAGATTACATTAGTGTCAAATCCTATTCACACAGGTTCCAAAGAACCGGTAGTGTGGTATCAGTTGGGAGAATTGATGAAAAATGCAAAAAATCGTGTGAAGATCCACACGCCATATATTATCTGTAATGATATGATGTATAATACATGGGAGGAGATTGCAGAGAACGTTTCAGATTTTTCTATCATGACAAATTCAGTTGCGAATAATAGGAATCCATTTGGGTCTGCCGATTATGCGAAAAACAGAAATAGAATCTTAAGTACAGGAATTAATATCTGGGAATATGAAGGCGGTTATTCATACCACGGAAAAAGTATTCTGATTGACGATGATCTGTCTGTAATAGGTTCCTTTAATATGGACATGAGAAGTGCATATCTGGATACGGAACTGATGCTTGTAATACGCAGTAAAGATATTAATAAACAGTTGGAAGAGGGCATGATGGAATATGAAAAAGTGTCCCGCCAGATATTAGAAGGCGGAACTTATAATGATCCATATCATGTAGAGCCAATCGAATTAACAAAGAAACGTCAGAGAAAAATATTTTTGGTACAGCATCTGCTTGGATGGGCAAGGTATCTGTTTTAATAAGGAGGAAGGAAAACGTGTTTCAAATATTGATTGTAGAAGATGATAAAGAATTAAGCCAGCTATTCCAAAAAGTGCTTGAGAAGAATGGATATCAAGTCAAAAGTGCATCGGATGGAGCACAGGCATTAGAAGTATTGGATAAGGAATATATTGATCTGATCATTTCTGATATTATGATGCCGGTTATGGATGGCTATGAACTGGTGTCAGAACTTCGTTCAGCAGGATATCAGATACCAGTGCTTATGATCACTGCGAAAGGTTCCTTTGATGATATGCGTCAGGGATTTTTTTCGGGAAGTGATGATTATATGGTAAAACCGGTAAATGTGAATGAAATGGTTTTAAGAGTCGGAGCACTGCTTCGCCGTGCACAGATATTGAATGAACACAAAATTGTGATCGGTTCAACAGAGTTTGATTATGATGCAATGACGGTTACAACTGATAAGGAAAGTCTTGTTTTACCTAAAAAACAATTCCTGCTTTTATATAAGCTTGCAGCTTCGCTAGGCAGAACATTTACAAAACAACAGTTGATGGATGAAGTATGGGGGTACGAGACGGAGGCAGACCCACATACAATAGAGGTACATATAGGAAGACTCAGAGAGCGTTTTAAAGATAACCCGGATTTTGAAATCGTAACAATGCGTGGAATTGGATACAAGGTGGTGAAAAAATAATGGAACAAAAGAAAAAAAAAGGATTGCGGATCCGATCCTGTCTGACTGGTGCAATCTGGCTGGCACTTGTATTTTCAACAGTCATATCTGCTTTATTATTTGCTTTTTTGAATCATTTTTTTAATCTGCCGGGCAGCATACCTGTGCTTGGCTGGCTTTTGATTTTCAATACATTGATTGCAGGGCTGATCACTTCCTTTATCAATGCAAAGTTACTGGAACCAATTACCAGACTTAGTAAAGCAATGAAGGAAGTTTCTCAGGGAGATTTTGAACAGCATTTGGAAACGAACAGCCGTATAGCAGAAGTTGGAGAATCTTATCAAAGTTTTAACGTTATGACAAAAGAGCTTCGTGCAACAGAGGTGCTGCAGATGGATTTTGTATCTAATGTTTCTCATGAGTTTAAGACCCCGATTAATGCCATTGAAGGATATACAATGCTGCTTCAGGGAGAAGAACTGTCTCCGGATCAAGAGGAATATGTAGAAAAAATCTTATTTAACACCCAAAGGCTTTCCGGATTGGTTGGTAATATTTTGCTGTTATCCAAGTTAGAGAATCAGAATATACCAATGAAAAAAACAGAATATCGTCTGGATGAACAGATCCGCCAGGCATTTCTTTCATTGGAAACAAAATGGACAGAAAAAGAAATTGGTTTTCAGGTAGAATTGGAGGAAGTTAAATATACTGGGAATGAAGGACTTTTTATGCATATCTGGATAAATCTTTTGGATAATGCGATTAAGTTCAGCCCTTCAAAGGGGACAATTTCGATGTTCCTGAAACAAGAACAGGATTCTGTTAAGTTCATTCTGGAAGATGAAGGACCAGGAATAGAGGATGATGTAAAATCCAGAATATTTGACAAGTTCTATCAGGTAGATGGATCTCATAAAGCAGAAGGAAATGGCCTAGGTCTCGCACTTGTAAAACGGATTGTAGATAGTGCCGGAGGAACAATCAAAGCAGAAAATCGTGAATATGGTGGATGCAGATTTGTTATAGAGCTGCCAAAGCAGAAAGATGAGATTATATAGTTTTAAGATAAATTAGAAGATAGGAGGATTTATATGACATTTTATCAGGAGTTGCAGTTAAATCAGGCAGGTTCTAAAAAACTGTTGAAAAAGAGTGAAACACTAAAAGAAAAATTATATCATATGTGGGTATATCTGGTGAAGATAGCTGTTACAATGGCATTTTGTTTTTTCTTTGTTAGTATTTTCAGCACCCTATTTGGAAATGAGAACAGCATTGTAGGTGTAGTAGTCTTATTATGTCTCATGGTGTTTAGAAATGCGGATTTGGGGATTCACACCGGACAATCTACGATGCTTTTGGCTTTGTTCTTTGTAATTATGACTGTATGTCCGCATTTAGCAAATCAGTTTTCACCGGTATTGGGAATGCTGTTAAATATTGCGGCACTGGCTGTGTTGATTCTGTTCGGATGCCATAATCCACTCATGTTTAATCAATCTACATTGGTTCTTGGGTATCTGCTGCTATATGGTTATGATGTTACGGGAAAAAGCTATCAGATGCGATTAGTCGGAATGGCTTTAGGTGCAGCACTTACCTGCTTCGTATTTTATCGAAATCATAAAAACAGAACTTATAAAAGAAATCTGAAAGATCTGATACAAGAATTTGATATCACTTCTTCCAGAACAAAATGGCAGATATGTCAGATTTTATGCGTACCGATTGTCCTTTGCATTGCAGAACTTTGTAATATGCCACGTGCAATGTGGGCTGGTATTGCGGCCATGTCCGTGATTTTGCCGTTTATGGAAGATATGCACTACAGAGTCCGTAAAAGGATTGTCGGAAATATTGCAGGTGTTATATGTTTTACAGTATTATATTTTCTGCTTCCTTCGTCAATCTATGCATATATAGGAATTCTTGGTGGAATCGGTGTAGGATTTTCAGCACAATATGGCTGGCAGGCAGTATTTAACACATTTGGTGCTTTAGCCATTGCTGCAGAGACTTATGGACTACAAGGAGCGGTTAGTCTTAGAGTGATTCAAAATGTTTTTGGTGTTGTGTTTGCTTTAGCATTTTGTGTTATATTTTATTGGTTTATGTCTAAAAAAAAGGAAAGTGAGGTGACCGTACATGCAGAGTGAAGTGAATCAGGAAGAAAATTTGAATAGAATTATTACGGTTCCTAATCTTCTTTCTTTTTTTCGGCTTTGTCTGATTCCGGTAATTATATGGAGTTATTGTGTAAAGAATGCCCTTAAAGGTGTGAATGGACAGATCAAGTCCACCCAGTCGAAGCTGAAGGATGTTAACAAACTGCTGAAACTGGATCCGGGCAATACGGAACTTCTGGCACAAAAACATAAACTGCTTGCTGAGGCCGTTGGTGAAACGAAAGAAAAACTGGCAACCTTAAAGACGGCAGCAGAACAGGCAAATACAGCACTTGCCAATGGAGAAATCTCACAGGAACAGTATGATGCCCTTCAAAGGGAAATCGTAGAGACGGAGCAGAATTTGAAGAACCTTGAAACACAGGCAAATCAGTCAGCTACGGCAGTCCAGAAGATAGCCACAGCCGGAGAAAAGTTAAAGACCACAGGAGATAACATTTCCTCTGCCGGACAGAAACTATTACCCGTTACAGCAGGGGTGACTGCTCTTGGAACAGCATCGGTTACTACGGCTGCCAATTTTGAATCTTCCATGTCACAGGTACAGGCAACAATGGGAATCACAAAAGATTCTATGTCAAAGGTAAACGGTCAGTCAGTGAATACAATGGATACCCTTTCTAAACTGGCAAAGAAGATGGGTGCAGAAACTGCATTCTCTGCATCAGAGTGTGCAGAGGCTCTTAATTATCTGGCTCTTGTAGGATATGACACACAGCAGATCTAGAAGGTTGGTTAGGTTTCCAACATTGACCTTGTGGTAACTTTGGACAGGAAAAGAAAACATAACAAGTAAAAATATCTGTTAATATAAAGGATAATACAGAATAAATTTAAACAGGTTTTATCGACAATGAAATGTTGGTAGAACCTGTTTTCAGTTTTGAGATGACCTGTGTTATAATGAATATTAATTTATTTATAGTTGCAAAAGAAAAAGGAGATGTATAATATGTGGTCTGTGACCAGAATAGATGAAGCAGATTATGGCTGCGAGGAGCGGATGCCCGGTGAACCGCTTCTGGTGCTGGTAACAATCGAGAGTGACGATGGCAGAATGTGCCGGTTTGAGTGTGCGGAGAACTGGCTCCTGCAGCAGGGCATAGATGAGGGTGATGAATGGCCGGAGGATATTGAGCAGGTGGAAGCGGACAGAGAGCATATCGATCGGATGTCGGAGTGGATGGATAAATATTACGAAGCTGTAGAGGAAATGGAAGATCTGTTTGATGCGGAGTGAAGGATGATCTGGTGCTTACCGGATTTAAAGAAACTGAATGGATGGAGAAGCTGTAAAAATAATGGCTATTAGTAATAGAATGTGCTAATATAAAGAAAAATAGGGGGGATGAAGACGTGACAGACAAAGAATTTCAAAGATTATTACAGATTGAAAAAATATTTAAAAAGTATCCTGTTGAATTGCCTAATAATGGGAAAAGTGAGACTTATGACTTAGAGAGTAAAAACTTTAAGGATAAGTTTTATCTGGATGTAGATAGAAGTGGGAGAATTGAATTATTAAAATTCAAAATACAAAATAGATATGCAATCACCAGATTACCACTTGTCAGAATAGATATTGATTCACCACCGCATATAAATCCAGATGGGACGAAGACATCCAGAAATTATATACATATCTTTAGAGAAACAGATAATGACACAGGAAATCTTCCATGGGCATATGATTTAGAAAATTTTGAAGGAATAAATTTTGATAAGAACAATATTAATTTTATGAATGTTTTTTCCGATTTTTGCGGATATTGTAATATAAATATAGAAAATGTGCAGGGTGTGATATGATGAGTGTGCAACATGATATAGATTTTGGAAAACAGTATTTGGACTGGTTAAAACAAAATATTGATCAATATAAGGTGAATAGTACTACTTATAGAATAACATTGCCTTTTTTAGATAGAAATAATGATTGTATAGAATTATATATCATTGAACAGGGGGATGGCACATTTTATATTACAGATGATGGAGCGACGATTAGAGATCTACAGTTGGGTGGATTTGATCTGGATAGTGGTGTCAGGAGAATGACAATACTTAATTCTATTATTTCCTCATATGGTGTAACAAAAACAGAAACAAATGAATTAACAGTGAACTGTACAACCAGTGATCTGCCATTAAAGAAACATATGCTGGCGCAATGTATGGTAAAAATAAGTGATATGTTTTACTTATCAAGAAATAATGTTCAATCTGTTTTTTTAGATGATGTTCAGAAGTTTTTTGATGCAAATGATGTAAGATATATTGATAATATATGTCTGACAGGAAAAAGCAAATTGACAACGCATTATGATTTTGCAATAGCTCGTTCTAAAAAATCTACAGAAAGATTTATTAAGGTTGTTAATAATATGGATCTGAATGCAGCCAGAAATATTATTTTTGCGTGGAATGATACGAAGGATATGCGTCAGCGGGAAGCAAAATTATATGCATTTATTCAGAATACAGATAGAAAAGTATCAGATGATGCGATAGGCGCTTTGAAAGAATATGGAATAAATCCAGCGTTATGGACAGAAAAGGATCATTATATTCAGGAATTGACAGCATGAGTTGAGAACGAAGAAAGACAGAAAAGAGAGGACTTACCATGCAGATAATGAATGCAACAGAAGAAGATAAAGATGAACTGCTGGCTTTATACCATGCGATGATCGGGGGACCATGTGAGTGGAGCGAGACATACCCGGATGAGAACACGATCGCATTTGACCTTAAGAATGAAGACCTGTTTGTGATGAAGAACGATGCAGGAGAGATCATTGCGACGATCTCAATCGACCATGACGATGCCGTGGAGTCACTGACCTGCTGGCATGAAGATCAGGCACCGTCGGGAGAATTGTCCAGACTCTGTGTAAGAAAGGATATGCAGGGACAGGGAATCGCAAAGCAGATGATGAATTATGCCGGTGATGTGTTGAAGAACAGGGGCATGAAAGGAATCCATATTCTGGTTCGGGAAGGCCATGTGGTAGCACTTTCGACATATGCAAAGATCGGATTTAGAACTGTCGGGGAATGTGATCTGTTTGACAAACATTTTATCTGTATGGAGAAGAAATTCTAAGGAAAATTATAGACATAAAAATTATATCAGTCAGGAAATATAGCACTGCGTTCCGGTGTTTGCCGCAACGCCTCAAACACGCTATTTTCCTGACTTTTTTCATGATTTTTCTTGTCTGAAACGCTTGTGGAATCAGGTGCTTTTTGATAGAATGACTGCAAATAACTTCCCTAGGGAGGGAAGCAGATGGAGGACAAAATTATGAGGAAAAAATTAGGGATTTTTCTAAGTTTATGGCTGTGTATCAGTATGATATGGTTGCCATTTGCCAGCACACAGGTAAGGGCTGCAGAAACCAACATGGCAACATTGAATTTTATCGGGGCATCTATTGAAAATGGAAAAGCGACCTTTGCTGTTGATGATGCCTATAAAGTAAGGCTGACATTATGTACGAGAGATATTGTTATGGACAGTTACACAAATTGTCCGATCAATGGAAATAACATGCAGATCGATCTGTCAGATAAAGAATATTATCTGAAAGCAACTACCGTTTTGGATGTTTCCTCACCAGATGACCTGCTTGGAATCTCAAGTGTGAAACTTCAGTTATATATCAATGATGAATCGTATGATATCAGCTCGAATCCTTATGTAAAATTGGATACAAACCGTTTTAGCGGTAATCTGAATTTCAGAATAGAAAAAGTATCAACGCCTCCGAACCCCGGTTACCCGGATGATATTCAGATCATGGGAACCTATGATGGATTTGGAATGGAAATTTATCTGAATTCAGAGAAGATCGGAGCTGAGAGCAGTCATATACAGGGAACTGGAAAGGGATATGCGTCCGGCGAAATCTATAATCTGCTCAGGATTCAGTTGGCATTTGGAGATGGAGATATCGGAACGGTCACAGTAAATGGAAAGACGATCACATTGCCGGAAGGAACGAAGGATACAGTGGAATTCACGATTGCGCCTGCCAGTGAATATGTGATCGAAGTTACAAAGAAGCCGACGATCATACCAAGAACTATTATATGGGCCAAAGATAAAACAGGTAATAATGGATTGAAAGATTATGAGCTGTTAAAGAATGGAACGCTTGAGATCCTTGAGATCAAAAACCCGGATGGAACATCGATCGGTTTAGATGGTGTTAAGCAGGACACCAATTATGGATGGGCAAGTGTTATACCGGGTTCAGAAATTATTCTCCGGGCAGTACCGGAATATGGATATCAGCTTGAATCGATAACGATAAATGGTCAGTCTTTAACGCCTTTGTCAGATGCATCTACATTTTCATATACAATGCCGGATGAAAATGTACATATCAGCAGCATATTTACAAAGGCAGAAGATCAGGTAGAGCTTAAAACAGATAAAGTGAAAAGAGCATTGATCCAGCTTGCGGAAAATGAGATCACATCAGGAAACAGCAGACTGACGATAAAGGATGCAGTCCTCACACAGCAACAGCTTGAGGCTTTTAAAAAGGCAGCAGGTGATTATCAGATCACCGGGTATTTTGATATCAAGCTGGCACAGATCCTGTATAAGAATACAGCAGCAAATCTGTGGGTAAATAATATAGAGACTTTGAAGAAAACGGCAAAGGTATCCCTTCAGATAGAAGCCGACTGGGAATCTGAAAACAGTGAGCTGGCAGTTATTCATGAGAAAAAGGATGGAACCTATGAGATTATTCCTGCTTCTTTTGATGTGGCAACTAAAATGGTGATGTTCCAGACGGATGGATTTTCTAATTATGCGATCGCATATAAGAAGGTTGAGACGACAACAGAGGATCAGACAGGAGCAACGACTGAGGATCCATCGGAGGATACGACCGGGGATGTAACAGAAGCTTCAACAGAAGAAACAACAGAACCGGAAACAGAGACCACAACCGGAGAGACAACAGAAGTTACGACGGAAGATTCTTCAGAGGCCACAACAACAGACCGTACAGAAGATGGAACAGGCAGCACGACACAGAGTGGTGATGGTGATACAACAGAAGTGAAAAAAGATGATAAGACAGCATCACCCAAGACAGGAGATGATATGAATCTGGCTGTGCTTTATATTTTGTTGGCGGTGTCTGGAATGGGATGTCTGTATACGATTCGAAAACGGTAATCTGGTATTGGTAACAGATATAGGAGTAGTTCTCTTATTTGAAAAATAATGTAGAACAAATTGTGTAAATAATCTTGACTTTTATAAAATAACAGTGTTATAATAACACTGTTATTTTATATTGGATATAAATGATTAAGGTGTGTTTATGAGAAAAGAATCAGAAGGTGTAACTGAAAATTTACTGGCCAGTGCCAGAAAGGAATTCTTAGAATACGGATTCCATGATGCAAGTCTGCGGAGAATATCGGCAGACAGTGGTGTCAGCACGAATTCAATCTATACAAGATTTGGCGACAAGAGTGGATTATTTACAGCGATTGTAAAGGAAGCCGCAGATGAGTTGATGGCGATTTATTCTGACAGCATAAAGAAAGCAGGAGAAGCGGCAGATATCAGCCGGGCAGAGGATGCCGGGGATGAGGGAACGGATCTTGTACTGGAATATATTTATGGACATCTGGAAGAATTCAAACTGATCTTCTGCTGTTCGGCGAGGACAGAATATGAGACATATTTTGACAGGCTTGCGGCAAAGGAAGAATACTATTATAAACAGTTTGCGAAGCAGTTTTCGGATGGAGGACATCCGATAGATGATTTTTTTATCCATGTATATTGCAGGAACGGATGGCAGTATGTGTATGAACTCATCACACATGATAAGAGCTATGAAGAGGCAAAAGAATTTATGGCAAATGTCAGAGCATTTACCTATGCGGGCTGGCAGGCGGTGATCGGAATGAAGTTCTGATAATAGGGACTGCTGCATGAAATACAACATGCATCAGTCCTATAAAAATAAATATAGGTTAGCAAATACTAACTTTAGTAACAGGAGGTTAACTATGAAAGAAAAGAAACAAAGTGCATTGTCCAGACTCATGGGCATAGCAGGAGGGCATAAGTATTTTACCTATGCGTCCTGTGTTTTTGCGATCCTTTCTGCTTGGATCGCATTGATACCATTTTATGATATCTGGCGTATTATGAAAGAGATCCTTGAGGTTCGGCCGGATTTCGCAGATGCGACACATATCAAAACCTATGGCTGGCAGGCGGTTGGATTTGCTCTGCTTGCAATGGTTATCTATATTGTCGCGCTGATGTGCTCCCATATTGCGGCCTTTCGTGTACAGGCAAATATGAGAACCACTATGATGGAGCATATCATGAAGCTGCCGCTTGGCTACGTTGAGAAAGAAGGAACCGGAAAGCTCCGTAAGGTTGTAAATGATTCAAGTGCAGCAACAGAGACTTTCCTCGCACATAACCTTCCGGATAAAGTAGTTTCCGTTGCAACGCCGGTTGGACTGTTAGTGGTGATGTTCGTATTTGACTGGAGACTGGGAATTGCCAGTCTGATTCCTGCGGTTCTGGCATTTATCACGATGGGAACATTGATGATGGGACCAAAGATGGCAGAGGATATGAAGCAGTATCAGAATGCACTTGAGACCATGTCTTCCGAGGCAGTTGAGTATGTAAGAGGTATTCCGGTTGTTAAGACCTTTGGACAGACGGTGTACTCATTCAAGAAGTTCAAAGCGGCAATCGATGATTATGAGAAATGGACGCTTGATTACACCAAGGGGATGATGAAGCCGATGGTGCTGTTTACAATGTCAGCAAATGGAATCTTTGCAGCACTAATCATTGTTGCTTACATTCTGGGTGGTAATCATGTAAGTAATACATTTGTATTAAACCTGATCTTCTATATCCTGATCACTTCGGTTCTTACAACTACACTGATGAAGATTGCCTATGCAGGCGAATCCCAGATGCTGGTGGAGGATGCATTACAGAGAATGGATGATATTCTAAATGCAAAGCCTCTGGTAAATACAGAAAAGCAGGAGATACCAAAGGATGCATCGATCACGATGGAGCATGTTACATTTGCCTATGACGAAGCAAAGAAAAATGCAATTGACGATATATCCATGAAGATTCCGACCGGTGCACATATCGCTTTCGTTGGACCATCCGGTGGTGGTAAGACGACATTGGCATCTCTGGTTGCAAGATTTTGGGATGTAAAGGATGGCAGCATAAAGATCGGTGGTGTGGATGTTAAGAATATCGACACTAAGAAACTGATGGAAGAAGTATCGTATGTATTTCAGGACAGCAGGCTGTTAAAGATCAGCATATTGGAAAATGTAAGAATGGGCAGACCAGATGCGACTGACGAGGAAGTTATGCAGGCACTTTCCGCAGCGCAGTGTATGGATATCATAGAGAAGTTCCCGGAGGGGGTACATACGATGATTGGCTCCAGGGGAATCTATGTATCCGGTGGTGAAGCACAGCGGTTATCGATCGCAAGAGCATTTCTTAAGAATGCACCGATTCTGATCTTAGATGAAGCAACAGCATTTGCCGATCCGGATAATGAGCGTCTGGTTCAGAAAGCGTTTGAGAATCTGGCAAAGGACAAGACGGTTATCATGATCGCACATCGCCTGTCAACCATAACGGATGCGGACTGCATCTATGTGCTGAAGGATGGTAAGATCGCAGAGAACGGAACACATGAGGAACTGTCGGAAAAGAACGGAATCTATACTCATATGTGGAAGGAATATAACAAATCTGTCAACTGGCAGGTAGGAAGGAAAGGTGAAACAGCATGATAGAAAAATTAAAGCACAAATATGCCTTGTCCGAAAAGGGTGCAAATGCTATGGTTCGCGCCTTTGTGGCAGTTACGATCTCCAATCTGGTGCTGATGCTCCCGGTAGGACTGCTGTATCAATTAGCTTCCTACCTGTTGGAGAACTGTGTTCCAAAGGATAAACTGATATTCTTTATTATTGGAATCAGTGTAACTTTATTGTTAATTGTAATGTCAACAAGTTTTCAATATAATTCGACTTTCTATTCGACCTACGTAGAGAGTGGAGTCCGTCGCAGAACGCTTGCAGAAAAGCTGAGAAAGCTTCCGCTTTCTTTCTTTGGCAAGAAGGATCTTGCAGATTTGACAAATACAATCATGTCCGACTGTGCATTGATCGAGACAGCAAGCTCACACTGGATTCCTGAGCTTGTAGGTGCATTTATATCTACAACACTGATCGTGATCGGGCTGTTTTTCTTCGACTGTAGAATGGCACTGGCGGCTGTATGGGTTATGCCGGTAGCATTTGCCATCGTTGGTTATTCAAAGACAGTTATGGGTAAGGTTCATGAGAAGACGATAACCTATAAGCTTGCATGTCTGGACGGGATACAGGAAGGTCTGGAAACGATCCGTGATCTTCGTTCCAATAATATGGCTGATTCTTATATGGAGGGTCTGAATAAAAAAATCAAGGATGTCGAGCATCATGCGATAGTATCCGAATTTGCAAATGCAGCATTTGTCTGCTCCGCACAGATGATCTTAAAGCTTGGTATCGGGACAGTGGCACTTGTTGGAAGTATTCTTCTGGTTGATGGCAAGATCAGTGTACTGACGTTCTTTGCATTTCTGTTGGTTGTAACCAGAATGTATGAGCCGCTTCAGATCTCGCTTCAGAATCTGGCTGCCGTTATCAGTATCAATAAGAACTGTGAGCGTATGGATGAGATCCTGTCTCATGATGAACAGACAGGAAGAGAGAATCCGGATAATAAGGGATATGACATCGTATTTGATCATGTGGCATTCTCCTATAAGGCTGGAGAACAGGTGCTTTCCGATGTCAGCTTTACGGCAAAGCAGGGTGAGGTCACAGCCCTGATCGGACCATCCGGCGGTGGTAAGACAACGGTTTCCAGACTGGCAGCAAGATTCTGGGATAACAATGCCGGTACGATCACAGTCGGCGGCATGAATGTTCTGGAAATTGATCCGGAGCAGTTATTGTCCTTGTATTCGATCGTGTTCCAGGATGTTACATTGTTCAATAATACAATTATGGAGAACATCCGGATCGGTAAAAAGGATGCGACCGATGAAGAAGTTATGGCAGCAGCAAAGCTTGCAAACTGTACAGATTTCATCGAGAAGCTTCCGGATAAATGGGATACCATGATCGGTGAAAACGGTTCCGAGTTGTCCGGTGGCGAACGTCAGAGAATCTCGATCGCAAGAGCGTTCTTAAAGGATGCGCCGATTATTCTGATGGATGAAGCAACCGCATCTCTGGATGTAGATAACGAGTCTGTTATTCAGGAATCTATCTCCAAGCTGATCCGGAATAAGACGGTACTTATCATTGCACATAGAATGCGTACGGTAGATGGTGTTGATAAGATCGTTGTGTTGAAGGATGGCGTAGTTGCGGAGCAGGGGACACCTGCGGATCTGAAAGCCGGGAACGGCATCTACAAGCATATGGTTGACCTCCAGCTGCAGTCTGAGCAGTGGAAATACAATTAAGGCTGTGAAAAATTTGGAGCTGGTGGGATATATATTTATTACGCAGAGCACTTTCGTTCGATTATTACGTAGCGGTACTAAACTCATCACCAGATGGTGATTCGTTAAGGACCGACGTAATAATAGGTCTGCTTCATAAAATATATATCCCTCCGGCTTCAAATTTTTTAGGCGTTAGTTCATCATACCAATCGTTTGTATTTCCACTGCTCTATGTTAGTGTTGGTCTGAATGGAATAAGTTGCAGTTTAGGTTAAAATAGGGTATGTTGAGTATATAATTATGTAGAATATAGAATAGTGCAAAATATAGAGTAATGCAGAAATTTTGAATAAGAGAATGTATAATAAATTACAGGGCTACAGGAGGTTGGCGATTATGGCGAAGATTGATACCAGGGAGATACAGATACCATCGATATTAAAGGTGGAGAAAGATCTGCTCAGACGGATCGGGGGTTATCTTGCAGATGAGGGAATCTACAAGGTTGTGATCCTGTTTGGCAATGGGTTGATCGATATGTTTGGACATACGGTGATGGAGGGTATGTCAGACAGCGGTGTTGAGGTGCTCCAATATATGGAGATGGATACCGTTCGGATCGACGATCTGGTGCAGCTTGCATTTTCATTCCCGAATACAGCACAGGCAGTGCTTGGTATCGGAGGCGGTAAGGTGGTTGATGCGGCCAAATATTGTGGCTTCTTAAGAAAACTGCCATTTATCAGTGTGCCGACATCGGCATCCAGTGATGGATTTTCCAGTGCCAGCGCATCTCTGATCGTGGAGGGACGACGCAAATCTGTACCGGCAGGGATCGCATATGGAATCTTTGCAGATATCGATGCGATAAAGGGGGCACCGGAGGCATTTCTGTTTTCCGGTATCGGTGATATGGTATCGAAGATCACGGCACTTTATGACTGGAATTTTGAAGAAGCACATGGACATGGTTCGGTAAATGACTTTGCGATGATGATATCGAAGAAGGCGGTCAACAGCTTTGTTCGGACACCGTTTAAAGACATTCACGATGAACGGTTTATCAAAGAACTATTAGATTCTCTTGCCATGAGCGGTGTGGCAAATGAGATTGCAGGAGACAGTGCGCCGACTAGTGGAAGTGAGCATCTGATATCACATGCATTGGATCAGATGTTGGAACGCCCGCAGCTTCATGGTATTCAGGTCGGAGTTGCAACATACCTGATGAGTGTTGTTCAGGATCACAGATATGAGCGGATCAATACGGTATTTACAGATACCGGATTCTGGGATTATGTGAAGACAGTCGGCATGAAGCGGGAAGATTTCATCCGTGCGATCGAAAAAGCACCGGCTATAAAACCATTCCGGTATACTTATCTTCACGAAGAACAGTACCGAAAGAAAGCGATAGAAGTATTGCAGTCAGACACGAAGCTGTCAGAGGTTTTACAGGCGTAATTTGTGTCAGGGACGGATAAGCGAAGGAGGGAACAGTATGACATACGAACATTTTTTAGAGGAATACAGACGAAAACTCCGCACCCCGGAGGAAGCGGTTTCCGTTGTAAAAGATGGTGACTGGGTGGATTATACCTGTTCACTTGGAAAGCCGGAGATCCTGGATCGTGCATTGGCGAAACGTAGAGACGAGCTGTTTGATGTTAAGATCCGTGGTAATCTGATCTCAGGGCCGATCGCAGTTGCAGAATGTGATGAGAGTCAGGAGCATTTTACTTATCACAGCTGGCATTGTTCAGCATATGAGCGGTCGTTATGTGATCGTGGACTCTGCTATTATATTCCGATGGTATTTCATAATAATGCAGCATATTATGAGTATTTTCTTAAGGTAAATGTAGTTATGCTCAGTGTGTCACCGATGGATCGGCATGGATATTTTAATTATTCGGTCAATACCGGAGTGGCAGCACCGATCGTGCGTGCGGCAGATATCGTGATCGTAGAGATCAATGAGAATCTTCCGAAGGTTCGCGGCGGTTATGATGAGTGTATCCATATTTCGGATATTGATTATATCGTGGAAGGAGAGCATGAACCGTATCCGGATATGCTGATGCCGGAGCCGACTGCAGTTGATCGTAAGATTGCGGAACTGATCATTCCTTATATCGTGGATGGAGCAACCCTGCAGATCGGTATTGGAAGTATGCCGAATGCACTGGGTGATATCATTGCGGAGTCTGATCTGAAGGATCTTGGTATGCATACGGAGCTTTGCAGTGATGCATATCTGAAAATGTATCTGGCGGGAAAGCTCACGAACAAATACAAGCAGATTGATCGCGGAAAAGGAGTATTTGGTTGTGCGGTCGGAAGCAAGAACCTATATGATTGGATTGACGATAATCCGGGAGTTGCGGCATATCCGTTAGAGTACGTGAATCGTCCCGGAGTGATCGGTGAGATTGATAACATGGTTTCCATCAATAGCTGTGTTGCTGTTGATCTGTATGGTCAGGTGGCAGCGGAGAGTGCAGGTGTCAGACAGATATCCGGAACCGGTGGACAGCTGGATTTCCTCGTTGGTGCATCTGCATCTAAGGGAGGTAAAGCATTTATCTGCATGAGTTCTGTGTACAAGGACAGTAAAGGGGTGGTTCATTCAAGAATTCATCCACAGTTTAATGGAGATATCGTTACTTCTCCAAGAAGTCAGGTTTATTTTCTGGCAACAGAATATGGGGTTGTGAATCTGGAAGGTCGATCAACATGGGAGCGGGCGGAGGCTCTGGTATCGATCGCACACCCTGATTTCAGAGATGAATTGATCAGGGAAGCAGAAGCGAGAAAGATTTGGCGGAGATCCAATCGGAGATAGACAATGGATGGTGCAATTGATATATGTCATGTATCAGATGGTTGATAACAGGGGGCTAACTTAGAAGAAAGGCGAAGATAATGGTTGTGCATAGCTCCACTTTTCTTTTATAATTGCAGTATAAGAATATACAGATATAAGAGGCAGAGATGAAGATAACATTAGCGGCTACATTACGTCATTATGATAAGAAAAATTTCATAAAGGATCTTCTTGCAGGTATTATTATCATGGCAGTATCCATTCCGATCTCCATGGGATATGCGCAGATTGCCGGACTTCCTGCGGTCTATGGACTGTATGGTTCGGTATTTCCGATCTTGATATTTGCTCTGTTCTCGACATCGCCTCAGTTTATTTTTGGAGTGGATGCAGCTCCGGCAGCCCTTATTGGTTCGGCATTGTTAAGCCTTCATATAGAGAGTGGATCAGAGGAGGCAATGGCGGTTGTTCCGGTACTGACCTTCTTTGTGGCATTGTGGCTTCTGGCGTTTTATATTATGAAAGCAGGAAAACTGGTCAACTATATATCGGCACCGGTTATGGGCGGATTCATTACCGGAATCTGTACGACTATTATACTAATGCAGGTACCGAAGCTGATGGGAGGATCGGCAGGAACCGGAGAGTTTTTTGAGCTGACAGAACATATTATAAAGACAGCCAAAGATATCAATTGGCAGTCGGTGGTACTGGGACTTGCGGCTCTTGTGCTATTGCTGGTATGTAAGAAGCTGATCCCAAAATTCCCGATGGCGGTTCTTTTGATGATAGCCGGGGCAGGCATGACATATCTGCTTCCTATAGAGGACTGGGGTGTGCAGACACTTGCATCTGTTGATACCGGACTCCCACACTGGGCGGTTCCGGATTTTAGTGTGATATCGATCCGCGAGGCTGTAACGATCAGCCTGTCGGTAGCAGTCGTTATAATGGCAGAGACACTTCTGGCGGAGAATAATTTTGCGCAGAAGAATGGTTACCGGATCAATGATAACCAGGAGATTCTGGCATTTTCAATGGGGAATTTCCTTGCGGCATTTACCGGCTGTTGTCCGATCAATGGCTCGGTATCAAGAACGGCAATGGGAGAACAGTATCAGGCAAAGACACAGCTTACCGGTATCATAGCAGGTCTTTCCATGATCGTTGTTCTGGTCTGTGCGACCGGATTTATCGGTTATCTTCCGGTCCCTGTGCTTACAGCCATTGTGATATCAGCGTTGCTTGGAGCAACGGAATTTGATCTTGCGGCAAGACTCTTTAAAGTCAGCCGTACAGAATGCCTGATCTTTTTCGGGGCATTCTTTGGTGTGCTGTTACTTGGCACGATCAACGGTGTATTGATCGGTATTCTTCTTTCCTTTACAGAGATGATCATACGGACAGCCAAGCCTGCAAGATGTTTCCTTGGAATTCAGCCGGGGCATAAGCATTTCCGGGATCTGAAGGAGAGCAGTCAGATCCATGCAATTTCCGGTGTACTGATCTATCGGTTCAGCAGCAATCTGTTCTTTGCGAATATACAGATCCTCCAGAGAGATATTGAAGATCATATCACGCCTGAGACAAAGGCGGTTATCATAGATGCCAGTGGAATCGGCAGTATCGATATAACAGCGGCTGACAGGATCGCCATGTTATATCAGTCGTTAAAGGATAAGGGAATCCGTTTCTACATGACAGAGCATATCGCAGATGTGAATGAACAGCTGCGTAAGTTGGGACTTGGTTATCTGATTGAGGAAGGCTGTGTCAGACGAACAGTACATATTGCCTTAAAGGATATGGGAATTAAGCGACCATATCCATTAGAGGGTGATGTAGACAATCAGCCGAGAAGTGCGTCCAGAAAGCGTGCAGATAACAGGGTTCAGGAATTTGTCTGGGCGTTTGGAGCGGAGAGTGAAGATGAGATAGAGAAGCAGATCAGACTTCAGATCGAGCATTTGAAACAGACCGGAGATGTTGATGAGCTTTTGCATGGAAGCTGGTCACATATGGAAGCTATGGATGAGGATGAGTGGTTAGAGCATCTGGAAGAGCATCTGAAGGAGATCGTTCATATATCAGGTAAGGATGAGAAAACGATTGCCAGACGCTTCGAGGAGCATCGTAGAGAGATCCATGACCGTATTGCAAAGGAACATCCGGAGCTTGCGGAGAAGTTTAAAGAACGAAGACATTTGCTGGATGAGCATTTGAAAGAAAAACATCCTGAGGTTTATGAGTTGGTCGTAAAACTCCGGGAGAAAGATAATTAATAAAAATAACAAAATAATAATTCTGTCATATATTGTACTATACCTGAATATAAGAAAGGAAGAGAGCAATTTATGGCACAGTTTACCAATCAGGCACAGCTTCGCTATGGTAATTCCATAGCAAATTCCAATATAGCAGTCGGAGAACTGCTGGAGGTATTGTCAGCAAGCAAGACCGCAGTCAGAAAGACATATGGTCAGAATGATACCGTAACGTATATTATAACGATTGTAAATTCCGGTACGACTGCATTTAATGGTCTGACAGTTACAGATAATCTGGGCGCATACACATTTGGAACAGAAACACTGACTCCGCTCACTTATATGGCTGATAGTGTGAAATATTATGTAAATGGAGTGCTTCAGTCAACACCAGTTGTTGTTGCAGAACCATCACTTGCAATTTCAGGGCTGACAGTTCCTGCAGGGGGCAATATCACAGTTGCTTATGAGACAGAGGTGAATGCATTTGCACCGATGGATGCAGCAGGAACGATCACGAATACAGCAGTTGTATCCGGTGGTGGCATTACTCCGATCACGGTAACAGAGACGATCGGTACAGAGAGTACGCCGATCCTTACAATCACGAAGTCTGTAAGTCCGGTTCCTGTAACAGAAAACGGAACATTGACCTATACTTTCCTGATCCAGAATGCAGGAAGTGCACCGGCAGATATCGGAACCGATGCGGTGATAGTGGATACCTTTAATCCGCTTTTGTCAAACCTTGCAGTATCCTTTAATGGAACGGCATGGGCAGAGACAACAAACTATACCTATGATGAGACAACAGGAGTGTTTACAACGATTGCGGGTCAGATCACAGTTCCGGCTGCAACCTATACACAGAATCCGGCTACCGGTGTATGGACGGCGGATCCGGGTGTCAGTACTCTGGTTGTAAAAGGCACGATCTAGGGATTTTGAACATGACAGAATAGCGCAAAACAGAGAAATAAAATCCTGTAATGCTACTATGATAATATAGTAAGATCACAAAGACGGCGGCTTCTTTGACCTGTAAGAAGCCGCCGCCTGTCTATAAATTACCCCTCATATGAATAAAGTGAACATCAAATGATGTAACAATAAAAACAATTAAATATTACCATGCTGATGTACAAAAAACCAGAAGTGGCATTTATAAAGTTGAATCTGCCACTCGATTTTCATTTTCAGAAATCAGCTTTTGTATCTCATTTCTGACAAGGGTATTATCTAAAATATAATCTTCAAAATCTACCGAGTGAAAGGTATAGGTTAAAGCATGAATAATTTCCGGATCAGACACACAGATGATAAAATCTAGTTCTTTATTTGGAACAAGCAGGGCATATTGATCTGGATATAAAAGGAAAGCCCAGTTATCGGATACCGGAATTTTTTCGGTATCAAGGACAAAGAGGTTCCGGTCAAGCCGTGATTTTAACTGTTCCAGAGCATTGATAATATCTGCCGTGTTTGCTTCTACATAGAACCCGGATTCGGAAATCACATGATTTCTTGCAAATTCCCGGATGCCATCCAGTGTGATGCCCTCACTGGCATTCATTTGCTGCATGAAATGAAAATGCTGTTTTAGGGTTTCCTTGAATTCATTAGGAACATATTTATCAACCAGATCATCCGTTACCATCAGGCAGGCACCGGGATGCTTCTGGATAAAGATCACTTCTTCTGCAGGAATGGATCTTGCCTGAAACTGTGGAAGCTCCCTCTGGCTGAAGCTGGACAGAAATGGTTTCGCATGGTCAAATACGGAAGCGAATTCTTCCCGCATTAATCCGATAAGGCTCGGATCGGTCAACAGACAACCTTTGTTGGCATCGGCATTTAGCAGGAGACTGGCATCATCCGTTATGATATAGAACGGGAAAAGTACACCGGAGTTCTTGCTGACTTTTTGTTCATTGGAATAATAGTAAATGTTATAGGTGATGTTGGGTTCTTTTGTAAGAATCGATTCTAACAGCGTGGCAAATCCGTCCAGTTTTTCAGTGATGTCATCCGAATTTTTTGTTTGGAAATGCAGTATCTGGGAAATTGTTGCATTTTGAAATTTCCCAGAAGTGATAAGTGAGTGAATGTTGGAAAACAGTTTGATCCGTGATGACAGATCGAACGGAAGTGATACCTGTAAATGATTGTTTTCTTTTTTGCTGGCGTGTATTAAGAATTTAGTCAGACCACAGATGATCTCATCCGTGGAGTGATAAAGTATAGTTCCTGTGGCAGCCTTTGACTGATCTGTATCAATCGGATTGTCAGGTAGTTTATTTTGTAATTCCTGTGAGCGGGAAGGTGTCTGGTTGTTAGATGCATTGGTATCTATATATGGAGAACCGATCACCCTCAGACATTTCTCTGTGAATTTCAGGTAATGATAATTGGTCTCACCAAGCCGTTCCAGATAAAAGGCATCATATAAAGCCATCTCATCGGCAGCAGATATATCAAGCTGGCGGATAATACTTGTAATCTGATCTTTTGTGGGAATACGTTTGCCGCTCAAGATCTGATAGAAGCTTGAACGGTCGATCCCGGTTTCATTGATCAGAGAATTTTTCGTTACGGATTGTGAATCGATGATTGAATTTAATAATGAATGAAATGACATGCAGTTATACCGGCAATAACTTTAGATTAGTAAAACATGGAAGTAAATATGTAATGTTAAGCCGATCTTCCTCCTAACAATAGTATTTACATCTGTATAGTTTAACTGAAAACGTAATATGTGTCAACATCATTGCGTGTAACAAGAGAAGACAAGTGTAGTTTTCTACTGATTCAACAAGATCTGGGAGTATAAATCATACTGCATATTTGTTGGCTATAAGAAAAACTTATAGCCAGTCAAATATATATCCTATAACTTAAATAGGATATAATGGTTGACAACCGGAAAAACGGACGCTATAATCATGAAACATGAAAGGAACAAAACAAATAAAACATATCAACATAGTATGAAAAGTTCCTGAGAATAAATCACAGAGAATTTACAAGGAGGATAAGCATATGGGCTCAGAAAGAATCATGACAACTGCAAAGAACAATATGTGTTGCTGCCGGATGATGTGTGATTGTATGGCGTTTATTTCATATGCTTTGAACACCTGATTTGTTAGATATATAGTATTGTTTATCATATAACAAAGGGCAGTTGTCATAAGCATATGATGACTGCCTTTTGTTATGCGGCAGGATGGTATCTATTACATGGATAAAGTAGAAGACTGTCTGATTTATAATAGGAAAAGAACTTGAAAGGGGAGAACAATATGGCAATTATTCAGATCGAGCATGTGTCGAAGACGTTTCAGACCAAAGACGGAACGATCGATGCTTTAAAGGATGTATCACTGAATATTGAAGCTGGCGACATTTATGGAATCATCGGAATGTCCGGTGCAGGAAAAAGTACCCTGGTACGATGTATCAATCATATAGAAGTACCGACATTGGGAACGGTCGTGGTACAGGATAAGGAGCTTGGTGGTCTGTCAGATAAAGAGCTTCGTAAACAGAGAGAACATATCGGTATGATCTTCCAGCATTTTAATCTGCTGATGCAGAAATCGGTTCTTGATAATGTATGTTTTCCACTGTTCATTCAGGGAAAATCAAAGGCAGAGGCGAGAAAAAAGGCATATGAGCTGTTAGAGATCGTTGGTTTGCGGGATCGTGCAAAAGCATATCCTTCACAGTTGTCCGGTGGACAGAAGCAGAGAGTTGCGATCGCAAGAGCACTTGCATCCGATCCACAGATCCTGCTTTGTGATGAGGCAACCAGTGCACTTGATCCACAGACAACATCGTCGATTCTGGAACTGTTAAAGGATATCAACCAGAGATTTGGAATTACGATCGTTGTGATCACTCACCAGATGGCAGTTGTCCGTGAGATCTGTAATCAGGTAGCGATCATGAAGGATGGTCAGGTCGTTGAGTATGGCAGAACGATTGATATCTTTAATCATCCAAAGTCCGAAGTAGCCAGAGAGCTGTTACAGAAGGACGAAGGAAATGCTACAGAGCCGAAGTCATTAAAGACGACTGACCGCATAAAGAATGGAACCAGAATTCGAATCGTATACACGGAGAATTCAGCATTTGAACCGGTAATTGCAAATATGATCCTGACATTTAAGGAGCCGGTCAATATCTTAAAAGCAGCGACAAAGAATGTCGGAGGAGTGGCAAAGGGTGAAATGATACTTGAGCTTCCGAAGGGTTCGACAAATGTTGCAGCGATGGAACAGTACCTGAAAGAACGGGGACTGGAGCTTGAAGAATTAAGTAACAATGTGGATGGAGGTGAGGAACATGTGGACAGAGCAAATTAGAGAAATGATCTTAAATGGTATCTTAGAGACACTTTATATGACAGTTGTTTCTACATTGTTTGGATATGTATTCGGACTTCCGATGGGCGTGCTCCTCTGTATCAGCGATAAAGACGGACTGAAACCGCATCCGGTTTTGTATAAGATTCTTGATTTTATCGCAAATATCGTTCGAAGCGTACCATTCCTGATCCTGTTGATCTTATTGATCCCATTTACCAGATTTCTTCTTGGTAAGAGTTACGGATCGACAGCAACGATCGTACCGCTTACGGTAGCAGCTATTCCGTTTATCGCAAGAATGGTAGAGTCATCCTTGAAGGAAGTTGACAACGGAGTTGTTGAGGCTGCCCGCGCGATGGGTGCTGGAACGATGCGGATCATCCTTCGTGTGCTCCTTGTAGAAGCAAGAACATCGCTGATCACCGGAGCAACGATCGCGATCGGAACCATCCTTGGTTATTCTGCGATGGCAGGTGCAGTCGGAGGTGGTGGACTTGGTGATATCGCAGTCCGCTATGGATATTACAGATACCAGACAGATATCATGATCGTGACAGTTATCTTACTGATCGTGATCGTTCAGATCTTCCAGTCAGTCGGAATGCTGATCGCAAACCGATTAGACCGGAGAAAATCATAATCAGATAAACCCTGACCATGACAGCCGGATCAGTACCGGAACGTTATTGGCGGTTTACAAACAGATGTCAGGAAAGTGCACACCGGGCATCCGATATATAAAAATGAAAATAAAAAAGGAAAAATAAAGAAAGAGAGGAATCTTCCATGAAAAAGACATTTAAGAAATTATTAGCACTTACATTAACAGGCGTATTAGTAGCAGGAGCCCTTTCAGGCTGCGGCAAGAAAGAAGATAAAGACAGCAAAACAAATTCAAAGACAATTACGATTGCAGCATCTGCAACACCACATGCTGAGATTCTTGAATATGCAAAGACAGCATTAAAGGAAAAAGGATATGATCTTCAGGTTACAGTATTTGATGATTATGTAAAGCCAAATGAAGTTGTAGAAAGCGGCGAGTTCGATGCAAACTACTTCCAGCATGTTCCATATCTTGAGAGCTTCAATGAAGAAAAAGGTACACACCTTGTAGTTGCAGGCAAGATCCACTATGAGCCATTCGGTATCTATCCGGGTACAAAGAAAAGCTTAGACGAGATCGCTGACGGTGATTCTATCGCAGTTCCGAATGATACAACAAATGAAGCAAGAGCCCTTCTGTTATTACAGGACAACGGAATCATCAAGTTAAGGGATGGCGCAGGTATCAATGCAACTGTTAATGATATCGAAGAAAACCCACACAATGTAGAAATCGTTGAACTTGAGGCAGCACAGGTTGCCAGAGTTGTAAACGAGACAGCGTATGTCGTTTTAAATGGTAACTATGCACTTGCAGCAGGCTTCTCAGTAGGAAAAGATGCTCTTGCATATGAGCAGAATGATTCAGAAGCAGCTAAGACCTATGTAAACGTTATTGCTGTTAAGGAAGGCAACGAAAACAACGAAGCAATCAAGGCACTCGTAGACGTATTAAAGTCTGACGATGTAAAGAACTACATCAAAGAAACTTACGATGGAGCAGTTCTTCCTTACGAAGAGTAAGCCGCTCGCATCCCGTAATAAAATACCCTGAGATAGATATGGTGAAAAACTCATTTCGTATTCTATAAAGTTCGTGCACTGATTTGTCAGCAGTCGCCCTAACTCACCCTGACGGGTTCAGACAAGGGCTTGGTGCTGACAGTTAGCACAAACTTTATCACGAATACTACATGAATGTTTTTCACCATATCTGTTTCAGGGCTTTTTTATTACGGGCCGCTAGTTGCATTTCAGCCATGTGAGCTGAATAGAATATGTGATGTTTCCTTCTTAGCTGCCTAATGGCTTTTTTGTATCATAAATTGTTGTGCTACATTTCTACTTCCTGTAAGGAAGAGCTGCAGTTAGTAATAATAGACATAGGCAAAGCTTTACGGTGTTAGTTGGTATATACTTTAGAGCACAGACTTTAAGGAATGTATTTGCGATATTCACTTCAATTTCGTGGTTGTGAGATGCTGGTCCGTTGGTCTTTCTTGCGAGAAACAGAAAACTATAATAACAATACAAACAAGAAAAAGGAATTAGGCAAATAAGAAGAAAAATGTTCATAGTATTTTTGTAATGAAGCTTGCGCTAACTGTCAGCACCAAGCCCTTGTCTGAACCCTTTAGGGTGAGTTAGGGCGACTGCTGACAAATCAGTGCGCAAGCTGAATAAAAAATACATGAATTTTTCTCTTATTGCTCTAATGGCTTTTTATAGTTTGGATTGTTAATAGTAATTATTCCTTGCAAAAAAGACCAACGGGCTAGCATCTTGTAATAAAATACCCTGAAACAAATATGGTGAAAAATTTTGGGGGTATGCTATAATGATGCCGACAGGCAGCTGGGTAGTGTGGCTGCCTGTTGGGTAAATATAGGCGATAAAAGGAGCCGGTAGAGAGCGTTATGAAAAAGATTTTTATTGTGGAAGATGATAAGAGCATATGCATGGAGCTTGTTGAGATTTTGGAGAACGAAGGCTATGCAGCATCCTATCTGACTGATTTTGAACATTCAAAAGAGAAGATTCTGGCAGCGAGGGCAGATCTGATTTTGATGGATATTAATATTCCGGGCATAAATGGCAGAAATCTGTTAAAGGAGATTCGGAAGGAATCGGATATCCCGGTTATCATGGTGACTAGTCGTACATCAGAGATGGACGAGGTTCTGTCGATGAGCTATGGGGCAGATGATTTTATCACGAAGCCGTATAATCCGACGATCCTGTTGCTGCGGATCGCAGCAGTGCTGAAACGGATGGAGGGAAGCCAGAATGCAGCATCCTATCGTGGAGCAGAGGTGAATTTCAGCAAAGGGACAATCCGGCTTGGTGAGAAAGAACAGGTTCTGACGAAGAATGAGATGATCATTTTCCAACGGCTGTTAAGCAGTAAGGACAAGATCGTATCCAGAGATGAGATCATGACAGATCTCTGGGATAATGAAGAATATGTAAATGATAATGCACTTACGGTTAATATCAGCAGGCTTCGGACAAAGCTTGCGGAGCTTGGACTGCCGGATGCGATCGAGACAAGAAAGAAACAGGGGTATCGTCTGATATGAGAATTTGGGAATATATAAAAGATAAAGCGGGTATTCTGATCGGATATCTGTTATTTATAGCGATCATGTTAATTGCTTTTCGTGCGATGCGGACACCAGGGGAGCTGACGGTGATCTTTCTTGTGCTGACAGTTTTGCTTCTGGTAACTGTCATATTAACAGACTATATAAAACGCAGACATTTCTATAATTCCCTTTATGCACATATGGAGCAGTTGGATCAGAAATATCTGGTCATGGATACGTTAGAGGAGCCGGGTTTCTATGAGGGAAAGCTGGTCTATGAAGCGTTATATGAGATCAATAAATCCATGACAGAGCATGTGAGGGAGTACCGGCAGAGTGTGGATGATTTCAAGGATTTTATCGAGATATGGGTGCATGAGATCAAACTACCGATCGCAAGTCTGGTACTGATGTGCCACAATAATCAGGATAGGATACCGAAGAAATACGAAGATCAGGTGAACCGTCTGGATGCATATGCCGATCAGGTGCTGTATTATGTCCGGGCAGAGCATGCGAGCAAAGATTATCGGTTTGATTCAGTACGAATCAAGTCGGTTGTGAATAAAGTGGCGTTGAAGAATAAAGATATGTTGCTGGAGAGTGACATTTGCCTGGATGTGCATGACGTTGATGTCAGCGTTACGACAGATGCCAAATGGCTGGAATTCATGATAAACCAGATCATGAGCAACAGCATCAAATATATGAAGCCGGATGAGGATCGGCAGATCCAGATCTGGACGACAAAAGCAGGTGACGATATCACACTCCATATCAGAGATAATGGAATCGGAATTTCCGAAGCAGACCTTCCTCGCATTTGCGAAAAATCGTTCACCGGTGAGAACGGACGTCGTTTTGCCAAGTCAACAGGTATGGGCTTATATATCGTAAAAGGTCTGTGCGACCAGCTAGGACATCATCTTACGATCACTTCCAAAGAAAATATCGGAACAGACGTCGCTGTAACCTTTGGCGGAAACGACTATTATCTGGTGGATGAATAAAACTATACTTTACCATGTGCCCCTTATCTGACAGACAGATAAAGAATGCCCAATGTCTTAACCTTACAAAACTGTAACCTTCTGTAACATAAGAAAAACGACACTCTCCCTTGAAAACGATATACTCACACTTGTAAACAGGAGATGAGGTGTTGACAGGATCAACAGCTCTTAACTCAGTTATTAATAGAAAATGGTGTGTGGGTAAATCGTTTTAGTATTTCGTGGATGTTTTTATGGGGCTGTTGTTCTGACAGTGAGCAATACCTAAAATCCATAGAGCAGCCGACTGAGTGTTCTGCTATCCTGTGCCATGTCGTCGGAGCAATGGTCACAAAAAACATGTAAGTGTTACCTGAACGATTTAGTCACACACCGAATAGCAAGGAGAGATAAAAGTGGAAACAATTTTAAAGATTGAGAATATCGAAAAGTATTACGGCAACAAATCCAACATTACAAAAGCCATTGATAACATTTCATTTAGTGTAGAAAAAGGTGAGTACGTTGCGATCATGGGAGCATCCGGAAGTGGAAAGACGACACTGCTTAACTGCATTTCCACCATAGACCGTGTCAGCAGCGGTCATATCTATGTAGGAAGAGATGATATCACAAAGCTTCGCGGCAACCAGTTGAACCGCTTCCGCCGGGAAGAACTGGGATTTATCTTTCAGGATTTCAACCTGTTAGATACACTGACAGCATATGAGAACATTGCACTGGCGTTATCGATACAGAACACGCCTGCGAAGAAGATTGACGAAAAGATAAAGAAGATCGCAAAGGACCTTGCAATCGAAGAAGTTCTGAATAAATATCCATATCAGATGTCCGGGGGACAGAAACAGAGAGTGGCATCTGCGAGAGCGATCATTACGAACCCGAAGCTGATCCTTGCCGATGAACCGACCGGAGCACTGGATTCCAAATCCGCAAAGCTGTTGCTTGAAAGTCTGAAACATCTGAATGAAGAACTGTCAGCTACGATCCTGATGGTAACACATGATTCCTTTACCGCAAGTTATGCCGGTCGCATCCTGTTCATCAAGGACGGTAAAATATTCCATGAGCTTCGCCGTGGAGCAGACAGCCGAAAAGAATTCTTCAACAAGATCATAGATGTCGTAACTTTGCTTGGAGGTGACTTAAATGACGCTCTTTAAGTTATCCCTTAGTAATATGAAGAAAAGCCTGAAGGACTATGCAATCTATTTCTTTACATTGGTTCTTGGCGTAGCAATCTTCTATATTTTTAATGCGATCGAGACACAGACGGCGATGATGAGGATCTCCAAAGATACCAGAGAAATTGTAGAGCTGATGGCAAATATCATTTCCGGTGTCAGCGTATTCATTGCATTTGTGCTTGGTTTCCTGATCATATATGCCAGCCGATTCCTGATGAAACGGCGTAACAAAGAATTTGGATTGTATCTGCTGCTTGGAATGGGCAAATGGAAGGTGTCAAAGATGCTGTTTATCGAGACACTGATCATCGGTCTGGTTTCACTTGGCGTTGGGCTTCTTTCCGGTATCGGGATTTCCCAGCTTACCAGTCTGTTAGTTGCAAATATGTTTGAAGCGGATATGTCTTCTTATAATTTTGTATTTTCAAGTTCTGCATTTGTAAAGACCTGTTTCTATTTTGCTATCATCTATGTGGTTGTGATCCTGTTTAATACGATCGCGATCGGACGCTGCAAATTGATCGACCTGTTCCAGAGGGGAAGAAAATCAGAGACTGTTAAGATGAAAAATCCGTGGATATCGGTATTTGTATTTCTTCTTTCCGTAGCAGGACTTGGATATGCATATTACTATATTAATTCAAATACAACAGATCTCTATATGAAAGATATCTATTTCTGTATCGGACTTGGATGTGTCTGCACATTTTTGTTTTTCTGGTCGATTTCCGGTATGTTGTTCCGGTTAGTTTCTTCCGTGAAGCGTGTTTATTATAAAGGACTGAATTCATTTGTCATCCGTCAGATGAGCAGTCGTGTAAATACAAATGTACTGTCAATCTCGATCATTTGTATTATGTTATTTGTTACGATCTGCGTGCTGACTTCGGCGCTTACGATCCGAAATGGTTTGAATGAGGGGTTAAGAAGGTATGCTACCGTTGATGTAAATATTACCAGACAGGTAAGAAGTTCTGATTATGATGTTGCAGCCGGTAAGGGTGCGGATGAGGATGCTTACTATGATCCGACGTGGGATAAACGCGATATTTGCGATATATATAAGGAACATGGAATTGATTTGCCGTCTATGTTTTCAGCCTATGAAGATGTGTATATATATTCACTGCCGGATTGCACATACGGGGATACATTCAGTGAACAGGCAAAGGATGCGTTCCTTGGTGACCAGCCGATGTATGGCATGATGGATATCATGGAAAATGTCATGACAGTGTCCGATTATAATCGTGTGGCAAAGCTGTGTGGTTTTGAAACTGTGTCGATCAAAGATGATGAATATGGAATCGTGGCGAATTATAAGCAGATGGTGACATACAGAGATATGTCATTGCAGGCCGGTATGCTGATTCAGGTAAATGGTTATGAACTGAAGCCGGGAATGAGCAAATGTCAAGCCGGTGATATTCAGATTTCTACACAGGCCATTAATATCGGTATCATTATTGTGCCGGATGGGGTGCTTGCCGGAGTAACTCCGATCTCTGAAAGCTTGCTTGCAATCTATAATACGACCGATACGGATAAGATCATGGCGAGAAATGAACATATCAATCTGGATGATGACCCGGATGTCAGGCTGAGTCTGAATACAAAAGAAAAGGTAAAAGCTGCCAGTATTGGACTGGGTGCGATCGCATCCTTTATCGGCTTATATATTGGAATGATCTTCCTGATCTCCGGCGCAGCTATCCTCGCATTAAAGGAATTGTCAGAAAGCACCGATAATGTGGAACGATATAAGATGCTTCGAAAACTAGGGGTGGATCAGAAGATGATCAATCATGCGTTATTTGCACAGATGGGTCTGTTCTTCCTGTTCCCGCTTGCACTTGCAGTCATTCATTCGATATTTGGATTGAAATTCAGCAGACAGATTCTTTCACTGATGGGAACCGATGACATGGGAGCAGCCATGCTTATGACCGTTGTTGTTCTGGTTGTGATCTATGGCGGATATTTCCTGATCACCTATTTCAGTGGCAGAAAGATCATCAGTGAGCAGTAGGGTTTCCTTGACGGTAACAGTATCTCGCGGTATAATTGGGGGCAGGATTATCGAACGAAGAAATGAAGGAGACTTTTTAAGATGAGTAGAATTATTTTAACCGGTGACCGCCCTACAGGACGACTTCACGTTGGACATTATGTTGGTTCCCTTTCTGAGCGTGTAAAGCTTCAGAATTCAGGAAACTATGACGAGATATATATAATGATCGCAGATGCACAGGCACTTACAGATAATGCCGAGCATCCGGAGAAGGTGAGACAGAACATTATCCAGGTTGCACTTGATTATCTGGCATGTGGGATCGATCCTGAGAAATCAACGATCTTCATTCAGTCCATGGTTCCGGAACTGACAGAATTATCTTTCTATTATATGAATCTCGTTACAGTATCTCGTGTACAGAGAAATCCTACTGTAAAATCCGAGATCAAGATGCGTAATTTTGAAGCAAGTATTCCGGTTGGATTCTTCTGCTATCCGATCAGTCAGGCAGCAGATATCACGGCTTTCCGTGCAACAGAAGTGCCGGTTGGTGAAGATCAGCTTCCTATGCTGGAACAGTGCAAGGAGATCGTTCACAAATTCAATTCCGTATATGGCGAAACCCTGACAGATCCTGAGATTGTATTACCGTCTAACAAAGCATGTCTCAGACTTCCGGGTATCGATGGAAAAGCAAAGATGAGCAAATCTCTTGGCAACTGCATCTATCTTTCCGATGAAGCAGATGAAGTAAAGAAGAAGGTTATGTCCATGTATACAGATCCAAATCATATCCGTGTGGAGGATCCGGGACAGATCGAGGGAAATTCCGTATTTACATATCTGGATGCGTTCTGTCGTCCGGAGCATTTTGAACAGTTCCTGCCGGATTATAAGAATCTGGATGAACTGAAGGAGCATTATAGCCGTGGTGGTCTTGGTGATGTTAAGGTGAAAAAGTTCCTGAACAATGTATTACAGTCAGAGCTTACACCGATCCGTGAACGTCGTAAGATGTGGGAGAGCCGTATTCCGGATGTCCTTGACATCTTAAAGGCAGGAAGCGAGGCTGCACAGAAGAAAGCAGCAGCAACTCTTCATGATGTACGTTCTGCTATGAAGATCAATTACTTTGATGCAGACGGGCTGGAGAATGATTATAAATAAAATTGACAGACATAAGAGGACGGTCGTGAAAACGGCCGTCCTTTTGTTGTACAGCAAAAAGTTGGAAAAGTTGCAAAAAACATGTACAATAAGGATGGAAAAGTTACAGAATATATGGGGAGACACCGGATATGAAAAAGACGATTTTATTATTAGGGGCAGTTGGAGTGCTTATGATGACAGGGTGTGCCGATGAAGGTATCACGACAGATTATGGAGAATGGGTAGCTACATCCGAATACAGTATGGATGGAACAACTGAGAATTACCGGACAATAGAAGTAGATGCGACAGCGGAGAAGACAGAAGCGGCATCAGAAAAAGAAATGGAGGGAAGTTCAGATCATATGAATACACAGAAAAAAGACAGCACAACAGAAAAGACAGATGGGACAGAGGAAGCGAGATATTCGTGCGAGAATTATACATTTTATAGAGTAAATGATGATGTGGACCTGGCAGGCAGTTATTTGTTGTTAAATGTATATGAGGACGAAGCACTTGCAGAATATCATGGTCTGTTTATTGGTCAGATCGTTACATTATTTGGCGATAAGGAGACAACCGAGAATAATGAGGAGTTACTGGACTATACGATCGCGGCAGAAGATAAGGATGGTAAGGTGATCTATCTGACTTTATATTATGGGGCGTCAGGACCGGCAATCGGTGGCTTTGATGGTGACGAATATATGGCGGCTGCAGAAGAGCTGGAGAAGCTTGTCAGAACGACAGAACCGATTGACTATGAGTGCACCAGTGTCTATGAGGATCTCGGCATGACAATTCGAATGGGCACCAGAAATGGACGGGGCTTTTATGAAACCGAGATGCCGGAAGGTATGGAAGACTTTTATAATGATATGTATTAATGAAAGACAATCGGATAAAAAGAAAACTGTATGAAACACATACAATAAGGTATAATGAATACAGACAGATTAATGCATATATAAGACAGTGGATTGATAATGGAAAAGAAATAAAAAATAATTTTGAAAGCGAAAGGACAAAGAAATATGTACAAGAATATTGAAAAAAAGACAAAATTATTATTAAAGGATCAGGTAGAATATCAGGAGGGACAGGTAGTTAGCAAGACACTCGTTCAGAATGACTATGTAAGCGTGACTGTTTTCTCATTTGACAAAGGCGAGGAAATCTCTACACATGCATCCGGCGGAGATGCAATGGTAACTGTCCTTGATGGTACAGGACGTTTTACCGTAGGCGGTGAGATATTCATCTTAACAGAGGGTGAGACACTCATTATGCCAAAGGATGTTCCACATGCTGTATATGGCGAAGAACAGTTCAAGATGTTATTGACTGTATCTTTCTAAGCCTGAATTATTTGGGAGATTTTGTTGTTATGGATATTGAAATCTACAATCGTTGGGAAAAGATGTTGAAATTAAGAGAGGAACTGCTTGCTGTTGATGAAGACAGAATGGCTGGAAGAAAAGGCTATATGCTTGATGAACTGGATGTATACCTTGATAATGTGATTGGAGAAGTATAGTATATGTGGACTATATGACTAAACTATAAATTTGTCGAAATGTTCGGGGATGAGAAAAGATATCCTTCAAAATCTATAGCTGAGGTAGCTAATATTTGTAGAGGGGCTTCTCCAAGACCAATATCAGATTATTTGACTGAAGATGTAAATGGAGTAAATTGGATAAAAATTGGTGATATATCAATTGATGATATATATGTCACACATACGGCTGAAAAAATCACTAAGGAAGGAGCCAAAAAATCAAGGTATGTTACACCAGGGGATTTTATTCTTTCAAATTCCATGTCATTTGGTAGACCATATATTCTAGGTATTGAAGGATGCGTTCATGATGGTTGGTTGATAATATCTGATTATCAAGAATCATTAAACACATTATTCTTTTATTATGAGTTGAGAGCAAATCAAGTGCAGTCTCAGTTTAATGCTTTAGCAAATGGTACAACTGTGGAAAATCTTAATACAGATCTTGTTAAGGGTGTTAATATAATTGTTCCATCTATTGAATTACAAAATGAGTTTGCTGATTATGCTCAGTTTTGCGACAAATTGAAATTTGAAGTACAAAAATTAGTAAAAAATCACTTGAAATATATATATATAAAATTTCCACTAGAGTAAATCGATACTCTAGTGGAACCATTATACTTTTGAGTTTTGCTTGAAGACATTCAAAAGCGGGTTTTCTTATAATCTCTAAGTGAAGGCTTCCTTAAGCATCCTCTTTTGTGTATTCCACAGTTCCGAACGGATGATGTGGTGGGGCGTAAATGGTAGACAGCCTGAGCGGACATTTGCCTGTGTTCTTGATGTTGTGCCATGTTCTGGCAGGAACGAATACGGCATCACCTTTACACATACGCTGCTCACAGTTCAGATTGTGTGGGCAGTTTCCTGTCATGACCATAGCATTTCCTTTTTCAACACGGATGAAGTTTTGCACCGATATCGCGGCAAGGCGGAATGCTCATTAAGGTCATTTGCAAATGACAGCCGGTCCAGAGTGCCGTACGATAGCACTTATTCTGCTCTGCCATTTCCTGAATATTTGTTACCTGTCTCCCCTGCTGCCTCCCACGCCCCCCCTGCTGTAAGTACATTGCGAGTATTTCGTCGTGAGCTGCACATTGCCAGTAAATACGGGTGCGTGTCTGAGCCGAAGGCGAGTTCGCACAGGAGTATTTACGAATAAGGCATGTGAAGCGAACAGAAAACGCAGCAAGTACTTACAGCAGGGGGGCGTGGGAGGCGGCAGGAGAAACAGGCAGGAGGGCAGAATTGCCCCGTGTAAAAATTGTTAGAAAATTTTTCTAATTTCAAGAAAATTCTGTGAAATGGCTTGTATTTCATACTTCCTGCGGTAAAATATAGATAGGAACAACGGAAAAAGTTGTGCCGAATTAAAAGCGGGAAGGAGACTGATATGAAAAAAAGAAGTCATTTATTTGTAACCAGAGAAATCATAGAACAGGTTCCACAGAACAAAAGGAAGTGGTTATTGTTAGGCAGTATTCTGCCGGATATATTGGTTCATACCTATATTAAGAAGCATACCTGGAAAAGTTCATTTGATAATACAGTCAACCGGATACAGAAGCTGGAAGAAAAGGGGAAGAACAGCAGATATTCTTTCCTGAAACTCGGATATGTACTTCATTATGTGGAGGATTTCTTCACATATGCGCACAACTCCATTTTTGAAGGCGGTTTTTCTGAACATGTTGCATATGAAAGTGGATTTCAGAAGTTTTTATTTGGACATGGACATGTAGAACAGGAAGAAACGAGTCGGATCGGTGAAATGGTTCATTCTGTGGAGGAAGCGGTCGAGTATCTGAAGAAAAACCATGCACTGTATATGACGGAGGCCGGAGATAATGAAACGGATGCACGCTATATTCGGAATGCATCAAAAACCATCGGTACGTTTCTGGTACGGGCATTTGCCATGAACAGTGTGGCAGCAGAGGAGTATGTTCCGGCATACGCACTTGCTCCATCCTATCGAAAATAAAAGGCAGAGCAATCTGATATAAAAGGATAATTATGACTGCCAATGAAAAATATGAAGTCACCTGATACTTTGCATTGTATCAGGTGACTTTTTATCTGATGTGTTCGGCAATCACGGATACCACGATCCCCAGAACCGCGGAAAGCAGGATCAGGGAGATCGCTGACAGCTTTTGCTTCCATTTGCGCCGGATGAAGAAATAGATTCCTGCAAGCAGGCACAGAATGATGATAGCAGGGATATTCACATCATATTCGGATAAGCTGACATACCCAGTAGACTTTAACAGCATGTTGATTCCGGTTGCAAGGATCAGGGCCAGGATAACCGGTTTGATGCCATACAGAAAGCCCTGCACGTAGGTATTTTTCGTCAGATTTTTTATAACTGCGGCAATTAATAATATAATGAAAAAGGACGGCGTGATGACACCGAGAGTAGCGACAATACCGCCCGGAAGTCCTGCCTGCGTCGATCCGACATAGGTTGCCATGTTGACTGCGATCGGACCCGGTGTAGATTCGCAGACACCGATGAAATTGTAAAAGGCATCTTCACTCATCCAGTTATGGCGGATGACAGCATCCTGGATCAGCGGTATCATGCCGAAGCCGCCTCCGAAGCTGAACAGTCCTACTTTAAAGAATTCAATAAACAATGTCAGATATATCATTTGTCTGCATCCTCCTTTCGGATTCTTTTAAAAGAGGTACAGAAAATTCCGATGATGCCGCCTGCGAGGATCAGAAGAATTGCATTAACGGATTTGGAAAGCAGTTCTCCGATCACCATGATTATAAAAGTAACTACAAATACAAGAACCGGTATTTTTTTTCGGTCGAGTGTTTTCATCATGCTGATTCCGGTTGTAAGGATCAGAAAAGCAACAGCACATTTAATGCCAACGAAGGCATACGCTACATATTTATTTGCAATGAAAGCATCAAAAAACAGAGAAATGACAAATATAATAATAACGGATGGGATACAGACACCGAGGGTGGCTGCCAGACTTCCGCGGAAGCCTCTTTGTTTATAACCGACAAAAGTAGCGAGGTTGATCGCCAGTGGCCCGGGCGTTGATTCAGCGATCGCAATCACTTCGATCAGTTCGTCTTCCGTGAGCCAGTTCCGTTTTGCAACCACTTCTTCCCGGATCTGTGCGATCATCGCATAACCGCCGCCAAATGTAAATAATCCGATTTTGAAAAAATTAATAAATAAAGACAATAACATATCAAATCCTCCAGACAGGAGTATAACACAGAATCAAACTAAACTTTAAATAAAATTTTCCAATATCACTGTACATATAGAAAAAAGATGTTACAATCAAGATTGACGCTATAATAAAGTGAGCGTTTTATGCACAAAAGGTATGTATAATATATAGCCGAAGTCGGTGGAGGTAAGTGATGTTTAAGCAACGAGGCGCGAAGAAAACGGGTCTTAATATATTGATCATAGGATGCGGTAAGGTCGGAACGGCACTGACCAGACAGTTATGCAAGGAAGGGCATGATATAACAGTCATTGATAAAAATGCGGATAAGGTTGAGATGAACGTCAATCAGTATGACGTTATGGGAATCTGCGGAAATGGTGCAAGCTACAGTGTGCTGATGGAAGCCGGTGTGGAGAATGCCGATCTTGTGATCGCAGTAACAAATTCTGACGAGCTGAATCTGCTTTGTTGTACGATCGCAAAACAGGGACGTGACTGCGCAACGGTAGCGCGTGTCAGAAATCCGGACTACAGCAAGGAGATAAAATATCTGAAAAAGAGTCTGGGACTTACCATGGTCATCAATCCGGAGCTTGAAACAGCAACGGAGGTTGCGCGTGTACTTTATATGCCGACGGCTTTGGAGATCAATTCCTTTGCACATGGTCAGGCAGAGATGACGAAGATCAAGATTCCGGAGCATAATATGTTAGACGGACTGTCTGTGGCACATCTTGGTCAGCAGCTTATGGATCGAGCGAAGAATATCAATATTCTGATTTGTGCGGTTGAAAGAGATGGAGAAGTCTATATTCCATCCGGTCATTTTAAACTGCATGCAGGAGATGTTCTTTCGTTTGTAGGATCCCGTCCGATGAGCCGTGCATTTCTTGATTTTATCGGATTCAAGACAAATCGTGTCAGTGATGCGATGATCGTCGGCGGTGGTGACGTTGCATATTATCTTGCAAGTCAGTTGATCAATATGGGAATCAATGTAAAGATCATTGAGAAAGAGAAGGATCGTTGTGAGCGACTCAGTATTCTGCTTCCGAAAGCAGTTATTATCAATGCAGACGGAACCGATCAGGATGTATTAAAGGAAGAAGGCTTAAGCAATGCAGAATCCTTTGTTGCTTTAACCGGGATTGACGAGGAAAATATCCTCCTGACACTGCATGCCAGACATGTTTCGGATGCAAAGACCATCACGAAGATCAACCGTAGTAATTTCAAGGAAATAATTAATAATCTGAACCTTGGAAGTGTATTTTATCCGAGTTTTATTACAGCGGAGACTATTACTGCTTATGTTCGTGCGAAATCAAATACACGTTCCATGAACAGCTGTGTGCAGACGTTATATCATATGTTTGATTTCCGGGTAGAGGCGATCGAGTTCCGTGTGGATGAAGCATCCGAGGTAACGGGAAAGCCACTGATGGATCTGAAGTTAAAGAAGGATGTGCTGATCGCGTTTATCAATCGAAACGGTACGATCATTACACCATCCGGTCATGATACGATCGAAGTCGGGGATACCGCTATGGTAGTAACGACCCATACAGGATTTAATGATATCAGGGATATTCTGGTATAAGTAATGAGTATTTTTGTAAAAGGGAAAATAGGAAGCTATGAATCGGTCAATGATTTTATACGTAGTCGGACATGTGGTCATGCTGGAGGGGGTTATGCTTCTTCTGCCATGTCTGGTTTCGTTGATTTATCAGGAAAGTGAAGGAATTGATTATCTGGTGATGGCAGTTATCTGTATGCTGCTTGGAGCCATCATTGTAAAACATAAACCTAAAGTAAATGTATTCTATCTGAAAGAGGGCTGTATCGCTACAGCATTGAGTTGGATAGCACTGAGTATATTTGGTGCACTTCCAATGTGCATATCAGGAGATATCCCATCTTTCACAGATGCGTTATTTGAGACGATCTCCGGTTTTACAACCACAGGAGCCAGTATCTTAAACGATGTGGAAGCATTATCCCGGACGACGTTGTTCTGGCGAAGCTTTACACACTGGATCGGTGGCATGGGTGTGCTGGTGTTTCTGCTTGCGGTATTGCCGCTTAGTGGCGGATCAAATATCAATCTGATGAAAGCAGAGAGCCCAGGACCTTCTGTTGGTAAGCTTGTACCGAAGATCAAGTATACGGCGCGAATATTATATGTTATTTACATTGTATTAACGGCTATAGAGATCATCTTGTTAATAGCCGGGAAAATGCCGGTGTTCCATGCATTTTGTACCGGATTCGGAACAGCGGGTACAGGTGGATTCGGAACAAAGAATGATAGCTTTGCCAGCTTTTCGCCATATCTGCAGTGGGTGGTAACGATCTTTATGATCTTATTCGGTGTGAATTTTAATGCATACTATCTGATTTTATTTGGCAATATCAAAAAGGCATTGAAGATGGATGAGGTGCGAACCTATTTCCTCATTATTGTGGCGGCGATCGCAGTTCTTGTATTGAATCTGATTCATACAATGGATGGATTCTGGACAGTACTCCGTCATGCATCGTTCCAGGTCGCTTCGATCATAACAACAACCGGATTCTCCAGTGTGGATTTTGACCTGTGGAACCAGACATGTAGGACGATACTGGTTATTCTGATGTTCATTGGTGCATGTGCAGGCAGTACCGGTGGTGGTATCAAGGTATCCCGATTTATCATCGTGGTAAAAAGTGTGATAAAAGAGTTGAATTCCTATCTGCATCCAAAAAGTATCAAGAAGATCAAAATGGACGGCAAGCCGGTAGAGCATGAAGTGGTACGTGCGGTAAATGTATATTTTATAACATTTATCATCCTGTTTACAACATCCGTACTGCTGATCTCCTTTGAGGGAAAAGATATGACATCAAACTTTACTGCGGTTGCGGCAACGATCAATAACATCGGACCGGGACTGGAGCTGGTAGGACCAACGAAGAATTTTAATGTATATGGTACATTTTCCAAATATGTGTTGATGTTTGATATGCTTGCCGGAAGACTGGAGCTGTTCCCATTGCTCTTGTTGTTCTATCCGCCGGCATGGAAAGAATTACTGGCGGTCAGACGCAGAAAATAACAGGCCAATTAATGACCGGATATATGATGTACATGATATTAAAATGTGTTGCAGCAGATTCAGGAAAACAAATCCAGATAACTATGAACTTGAAATGCGGTCATCAGTTCAAAACGAGTGGACGGATCATCTAAAGCAAGATGTAAGTCCTCCCTTAATATACGGACACGATAATTGACGGTGTTCCTGTGACAGAACAGGGCACCGGCAATTTTTTGTATACTGCCATCACAGAGCAGATACTGATAGAGTGTTTCCAGATAATTCGTATGGTGCTGCTCATCGTATGTAATGATGGATCCCAGGGTATCGTTTACATATTCTCTAAGAACATCCATATCACTTACAGATAAAAGAAGCTTATAGAATCCCATATCATCGAAGAAGAACAGGCTACTGTTCTTTTTTTGTGCCATCAGGGCGGCGCACCGTCCCTGTAAAAATGCCTGACTTAATCCAATCAGATCTTTGGTTGGCGCACTGATTCCGATATACATGGAAGTTGTTCCGGCAGATTCTCCCATATAATACAGAAGCCGTGTAAGCTCCTGTTCAAGCCGTTCATTTGACCGTGCGGGGCTGATCAGCAGAGTATAGTCGGTGCCGTTGACAAATGTATATGGCAGATTATAGATTCTGACCAGACGTGTCAACAGATTCTGAAGAAAACTTCCGGCGGTATTTGCATAACCGGATGAGATGGTGGAATGCTCAGACTGCTGGATAGAGGTATTTGTCTGTGCAGCGGTTGGTTTCATGGATGCTGTATCACGCAGATCTGATATATATACGAGATGGTATTGTGCATCCGCCTGAAAACCATGTTCATATAAGACAGGCAGGCTGATTTCCATCAGAGCTTTGTCATTTGGGTGAAGGATCACGCGCGAAAGGGCTGTTGAGATTGCCTGACTGGTCTGGGTATCATCAAATATCCGATTGTAATAATCGTGTGTGATATCGAAGATCCGCGTTTCCCATGGCATAAGAAAGAGCGGGTAATGCTTCCGATCGCACAGCATACGGATACGGTCGGAGATATCGGAACGGTTCAGATGTCCGCCGATATTGATAATAAGGCCGCAGGTTTTATGCTCAATCAGCCCTTTGATGAAGTTATATAACCAGTATTCATTTCCGCATAGAACGCCGGTCGTAATGATTAGTTCACCGCCATGCAGGAATTCTAATGTATCGGGATCTTCTGATATATAGACCCAGTTCATCAGATGATCCAGTCCTTCTTCCCCTGCGATCAGATCCAGACCATAGGTGCTTTTTGTTTCTTTATATAAATCTCTTAATAATATTGCCATATATAAGATCCTTTCTTAGCAGAATTTGATAATTGTTACTTGTCTATGTATAAGAAGTCCGTTCAATCAAAATATGATCTGCGCGTATCGGCTTGGCGGTGGCTTATTGATTTGAAGCAGTTTGAACATGATTGCCTAATATTTGCTTAATTATATAAGGTTTATATTAGCTGCTGCTTAATATAATAAACCACTGATTTGTGCTATGGATTACAATAACCCAACAATACCATAGAAAATATGTGCCTGTCAAACATATGATTGTGCTATCAGCACAAATTAGGGCGGGAGTTTTGTGCTGGCGGGATATGGTGATCGGTTTTTATGAATGGCATACTGTAGAAAATTCAAAAGAGCAAATAAATGAACGGCACAGATACAAAAGCCGTTCGTATTAAGAAGATGGAGGATGATACATATGTTAAGAACAGATTTACCGGAAATAATAACAGAGACTTTACCCGGCCCTAAGGCACAGGCAATCATAGACAGGAGAGCGCAGGCCGTTCCAAATGCGATTCGTTGCGGATATCCGGTTGTTATCGAACGTGGTGAAGGCGCCATGATCGAGGATGTCGATGGCAACAAGTTCTTGGACTGGATCGGTGGTGTCGGGGTATTGAATATCGGATTTTCCCAGCCGGAAGTCGTTGAAGCAGTAAAAGCACAGGCAGATAAATATTTCCACGGCATGTTCAATGTCGTAACACATGAAGGCTATGTAGCGCTCGCAGAGAAGTTATCCGGCATTGCACCTGTAAAGGGCGATAGCAAGAAAGCCTTCTTTGCAAACAGTGGTGCCGAAGCAGACGAGAATGCCGTTAAGGTAGCAAAGGCATATACAAAGCGTCCGAATATCATCGTATTCTCCGGTGCATTCCATGGAAGAACACATTTTACAATGGCAATGACATCCAAGAAAGCATATGCAAAGGATATGGGACCGTTAGCAGCCGGCGTGTTCCGTGCACAGTTCCCATATTATTATAGAAATCCGGAAGGAATGCCTGAGGATAAGGCAGTTGATTACTATATCAGATCTATCTATGATGTATTTGAACAGTGTGCAGCAGCGGACACGATTGCAGCAATCGTTGTTGAGCCTCTTCAAGGTGAGGGTGGTTTCATTCCTGCTCCGATCGAATGGGTAAAAGCAGTTCGCAAGATCTGTGATGAAAATGGTATCCTGTTGATCGCAGATGAGGTACAGAGCGGTTTCTGCAGAACCGGTCGTATGTTTGCTTCTGTTTACTGGCAGGAGGCCGGTGTAGAGTCGGATATCATCGCAACAGCAAAATCCATCGCAGCCGGCGTGCCATTATCAGCCATTATTGCAAGAACTGAGGTTATGGATGCAGTTCCGGCAGGAACGATCGGTGGAACCTATTGTGGAAATCCACTGGCATGTGCCGCATCCCTAAAGACGATCGAGATTATGGAGAGAGATCATCTGGCAGAGCGTTCCTGTGAGATCGGTAAGAAAGTAACAGAGCGTTATCTGGAAATGCAGAAGAAATATCCGGTTATCGGTGATGTCAGAGGACTTGGCGGTATGATCGGTATCGAATTCGTAAAAGATCAGGAAACAAAAGAACCGGATGCAGCATTTACATCTGACCTGATCCAGACCTGTGCGAAGAAAGGTCTGTTAGTAGAAGGCGCAGGAACTTACAACAATGTAATCCGTTTCCTTGCACCGCTTGTAATGACAGATGAGCAGCTTGCAGCCGGTCTTGATATTTTTGAAGCATCTATTAAGGAATGCCTGAAACATTAATAATCATTAGAAATTATAAGAAATAATTTAAAATGATTTAAAATCATTAGAAATCATTTTAAATTAGTGTAAATACAGTCATTTTGGATAATGAATTGTTCCAAATGGAGCAATCCGTTGCCTGAAATGGCTGTTTTTTGTTAAAAACAGTATATAATAGTGTTTAAATATAATGTAACCGGATCATTTATAAATCTTAATCGCTCCGCAATAGAGATGATGGCATTTTGATGCATTTGGATGCTATAAACATGGAGTAAACTCCGGAAAAAGGAGAATTATGTAAAAAGACGGGAGGTATGTAGGGAAAATTGAAGAAATTGTGGCTTAGAATAGTATTATTCATAGCAGGATTTGCAGGAGTATTCATATTTCTGTATCCATTTGTTACGAAGGGGATTAAAAACATAGGAAATCTTACGGGAGTTGTCCTTGGTATCTGCCTGATCTTATATGCGGCATGGTTCCACAGGGTGAATCGCCGGGTGAAAAAATGGATGACCCGGACTGCCGGAAAAGTAATATGCGGGATCGTTTTGCTGATTGTATTAGTTGCAGTTGGATTTGCGGCAGCAGGTACGATATGCATGATACGGGCATCGAAGAGCGCTCCGAAGGATGAAACGGTTATGATCGTGCTTGGCTGTGGTGTAAATGGCGATCGCCCAAGCCTGATGCTGACGGAACGCTTAGATGCGGCATATGATTATCTGAACACACATGAAGAGGTTGTGTGTATTCTGTCCGGTGGACAGGGAAAAGGTGAGAATATCAGCGAAGCGGAGTGCATGTACCGGTATCTAACAGAAAAAGGAATTGCACGGGACCGTTTATATAAGGAAGACCGGTCAACCTCGACCCGAGAGAATCTTCTATATTCAAAGAAGATCATAGAGGAGAAGAATCTGGATCCGCAGGTTATTATCGTAACAAATGAATTTCATGAATACCGTGCATCTGTTATTGCAGAACATACAGGTATAAAACCATCGGCGGTGTGCGGGAAAACAGCGTGGTGGTTATTGCCAACTTATTATCTGAGGGAACTTTACGGAATCGTCTTTGAATGGATTTTTTAGATAGCTTAAACAAAAAACTTAAGAATCTTAAAAATTTAGATACAAAAAGGATGTAATTTTCTGGTATAACCTGACTTAACAAATCTTAACAACACCTGACGCATACTTGAATTATAGATGCAAATGCTATAATGTTGGGGTGGTTATTGAAAGTTAAAATCAGGTCGTATTAGAAAAAGAGAGGATATGGTTATGATTTTAGAAAATAACAAAACAATAGATGGAGAGAAGCAAAAGGGATTGCTGTCCGAACAGGAAGCGAAAATTCTGATCGTAGATGATGAAAAGGATATTCGGAAGCTTGTAGGTATTTACCTGAAAAAGCAGGGATATAAAACACTGGAAGCAGAGAATGGACAGATGGCGATCAATGTTATGAAAGAACATTCGGATATTGATCTGGTTATTATGGATATTATGATGCCTGGAATGTCGGGAACCGAAAGCTGTGCGGCTATCCGGGAATTCTCATCGGTTCCGGTGCTGTTCTTAACAGCCAAGACACAGGAGCCGGACAAAAATGAGGCATATGATATTGGTGGAGATGATTTCTTAAGCAAGCCTTTTGAACAGGGTGAGCTGATCCGGAAGGTGAAAGCACTGATCCGACGTTATAATGTTTATAAAGGAAGAGAAGATAATGCGGATGGAATACTTCGTGTCGGAACAATATCAATCGATCCGTATAAGCGTGTGGTAACGAAAGAAGATGAAGTCATCCATCTGACGGATAAAGAATTTGCACTGCTGTTTTTCCTTGTGAAGAATCGTGGTAGATCCTGGAATCTGGATGAACTATATGAGAATATCTGGCAGGAAAAATATCTTCCTTCATCGTCCAATACGGTCATGGTGCATGTGCTCAGGCTTCGACAGAAGATCGAGGAGAATCCGGCACAGCCTGAGATTATAAGAACGATTTATGGAAAAGGATATCAGGTGGATTAAAGCCTGAAAAGGTCAGACGGAATGAAAGACAGAGAAACGAGACAAAAGAATAGACGGGAAAAAAGAACAGACGAGAAGCTTACCTTAAATACGAAGCTGATTCTGGTTATTGCAGGAAGTCTGTTACTCGCAGTTGGTTTGTTCTTCGTCTGGCTGAAAACTACAGTATATATAATTGACAAAAACTATCTGAATGAGACAGCCACAGCCCGGCGGACAGAAGAGAAGATCGACCGCTTTTCCGATTATGTCAGGGATAATAAGGTAAAATCAACAGATATGAATGCTATTCTCAGATGGCAGCAGGAAGAGGGAAGTGTATATCTTCTTGTATATCAGAATGAGAATGTAATATATGATTCAACAAAACAGAAAAGACGTACCGCGATGGAGCGTTTTTTTAATAAGATAACAAATGGAAACCAGAAGGGCAGAAAGCTTGCAGAGTCTGAAGAAGACAAGAAGCAGATGCTGAATAACATTAAGAATAAGCATCTGATGGAGATCTACAAGAAAAAGGCAGAGGATCAGAAACAGAAAACAAAGGACATGGAGCAGAAACAGCCGCTGCAGGATGTTGAATATTCAGAAACCATTCCAATCGATGAACTGGAAAGGACTGATGTGACGGGACAGACCGGAAGCTATGTATTTTATTCTGTACGGTTCGAGGATGGACTGTATGATGTCTGTATCGTGGATTACTCAGAGAAAAGAGTTTACTATTTCTGGATGACAATTGGTTTTCTGGTGTGCTCGTTTATCTTTATGATGTTTGTTATGATCTATAACGGCCGTGTGGTAAAGCGTGTAAGACGTCTGACACGGGAGGTATCCAGAATCAAAAAGAACGATATCAATGCTGCTATCACGAAGTCCGGGCATGATGAGATCTATGTACTGGCGGATAATATTGACAGTATGAGAAACTCGATCATCCAGCAGATGAGCAAAGAAAAAGAAGCCTGGCAGGCGAACCGGGATCTGGTCACAGCAATGGCACATGATATTCGGACACCGCTTACGGTATTGAAGGGTTATCTGGATCTTCTGGAAACAAGTGAATTTGATTCGGAAGAAGAGTATAAGCAGTACGTTGATATCTGCGTGGATAAGGCAGGGCAGTTAAAAGACCTGTCAGATAAACTGTTCCGTTACTTCTTCGTATATTCCGGACATACGGATGAACTGAAGATGGAAAAGTTTCCCGCAAAAGAATTTTTCCAGCAGATGATCGGTGAATATATGTGTCTGTTAGAAGAAAAAGGAATCACATTCCAGGTCAAGACGGAGAATAATTCACCGAAGATACAGATTGATGCACCGCATCTGAAACGGTTGTTTGATAATATATTTACGAATATAAGAAAATATTCGGATTACAGCAAACCAGTAGAGATTCAGTATAGTACCTCTGATACGAAGGTAACATTGGTGATCAGTAATCATATAAGCAAAAACAGAAATGAAGCAGAGAGCACAAGGATAGGAATTAAGACCTGTGAGAAAATTGCACAGGAAATGAACATAGACTTTTCAGTAAAAGAGAAGAAAGGGCAATATACAGTAACACTTGTATTTGCAATTGTGGAATAAAGGAGGTCCGGACAGGTTCCGGTAAAGAAAGATATGAAGAATGTACTTGAATTTATTGAAGGCTCAGCAGCTAAATATCCAGACAAATTAGCAGTTGCCGATGTTAACGGAGGACTCACTTATAAAGAACTGGAGAAAACGGCAAAACAGGTTGGAGCATGGTTATATCAGGGACTTGGCGGATGCAAGAATCGTCCGGTTGTTGTACTTCTTGATAAGGAGCCGAAGAGTGTGGCAGCATTCATGGGTGCTGTATACAGCGGAAACTTTTATGTGGTCATAGATGCGGAGATGCCGGTTGACAGAGTGAATAAGATCTTAAAGGCATTGAAACCGGAGGCTGCCGTAACCGATAATAAGCATCTCGATAAAGCAAAAGAGCTGCATGTTGAAACAGAGGACGGTAAGGGCTATGCACCAAAGATTTTCAATCTGGATGAGATGGATCAGGAAGCAGACCAGAGTTGTCTGGCAAATGTAAGAGCACATATGATCGATACGGATCCGGTGTATGCATTATTTACTTCCGGTTCGACAGGTGTTCCAAAGGGTGCAGTTATATCACATGCAAATATTCTTTCTTATATTACATGGTATACAGAAGCCTTTGATATCAACGAGACAACAATATTTGGAAATCAGACGCCATTTTATTTTAGTATGTCTGTTTCAGATTTATATAGCACATTGAAAAATGGCGCAACATTGTATATAATACCAAAAGCATATTTTTCATTCCCAATTAAGCTCATGGAATTCCTGAATGAGAAAAAGGTTAATACGATCTACTGGGTTCCATCGGCGCTTTCAATCATTGCAAATTATAAGATGTTCCAGTATGCCGAGCTTCCGGACCTGAAAAAAGTGTTATTTGCAGGCGAGGTTATGCCGACAAGACCATTGAATTACTGGATCGAGAATCTGCCGGATGCCATGTATGCAAACCTGTTTGGCCCGACAGAGACAACCGATATTTGTACCTACTATGTGGTAAACAGAAAGTTTCGTGACGATGAGCCACTTCCAATGGGAAATGCATGTAACAACTGTGATGTATTTGTACTTGGAGAAGATGGCAAGGTGGTTTCGCCGGAGATCAATCCGGAGACAGGCTTCAGTGCAGAAGGTGAATTATATGCCAGAGGTTCCTTTGTCGCTCTTGGATATTATGGAAATGAAGAAAAGACAAAAGAAGCCTTTGTCCAGAATCCGTTAAACCCGAATTATCCGGAACTGATCTACAAGACAGGTGATCTTGTAAAATATAATAAATATGGCGAACTGGTCTATATATCAAGAAAAGATTATCAGATCAAACATATGGGTTACCGTATCGAGCTCGGCGAGATCGAAGCGGCTGCCGGTGCAATCGAAGGTATCCGAAGCTATGCATGTATCTACGATGATGCAGAGGATAAGATCGTATTTATATATGAAGGTAAGAAACTGGATGATGCATTCCTGCTTGGGGAATTCAAGAAAAAAGTTCCACATTATATGGAACCGAACCAGTTTGTAAGAGTGAAGAGTATGCCACACAATCAAAATGGAAAAATTGATCGTAAGTGGTTGAAAAATAACTATAAATTATAAGAAATGAGGAAAAAGAAATGGATGAATTATTAGAAATTTTAAACGAAGTAAAACCAGGTGTTGATTTTGAAAATGATACAGACCTGATCGGCCATGGCGTCTTAGATTCCATCACAATGGTAACACTTGTTATGGAATTAAATGATGCATTTGATATCGAGATCACACCTGTAGATATCGTTCCAGAGAACTTCAAAACAGTTCAGACGATCTATGATATGATCCAGAGACTCAGTGATGATTAATTAGTTTACAGACTGAGGAAAAAAGGAATACTGGGAATAAACCGGACGGCCTTTTGTAATACGTACAGAAAATGACTGCCCGGTAGATTTTCGGTATCAGTGATAGGGAGAAAAAAATGTCTTATACATCTATAGCTTATTTGGGATTTATATTGATGGGATCCTTCTTTTTCTACTCGATCGTGCCATTAAAGCACAAATGGAAGGTTCTGCTGATATTCAGTTATCTGTTCTATTTTATTAATTCCGGAAAATATATTGTATTTATATTGTTTAGTACCTTGTCGATCTATTTTGGCGGTCTGCTGCTGAATAAGATTGATGATGGCTTCAGTATGGCAAAGAAAGCCTTGCCAAAGGAAAATAAAAAGGAATTCAAGTCGATCATCGGATGGCAGAAAAAATGTGTCTGTGTATCTATTGTATTATTAAATCTTGGTATTCTTGTATATCTGAAATATTCCGTATTCTTCGGACAGGTGTTCTGTGATATATTAAGTATTTTCCATATTAAGATATCCAATCCAATGCAGAATATGATGCTGCCGCTTGGTATCTCGTTCTACACCTTATCGGCGATCAGCTACATTGTAGATGTATACCGTGGTAAATACAAAGCCTCCGATAATCTTGGAAAGGTTGCTTTGTTCCTGGTATTCTTCCCACATATCGTGGAAGGCCCGATCGGACGTTTTGATCTGCTGGGAGATCAGGTATATGAAGGACATCCGTTTGATTATAAAAATGCAACAATGGGACTTCAGCTTGTGTTCTGGGGTCTGTTTAAGAAAATCGTAATTGCTGACCGTGCAAATATGTATGTAAATCAGATTTTTAATTTCCACGATCAGTATGATGGACTGTATGTCATCATAGGAATGCTGTTGTACACCTTACAGTTGTATGCAGAGTTCTCCGGTTGTATGGATATCGTCCGCGGTAGTGCGCAGATGTTTGGCATCGAGATGTCAGAAAACTTTGCAAGACCGTTTATATCAAAGACAGTCAGCGAGTTCTGGAGAAGATGGCACATGACACTTGGTGCATGGTTTAAGGATTATGTATTCTATACCATCTCTCTATCCAAGGCATTTATGAAGCTGAGCAAGAAGACAAGAGAGAAGTTCAATGCGTTCTTTGCAACGCTGATCCCGACCTCTATTGCCATGCTTGCAGTATGGTTTGGAACCGGTATCTGGCATGGAGCAAGCTGGAAGTATGTTATGTACGGTATTTATTACTGTCTGATCATGATCCTCGGACTTCTGACAGAACCATTATTCAGAAAATTATTTGAAAAAATGCATGTGAACCGTGAAGGTAAGATCTATAAGGCTCTTCAGGTTGTGAGAACCTTTATCTTTGTTAATATCGGTATGCTGATGTTCCGTGCAGATGATCTGAAGATCTTCGGACAGATGTTTATATCGATGTTCCGGAATCTGTCATGGGATCCGATCCGCTATGGTGAATTGTTTGATGTCCGGATTGGTATGAGTGATTTCTTGTTACTGCTTTTTGGAGCAATTGTGTTGCTGTTGGTTGGCTTGTATCAGGAACAGGGACGTCATATCAGAGAAGATATTGCAGCAAAGAATATTGTATTCCGTTGGGTATTATATTATGGACTGATCTTTTCCGTGATCATCCTTGGAGCATATGGAAGCGGATATGAAGTCGCAGGCTTTATATACGCACAATTTTAGGATAGATGGTGAACGATATGAAAAAAGACAAAACAAAAAATATAATAAAATGTATCCTGTTTTTCATCATTTTCTGTGTACTGATGGGAGTTCTGTCGGTTGTGTTCTATCCGAAGACCAGTGACCCGGAAGGTGGTTTGTCAAATCCGAATGCCAGAGGCTTCTATGGAGAACCGAGAAATTCGCTGGATGTTGTTGTCATGGGAAACAGTAACGCATACAGTGCCTACTCTCCAATGATGATGTGGAAGAACTATGGAATTCCAACCTATGTTGCGGCGGAGGGAGCGCAGAATATTGCAGAGACAGTCAATGTCCTTCAGGAAGTACTGACCTGCCAGAAACCGAAGCTGGTCGTTTTGGATGTGGATCTGTTGTGGCAAGGTAAGACACAGGTATCCAGAGTAGAGGGAAATGTCAAATCCCTAATCTATAAATATATTCCGATCATGAAGTATCATGACAGGTGGAAAACACTGGCACTTAAGGACAGCTTTAAGAAAAAATCATATACTTATCGTTCCAGTACAAGAGGTCAGTATCTGAGCAGAACGGTTATGGCTTATACAGGTGAAGATAAGATGGTAGAGACAAAGGATATTGAACCGGTACCGAAGTCTTCCAGAATTTTTCTTAAGATGTTCCTGGATATCTGCAAAGAAAACAATGTTGAAGTTATGTTTGTTGAGATGCCGACAGCAAGCTCATGGAATTATAAAAAACATAATGGTATGACACAGTATGCGAAGAAATTAGGAATCCCATTCCTTGATCTGAATACGGTAAAGGGCAAAAATAAGATCAACTGGGGAACAGATACCAGAGATGGCGGAAAACATCTGAACTGTTACGGTGCAAGAAAAGTAACAAGAGAGATAGGAAAATATATTTCAAAACATTATTCATTTGAAAATAAGAAAAAAGATTCCCGGTATACTGACTGGAATAAACAGTATAAGGTATACAAAAAGTATATGAAGAATCCTGCAACTGTTATTACGGTAAATGAGAATGGCGAACAGATTCAGACAACCGTTGAGGCCGAAAAAATAAATAAACAATCGGCCGGGAAAAAGGATAAAAAGAAGGACAAAAAGAAAACGAAAAAAAGCAGTGACAAGAAAATTACGACAACTACAAAAAACAATAAGTAATAAATAATATGAACAGGAATGATCAGAAGGATTGAAAGAATCAGAAGACAATTCCTGTGAGAAAAGAGATTGTTTTGTATCGGTAAAAGATACAGGATGATCTCTTTTTATCTGTAAAGAGTGTTGGGTGATGAGAAACGATTTGTAATAGATAATTTTATTTGTGTAAATGCATGGATGTTGTGATAAAATAGCAATGAAATGTAAATAATAGTTGCAGAAATATAGAATTATACAGGCATACCGGAAAATAAGCGAAAATATGGCAGTATACGATGCTTTTACAGATGTCTGGCAGCAGGATATGATAGGAGGATATGGAATATGAAGATTTTATTTTATGATACGAAGAAATATGACAGAGATTCATTTGAAAAGATATTACCGGAATATTCAGATCTGGAGGTAGAGTTTTTAGAAGCAGACCTTTCGCCGAGAACAGCAGCTCTTGCAAAAGGATATGATGCGATCTGTGCATTTGTAAGTTCCGATGTCAGTGAAAAAGTAGTTGAGTGTCTGGCTGAAAATGGTGTAAAATTAGTGTTAATGCGCTGTGCCGGATTCAATAATGTAGATCTGGATGCAGCAAACCGTTGTGGTATCACGGTGCTCCGTGTTCCGGGTTATTCACCGGAGGCGGTTGCAGAGCATGCGATGGCACTGGCACTTGCGGTTACCAGAAGAATCCATAAGAGCTATATCAAGGTTCGTGAGAATAATTTCAGTCTGGTAGGTCTTACAGGTATGAACTTCTATGGCAAGACCGCGGGTATCATCGGAACCGGTAAGATCGGAGCGGCTATGTGCCGGATCTGTCATGGATTTGGCATGAAGGTTCTGGCATATGATATGTATCGGAATCCATCCCTGGATTTTGTAGAGTATGTGGATCTGGATACGCTGTTATCGACCAGTGATCTGATCTCCCTTCACTGTCCGCTGACAGATGATTCGTACCATATGATCTGCACAGAGACGATCAATAAGATGAAGGATAATGTGATCCTTGTAAATACATCGAGAGGCGCCCTGATCAAGACGGAGGATCTGATCACGGGAAATCGAAATAAGAAATTCTTCGGTATCGGTCTGGATGTGTATGAGGAAGAAACAAATAATGTATTTGAGAATCGTGAGGATGATATTCTGGAATCCTCGATCACGGCAAGACTGCTGTCATTCCCGAATGTCATCGTAACCTCCCATCAGGGCTTCCTGACGGAAGAAGCACTGGAAGCAATCAGCCGTACCACACTGGACAATGCGAGAGATTATGAGAATGGCACGATCAAGGATATAAACGCCGTGTAGAAAAGGAAACGATTATGCAGAATTACAGATTTCTGATCGCCTATGATGGAACGAGATATCATGGGTGGGAACATAAAAAAGACGTTGTGACCATACAGGGAAAGATCGAATCAGTGCTTTCCCTGATGGCAGGCGAAGAAGTACGGATCAACGGAGCGGGAAGAACCGATGCAGGTGTGCATGCAAGGGCAATGGTTGCAAGCGGTCCGGTTCCGACAGATAAGACACCGGAGGAGATCCGGGATTATATGAATCATTATCTGCCGGATGATATCTGCATTTTGGAGGTTACTCCGGCAGCAGAACGCTTTCATGCAAGATTTAATGCAAAGGGCAAGCATTACCGTTACACGATCTATCGTGGCAGGCTGAAGCCGGTATTTGACCGGAAATACGTCTGGACTCTGGATGAGGGTGAGACGATCGACTGTGAACGGATGCGAAAGGCAGCAGCTTATCTGGTCGGTGAACATGATTTCAAGAGCTTCTGTGGCAATAAGCAGATGAAGAAATCGACGGTTCGGAAGTTATTTGCGATCGATATTAAGGAAGATGGCGATTATGTGATTCTTGATTTCCACGGAGCCGGATTCTTACAGAATATGGTTCGTATCCTGACCGGTACTCTGGTAGAGGTCGGGGCAGGCAGAATGGAACCGGCATACATGGAAGAGGTGCTTACAGGCCGGTGCAGACAGCTCGCAGGGCCGACCGCACCACCACAGGGCTTGTGCCTGATGCAGGTTGATTATGAAAAAAAGTAATATGGAGTAAGTAGTACAAATGAATGAATTTAGAAACGGGCTGAAGGATGGAATTCCGATCGCCCTGGGGTATTTTGCAGTTAGTTTTAGTTTTGGTATTCTTGCGATCAAAGGCGGACTCAGTGTCTTTCAGGCAGTTCTTACCAGCGTTACAAATGTTACAAGTGCCGGTCAGTTTGCCGGACTTCAGATCATCATTGCCGGGGGAACGATCCTTGAGGTGATCCTCACTCAGCTTATCATCAATCTGAGATATGGTCTGATGAGTCTTTCACTTACGCAGAAGTTAGCTGACGATGTAGGCATCTGGAAGCGTCTGATCATCGCATTTGCAAATACAGATGAGATCTTTGCAGTTGCAATGGGATATTTCAAAGAAGTGACCTTTCCGTATATGTTAGGACTTCAGATCCTTCCGATCCTTGGCTGGGGCGGTGGTACATTTGCCGGAGCAGTAGCCAGCGGGCTGCTTCCAAAGTCTGTGTGCAGCGCACTCAGTCTTGCACTTTATGGCATGTTCGTGGCGATCGTTGTTCCGGTTGCCAAAAAGTCAAAATCTGTGTTATTTGTGGTATGCGTGGCAGCTTTGTTCAGTATCCTTTTATATTATGTTCCGATATTCCACTTTATCTCGACCGGAATATCGATCGTTATATGTACAGTAGCGGCAGCAGCAATCGGTGCGATCGTTGCGCCGGTTAAGAAAAAAGGAGAAGAATAGAGATGAGTGTATATACATATATTATCGCAATGGCGGTTGTCACATATCTGATCCGTGCAGTGCCATTGGTGTTATTCAGAAAAAAGATAGAGAATCGGTTTTTAAGTTCGTTTTTATACTATGTGCCATATGCCTGCCTAACGGCACTTACCCTTCCGGCGATTTTCTACAGTACGGAAAGTGTTATCAGTGCGATCACAGGATTTGTCGTAGCGGTTATCCTTGGTATTCGTGAAAAAGGGCTGGTAGTCGTAGCTGCCGCCGCCTGTGTGACGGTGTTTGTAGTGGAGAGAATATTGGCGTTTTTATAGGGGTTGTGAATCCGAAAAGTAAGGACAAAGAACTTGCTATATCGCCGACCTGGAATGTAAAAGACTTTTGACACGCTAAAAACTTTGATGTCAATGTCCTTTGATAGCGAAAATATGACTTTTTGATTAGTATGAGTATACTAGGAGGTGAAGAGATGGAACTCGGAAAACAAATAAAAAAACATCGTCAGGAAGTACAATTATCCCAAGAGGAGTTAGCCGATCGAGTTTATGTTTCAAGACAAACAATCTCAAATTGGGAAAATGATAAAAGCTATCCAGATGTGAATAGTTTGGTATTACTGAGTGAAATCTTTCAAATTTCTCTTGATAATCTAATCAAAGGAGATATTGAAGTTATGAAAGATGTAATTCAAAAAGAAGAAATTGTTGCATTTTCTGAGGGGAAACTATTGGATGATATACAAAAGCAGAGAGGAACAGGTAAACGCCCATATCAGAAGATTTTTTTAAGAAGATTATTATATCAAAGTCGAATGCAAAACCATGGATAGATGAAGATGGTATTGTGCATATTGGCTTGTATGATTTTTTGTTAAATCAGAATTCCTTGGAGACATAACAAAATAATACTTGATAGTTAATAAAGAGAGGTGCATATGCTATGCCAGGTATACTCGTAGTTGAAGATGATGAAAATTTAAATCGTGGAATTACATTCTCACTGAAAAAATCCGGATATGAGGTTTTTTCAGCAGAATCAGTGAAAAAAGCGAAAAGAATTGCAAGTGATAATAATGTGGATGTTACCATTTGTGATGTGAATCTTCCGGATGGGAATGGACTGGAATTTGTAAGGTGGATGAGGTGCAATTATAATACATACATTATTTGCCTTACAGCACTAGATCAGGAGATGGATCAGGTTATGGGATATGAAGCAGGGGCAGATGATTATATTACAAAGCCGTTTAGTCTTTCGGTACTTCTTTTGAAAATAGAAGCACATTTCCGCCGCAGACAGGAGAAAACGGAAGCCGGAAAGATGATTTCGGGAGATATCGTATTTATCGCAGGAGAAATGAAAGTCCTGATAAAGAGTCGTGAAATCAGTCTGACAAAAACGGAGTTGAAAATGCTGACTTTTTTTCTTCAGAATCCGAAACAGATTCTTTCAAAAACACAAATATTGGAAAATGTGTTTGATCTGGAAGGGGATTTTGTGGATGAAAATACAATCGCTGTCAATATCAGAAGACTCCGTGAGAAAATCGAAGACAATCCGGCTGCACCGGTCTATATAAAGAATATCAGAGGTCTTGGGTATATATGGAATCAGGGGGTAAGGCAGTGACAAAGAGATATCGCAAGAAGATTACAGTAGTGCTCTCCTTGGTATTACCTGTCATATTATTGTTTGCAATATTAAATTGCTTTACCACGTATGTGTTTTATGAAGATTATAAATATAAAATGAATCTTATGACAGAGATTGCTGCAAAGGAAGAATTTTCCGGGCTGGATGCTGTTTCGGAATTGCTTAAAGATAAGGATATTGAAACTAACGAACAGGGAAGGCGATTATTGGAGCAATATGGATACTGGGGGAATAAAGGGAATGCATTTTATTCGCAATTCCGGCATCAGGTTATGGTGACCGGTGCTGTAAGCACTGTGATATGCGTGCTTCTTTTGACTTTTTTACTTTATTGGAAGAAAAAAGAAGATGCGTGTCATCAGAAAATTTTAGACCAGTTGGAAGAAATTCTGATCAGATTTCGTGAAAATAAATTTGATGATTTACTGAAAACGGAAAATCATGCAGAACTGGAAAAATTGAATGACCAGCTTGAAGCAATCGGACATCATATTCAGTTGATAAAGGAAGAAGCAAGGGCAGAAAAGGAGAACACGAAAGAAATGGTTTCTGATATTTCTCACCAGTTAAAGACACCGGTTGCAGCGTTGGATACATGTTTTAGTGTGCTGATGCAGAATGACTTAAGTGCCACAGAACAGGAGGAGTTTCGTATCCGTTGTCGGAGTGCTCTGGATGGACTGGAGACATTATTGCAGTCGCTTCTTGAAATATCCAAGATGGAAACTGGACTGATTCAGATTAATAAGAAAAAACTTCCGCTTATGGATACTGTCATATCTGCTGTGAACCGCACTTATCCTAAAGCGGATGAGAAAGAAATTGAATTCGTTTTTGACTATGAAAAAGAGCTGGAAACATGCACGATTATGCAGGATAAAAGGTGGCTTGGTGAAGCTGTGATCAACGTTCTGGATAATGCGGTCAAGTACAGTCCGTGTGGTTCAAAAATATTTATCCGGTTACAAAAAAGAAACTATCTTGTAAGAATGGAAATTGAGGATCAGGGAATTGGTATTCCGCAGAATGAGTATCACAAAATTTTTCAACGATTTTACAGAGGAAGTTCCAAGGAGGTCATGGAAAAGAGTGGTACAGGAATCGGACTTTTTCTATCGAGAGAAATTATCGAAAAACACGCAGGTACGATTACGGTAACCTCCAGCAAAAAGAAAAAAGGAAGCACGTTTGTGATTCAATTACCATATATTGGTTAAATTTTAAGTGAGCAGAACCCTTACAATTCTGTAAGAGTTCTGCTCGTTTTTTGAAAGTGAAATGAAAGATTGTCCTGATACAATTTGGATGTAGGTTGAAAAATGACCAAATATATAAACAGGCAAAGAAAGCGTGCTGAAAAGGTACGATTTACAGAATTGAAAAGGAGGCAACACATGAGTGTGATATTAGAAACCAAGCAGCTTTGTAAATTTTATGGCGCGGGTGAGAATCAGGTCAAAGCGGTCAATCAGGTGGACATTCAGATTGAGCAGGGAGAATTTGTCGCAATTGTCGGAAAGTCAGGTTCCGGTAAAAGTACATTACTTCATATGCTTGGAGGGCTTGATACCCCGACAAAAGGCAGTGTTACTTTAGCAGGGAAAGATTTATACAGGATGAAGGAAGATGCCCTTGCTGTTTTCCGCAGAAGAAAAATCGGATTTGTTTTTCAGGCATTTAATCTGGTTTCATCTATTAATGTCTGGGAAAATATTGTACTGCCACTGGGGCTGGATGGAAGAAAAGTGGATGAAACGTATGTAAATGATATTATTGCAACTCTGGGAATTGAAAAGAGGATTTACAATCTGCCAAATCAGTTATCCGGAGGACAGCAGCAGAGAGTAGCGATTGCAAGAGCACTGGTGAATCGTCCGGAAATTATATTTGCGGATGAGCCGACAGGCAATCTTGATTCTAAGACCAGTGATGAGGTGATTGCCCTGCTTAAGATGACAGCAAAAAAATATGGACAGACAATTGTAATGATTACCCATGATGACGAAATTGCACAGGTCGCTGACCGTATTCTGGTGATTGAGGACGGACAGGTGGTGGATTTCAGATGAAGACAATAAGCAGGATTGCATATAGCAATGACAAAAAGAACAAGACAAGAAGTATACTGATTATGATGTCCATATGTCTGACTACGATGCTGCTTGTGATTATCAGTACTGTGGGAAATGGAATGATCCGTTTACAGAAAAGTCAGGCGGCAGGCTCATATGGAAGCAATTATGGTTTGTTTGTCGCAGCAGATGCCTCGCAGTTAAAGGACGTACGCCGCCGTGCAGAAATAGATGCAATAGGAATTATGTGTACAGAAGGCATAATTAAAGGCAACGAAAACGGTGGTTTTGTCTGCATGGATGAGACTGCAAGAAAAATGCTTCCCTATAATAAGGAATATGAGTTAAAGGAAGGAAAGTATCCGGGGGGAACGCAGGAAATTGCCGCAGGAAGAGCATTTTTTAGTGAAATGGGATATGATGATGTAAAGGTCGGAGATACGGTTACACTGGATTACCGTGCAGGGATGCGGTCAGAATATAAGCCGGAAGAATTTGTTGTCAGCGGAATCCTATATGACCGGGATGAGTATACCATCGAGGCATCTTATGTTGCTTTCGGGTCACAGGAGTTTTACGATGAGCATGTCGCAGAGACTGACAGACAGTATAATATTTATTTTTCTTTAAATGATTCTGCAAATGTATCTATGAATAATATTGAACCGGTTATAAAACAGATTGCAGCATCTTGTGGGATCGAAGAAAAAAACGTTATAATCAATGATCTCTATTTGCAATGGGTCTTGCAGCCGAGTTATGAAACGATTGCGGTATGTGGAATGCTGATTCTTGCAATTGTACTTTTCTCTGTTGTGGTCATTTATAATATTTTTCAGGTCGGTATTGCCAACAAGATACAGGAGTATGGAAAAATCAAGGCTCTGGGAGCGACAAAAAAGCAGATGAAACAACTGATCTTCAGAGAGGGGATTTTTTTGACAATTTTTTCAATACCGGTTGGATTTCTTTTTGGATTTCTGATTGCAAAATACGGTTTTAACTGGCTGGTAGAACAGGGAAACCTTGTATCAACCGGAACTGGTTCTATGGGTGTTCAAAACCAGCAGGTGCCACTGTTTTCCCTGCCTGTTATGCTTCTATGTATTTTCGTATCATTTCTTACCGTTGCTTTGGCACTGCGTAAACCAATGAAAATTGTTTCACGGATTTCACCTATCGAAGCAACACGGTATTTAGAAAATGCAGAAACACACAAAAAAGGAAAACGAAATGGCAGAAAAAATGTTACCGTGTTTTCTATGGCAATGGCAAATGTAACGGGTAATCCCAAAAGAACTATTGGTACTATCCTCACAATGGGTTTTTCTTGCGTATTGTTTGTGATTATCTCTAATTATGTGGGAAATATTGACACGGAGCATGAAGCACGTCTTTCCGTTAATCATGGACAATTTGAACTGCAGCTTGACTATTCTGCTGAGTATGATGAAAGATATCCGGAGAATAATCTGGATACGATTCTGACGGATGATCCATTGAATGATTCGCTGATTGAAGAAATCAAAAGCATTCCGGGAGTAACAGATGTCATGACGAGAGAGATTGTCTCTGTAAATCTGAACGGAACAAGATTTCCGGCTACTATTGTGAGTAAAAAGGATTTTGATTTTATGCGCCAAGAAGGGGATATTGGCTCTATGGACTATGATCAGGCGGTAAAGAATGGTGATATTTTCTTTGGTTGGTTGGCGTGGATGGAACAAGATGGATATGCTCCGGGTGAATCCATTGCATTTGACTTTGAGAATGGAAGTGGAACCTATACCTATCAGGGAAAGATTGCAGGATCTTTTGTAAGTGCGGACACTTATCTTGTCATTCCGGAAGGTGTATATCGTTCCATGAATCCGAGAGGAACAGCCTATGGCTATCTGTGGGTGGACTGTGATAAAAAAGATGTGGCATCTGTAGAACAAAGTCTGAATACTTTGATTTCTAATACTTCGCATATAAAAATGGATACTTATCATGCGCAGTTACAATCTGCCGAATTTGCAAGCAGCATGATGAAGCTTGGCTGTTATCTGTTTATGGCTATTGTAGGACTCATCGGGTTTATGAATATGGCGAATACCATGATCATGAATATTACGACAAAAAAGCAGGAATATGGTATATTACAGGCTGTGGGCATGACAAATAAACAATTAAATTTATGCCTGCAGTTACAGGGACTGATTTTTACAGTTGGCACTATATGCGTAGCTTTGATCATTGGCCTGCCGCTCGGCTATGCACTTTTTTCCTATGCAAAACATATGGGAATATTTGGAATAAATATCTATCATGTTCCAATCGTACCAATTTTTATTATGATTTTTTTGGTCGGTCTGTTGCAGCTTGTACTTTCCTGCGTTTTAAGCAGTAATCTGAAAAAGGAAACGCTGGTAGAAAGAATAAGGTATCAGGGATAGCAAGTAACTAAGCTGTCACTCGGGCAATGAGTGACAGCTTGGCTTGCGAGTATACGTCAAAAGATTCTATGGAGAATATTCTGCACATTTTCATATGAGTGTCGGAAATGAGAAAGGTGAAGTGTTTGGAGAGCATCTGAACAGAGCTGTCGTGAGCGCAACCTGTGGGATGGTAGTTCTGAAAAAAGCGATTCAATAATGTTCTACAAGAACGATATGTATAAGATTTCTTAAATTTTTGGTTGATTGTGCAGTTGATCAGATAGGAAAATATAAATCTGCAACTCAAAATGTTTTGAAGAAAAGCACATGGTTTTGAGTATAAATTTTGAAGGAAAACACATAATACTGGATGCAAATATTGAAGAAAAGTACATTTGTGATATAATGGGTGGAAGAGATTCAGTGGAGCATATTTGGAGGTAGATATGTATTTTAAAAGAAAAGCATATGACAAACTATTAGAATGGAAAAATTTATATTCAGATAAATACGCTGTGCTGTTAGAGGGGGCTAGACGAGTTGGAAAATCAACGATAGCGGAGAATTTTGCAAAGAATGAGTATAAATCTTATATATTGATTGATTTTTCAAAAACAACAGGTAATATATTGGAATGTTTTGATGATATAGGAAATTTAAATATCTTTTTTCTTAGGTTACAGGCAGAAACAGGAATAACATTATATGAGCATGAGTCTCTTATTATTTTTGATGAAGTTCAACTATTTCCTAAAGCAAGACAGGCAATCAAGCATCTTGTGTTTGATGGCAGATACAGTTATTTGGAAACAGGATCTTTGATCTCGATAAAGAAAAATGTAAAGGACATCCTGATTCCTTCCGAGGAAATGAAGCTGGAAGTATATCCCATGGATTACGAAGAATTCTGTGATGCCACGGGCAATAATTATGGGTTATTGCAGCAGATTTATGATAGCGGAACAGCTATCGGACAGGCAACCAATCGTAAATTAATGCGGGATCTGAGAATATATATGGCAGTGGGAGGAATGCCACAGGCAGTAGAAGCCTATGTTAATGGAAAAAACTTTTCAGAAATAGATATGGTAAAAAGGCAGATCATATCTTTGTATGAGGAAGATTTTAAGAAAATCGATGCCTCCGGCAGAATATCGGCATTATATCATGCGATTCCGGCACAGTTGTCAAAGGATGTAAGAAAATATCGTATTACTACAGCAATCGGAAAAAGAAATAATACCAAGGCGGAAGAATTATTATATGATTTGATAGATTCGAAAACGGTTCTGCCATGCTATAATTCTACCAATCCAAGGGTCAGCCTGACGGACACGAAAGATTTTGACAGTTACAAGTTATATCTTTCAGATACGGGGTTATTTGTTACGTTGTTGTTTATTGACCGTCCGGTAACGGAAAATGATGTATACGCCAAGCTGCTTTCTGATAAATTACCTGCCAATCTGTGTTATTTATATGAGAATCTTGTAGCACAGATGATTGCTGCATCTGGAAGAGAATTGTTTTATCATACATGGGAAAAGAATGGAAGTACGCATTATTATGAAGTGGATTTTTTAATTTCAGAAGGAAGCAAGGTAAATGCATTTGAGATTAAGTCTTCCGGAACAGGAAAACACGAATCAATAAAGGAATTTTCTAAAAAATATTCCCCAAATGTGAATAAGATATATTTAATATCACAAAAAGATGTAGGAAGAGAAGAAAATTTATTGTTGAAGCCATTTTATTTTATCCCGTTTCTAATATGATTTAATCATGTTAAACGTTGATAAATCAGGATTTGACGGAGGTATCATTATGTGTGGAATGACAACTGATTTATAAGGAAAAATAAATCGGAGGTTTATATGAATTATTTGATAAGAGAATTAAAACAAGATGAAAATAAGGTATTAGATACTTTTTTGTATGAGGCGATTTTTATTCCCGAAGGAGTTTCTGCACCGCTCCAAGATATTATTAACCAACCAGATTTGCAGGTATATGTAAAAGACTTTGGTAAGAATAAGGGAGACTTATGTTTGGTTGCTCAAGTTAGGGATAAAATTGTTGGCGCCGTGTGGGTTCGGATTATGAATGATTATGGTCATATAGATAATGAAACACCGTCTTTTGCAATTTCACTTCTTAAAGAGTATAGAAACTATGGTATCGGAACAGAATTAATGAAACAGATGCTAACAAAACTAAAACTAGAAGGATATAAACAAGCATCATTATCAGTTCAAAAGATGAATTATGCTGTCCGTATGTATAGGAAGATAGGATTTGAAATTGTTGATGAAAATGATGAAGAATATATTATGATTTGTAAATTATAGACACTTGCTAGTTCAAGTTTATGAGGATAAAACATGAAACTTATAGAATACAAAACGACTGACTGTGAGTAGTTGGCGCAATTGTTTTATAATACGGCACATAGTGTAAATGCAAAGGATTATACAGAAGAATAGGAAGTTGATATGATAAAAATTGTGTGGTCAATAAATGATATAAATAAATATCAAACAGGAAGCTTGCCGGAAGGCGCAGTAAAGATAGAAACACCGCAGAGTGTTGGTGAACTGATGAAAAAAGCGGTGCCGATTTCTGCAATTCTATGTGTTTTCCTTTTTATTGCTATGCTTGGTAAAACGATAATATGTAAGACCGTTGTAATCTCACCAATATTTATTCCGGTTGGATTTGCTTTCGGTTTTTTATTGTTAATAATGCATGAGTGGTTACATGGAATTGTTTATCCTAAGGAAGCAGATGTAACAATAGGAAGAATAAAGGGGAAGACAACATTTGTCGCATTAGCATCGTATCCATTGAAGCGAAATCGGTTTATATTGATGTGCCTGTTGCCATTTGTTCTTGGATTAGTTCCATTTATATTATTTGTAATTAGTCCTGCTGAATTTAGAGTATTTAATGGATTGAATTTTGGCATGGCGTGTATGGGTATGGTTTCGCCATTTCCGGATGTGTTTAATGTTCTTACCGTTCTAAGAAATTCTGAAAAAAACGATTCAATAATGTTCTACAAGAACGATATGTATAAGATTTTTTAAATTTCTGGTTGATTGTACAGTTGATCAGATAGGAAAATATAAATCTGCAACTCAAAATATTTTGGGGAAATAGTATGGAAAAAATTTATTAGGATGATGAAGATTAATTAGCAATTTCAAGTTTATGGAGAGTCACTGTTATGATTAGAGAATTTCAAAGGGATGATATAAATAAAGTTGCAGATATATGGTTGGATACAAATATAAAGGCACATAATTTTATCCCCACCGAATACTGGAAAGGCAATTTCAAATCAGTAAAAGAAGCACTGTCACAAGCAGAGATTTATGTGTATGAGTATGATACAGAAATACAGGGCTTTATAGGGTTAAATGATGAATATGTTGAGGGCATTTTTGTTTCTGGTGAAATGCAATCGCAGGGTATAGGTAAAATTCTGCTGAATTATGCAAAGGATAAAAGAAATAAGTTGTTCTTGAACGTATACCAAAAGAACGCACGGGCAATATCCTTTTATAAGAGAGAAGGATTTGAGATTCAGCATAGTGGCTTAGATGAGGCTACCGGAGAAAAAGATTATGTAATGACATGGCAACACAAATAGAAATTCCAGAAGGGAGAAACAAAACAATGATTTTACAATCGGAGTATATAAGACAGATGAGAAGAAATATTACTCAAACAGTTTTAAAGGGTATTATGAAATTACATCACTGACAGGTACGATCAATACAATGGATGGAGAATATTATGCGCATCTTCATATGAGTGTCGGAAATGAGAAAGGTGAAGTGTTTGGAGGGCATCTGAACAGAGCTGTCGTGAGTGCAACCTGTGAGATGGTAATTACGGTCATTGATGGAAAAGTTGACAGAGTTTATGATGAAGAAACAGGGCTTAATGTATTTAAGTTTGATTAGATGCGTTCTTATGATATTATATTTCATGTATTCAAACAAAGTAGGAAAGAGGTAAATACACCATGAATTTGAAAAAAGTTCATCATATTGCCATTATTGGGAGCAACTATGAGCAATCAAAGCACTTTTATGTGGATCTATTAGGTTTTTCTATTGTTCGAGAAAATTACAGACCAGAACGTGATGATTACAAAATTGATCTTCAACTCGATGAGATGGAATTAGAACTTTTTATCATTAAAAATTGTCCGAAGCGCCCCAGTTATCCAGAGGCTTACGGTCTCCGGCATCTTGCCTTTGCTGTAGACTCGGTCGATAATACCGTAAGAGAATTGAATAAAAGGGGCATCATAACTGAGCCGATTAGACTTGATATTTACACAGGTAAAAGAATGACATTCTTTTATGACCCTGACAATCTACCATTGGAAATTCACGAATAAAGTATTGCAGTTAAAAGATGTGCCCTGTTTTGGACTGTGATTTTATAACTTCAAGTTTGCAGAACTGACCCAAAAGAGCTCGAAGGAGCTCTTTTTGCTTTTTTATAATAGTATCATTATGGTATAATAGAGACATTAAAATCGGGATTTATAAAGGAGAATATTGATGAAACTATTTTTATGTTCGCACTTTTCAAGTGTAGGAAGTCTGATAAAGGAAGAAATTGAAAATAAGAAAGTCGCATTTATTCCAACAGCTTCGTTGCGTGAAGGCTACACCGGTTATGTCGGCTCGGCTCGAAAATTATTCAAAAAGTTGGGAGCAATCGTAACTGAAATTGATATTTCAACGGAGGCTTATTCAACGATACAGTCTGTTTTTGAAGATGCAGATGTGATATATTTTACCGGCGGAAATTCTTTCTTTCTTATGGACCAACTCCGTAAAACAAGAACTGATGGGTTGCTAAAAAAGGAATTGGCAAATGGAAAATTGATGATCGGCGAGTCGGCAGGCGCAATTATATGCGCTCCAAGCATCCAATATATCGAGCAAATGGATGAAAAGCCGGAGGACTACTCACAAGAAGATGATGCAGGGCTTGATTTGATTGATTTCTATGTTCTTCCGCATTATCTTACAGCACCATTTAAGAAAGTTACCGAGAAAATAATGACTGAGTTTTCGGATTTGAATCTATGCCCTATTAACAACCATCAGGGAATTGTAATTGATGGTGAAGGTTCAAAGGTTATTTGCAAAGACTAATTTGAAAAATCCTTTTTGGAAACTGGAAAATCGGAATTTTCTTGATGGTGGAGGATGCGTATGGAACATAAGGGCACAATTAGAATAGAAACAGATAGATTAGTTCTTAAACGACATGTATTAGATGATGCAGAAATCATGTTTAAAAACTGGGTAACAGAAAAAGATGTAACAAAGTTTTTAAGTTGGCAACCGCATAAAAATGTCGACGAGACAAAGCAATTACTAATTGATTGGATAGAATCGTATGATAAGCAGGATTTCTATTTTTGGACAATTGAGTTAAAAGATTCGCATGAACTGGTTGGAGATATATCAGTAGTAAGTCTCGATGAGGCAACAGAAAGTGTGGAGCTCGGGTATGGTATTGGAAGCAGATGGTGGGGAAAAGGTATAACTGCAGAAGCAGGAAGGGCATTGGTAAAATTCTTTTTTGAAGAAGTAAAAGTCAAACGTGTATATGCAAAGCATGCTGCAGGTAATCCAAACTCAGGAAGTGTAATGCAGAAAATGGGAATGAAAAAAGAAGGAATAATTAGGCAGTCGGGAACCTGTAATCAAGGTATTGTGGATGAAGTTTATTATTCCATACTTAGAAATGAGTATTTTAGTAATGATAATTGATGAAAAAATCTAATTTAGCGACACACTCGAAAATTTCAGTTTGTAGGGAACAAATCAGACAATTTTATAATAAAACAGCGTTAGAGCATTTATGTGTGAGAGAAAAATCAAGTGTAGGAGAATACATGACATGAAATATACGAATAAGCATATAAAAGAAGAATACAAATTCAATCAAATGTGGCGGACGATCGGAATGATTCTCTTATTGATAGGAATATTTTTGGTGGCATTTGGATTGATTCAGACAAAGAGAAAGATGGATTGTGTTCGACCATTTGAACAGGTATTACAGGAAGAAGCCAATCCTGCGAATCAGACAGCATATATTGATATTATCCAGGTACCGGAGAAACTGGCAGAAAATAAATATGAAGGATATTACCTTGTAACAACGGCAGAGGAAAGCTATATTGTAGGGATGCAACCGGAACAGTTTGCAGATTTGAAGCAGAGAGTTGAAGAGAATGGTACGGCAAGAGTGGAAGGCATGACGAAAGTTGTGACTGACGAGAACGTAAAAAAAATAATAAGTGAGTATATCAATTACAAATTTATTTATATATGTATGACGAAGCTTACCTATGGAAAAATACTCAAGGAAGGATATTTTGTGAATCTGGATATCGGAGGCATCTTAATATTGATTGGAATTTCGATGGTATTAACCCAGGTGCGTGCGATTAAAAAATACAGACATCCATTGGCAGAGCAGATTGACGAAGAATGTAATCAGCCGGAAGCTCTCTGGTTTAATGATTTTAGGATATATTTGACAAAGAACTTTCTTGTATCTGTATATGGTGGAAAGCTGACTGCACTGGATCTGGCAAAGGTACGATTGACAAGACTGTTTGAAACAGTGAAGGGAAGCATGAACGTTATCACTTTGGAGGTAACGACAACAGAACAGGAGAAAATAACTGTCAGCGAGAATGAATGGTCATTTTTTACAATGAATGAAGAAGAGATTACTTATCTGACAGATGTATTCGGTAAAAGAAATATTGAATTTGTTTGTGAGATTCAACCAGATGAAGAAATCGATGAAGACGAAGAGTTTTGAAACGGAAATATTCAAAGGATGGAATTGGGATATTGCATACAATATAATAAAAAAGGTACAGATTTGAGTGAAGAAGATGTGGCTTTACATTTAAATGGGATGATTATAAAGAATTTAAGAAACTTTTAGATAAAGAATATAAAGATTATTTAAGTGTATAACCAGTATTATGAGCAAATTATATGAAGGGACAGATTTGATATATGGGTTTATTTAATAAAATGAAAAATTTTTTTTCGGGCTTTAAGTATAAGCTGGACAGAGAGATTTTAAGGGAATATCTCCAGCATACAATTGATTTTGCTGTCGAGAATAAGTTGCCATTTTGTGATGAATTTTATATTGCCGACAGTCTTGATGCAAAGGATAGATTACATGTCACTATCCTAAATTATGATGTACCGGGAGATGCTGTTTATGAGATTGAGAAGAGTTTTGAGGGAATAGTTATTTTTGCAAATCATGAGAAATGTTATGATCCGGAAAATGATCATAAGTATATTGATGCGGAAGATTTTATAAGCCAAGAGCTTTGCACGTTGCCAGAAGAGTTTTTTGTAGCCATGGATATCGCACCGACTATGCTTGAACAGTATATGATAAAATGAGCATTAGAAGACCGATGGTGTGGAGATTGTTTTGTTCACATAAAATGGAAAAGGTAGGATGGATTGTCGTGATTGTTATCGTGACTATCTTATATTAATTGGAGTAAAAAAGAAATTGAGGGGATATAAGTATCATACGGAAAAATAACTATATTATTTTGAAGAAAAGTACATAGTTTATCCCATTTCTAATATGATTTAATTATGTTACACGTTGATAAATCGGAATTTGGAGGGGAATAACATGAATAGATTTGGTGTAAAGCTAATTCTTTCAATCGTTTCTTTTTTGGCAGTCAATATCTGGCTTATAGGTAAGGGTGTAGCAAAGGGCGCTGCTGACTTTTTCATATCTGCAACGGTTGAGGAAACAATACTATTTATCATTTTACAGCTATTAGTTGTACTGATATATTTTATATATCCTCTTACGGTAAAAAAATATAAAATCATTTACTGGTCTGTATCTGAAGCCTTAGTCATTATTACAGTTCTCTTTTGGGGAATATTTATTGTCGGTCCGATTTGGTTAAAATAAGCAAATTTGAAGTTGTATTATTGAATAAAATGGAGATTTTGATATGAAAGACAAGGCAAACAAGGGTTATTGGCAACGACTTGCAAAAATATATGCACCTTTGATGGAGTCAGATAAGAAGTTTTATAATGCAATCTGCGGATATATTAGAGATTATCTCAAATCTGATATGAATGTATTAGAATTAGCTTGTGGAACAGGGCAGCTATCTTTCCCATTGTCCGATTGTACTAATAGCTGGACGGCAACCGATTTTTCGGAAAATATGATTAAGCAAGCGAAAAAGAGAGGTACAACAGAAAAACTTAGTTTTTGCGTAGCCGATGCAACGGCACTTTCATATGAGAATGAAAATTTTGATTGTGTAGTAATTTCAAATGCACTGCACATTATGCCAGAGCCTGAAAAAGCAATGCAGGAAATTCGTAGAGTATTAAAAAAAGATGGTATTTTGTACGCACCAACCTTCTTATGGGCAGAGAAAAAATCAAGTGGTTTACGAAAGCGATTGATGTCTATTACAGGATTTAAAGCATACAAAGAATGGAACAAGGAAAATTTTTGTGAGTTTATTACGAATTATGGCTTTACAGTCGTCAAAGTGAATTTGGTGGATGGCGGTTTAGCTCCTGTTGGAGTTTTGATTGCGAAAAAAACTAATTATTAAATTCCAGTTTATGAGGATAAAAGGAGGAGAAAAATGAGATATCCGAAATTTTTAGAAAAAGGTGGAACGATTGGTTTTGTTGCGCCATCTTTTGGTTGTAATATAGAACCATATCGGACAGCATTTGGTCATGCACTTGATACATTCCATGCTAAGGGCTATCAGACGGAGCTTGGTCCGAATTGTTATGAAGGCTGTGGTATCGGTATCAGTAACACGCCGGAGAAATGCGGTCAGGAGATTAATGAAATGTACACATCAAAGAAAAATGATGTTCTGATATCCTGCGGCGGTGGAGAGCTGATGTGTGAGACTCTTGATCATATTGATTTTGAACGCTTAAAGAAAGCAGATCCGAAATGGTTTGTGGGATATTCGGATAATACGAATCTAACCTATCTGCTGACAACGATCTGTGATACAGCTTCTGTTTATGGCCCATGTGCGGCAGCGTTTGGCATGGAGCCGTGGCATGCATCGATAGAAGATACATTTGCGCTGCTTTGTGGTGAGAAGAAAAGCCTGCAGGGATATCGTGGATATGAGAAGGAATCCCTGAAGGATGAAGAACATCCGCTTGCACCGTATAATATCACTGAACAGAAGGAACTTCACCTGTATGAAACAGATGCGACGCATGGATCGACTGCTGTCGATGAAGTATTCATGGCAGGCAGACTGATCGGCGGATGTATGGATTGTCTGGTGAATCTGCTTGGAACGAAATTTGATAAAACAACAGATTTTCTGGAACACTATAAAGAGGATGGCTTCATCTGGTTCTTAGAAGCCTGTGATCTGAATGTGATGGCGATCCGCCGTGCTATGTGGCAGATGGAGCATGCGGGATGGTTCCGATATGTGAAGGGATTCCTGATCGGACGCCCGCTGGTGCATGGACAGGAGATGATGGGGCTTGACCAGTATCATGCGGTACTGGATATTATCGCCCACCACAATGTGCCGGTTATCATGGATGCCGATCTTGGACATATCGCACCGATGCTGCCATTGATCTCCGGCAGCTATGCAAGCATTACCGCCTCCGGAAACAACCTTGTGGTTGACATGAAACTGAAGTAGAATGCCCCCTTTGGGATAACGTTGTGTTGAGATTATCTGTTTGAATGTATTTTAGTCGATTGTCAGTCTGTACTGGACTGGCTCAGAATCAATAATAGAAAAACTCGTATAGCATTCTATTCCATGCATATGCCTGATTCGCTCATGCTTATGTGCAAACTCGCCTTACGGGCTCAGACATGCACTCGCATTCGCTGGCAATATGCATGTCATAACGAATTCTATACGAATGTTTTTGTCTATTATCGATCTGATCCAGACCAATGAAGACTGACAACCAGCTATACTGTTCCAAACAGATAATCTCAATTCAGTTTAGTACTCCAAGGGGGATTTTTTAAGTTTGTTTCATTCTAGTGATAAGGCTGATCACGCGTTTATTGGTTTAGATGATAGGCAACAGTAATCCCATTCGGGGAAGTATTTTTATTGATAAGAATATCTTTTAAGCGCACGACAGCCCATCGTTTAAAAATCAATAGTGCAGTCGACTGAGTTTCCTATGATTTTGTGCCATGTCGTCGCCGCAGATGATTTTATTGCGGCAGAGACATGTGCATATAACCATATTGTCTCTTATGATATTACAAAACGGCTGAATTGGTTATACTCTGGCACTAACAAAACAATAGCATAGATTTCGTTATATAATGCATATTGCCAGCGAATGCGGGTGCATGTCTGAGCCCGTAGGGCGAGTTTGCACAGGGGCATGAGCGGATAAGGCATATGCATTAAATAGAAATCTATGCTAGTTTTTTATGTGTCAGAGTATAAGCAATTCAGCCGCTTGGAGTATCAGGCTAAATGCAGTATTCGTCGCCGGCTTCAGGTCGGCTGTTGCAGAGATCCGCGATGGTGGTTGTGTCAACAACACTGCAGATCGCACTGTAAAGCCGCTTCCACAGATTGTAAGTGGAGCAGATGGATTCACGCTCACATTCAGGCGCATCCTCTTCGACACAGGCAACAGGGGCAAGCGTTCCTTCTGTCAGACGAAGAACTGCACCGACTGTAATGTCTTCCGGTGCTTTTCGTAACAGGTAGCCACCCTGTGGACCACGGACGCTTCGGACAAGTCCGCCGGAATTTAATATAGAAATGATCTGTTCCAGATATTTATCAGAGATATCCTCGTTTTTTGCTACATCCTTTATGCTGACCGGCTTACCATTAGAGTTGGCTGCTATATAGATCATAAGCCGTAATGCATATCTTCCTTTTGTTGATATTTTCAATGTAATACACCTCCAAATTACACTATCATAATTCATACTAATTTTCTATGAATTGATTATACACCAGTTTAAAAGAAAAAGCTACAGAAATATTTCTATTTTCCTATTGATAAAGTAGGAATATAAAAGTAAGAATTAAAAATTGAGTTTTCATCAATAATTTGGTATATTGATTTTGTAAAAGGTGGTATATGGGGAATTGGTACTGACTGTTTCTATAAGAAATAGGATAGGATATAGTCAGACCAAACGACAATATAACGGGGGTATGGCAATCAGACAATTTATTATCAAAGAGCACGTTTTTCAATGGGGTATTAGGAAAATCGTTCAGGATACAGGCAATAGAATACTGCCGTCATCTCGATATTGACGTTTCACATCCAACCGGTCAAGGTCTTCGACCGGATTCAATCCATTAAGAAAAAATTTCTAAGTCTTCTGTTAGTGTTGTGCTTTGTTATGGCATTTGGTTCAATAACAGCACTGGCAGCAGAGGGACAAACAACAGACATATGGGATGGTACAGCAGATACAAGCTGGTACACGGGTCATGAGACAGAGAGTGAGTACCATATAACGACGGCAGAACAGCTTGCCGGACTTGCGCAGCTTATTAACACAGGTACTATAACCTTTGAGGGAAAGACTGTTTATTTGGATAATGATCTTGATCTGGATAAACGTGAATGGATATCTATTGGCAAAGGTAAAGGTGGAAGTCAGGCAGCATATAGTTTTTGTGGTATATTTGACGGACAGGGACATGTAATTTCTAATTTGTATTCCCGTGATTCGCTGATGCCAAAAACGAATGTGGGGGATGATGAGGAAAATTGTTATAGACAGGGCTTATTTGGAAATGTCTATGATGGGGAGGTCAAGAATCTTGGTATTGAAAATGCTGATATTATAGTTGATCTCAATGATGCATCTACATATGGGAAAGGTATATTAGTAGACTGGCTTTGTAATTCCAAAATTACAAATTGCTGGACATCCGGTTCTATTTCGGGTGGTGCATATCTGGAGCATTATGTTGGCGGACTTGCAGGATGTACCTTGAGAAATAGTACTCTTACAGGATGTTATTCGACTGCAACTATTACAGGAAATTATAAGGGAACTTGTTATAAAGAAGAAGATGTAATGACGTATTTTGACTGTCTGGGTGGTATTGCAGGAGGAATGCTAGACGGAAGCCTTACAGTCGAAGATTGTTGGTTTTCTGGAAAAATCAATGTTAATTCTGTACAGGCAACAGTTGGTGGAATGGTTGGATATTCAGACAATGCAAGTGTTACTAATTGTATGGTAACTTCTGCAGACCTTGCTGCAGATGAAGGTGGCAATACCTGTTGGCTTGTCTATAGTGGACTTAGTCTTGGTACGGCAGAAAACAATTACTGGCCGGCAGATGACCGGTATCAGGCAACGCTTCTTAAAGAGCAGGATGGAACCGCTGTGTCAGATTTCACATCTGCGGATGTGCTTTCCGGACTTCAGGCAAAGCAGGGAGCAGGCATTGAATGGGTAGCAGGAATCGATCATCCTACATTTGCATGGGATGACAGAAATATTCCGGCAGATTATACAGCAGTTGATGCGGCTATTGCAAAAGCGGACAAGATAGATGGAACACTGTATTCTAATTATGAAGATGTAAAGGCTGCCATTAATGCTGTTGACCGTAAAAAGAGCAAGTATGAGCAGAAGATAGTAGATGCAATGGCAAAATCTATTGAGGATGCTGTTGCAGGTCTGAAAGAGAAAGACAACAATAAAGATAATAATACCCCGGTTACCCCACAGATAAAGACATATACAGTAACATTTAAAGCAGCAGGTGGAAGTGCAGTTAAGGCTCAACAGGTAGAAGAAGGTAAGTTGGTAGGTAAGCCGAAAAAACCAACGAGAAAGGGCTATAAGTTTGCAGGTTGGTATGCAGGAAAGACTGCATATAAGTTTGATACTCCGGTTAAAGCCAATCTGACATTAACTGCAAAGTGGACAAAGATCAAGGTGAAGAAGATCAAGATCACAGGAATGTCCAAGCAGATTGCAGCAGGTAAGAAGATTAAGCTGAAAGTAACCGTAACTCCAAAGACTGCAGCAAATCGTACAGTAAAATGGAAGAGCAGCAATAAGAAATATGCAACTGTAAATTCCAAGGGTGTTGTAACTGTAAAGAAAGCAGGAATAGGCAAGAAGGTAACGATAACAGCGATTGCAAAGGATGGAAGCGGAAAGAAAGCAACCTACCGTATAAAGATCATGAAGAAAGCTGTTAAGAAAATTACCTTAAAAGCATCAAAAACAAAAGTAACTGCCGGTAAAAAGGTAACAATAAAAGCAACTGTCACTCCTGGAAAGGAAGTAAACAAAAAGCTGACATATAAGAGCAGTAACAAGAAGTATGCAACTGTAAATTCCAAGGGTGTTGTTACTACCAGGAAAGCAGGAAAAGGGAAGACTGTAAAGATCATAGCAACTGCAACAGATGGAAGCGGTAAGAAAGCAACTATTAAGATCAAAATTAAATAATGCTTAAAGCAGTTGTATGTAACAAATAAATATAAACCGATAAGTTAAAATAAAGGATGCTGAACCACGGGATAAAGCCTGTGGTTTGGCATCTTTTTCTATTTTCTGAAAAATATTTCTATTATCCTATTGACAAAGTAGGAATAGAGGTGTAATATACATGCATAAGCTAAATCATAGTTTGTTGATAGGAATAAGCGGGAACGAGGTAAAAGGTATGTTGAACAAGTATTATCAACCACAATATTTGAATGAAGACAATCGAATGTGTACTACCAGACAAACGCTATCAGCGGGCGGAATTTACAGATGTTGTCGCTAGAGTAAGCCCGGATAAGAATATCCATGAATGACGAAATGATAAGCTCCGGCATAGGGAGCAAATAACGAATACAGAATAAAATGACAGATAATAAAACGGCAGTACATAATGATAGAAGAAACGGATACGTACATCAGCCGGGAGAAAAGAACAGGAGATTAAAAATTATGGCAAAGAAATCATACAGCGAAAGAAATTTAAAATTTGAAACATTACAGTTACACGTAGGACAGGAAACACCGGATCCTGTAACAGATGCAAGAGCAGTTCCGATCTATCTTACATCATCATATGTATTCCATAACAGCCAGCATGCGGCAGACAGATTTGGCCTCAGAGATGCAGGTAACATTTACGGAAGACTTACAAATCCTACAGAAGACATTTTCGAAAAGAGAATCGCAGCATTAGAGGGTGGCGTAGCAGCACTTGCAGTTGGTTCGGGAGCAGCAGCTCTGACATATGCACTTCAGGCAGTTGCACATAAGGGTGACCACATCGTAGCAGCAAAGAACATCTACGGTGGAACATATAACCTTCTTGCACATACACTTCCGGATTTTGGAATCGAGACAACATTCGTTGATCCATTTGACTATGATGCAATCGAAGCTGCTATTCAGGACAATACAACCGGTATCGAGATCGAGACACTCGGAAATCCTAACTCAGAGGTTGTAGATATCGAGAGAATCGCAAATATCGCACATGCACATAACATTCCATTGATCGTAGATAATACATTTGCAACACCATATCTCGTTCGCCCGATCGAGTACGGCGCAGATATCGTTGTACATTCAGCTACCAAGTTTATCGGCGGACACGGAACAACGATTGGTGGTGTCATCATCGACAGTGGTAACTTCGACTGGACATCCAGTGACAAATACCCATGGTTAACAGAGCCGAACGTATCTTACCATGGAGTAAGCTTTGCAAAGGATACAGCACCTGCTGCATTTGTTACTTACATCAGAGCAATCCTGTTAAGAGATATGGGAGCAACTATCTCACCGGTACATTCATTCATCTTCCTTCAGGGACTTGAGACATTATCCTTACGTGTAGAACGTCATGTTGAAAATGCACTTAAGGTTGTACAGTATCTGAAAGATCAGCCACTGGTTGAGAAGGTAAATCATCCATCCATCTCAGAGGATCCTGAACAGCAGGCATTATATAAGAAATATTTCCCAAATGGCGGTGGATCAATCTTCACATTTGAGATTAAGGGCGGAGCAAAAGAAGCACAGGCATTTATTGATCAGCTTGAGTTATTCTCACTCCTTGCAAATGTTGCAGATGTAAAATCCCTTGCTATCCATCCGGCATCAACCACTCATTCAGAGTGCAACGAGGCTGAGTTATTAGATCAGGGTATCAAGCCGAATACAATTCGTCTGTCCATCGGAACAGAGAACATCGACGATATTATCGAAGATCTGGATGAAGCATTTAAGGCAATCGCAGAATAATCAATAATAAAAACAGTAGATAATTGAACATAAAAATAATAAAAAAATATGGGTGATCGAAGATCATCGGTCACCTGCAAAACGAATAATAGAATCAGAATAGGAGATTAAAGTTATGAGTAAAATTTATAAAGACGCAACAGAGTTAATCGGAAATACACCATTAGTAGAGTTCAATCACATTGAGAAAAAGGAAGGCTTAAATGCAAAGATCCTTGCAAAGTTAGAGTATTTTAATCCGGCAGGAAGCGTAAAAGACAGAATCGCAAAAGAGATGATCGAAGATGCTGAGAGAAAGGGCACATTAAAGCCGGGCGCTACGATCATTGAGCCTACATCCGGAAATACAGGTATCGGTCTTGCATCTATCGCTACAGCAAAGGGGTATAAGGCAATCATCGTTATGCCGGAGACCATGAGCGTTGAAAGAAGAAATATCATCAAAGCATACGGCGCAGAGATCGTTCTGACTGAAGGTGCAAAGGGTATGAAGGGTGCGATCGCAAAAGCTGAGGAGCTCTCTAAGGAGATCCCTGACAGCTTCGTTGCAGGTCAGTTCGTAAATCCTGCAAATCCGGAAGCACACAGAAAGACAACAGGTCCGGAGATCTGGAATGATACAGATGGAAAGGTTGATATCTTTGTAGCAGGTGTTGGTACAGGCGGAACGGTAACAGGTGTCGGTGAATATCTGAAGCAGCAGAATCCGGATGTTAAGGTTGTAGCAGTAGAGCCGGCTACATCACCGGTTCTTTCAAAGGGAACTGCAGGAGCACATAAGATTCAGGGTATCGGTGCAGGATTTGTACCGGATACATTAAATACAAAAATTTACGATGAGATCATCACAATCGACAATGATGCAGCATTTGAAGGCGGCAAAGAGATCGCAAGTATAGAAGGTATTCTCGTTGGTATCTCATCCGGTGCAGCTTTCGTAGCAGCAAAGGAACTTGCAAAGCGTCCTGAAAATGCAGGAAAGACAATCGTAGTTCTCCTTCCGGACAGTGGTGACAGATATTACTCAACTCCGCTCTTTGGATAAAACCAATAAGATTTACATGTGAATATAATATCTTTTCAAAATAATCATTTATCTCAAAACAGACACGCTTCACCATACAGCAATGTGGTGGGGCGTGTTTGCTGTTGTGTCTTTTATACCTGTACAGCTATGCCATACATTATGATAAAAACTTGTGTAAGTTTTTATTCCATGCATATGCCTTATTCGCTCATGCTCCTGTGCAAACTCGCCTTCGGCTCAAACATGCACCCGCATTCGCCGGCAATATGCATGTCATAACGAAACTGACCCAAATGTTTTATATCATAATGTATGGCATAGCTGTACAGGCAATAAAAACTTGTGTAAGTTTCTATTCCATGCATATGTCTTATTCGCTCATGCTCCTGTGCAAACTCCCCTTTTTTGTTGTCGGTGAGCGTGTGGATATGGTATATTATATGAGTATATGAATATTTGGAGGATGAATATAGAGCAAAATGATTTTTTTGAGGATGCTGCATATATGGAAGTTGAGTAACAATAGATAAAAGATACGGAGTAATAAGTTGAGTATGAAGAAATTAACAGAAACACAGAAAAGTATTATAAAGTGGGCATTTGTGCTGGTGCTTCTTGGCCTGATCGTATATGTGTTCCGGGATATGGCAGGACCGATCGCAAAGCAGCTTGTGAAGACAAGCCCTTGGATCGTCGTGCTGATCCTTGTGGCGACATTGCTGTATGGTGTGTTTGAGAGTACGATCACGATGTTATTTGCCAGACAGTATAATCCGACGTTTACATTCAGACAGGCGTTTGGAATGACATATTTTGTGTCATTTTACAGAACGGCGACGCTTGGAAGCGGAGCGGGTGTGTCGGCTCTGGTTTACCTGAATGAGTATGGAGTGAAGACATCAGAAGCATTTGGTATGTATATGATTGAATATGCAGTGCACAAATTAGGCATCGGAATCATGGCGGTGATCCTGTATCTGCTGCATTTCCATTATATGAATGAAACCTTTGCGGAATATGAAGCATATATTGGAATTGGATTTGTGGCTACAGTTATTATTACGATATGTTTACTGTTGTTTGTATGTGCCGGATGGTTCCATCAGATCTTAAAGAAGCTGATGAATCTGGTGAATTACAGAGGACGATTTACAGAAAAGTTTGATAAAATCAAAGAACAGTGTGATATCATGGAAACGGAATCAAAGGAATTGCTGCGCCATTGGAAGCTGCTGCTTGGCGTTCTGCTGATCAACATTTGTAAATTTTCCTGCTGGTTTATGATTCCGTATATTGTACTGTACAAGAGCGGTGCATTTTCGCCGGATGTGGCACTGGCGATCACGACGGTATCAGTCATGCTGGCGGCAGTTATTCCTACGCCTGCAGGAATCGGTTCCAGTGAGTTTGTAATGATCGCAATGTTTGGTGCGATCGTGGGAAGTGCGAAAGCAGGAGCTATGGCACTGCTATACCGTTTTGCAACATTTGTATTTCCATGTGCACTGGGCGCGGCCTATGCAGCGAAGTTTGCAGTTATAAAACAGAGAAAGAATAAGAAGAAGGAAGTCTGACCCGTATGAAATGTGGGATGGATGGAAAAATATCCATCAGCTATATGCTCGATATGATATATGATGGACAGAAACAGGGTAAATACAGATATGAAAAAGTTGGTGGTGGGTATTCTTGCCCATGTTGATTCGGGAAAAACTACATTATCGGAAGCCATGTTATATACGGCAGGCAAGATCCGTAAGCTTGGACGGGTGGATCATAAGGATGCTTACCTGGATACGGATGCACAGGAGCGGGAGCGTGGGATCACGATATTTTCCAAGCAGGCGGTATTTACATATGATGGCATGGAGATTACACTGCTTGATACGCCGGGGCATGTTGATTTCTCGGCGGAAATGGAACGAACCTTACAGGTGCTTGACTATGCGATTCTTGTCATTAATGGTGTGGACGGGGTACAGAGCCATACCGATACATTATGGAAGCTGTTGAAGCGGTACGAGATCCCGACATTTATATTTGTAAATAAGATGGACATGGATGGGGCAGATAAAGATGCTGTTTTCCAAAATATACGAAAAAAGCTGGATGGGGATTGCGTTGATTTCTCATCCGGGGACAGAGATGAACAGATCGCGATGGCAGACGAGAGACTGTTAGATACCTATCTGGATAGTGGTATGGTTGAGGTAGAGGATATCATCGAAGCAATTCTTGACAGAAAGATATTTCCTTGTTTCTGGGGATCGGCACTCAAACTCTCCGGTGTGCAGGAATTGTTGGATGCGATGAATACCTATATGGTGATGCCTGCATATAATGCAGAATTTGGCGGACGGATCTTCAAGATATCGAGAGATGCAAAAGGGGAACGTCTTACCTATATGAAGGTGACCGGAGGAAGCTTAAAGTGCAGAGAGCAGATCGAGGGAACCGAAGGAAAAGTCAACCAGATACGGATTTATTCCGGTGCGCGTTACGAGCCGGTAGAGGAGGCTTCTGCCGGAACGGTATGTGCGGTCACCGGGCTTGGTGAGACATCCGCAGGTCAGGGCGTTGGATGTGAACAGGAAAATGTATTTGCCGGACTGGAACCTGTGTTATCTTATAAAGTCAGCTATCCGGAGGACAAGGATGCAGTTGTCGTGCTCCGGGATATCAGGCAGTTAGAGGAAGAAGAACCTGAGTTACATGTGGAGTTTGCACAGGAGACCGGAGAGATCTTTGTGAAGGTTATGGGACAGGTGCAGCTTCAGGTGCTGACGCAGATCGTAAAAGACAGATTTGGCTATCTCATATCATTTGGTATGGGAAGGATCATATATAAAGAGACACTTGCAGAACCGGTAATGGGAGTCGGACATTTTGAGCCGCTTCGTCACTATGCCGAAGTGCATTTGCTGATGGAACCGTTGGAGCCGGGAAGTGGCATGCAGTTTGATACGATATGCAGTGAGGATGTACTCGATAAGAACTGGCAGAGACTGATCCTGACACATCTGGAAGAAAAGGAATACCGAGGCGTGCTGACAGGCGCACCGATCACGGATATGAAGATCACAGTGACCGCAGGACGGGCACATCAGAAGCACACAGAGGGCGGTGATTTCCGTCAGGCGACATATCGTGCAGTAAGGCAGGGGCTTATGATGGGAGAATGCAGGCTGTTAGAACCCGTGTATGCGTTCCGACTGGAGATCCCTACAGAGATGACCGGTCGGGCAATGAACGATATCACACGGATGCATGGACGATTCGCACAGCCGGAGATCGAGGGTGAAATGAGTATCCTGACAGGAACTGCACCGGTTGCTACGATGCAGGAGTACCAGCAGGATGTAACGGCATATACCAGAGGACAGGGTAAGTTATCCTGTACCTTGCAGGGATATGAGCCATGCCACAATGAAGATGAAGTGCTGGCGGCAAGTACCTATGATCCGGAGCTTGATATGGCAAATCCGGCATCATCGGTATTCTGTGCACATGGAGCCGGATATATCGTGGACTGGTACGATGTGTATGATATGATGCATGTAAAAGAAGATCCGGGATTTGCACTTGCAGGAATGGAAGATGTCCTGCGGAATATAACGTCAGAGCCTACTGAGGCAGACGAGGATAACCGAAAACGGATGGCGCGCGAGCGGCAGGACGCAGGTGCTCCGGTGTATGATGAGAAAGAGTTAGAGGATATATTTGTCCGCACCTATGGTTCAAACAGCCGGGAAAATGCAGCTTATAATAAAGCAGGTTTCAATCGGCATAATAAGAGTGTATCGGAAGCGGACTGGTATGTGAAAAAGGCGGCAGAACATGGTAAAAGCAAAACTACCGGTGCGCAGACACTGTCTGCCGGATCAAAGACGGCGGATACCGGAATTGCCAGACCTGGGGCATACAGGAAGCAAAAGGGTGAGAAAGAATATCTGTTAGTTGATGGGTATAACGTGATATTTGCATGGGATGATCTGAAAGCACTGGCGGCGGTGAACATTGACAGTGCCAGAGATAAGCTGATCGATATTATGTCGAATTATCAGGGGTATGTCGGCTGTGAATTGATCCTTGTATTTGATGCTTATAAGGTGAAGCAGAATCCGGGCAGCATCACAAAGCATGGAAATATCCATGTGGTCTATACGAAGGAAGCAGAGACTGCTGATATGTATATAGAAAAGACGACACATGAGCTTGGCAGAAAATATAAGGTGACGGTTGCCTCATCAGATGGACTGGAACAGTTGATCATCATGGGGCAGGGCGCACTTCGGATGTCCTCCAGTGGGCTTCGGGAAGAAGTAGAACGTGTGAACCAGATTTTGAGAAATGATTATCTCAAATAAAACGGACATGTTTCTGGTATGATCCTGAAAAGATATTAGAGGGAATCGATTCCAAAACAGCTATATGTATGAAATTTGTTAAAAATAGAATGTAAAAGTGAGTATTCTTTTCACAAAATTATATTATATAGATAAAAATATTTGGAATGTTTAAATAAATTTGGAAAAAATAACCAAAGAAAACCATATATTCCTTGAAGTTAATAACAAAATCTGCTAAAGTGAATAGTATGAGCGTACGAATTCAGATGAGATATGGAGGAGGAAGTATGGGAAATAAATTATTTGTAAGACAGATGAAGAGAACCGTTGCCTGCGTTGCGGCAGCAGCTACTGTTTTCTCAATGAATCCGGCAGGACTTCCGTATGCAGGGGGACAGGCTGGGGCATTTGTTGTAGATGCAGCGACTGAGAGTACGGCAGTGGAGATCAGTACATATGAACAGTTTGCAGCTTTTGCAAAAGCGGTAAATGCAGGTACGGCAGAGTCATATGCAAGTGTAAAGCTGACAGCGGATATTACGATACCGGCAGGAACCACATGGACACCAATCGGTAGTGCTGCTAATCCATATACGGGAGTATTTGACGGGGCGGGACATACAGTGTCAGGACTTACGGCAAGTATAACGGCTGCAGAATATAGTCCTGAAGCTCCGTTTGGTTTATTTGGAAAGACACAGGGAGCAACGATCAAGAATCTGAAGATGAGCAATGTAGTACTTTCCGGAGAATCGAGTTCGGGCAGTGGTATTTTATGCGGTCTGGCTGAGAAGACCGAGATCAGCGGATGTACGATTGATAGCAGTTGTTCAATCGTAAGTGATGGTGCATTGATCGGTGGTCTGGCATGTATGCTTACAGGAAGTACGGTTAAGGATTGTGTGGTTGCTGCGGACATTCAGTTGAATGGACAGGCACCGTCTGGTGGTTATGTTTATCAGGCAAATGGTTCCCAAATTATTAACAGTGTATTTAAGGGAACGATCAAGGGCACTGGTGCAATTGTATATACGGGTGGATTTGTTGGAATTAATAATGGTCTGATTGCAAACTGTATCTATTCAGGTTCAATGACTGCGGTTGCTTTTACAACCTGTAGTGCTTTTGCAGGAGAGGCATCGACTTCAGGAACGATAGTTAACTGCTTTGCAAATGGTAAGTTTTCATTAACAGATGGTTCAACAGGTACTACAACAGGTATTTTCAGAGGAAATGGTAACGGTAATAAAGTTGCAAACTGTATTGCAAATACTGCTATGGAACCGATGAATCTGATAGCTGTAGCAGGCAATGTTACCGATTGTGCATTCATGGAGCCATCAGAGATCGCAGCCGGTAATGCTTCTTACAAATTGAATGGATATGCAGCCTCTTTGACAGATGCTGAGAAGAAAGAATACCATACATCCGAATGGAAATCTTTTGTAGAAACGGACAATGGTTCACTGACATTCAGTTCAGAAACCAAGGTTACAAGAAAAGTAACATTTTATGATACAGACAATAATGTGATCAGCGGCGGTTCAAGCTTTATGGAGGAGGGCGCAAAACTCGTATATCCGGAGGCAGCAGACCCTTCCTATATTGCATGGGTAGACAGCAAGGGAAGAATATATGATGAGAATTCAGTTGTTGGTTCTGAAGACCTGAATCTGTATCCACTGACAGAAGGTTATGTGGATTCACTGTTGAATATAAAACAGGTATCGATCACACTGGATAGTGATATTTCTCTGGTATATCTGGTAGATCCGGCTGTTCTGGAACGTTATCAGAATGCGACAATTGTGTACCGGGATGCATCCGGAACGATACAGGGAGCATCGGGCTTGTCAAAAGAACTTACAAAGACCGTAAATGGCAAGACATATCTGTATGGAGAGTTTACAGGAATTGCAGCAAAGGAAATGACGAAAGATATAACAGCAACGCTCGAAGGTACCAGTGATGGTGGAATGACAAATTGCTACAGCAAGGCTTATACAACCAGTGTTGCTGATTATGCAAAACGGCTGATCGCAATGGAAGGCACAAGCAGTGTATTAAAGACACTCTTGGTTGATTTGGTAAACTATGGTGCATCCGCTCAGACCTATTTTGGATATAACACTTCAGATATGGCAAATGCAGATTTTGATGATTATCAGACCTATGCGAGTGCAAAGCATTCATTAACAGGATTTACGAATTCCGGAAGCTCAGTTACAAATTCCGGTGTTGTAAAGATCAGTGGACGAACATTGGTGCTTGAGAACCGTGTTGGTATTGCAGTGATCATTGATACATCTGAATATGACGGAGATGTTTCAGATATTACGATTAATGTCAGTGGAACAGGAGTTTCAGATGTTATAGCAGGTCAGGATCTAAAGCCATATGGCACGAACAAATATTATGGTGTTACATATGAGATTCTTCCGACAAAGATGGATGAAACTTATACATTTACAGTTCAGGTAAATGGTGAAGCGTCAGCACGTATGACCTATGGTATATCTGCTTATGCCTATAATATGAGAAACAACAGCAATACAAAGCTGGTTGCATTACTGCAGGATATCATGGAATACGGTAATTCCGCATTAAACTACTGGCTTGCAAACTAAGAACGATAAGATATTAATATAAAGATATTGAAAATATAAGGAGGGTTTAAAAAATGAAAAAACAGTATGAATCACCAGTTATGGAGATCGTAGAATTTGAGGCAGAGGATATTATTACAACTTCAGGTAATATGCTTCCAACAGATCCAGCAAGCCAGATGTTGGAATAAAAAAAGCTAAATGTATAAAACACAAAATATAGTCACAATATGAAATTGTTTATTATAATATAACAGTTAACACAATAAAATACGGGGGCAGGGAAGTCTTGTACCAAAACCTGCCTCCGTATTTTGTTCATTTGTTATGGTAACGAGGGAAACGCAGCATAAGACAGGCAGAAGTTAGAACAGCCTGAGAAATTGTTATTTATAAAGAGGATATACAATGCAGAAATACATAATGGCGCTGGATCAGGGAACAACCAGTTCAAGAGCAATTTTATTTGGAAAAAATGGAGAGATGGCTGCTGTATCACAGAGGGAATTTACACAGTATTTTCCGGAAAATGGCTGGGTAGAGCAGGATCCGAAGGAAATATGGGCATCTCAGATGAGCGTAATGATGGAAGCAAGAGAGACACTTGGTATTCCAGTAGAAGAGATTGCAGCGATCGGAATTACGAATCAGAGAGAGACAACGATTGTCTGGAATAAAGAAACAGGAGAACCGATTTATCCGGCTATTGTATGGCAGTGCAGAAGAACCGCTGACCGGATCGATGCATTAAAGGCAGAAGGGTATGATACTGTGATCCGGCAAAAGACCGGACTAATCGCAGATCCGTATTTTTCCGCTACGAAGATCGAGTGGATCCTCGATCATGTTGACGGAGCAAGAGAGATGGCAGAGCAGGGCAAGCTGTATTTCGGTACAGTGGATACTTGGCTGATCTATAAGCTTACCGGCGGCAGGGTTCATGCAACGGATTATACAAATGCATCCAGAACGATGCTGTTTAATATTCACACATTAGAGTGGGATAAGGAATTGCTGGAGAAATTCCGGATACCGGAAAGTATGCTGCCGGAGGTGCATAATTCCAGTGAGATCTATGGATACACGGATGAACGGTTATTCGGCGGTTCGATACCGGTTGCAGGTGTTGCCGGAGATCAGCAGGCAGCTTTATTTGGACAGTGCTGTTTTGAACCGGGAGATACGAAGAACACATATGGTACCGGCTGTTTCCTGTTGATGAATACGGGAGACAGGGCTGTTTATTCCGAACATGGACTGCTTACTACGATAGCGATCGGACTGAACGGCAAGGTACAGTATGCACTGGAGGGCAGCGTATTTGTTGCAGGAGCGGCGATCAAATGGCTGCGCGATGAAATGAAGCTGATCGAGAAAGCCGGTGATACAGAGAGAATAGCATTATCCGTTAAGGACAGCAATGGTGTCTATGTGGTTCCGGCATTTACAGGACTTGGCGCACCATATTGGGATGCATATGCCAGAGGTGCGATCCTGGGACTAACCAGAGGCACCACAAGGGAACATATTGTTCGGGCGACCGTGGAATCACTGGCATATGAAACCTACGATGTGTTAAAGGCAATGGAGAATGATTCTGGCATGGAGCTGAAACGGCTGCGTGTAGATGGCGGTGCGAGTGCAAATAATTTCCTGATGCAGTTCCAGGCTGACCTGTTAGCAGGGGAAATTGTGCGTCCGGTCGTAACAGAAACGACAGCACTTGGTGCGGCATATCTGGCAGGACTGGCTGTTGGATATTATGACAGTATAGAAGAGATAAAGCAGAACTGGCAGGTGGAGCGGATATTTGAGCCGCAGATTGATGAAGAGATGCGGAGGATGCTGCTTTCCGGCTGGGAAACCGCAGTAAAGCGGGTGCTTTTATAAAATCAGAATTTAGTAGATAGAATTTGTAAGCTGTTTTCAGATGAATAGAAAATAGCTGCAAATAGCAGGAGATAAAAATATGACAGATAAGATCAAGAAAATACTGGAACAAATGACAATAGAAGAAAAGGCTGACATGGTATGCGGTGCAAGTAATTTCTGCACAGCAGATGCTTCCAGATATGGGGTGCCTGCGATCCGTATGCTGGATGGCGGAACCGGGATCAATTATGAACAGTTGATCGCAGATCTGATCCTTTCCTGGCGTACAAATCCACGCGATGAGGAAGAAGCATGGCTGATGAAGAATTTTAGTGCAACAGAAGAAAGAAATGTTATATTTGATTATTTCCGTCCGGACAAGCTGACAGAAAAGGAGACAAAGGTCTGGAAAAAAGTCCGGGAATATCTGAAGGAACAATTTATAAAGCATACAACCAATAATGATACGACGCTTGCATTTGTTGAAATGGCAGGCGATGCGGCGGCTGATATTATGTCCCCGGCATGCTTTCCGTGTGGCATGATGCTGGGAGCAACCTTTAATCCCGATGTTGTCAATCAGACAGGACATGCACTTGGAAGAGAAGCAAGAGCGTATGGCGTGAGTATGCTTCTTGGAACACCGAATATCAATATCCACAGAGATCCACTGGGCGGAAGACTGTTTGAGGGATTTTCTGAGGATCCGTGTCTGGTAGCAAAACTTGCCCCGGAATATGTAAAGGGTGTGCAGGAGGAAGGTGTTGCAGCAAATATCAAGCATTTTGCTGCCAATAATCAGGAGAAGAACCGTCAGGGAATTAATGAAACGATATCAGAACGGGCATTGCAGGAGATTTATTTTCCTGGTTTCCGTGCCTGTGTAGAGCAGGCGCAGCCTGCGACAGTTATGGCAGCCTATAATAAGATCAATGGAACAGCCTGTACGGCAAATGAATGGCTGTTAGACGGTATTCTGCGTAAATACTGGGGCTTTGAAGGTATGGTCGTATCAGACTGGGGGGCAGTATATGATCCGATCGCAGCGTTAAAGGCAGGCAATGATCTGAATATGCCGGGAATCACAGCAGATCCGGAGAAGGTTGTTCAGGCAGTGGAAGCCGGGGAGCTGACAGAGGAGGAGCTTGACCGGAATGTGGCGAGAGTGCTGGAGCTGATGGACACCTATGGTTCACCGGAATGCTATGATATGTCAGCACAGTATATTATGGATATGTCGAAGCAGGCAGCATATAAGGCAGCCTGTGAGGGAATTGTATTATTGAAAAATGAAAATGAAATCTTCCCAATCCGGTCGAAAGGAAAGGCGGGCAATGATTCTGTATTTGAAACTGTATCAGACGAGGAGGTAATGTCCGGGGTTGTTCTGTGCGGAAGCGGAGCTATCCGTTTATATGACTGTGGTACCGGAAGTGCAGGTATTACGACAGATAAGGACAGCAGCATCTACGAGGGGCTGATCCAGAATGGTGTCGAGGTGAGTATCGGAATACCGGCAGCAGGGAAGCGTGCAGGCATTTCCACCTATATCTGCGTTGCCAGAATACCGGGCATGGAAGGAAATGACCGGAAGAATATGAAGCTGTCCGCGGAGGATGCACAGATTTTGAATCAGATGTTAGATCTGAAACGGGAAAATCCTATGGTCAAATTAGGATTGATCTTAAATGTAAGCGGCCCGGTTGATCTGGCACTCTGGGAGCATGAGCTGGATGGTATTTTCTGTATGTTCCTTCCGGGAATGGAGGGCGGACATGCGATGGCAGATATTTTAACCGGACGTGTTAATCCATCCGGAAAGCTGCCGCTGACCTTCCCGAAGAAGCATAAGGATACACCGACGTATCTGAATTTCCCCGGGGATGGATATCAGGTCAATTATGGAGAAGGGATTTACGTTGGATACAGATATTATGATAAGAAGATGGTAGAGCCGTTGTATCCATTTGGACATGGATTATCCTACAGTCATTTTGAGATCAGCAATGAGCGTGCGATTGCGGATTCTGTTCCGGTGGAACTGGTTTATCCGGATGGCAAAGTGGATAATAAGAAGATGCCGGTGCTGACGGATTCTCTCCGGATCGCTGTGGATGTGATCAATCAGGGACCGGAAGAGTTTTCAGAGGGTATGGAAGTCGTTCAGCTTTATATCAGTGATCCGTATGCGACGATATCAAAGCCTGTAAAGGAACTGAAAGCTTTTAAGAAGATCCGGCTGGCATATGGTGAGCGTGAAAAGGTGACATTCACATTGACGAAGGAGGATTTTGCATCCTTTGACAGTGACCTGCATCAGTGGGTAGCAGAGGAAGGCGTCTATAATATTCTGATCGGCAACAGCTCACGAAATATCGTGTGCAGTATGCCTGTTTATCTGGATGCGAAGACAGAGTACAGCTACAGTCTGCAGACACCGATCAAGGTGCTGTATGAGAATTCTGTGACGAAAGCGCATATGAATCATCTGTGGCTCAGACTGGGACTTGATCCGGCGGATATTGACAATAAATACGAATATGAACCACATACCAGACTGATCAATCTGGTTCATCTGAAATGTGAGAATCCGGATCAGGAAGCACTGGATGAATTCGAACTCCGGGTTGGAAGTCTGAAGCGGGCGTAATGATATATTATTATTAAAAGCTCCCGGGCACTCCATCCCTGCTGCATACTGCCTATACGAAATAACTTGCTGCGATTTCTGCTCATTGCACATGTCTGATTCGTAAATGCTCCTGCGCAAACTCACCTTCGGTGAGAACCTGCGCCCGCATTTACTGACAATGTGCAGTGAACAACGAAATTCTCGCAATGTTATTTCGTATAGGCAGTATGCAGCAGGGGTGGGATGTCCGGGAGCTTTTTCTATGATAGGACAGTCATCGCGGAACTTTAAAGTGAAAAAGTTTATTGCGTTGAAGTAAAAAAGTGCTTGCATTATTTCAAAAAGCTGTTATACTATACTCACGCCAACGCGTTAAAGTGAGAAAATAAATAGAAAGAGCGTTGGATACCCCTGAGAGTTTGAGCGGCTCATCAGGTGATAAAAAAGATTTAGGAGGAAACAGCGATGATAGGCGGAGATATGATCACGTACAGACCTGATATTCAGGTGCTTGATGCTACAATTCGAGATGGAGGACTTGTCAACGATTTTTATTTTACAGATGAATTTGTAAAAGCACTTTATGAAGCAAATTTGAAGGCTGGTGTTGATTATATGGAATTCGGCTACAAGGCTTCCAAGGAGATGTTCGATGTAGAGAAGTTCGGAAAGTGGAAGTTCTGTGACGAAGAAGCCATTCGCAGTATAGTCGGAGAGAATAATACAGAGATGAAGATATCTGTTATGGCGGATGTCGGAAGATGCGATTACAAGACAGATATTATTGACAGAGCAGACAGTGTTATTGACATGATACGTGTGGCTACATACATCAACACCATGCCTGCTGCGATCGAGATGATAGAGGATGCACATGCAAAGGGATATGAGACGACCTGTAACATTATGGCGATCTCAAAGGATCAGGAGTCAGAGATCGATATCGCCCTTGAGATGTTAGGCAAATCAAATGTAGACGGAATCTACATTGTAGACAGCTACGGCTCTTTATACCCGGAGCAGATCCAGAGACTGACACAGAAATATGTGGCAGTTGGAGAGAAATACGGTAAGAAGATTGGTATTCATGCACATGACAACATGAAGATGGCATATGCAAATACTGTTGAAGCAATGAGACATGGAGCAAGCATGTTAGATGGAACGGTAAGCTCTATGGGACGAGGTGCAGGAAATTGCGCGATGGAATTGCTGCTTGGCTTCCTTCGTAATCCAAAGTACAATCTGTACCATATCCTGAAGTTCATTGAGCGTTACATGGTTCCGTTAAAGGAAAAGGGTGATGCTGTATGGGGCTATGATGTACCTTACATGCTGACCGGTATGCTGAACCAGCATCCAAGAGATGCCATTGATTTCATCAAACAGGGCAAACACGAATACGCTGACATGTACAGCTACTTACTTTATCGCGAGTAAGCAACTGTGAGTAGTAGCTTGTGCTGTATTACAGATATTGTTCAGCTTGGCAGATAATAATATATGAAATAAAAATGGAAGACAGTATTTACTATATGTAACAAGTTGGATGTCAAGACTTGCGAATCATATGTAAAACTGTCTTCCATTTTATTTGCGCTTTGGAGACTGTAGATATAATATAAGTTCTGCGAACTTCGAGCAGTATCTTCAAGACGTACTCCGTTCAGAAAAAGCATTGCCAGCCAATGCCGGTATAAGGAAGCACACCAGAAATTTTTCGCAAGTTAATTTCCCAAGTCGGTACCAGCCGACAGTATGGGTTGACGGATATCAACGATCATAGCGAGGCTTTCGTAATGAGGTTTGCGCTAGCTGCCTGCATTAAGCCCATTGTTTGAGCCTGAAAGGCGAGTTTGGGCGACTGCAGGCAAATGGGCGCGTGAACCGAATAGAAAACGAAGCGTATCGGAGATATCCGTCAACCCATACTGTACGGCGTACGGTGGTGTACAGGAAATAAACAACTGTACAAAATGTGGGGTTTGTGGTATTTTTTACTATATGTGTTTTGACAGTCGATTAGGTGCTGTCAGGCGGTCAGAAACGAAAAATAGATTTGATATAAGAGGTGGCAGATAAGATGGATTATAACAAATTAGCAGAATTAATATTCCCGGATATAACAGGAACGGTAGACGATCTCGAAGCAAGATTTCCAAAGAGAGACTTGCCGGAGGGTGCGAAGGTAACGAGATTTGCGCCAAGCCCAACCGGATATATGCATATCGGTGGTTTATATGCTGCTATGATATCAAGAAAACTTGCAAAGCAGAGCGGTGGTGTGTTCTATCTTAGAATAGAAGATACAGACAGAAAGAGAGAGCTTGAAAATGGCGTGGAGGAGATCATCAATTCCTTAAACAAGTTTGATCTTGGATTTGACGAGGGACCATTTGAAGGAAGCCCTGTCACATATGCACCATATAAGCAGAGCGAGAGAAAAGAGATCTATCAGATCTGCGTTAAGAAGCTGATGCAGGAGGGATATGCATATCCTGATTTTACAACTGCGGAAGAACTGGATGCGATAAGAGCAAAGCAGGAGGCTGCAAAGGTAGATATCGGATATTATGGAGAGTATGCAGTTGGCAGAAATCTGACATACGAGCAGATCGAGGAGAAACTAGCAGCCGGAGAACCTTATGTTGTCAGACTTAAGAGCCCGGGCGAAGCAGGAAAGACGGTTGTTTACAGTGACCCGATCCGTGGTAAGATCGAGATGCCTGAGAATATGATGGATGTTGTACTGTTAAAATCTGACGGAATTCCAACCTATCATTTTGCACATGCAGTAGACGATCATTTCATGAGAACAAATATGGTCATCCGTGGTGATGAATGGCTTGCATCCTATCCGCTTCATAAGCAGTTATTTGAACTGTGCGGATTTGAACTTCCTGAGTATGCACATATTTCACCAATTATGAAGATGGAAATATCTGTGGATGAGGATGGAAATGAACATCAGCACAAGAGAAAACTCAGTAAGAGAAAAGACCCGGAGGCAGCCGTTGGCTTCTATCAGGAGCAGGGTTATCCATCCGAGAGTGTATTGGAATATCTTATGACGATTGCAAATTCCAATTATGAGGAATGGCATGCGGCAAATCCAGATAAGACGATTGATGATTTCACATTGTCACTTGCGAAGATGCCGGCTTCCGGTGCATTATTTGATATAGTGAAGTTAAATGATGTCAGCAAAGAGATGATCTCCACATTTTCAGAAGAGAAGTGTTATGAGAAGATCATGGCGTGGGCAAAAGAATTTGATGAGAAGCTGTATGCATTTGGAACAGAAGATAAGGACAGCTTCATGAAGACGATCAGTCTTTGGAAGATGTCTGGAAATAAAGTCCGTAAGGATGTTGGTAAGTGGTCAGATCTGGCAGAGATGTTCGGCTATCTCTATGTGCCGGAGGATGAACTGAAGCTTTCCTACGAGATCGACGAGAAGTATAATGCAGATCAGATGGCAGAGATCATCAATGAATACAAGAAGGATCTGTTCTTAGATGCTGAGAACTGGTTTGCCGAGATGAAGGTAATGGGCGACAAGCTGGGCTATTGCCCGAATGTCAAGGAATATAAGAAGAACCCGGATGCTTACAAGGGATCGATCACAGATGTCTGCACGATTGTTCGTGTAGCAGTAACCGGTAAGAAGAATTCACCGGATCTTGCTACGATCATGAACGTGATCGGCAAGGATCGTACGATCGGAAGACTGGACAAGTTCCTGGCAGCGATCGGCAAGTAAGATAATAGAAATACAGGCAGAGTTTTATATATCTTAAAAAGGAGGCAGTGGCGAATCACTGATCGACAGCGGCGGAACAGAATGTGGAAGTCGACAGGATTTGGCTGCGGATGATTATGAAGAAGAAAACATACGAAGGATACACATATGTAGATGGTGGTGTCTGTGCGGCAAAGGGATTTGTGGCAAATGGTATAAACTGCGGACTGAATTCCGATAAGAATAAGAACGATCTGGGTATGGTTTACAGCAGTACAGTCTGTAATGCAGCAGCCGTATATACACAGAACAAGGTAAAAGGTGCACCAATCCTTGTAACCAAGGAGCATCTGAAGGCAACAGGCGGCAAAGCCATGGCAGTTGTCGTTAATTCAAAGAATGCAAATACCTGTAATGCAGACGGCGTGGAAAAGGCAGAGCGGATCTGTGAGCTGGCAGCAGATGCACTGGGAATCGATGCAGATATGATCATCAATGCATCGACTGGTGTTATTGGTCAGATTCTTCCGATCGAACCATTTGAAGAGCACATGAAGGAGCTTGCTGACGGTTTAAGTGCCGATGGCAATGATAAGGCAGCAAATGCGATCATGACGACAGATACAGTTGATAAGCAGGTTGCAGTAGAATTCACACTTGGTGGCAAGACCTGCCGCCTGGGCGGAATGGCAAAGGGAAGCGGTATGATCCATCCGAATATGGCAACCACGCTGAACTTTATCACAACGGATGTTGCAATCTCAGCCGATATGATCCAGAAGGCTCTGAGTGAGATCGTAAAGGTAACCTATAATTGTCTGTCTATAGATGGTGATACATCGACAAATGATACTTTAAGTGTCATGGCAAACGGACTTGCAGGAAATGAAGAGATCGTAACAGAAAATGACGACTATGCAATTTTCAAGAAAGCACTGTACATCGTTATGGAGTGTATGACGATGATGCTCGCAAGTGATGGAGAGGGCGCAAGCAAGATGCTGGAATGTACAGTATCTGGAGCACCGGATCAGGATACAGCGATCATCGTTGCAAAGAGCATTATCCGTTCCCCACTGACCAAATGTGCGATGTTTGGTGAAGACGCAAACTGGGGACGTATTCTCTGTGCGATCGGATATGCAGAAGCGGATTTCGATATCGATAAAGTAGATGTAGATCTTGAATCTGAGAAGGGTATCGTAGAGGTATGCAGAAACGGTTCCGGTATTCCATTTTCTGAGGAAAAAGCCTCTGAGGTATTATCTGAGGATGATATCTATATCAACGTCAATCTGAATCAGGGCGAAGCATCCGCCAAGGCGTGGGGCTGTGACCTGACTTATGATTACGTTAAGATCAACGGTGATTATCGTTCATAAATAAAAAGTGCCACCGATAGACGGTTAGCCTTGATATGATGAGTTAAAAATAACCCCTTTTATTAGACCTTTTTGTCTAATAAAAGGGGTTCACTTCAAGGCTGGGAGATTATTTTTTATACTTATAGTGCGCTGATTAGCGTGTTCCAAATGAATCTGTCCAGAGTGGCATATAGCCGCTTCGGCTGGCTACTGCTTGGGAAGCCAGATTTGTAACAGACGCACTATATTTAACTGGTAAGTTTTGCCCTTCTTCAGCTTTAAAGATGTTTTATTCAGCGCGGCTTTCTTGGCCGTGGTCTTGCTTGCAGTAAGGGTGGCATCATTTGTGGTTGTATTTGTAGTAGAAGTGGCAGTATTTATAGCTGCGGTCTTACTTGTGGCAAGGGCAACATTGGTGCCTGTGTATGTACTGACAGCGGAAACTGTGCGCTCATTTAAAGTTGCTGCCTGAACTGCTGCCTGTGCTGGCAATGCAGTTACGATAACCATACCAAGCAGGCTGCATCCGATGATTGTACGTTTCCAGAAAGAATTGGAATGTTTCATAGAAATTACCTCCGAATTATGTAATTAAAATATTTGATCTGTTAACTTAATAAGTCCCCCATATCAGCGAATGCAGATATTTATATTATATATGTAATTTTAGACAGGAACAACCGGAAATATATGGTGACGTCCCATTTTATATTTTAGAATTTCGTATGCAAAAAAGAACTCTATAATGAGATCCTTTTTGGAAGAGACGCAGCTATGACCCTTTGGCTGATGTCATATATCAATCAGCAGGAAGTCTTATAACGAGACTGCCTGCTTTCTTTAATTCCGTTTCTTTCATATTTGTTCAAAAAACTTCAAAAAAGTGCAAATTAATGATTGATTCTGAACGAAATGTGTGCTAATATAAACCTAAGTTGAACGAATATGATTGATTTTGAACGAAAAAACGGTTATAATGCATATATATGAATTGAATTGCAAATAATAAAATGATTTGATAATAAGGAGACCTATATATATGCTTACGGAAGAAAGATATAACAAGATACTGGAAGCTCTGAAGAACAAAGGAACGATCACAGTTGCAGAAATGACAGAGTGCACAGGAGCATCAGAATCAACCATACGGCGGGATCTTATCGCTCTCGATGAAATGGGAAAACTGAATAAGGTACACGGAGGAGCTACAGCAGTTGCACACCAGTTTATTGCAGATGAGATTGCGGTCAGTGTAAAAGAGCAGCTCTGTGTGGAAGAAAAGAAAGCAATTGCGCGGTATGCGGTGAATATGATCAATGATGACGATTTTATTTTCATAGATGCAGGAACAAGTACCGGATGGATGATCGAGTATCTGGAATCAACCAGAGCGACATTTGTCACAAACGGAATTGCACATATCAAACGGCTGATGAACAAAGGACTTCGGGCATACATGATCGGAGGACTCGGAAAGCCGGTCACAGAATCTACGGTAGGTGCAGATGCTGTAAATAATATGAAGATGTTCAATTTCTCAAAATGCTTCCTTGGAACCAACGGTGTACATACAGATTACGGTTTCACGACAGTTGATGTAGAAGAAGCACTTGTAAAGATGGAAGCGGTCAACCGATCTTATGCGAGTGTTGTCCTTGCCGATCACACGAAGTTTGACAAGGTTACAGCGGTTACATTTGCAGGAATCAAGAAGGCGTGTATTATCACCGACCGACTTGTAAATGATAAGTATGCAGATGCAACAGTCATAAAGGAGGTAATGAAGGAATGATCTACACAGTAACTTTCAATCCGGCAATCGATTATGTTGTCAGAATGGAAAAACTGGAAATCGGTTCGGTAAACAGAAGCAGAGAAGAAGCCCTGTTCTACGGTGGAAAGGGAATCAATGTTTCGACAGTCCTTAAGAATCTGGGCGTAGATTCTGTAGCACTTGGATTTGTTGCAGGCTTTACCGGAAAAGCGATTGAAGAAGGAGTCGCTGCCCTTGGTGTAAAAGCTGATTTCATCACGGTTTCAGATGGCGTTAGCAGAATCAATGTTAAGCTGAAAGCCGGAGAAGAAACAGAGATCAATGGAAAAGGCCCCAATATCAGCGATGCAGAACTGGAAGAACTTTATAAGAAATTAGATGGTTTAACAGACGGTGACTGTCTGGTTCTGGCAGGAGCGATCCCACCATCTTTACCATCTGATGTGTACGAGAAGATCATGGCAAGACTTGCAGGCAAGAAGGTTGATATCGTAGTCGATGCTACGAAGGATCTCCTGTTAAATGTTCTCAAGTATCATCCGTTTCTTATCAAGCCGAATAACTTCGAGCTTGGAGAAATGTTTGGCGTAACACTTCATTCCGATGAGGAGATTGAAGAATATGCAAAGAGATTACAGACACTTGGAGCAAGAAACGTAGCGATCTCCATGGCAGGAGACGGATCTATGCTGCTCACAGAGACCGGAGAGACATACAGAATGGGCGTTCCAAAAGGAAAAGTTGTTAATTCTGTAGGAGCCGGAGATTCCATGGTGGCAGGATTTATCGCAAGCTATTTTGCAGAGCATGATTACAAGAAAGCATTAAAGTACGGCGCAGCAACAGGCAGTGCAACTGCATTTTCAGAAGGACTTGCAACAAAAGACCAGGTTGAGAAACTTTTAGGACAATTTTAACAGTTGGGGAAAAGGGAGAAGAACCGACTGACCTGACCAGATCCTGATAAACCGGTATTTGAGTAAAGGAGAATGAGTATGAGAATAAGGGAGTTATTAAAAAAAGAAGGAATTGCCCTTGGTGTAAAAGTAGATTCTAAAGACGCAGCGATCGATTATCTGATCGATCTTCATGCAAAATCGGGCAATATAACAGATAAGGCAGAATTCAAGAAAGGAATTCTTGCAAGAGAGGAATCCGGTTCGACCGGAGTTGGAGAGGGAATCGCAATTCCTCATTCCAAGAATGCAGCAGTTAAGCAGCCGGGACTTGCAGCTATGACAGTACCGGACGGTGTAGATTATGATTCATTAGACGGACAGCCTGCAAACCTGTTCTTCATGATCGCAGCACCGGAAAAGGGCGCAGATGTACATCTGGAAGTATTATCAAGACTCAGTATGTTGCTGATGGATGAGAACTTCAGAGCAGAACTTCTTGCAGCAAAGAATGCAGATCAGTTCTTAGATATCTGCAGCAAATATGAGATGGAAAAGTTCGCGGATGAACTTGGAGAAGCAACAGAAGATAAGAAAGAAAACGCACCGGAAAAGACAGGATACAGAGTCCTTGCAGTTACAGCATGTCCGACCGGTATCGCACATACATTTATGGCAGCGGAAGCCCTTGAGAAAAAAGGAAATGAAATGGGCATTTCGATCAAGGTTGAAACAAATGGATCCGGCGGTGTTAAGAATCGTCTGACAGCAAAGGAGATTGAAGAATGTGACGGTATTATCGTAGCAGCCGATAAGAATGTAGAGACCGCAAGATTTGACGGCAAGCCAGTTCTTTTTACAAAGGTAGCAGATGGTATCCACAAACCGGAAGAGCTTATCAATAAAGTGATCGATGGCAAGGTTTCGGTGCATCATGAGAGTGGAAAGAAAGCAGAGGAAGAAAGCGCAGGCGGTGTTGGAAGTCAGATCTACAAGCATCTGATGAGCGGTGTATCCCATATGCTTCCATTCGTTATCGGTGGCGGTATCATGATCGCACTGGCATTTCTGATCGATACAATCTGTGGATATGGTTCAACCGGTGGTTCAAACTTCGGTACCTGTACACCACTTTCTGCATTCTTTAAATATGTCGGAGATCTGTCCATGGGACTGATGGTTCCGGTACTTGCAGGTTATATCGCATATTCGATCGCAGATCGTCCGGGTCTTGCAGTTGGATTTACCGGCGGACTTCTTGCTTCATCCGGTAATGCAGCGATCGCAAAATATATATGGGCAGGTGCAAGCCTTTCCCCATTCCAGAATTTTATCTCAAAATTCGGTTTTGTAGGCGAAGGCTCCGGTAATACAGTATCCGGTTTCTTAGGTGGTATTCTTGCAGGTTTCCTTGCAGGTTATATCGTACTTTTATTAAAGAAGATGTGTTCAAAGTTCCCTCAGTCATTAGAGGGTATCAAGCCAACATTGATCTATCCGTTAGTTGGTATTTTCCTTGTAGGCGTATTGATGGTATTTATCTTTAATCCATTGATCGGCCTTGTAAATACAGGACTTTCCAATATGCTTACATCACTTGCAGATAAGAATCTGTTAGCTCTCCTTGGTCTGATCCTCGGAGCAATGATGGCGATCGACATGGGCGGTCCTATCAACAAGGCAGCTTATGTATTCGGCTCGGGAATGCTTTCTACAGCAGCAGACCTTGTATCAGCCGGTGCATCCCAGAGTGATGCAGCCGTTCAGGCATGCTACATTTCCATGGCAGCCGTAATGATTGGCGGTATGGTTCCACCAATGGGAATTGCACTTGCATGTAAGCTGTTCCCTAAGAAATTCACAAAGGCAGAAAGAGGATCAGCCGTTTCTAACTTTGTAATGGGTTGTTCCTTCATCACAGAGGGTGCGATTCCATTTGCAGCAGCAGATCCGCTTCATGTTATCCCATGTACCCTGGTTGGTGCAGGTGTAGCAGGAGCATTATCAGCAGCATTCAAATGTACACTGATGGCGCCACACGGAGGAATCTTCGTATTTGCAACAGTAGGACATCCATTATTCTACATTCTTTCATGGGTGATCGGTTCTGTAGTAACCTGTTTACTGCTCGGTCTGATCAAGAAAAATGTAGCAGAAGAATAAAAACAAAAACCCTATCCTTTTTAACAACGGTGGGAACAGAAAGAATCTGTTCCTGCCGGATATAAATAAAACAGGGATATTTCAAATATTAAATCAAAAGTAACAATGTTGATCATGCGTTTGTCCGAATCGGACAAATGATAAAAGAGATATAAAAAGGAGAAGATAATTATGGTATCACAGACAGTTAAAGTTATTAATGAGCAGGGATTACACATGAGACCGGCAGGAGTATTTGCAAAGGAAATGACAAAGTTCAAATGTAACGTAACAATCGATATTGCCGGTAAGAGAATCAACGCAAAGAGCGTTATGCTGATCATTGCAGCATGTATTAAGTGTGGAACAGAGATGACAATTGAGTGTGACGGTGAAGACGAGCAGGCAGCTCTCGCAAAGGCAGTAGAGTTGGTTGAATCCGGTCTTGGCGAATAGTCAGACAGCATTCTTTCATCTGGAAAGCGGGGTAGAAGATATGTTAAAAGGAATAGGCGGCTCAGCCGGTTATGGCATCGGAAAGGTTGTCATCATCAGTGATGGCAAACCGGAATATAAGCAGCATACAGTAACAGATACAGATGCTGAACTTCAGAGATTTGAGAATGCTATGGAAGTTTTTGTTGAAAAGACTCAGAAAATGGCAGATGCAATGAAAGAAAAGGTTGGAGAACATAATGCAGAGATCCTGGAAGGGCATATCGTTTTGATAAGTGATCCATTTATGCAGGATCAGGTCAAGGAGTTGATCGGTAATGGCGAATGTGCAGAAGCAGCCGTTGACAGTGTATGTGATATGTTCGTATCCATGTTCTCCCAGGTAGATGATGAACTGACCAGACAGAGAGCAACTGACGTAGGAGATATCCGTGTCCGTATGCTTAAGATCCTTACCGGTACGCCGGATATTAATATCGGAGATGTTCCGGCAGGTACAGTGATCGTCGCAAAGGATCTGACACCATCCATGACAGCAGGAATCGTAAAGGAAAATGTAGCAGGTATTATCACCGAGATTGGCGGTAAGACTTCTCATTCAGCTATTCTTGCAAGAGCACTTGAGATCCCTGCTGTACTTAGTGTAGATGGTATCGTAGATCAGGTGTCCGATGGTATGATGGCAGTTGTAGACGGATGCGAAGGCGTTTGCATCTTAGAACCTGCGATGGATGAGATCGCAGAATATGAGACAAAGCGTGCAGATTACCTGAAAGAGAAGGAACTGCTTCAGATCTACAGAGGAAAAGATACAGTAACTGCTGATGGAACAAAGGTAGCTTTATATGGCAATATCGGCAATCCAGAGGATGCCAAAGGTGTTGTTGCAGCTGATGGTGAAGGCGTAGGCTTATTCCGTACTGAGTTCCTGTTCATGGGAACAGACAGTTTGCCAACAGAGGACGAGCAGTTTGAAGCATATAAGGCAGCAGCCGAGACGATGCAGGGTAAAGAAGTTATTATCCGTACACTGGATGTCGGCGGTGACAAAGATATCCCGTATCTCGGATTGGAAAAAGAAGACAATCCGTTCCTTGGTTTCCGTGCAGTCAGATATTGTTTGAAAAATGAGGACAGCTACAAGGTACAGCTTCGTGCATTGCTTCGTGCGAGTGCATTTGGCGATATTAAGATCATGGTTCCGCTTGTTACCTGTGTGGATGAGATCCGACGGGTAAAAGAACTGGTAGCGGAACTTAAGAAGGAGTTAGATTCAGAGAAAATCGCATATAACAAGGATATTCAGGTCGGCGTTATGATCGAGACTCCTGCAGCCAGCCTGATCGCAGATCTTCTGGCAAAGGAAGCTGATTTCTTCAGTATCGGTACAAATGATCTGACCCAGTACACAATGGCAGTTGACAGAGGAAATGCCAAGGTTGCATATCTGTATTCCGCATACAATCCTGCTGTTCTTCGTTCTATGAAGAATGTTATTGAAGCAGGAAATGCAGCAGGCATCATGGTAGGTATGTGTGGTGAAGCAGCTGCTGATCCGTTACTGATCCCACTTCTGATCTCCTTTGGACTGGGAGAGTTCAGTGTATCGGCAACTTCTGTTTTAAGAACCAGAGGCACAATTGCCAAATGGTCAAAGGCAGATGCAGATGCGCTTGCAGCAAAAGCATTGTCCTTATCCACAGAAGCTGAGGTGGCTGAACTGTTAAAAGCCTTCGCAAGATAAGCCAAAAGCCCATATCTGTTTTGTTTGGAACAGAATGAAAGATATTAAAAGCAACTAGTACTATAATTACACCTATTATTCCGCAAGTCGTTTGCACTTTATTTTAACGCAGCGGTACTAAGCTCCTTGCCTATGGCAACTCGCTAAGGACCGGCGTTGAAAAAGGCTTGCTACATAATAGTGTAATATATAGTAACTGTTGCTTTTGTAATATATCGGATAGTTCCAAACAAAACAGATATGAAAGTTTCTGCAATTAGCGCAGGCGAGGCTTAAAAAGTGCATTATTTTCTGAGACGGTTTTCTGCATATTTGAATAGCAGGGTAAATGTCAAGAATACATTTTTTACAAAATTTGAAAGCTTGAGTGTGGGGTTTTCACGAATTTCTTACGAAAATTAATTTGCACTGGAATTTTATGGAAAATATTTGGTAATATTAATAATATAGAAGTCTGAAATAAAAAAGTTATTTTTTAGCCGTAGCGGCAAGACGAAACAGGGCACATATTGGCAGTTGGAGATGTTTTCAATAGGTAGAGAGGAAGATAGGTTATGTTTGAAAACGAAAAAGTGAAACATGTAAAATTTGGTGAGGGAAATGTAGTTGAATGTGATGGTACACACATCCGTATTTTATTTCAGTGTGAGAATATAGAAAAGACTTTCACTTATCCAACCGTATTTGAGAAGTTTGTAAGATTTGACAGTCAGGACGCACAGGACAGGGTCACAGATGATCTGAATACCGCAAAAGAGGAGGCTGCAAAGCTGGAAAATCTCAGAAAATTATTCATGGCTGAGCAGGCAAAGAAGCGAAAGCTGGAGAAAGCAGCCAAGGCGGCAAAGAAAAGATAAAGCAAGAGCACCCGGTCGGGTGCTTTTTCAATTGTCTTGTGTTCTTCTCTGGTATCCGTTACTATCCATGCATAGTGGAGATAATAGCTATGAAAAGGGTTAATCACTATGTATGGCTTTTTTTTACATTTGTTTATAGGCGTTACCCCATTCGACCATAGAGTCAAGGATTGGCTTTAAGGTCTGTCCGAGGTCGCTTAACGCATATTCTACGCGTGGCGGAACCTCCGGGTATACGGTTCGGGTGATCAGCCCGTCTTCTTCCATTGAGCGAAGGCTGTCGGTCAGAACCTTCTGGCTGATACCGGTCAGATCGCGTTTGAGTTCGTTGAATCGCCATGGACGCTGTAACAGATTTCTTATAATAAGCAGCTTCCATTTACTTCCGATCAGAGCAACGGTCGTTGCAACCGGACATTCTGGTAATTCTTCTTTTGTTAACATAACATTACCTCCATGTATTTGTTTTATATCTAACATTTATTTTGTACCCAATATTCTTTTTTCTTGTTACATCCAATTATAATCTAACATCCTATGTGTGGTCAATTAGTTACAAAAAGGTAACCGGGGTTACTTTTTTGTGACCAGGTAATAAAAAAGTGCGTACTTTTTTCGAAAATCAGAATTTGTTATGTTGATAATGCAAGAGGGCAACAGCCCAAAAATAAAATTATCAGGAGGTAACAGAAGATGGCATTATCAAATATTGCAGATTGGGAAGACGATAAGGACAAGCAGGCAGGTGCAGCATGTGGAGCATCCGACAAACCGGCAGCGTGCGGAACAGCATGTGGAGCGTCTGACAAGCCGGAGCAGAAATAAGATGAAGAAATAAGGAGGCATGGACAGGATGAGTCAGTATTTTGCATTTCAATGGCATATCACAGATGAGTGTGATCAGCGGTGTAAGCACTGTTATATATTTTCAGGGACAGGATGTAAGGAATTAAAGAGCATGACCTGGGAGCAGATGCAGGAGGTTGTGGCGAACTGTGAAGATTTCTGTAAGGTCTATCACAGAGTACCGTACTTCTATATTACTGGCGGCGATCCTATCCTGCATCCTGATTTCTGGAAATTGATGGTTCTGTTAAAGAGCAAAAATATTCCATTTACAATCATGGGAAATCCATTCCATCTGAACGATGAGATCTGTAAAATGTTAGCCGTTTGTGGCTGTGAAAAATACCAGATGTCGTTAGATGGAATGAGAGAGACCCATGACTGGTTTCGGAAACCGGGCAGCTTCGATCTGACGCTGGAAAAAGTCGGCTGTCTGAATCGGGCAGGAATCCGGAGCATTATCATGAGTACGGTTTCAAAGACAAATATGCATGAGATACCGGATATTATCGATGCAGTTGTTCAGGCTGGCGTGGATGTGTATGCATTTTCAAGATATGTACCGACCGGTGGAGAGGTCGATACCAGCATGACACCGGAGGAGTACCGGGAGCTTTTGTCTGTCTGTGATGCGAAGTATAAGGCATATGAAGCGGCAGGCTGCAAGACGTATTTTAATAAAAAGGATCATCTGTGGACGTTATATGAGTATGAAACAGGAGCGTTTACGCTGCCGGAAAATGCACAGGTAGGCATGATCTATGCGGGTTGTAATTGTGGTAACTGCCATATCACGATCTCATCAAATGGTGACGTGATGGCATGCAGGCGTGTTATGGACAGCAAGGTGGCAAATGTATTTGAGGACCGGCTGGCAGATGTGTGGATCTGTCAGATGGAGAAATACAGAGATTATGAGAAATTCAGCAAATGCAGCAAGTGTGAATTAAAAGCATGGTGTAGAGGGTGTCCGGCTGTTGCAAATGGAACGACCGGGAGCTTTTACGGAGCAGATCCTCAGTGCTGGAAGACAAGAAATGAGATTACTGGGGAGGTGCTTCCATGTTAACAAGAAAACAGGGAAGAATTAAAATTGTAGAGTAAACAAACGCAAACAGGAATGCGGATGTCTGGTTATTTTGTATTGGAGGAACGATAGATGGATTTAAAAACATGCTTAAAGAAGATGCAATTGGTAGGAGTTCTTGCATTTGCAACAGTGGATAAGGATGGTGCGCCGCAGATACGGAATATCAGTGCGATCCATTATGAATCGGATGCCCTGTATTTTTATACGGCAAGGGGGAAGAATTTCTGTCAGGAACTTCTGGAAGATGGACGGGTTCAGATCCTTTGCTATACAAAATATAAAGAGATGATACGACTGTCGGGAAAGGCATATGCGGTGCGCGAGGAAGAACAGGAGAAATGGCGTGATACCATCTTTGAGGAGCAGCCTTATCTGGCAAATGTCTATCCGGGTAATACCAGAAGTATAGGTATTATATTCTGTATTGATCAGGGTGAGGTAGAATATTTTAATCTGGGCGTGAATCCGATATTTCGTGAGACATACAGCCTTGGAAATGCTATAATCCGGGAAAAGGGGTATGTGATAACAGATGCCTGTATCGGCTGTGGTAAATGTGAGAAACTCTGTCCTCAGAGGTGTATCGAGAGAGGAACACCATATAAGATCAATCAGCAGCATTGTCTGCATTGTGGAAATTGTTATGAGAACTGTCCTGTTCAGGCAATCATGCGAAAGTGACCGATAGAAATAATGAAATGGATATACAGACAGAAACAGAGCGACAGATTATGAAAAAGATTAAGTATAGAAATGATAAAATAACATTTGAAACATTTTTGTCCGGGACACCTGCCAGAGATTATGTGTTCCAGAAGACGCCATATGAGGAACAGATCCGTTTGGCTTCCCAGATGTTACAGGATGCAGAGTACGTTCTGGTTGGAGCAGGAGCAGGGATGAGTGCAGCGGCAGGCGCGCAGTATGGCGGAACATTTTTTGAGGAGAATTTCGGAGAGTTCCAGAAGAAATATGGAAAAGGGCCATATATGCAGGATATGTATTCTGCAGGCTTTTACCCGTACCCGGATGAAGAAAGCTACTGGGGCTACTGGTCGAAACAGGCGATCCTTGGCGGTATTGATCTGGATGTGACACCGCTTCATAAAACGTTTTTAAGTATGTTTTCCGGTAAGAAGATATTTGTCTTAAGCACAAATGCAGATGGTCAGTTTGTCAAAGCAGGGTTGCCGGAAGATCAGATCTTCTGCACACAGGGAGATTATTTCCATATTCAGTGCGGAAAAGGCTGTCATGATAAACTTTACGATGCGGTAGATCTGTTCCGGCAGATGGATCAGGCACGGAGGGATTGCAGGATACCGATCTATATGGTTCCGAAATGTCCGGTGTGCGGCGGGGCTATGGACATGAATCTGCGAAAAGATCAGCATTTCGTTCAGGATGCAGCATGGTATGATGCGGAGCAGAGATTTGGAGATTTCCTGTCTGAGGCAGAGAAAGGCAGATTGGTGCTGCTGGAACTTGGCGTTGGATTTAACACACCAATGATAATTAGATTTCCATTTGAAAAACTGGTCAGAGAGAATAAAAATATCTCGATAATCCGTCTGAATCTGAATGAAGCAGTTGTGCCGGAGAGTCTTGGTGACCGCGCGGTCGGAATTAATGCAGATATGAAAGAAAGCATTACGGATATAGAGCGTTGTGTGGCTGGGATGTAACGGACATTTGGCGCTATGCGGCAGAAAAATAACGGATGAAGGATTTCCAGAGATAGTGTAATAAATAGTAAAACAGAAAGTCTAAATATGGAAGGAAGCAGAGATTGATGAATCACGAGGAACAGAGAAAATGGCTGATCCGGAATTTGCTGGATGAAGATACATATTATAAGAATTACAGAATTCCGGAAGATGAACAGGAACAGAAGGATCTTCTGCGCTCCCTGATGAATGTACGGATGCCGAAGAAGATCAGTCAGGAATTTTTAAGGATTCAGGACGAATATCTGACGGAGGAAAATGAAAAGGCAGGAGTCATAGATCTTACAGAGTTGTTTCCGACAAAATCAGATGACCGGATCTATCTCTGGCAGGGAGATATAACAGCACTAAAGGTGGACGCAATCGTGAATGCCGCAAACAGTCAGATGTGCGGTTGCTTTCGTCCAATGCATAATTGTGTGGACAATATCATTCACTCAAAGGCAGGAATAGAGCTCAGGCTGCGCTGTAATGATATCATGCAGGCGCAGGGACATGAGGAGCCGACCGGACAGGCAAAGATCACACCGGCATTTAACCTTCCATGTAAATATGTACTTCATACAGTAGGTCCGATCGTGCAGGAACGGCTGCGGAAGGAACACGAAGAATTGCTGGCATCCTGTTATTGTTCCTGTCTGGAGCTTGCAGAAGAAAATGGAGTATCAAGTATTGCCTTTTGCTGCATTTCGACAGGCGTATTCATGTTCCCGAATAAACGGGCAGCGGAGATCGCAGTAGAAACCGTGCAGAAGTATCTGGAAGAAACAGGAAGCCGGATGCAGGTGGTATTTAACGTGTTCAAGGATGAGGATTTACATATATACAAAAGGTTACTTGAATACTGAGAATACTTACTTCATAAAAACTTCATACAAAAAAGTTCTTGACTTGGAGTAAAGTTCAAAGAGTATGATAGGAGTGTACGAAAAAGGTATACTCCTTTTTAGTATATAAATACGGAAAGCATCAGAGCATAGGCGCATAAGCGCTGAAACAAGTTTAAGTAAGATGGAGAGTGATAGTATGAAGACTACAAACAGAGAAGAATTTGAGAAGCAGAACGTATTTGGAACAGGAAATGCAAATACAGCATTTGCACAATATTTTATTGGGGATTCCTTTTTGAATCCGCTGACAGACACGAAAACAGGATTGTTTCTTGCAAATGTAACCTTTGAGCCGGGATGCCGGAATAACTGGCATATCCATCACGCAACAAAGGGCGGCGGACAGCTCCTGATCTGCACAGCCGGAGAGGGCTGGTATCAGGAAGAAGGAAAAGAGGCAGTCAGTCTTGTACCGGGAACTGTAATCACGATTCCGGCAGAGGTAAAGCACTGGCATGGTGCAAAGAAGGATAGCTGGTTTTCCCATATCGCAGTAGAAGTACCGGGTGAGAACTGCAGTAATGAATGGTGCGAACCGGTCACGGATGAAGAATATAATAAGTTAGCATAGGAAAGGTGGATCTATCATGGCAGTAAAACAGACAGCAGGAAGAACACAGCTTGGAGAATTTGCTCCAAAATTTGCAGAATTAAATGATGATGTATTATTTGGCGAGGTATGGAGCAGAGAGGATAAGCTGTCCCTCAGAGACCGGTCACTGGTAACTGTAGTTGCATTAATGGCACAGGGGCTTACCGATGAATCCTTCCGTTATCATCTGATGAGTGCAAAGGCAAACGGAATCACACAGGAGGAAATTGCAGAGATCGTTACACATGCAGCATTTTACTGTGGATGGCCGAAGGCATGGGCAGTATTTCGTATGGCAAAAGAAGTCTGGGCAGAAGAAGATAAGTAGTATAGAGTCTCTTGCATTTCTTCTAATCCTGTGGTAGTGTGAAACGAGATATACAGACAGGAGACAGCATGGAAAAGTTAATATTAATACATGTAACAGACAGCGAATACCGTAAAATACAGAATATTGCAAGCCGGATGAAGATCACCGTAGATCGGATACCGGATGAGATAGTGACAACGAATTATAAGTTGGGTGAGCTTGTAAATGGAACCTATAAAAAAGTAGCAGAAATGGCAGATGCAACGGATCAGACTGGGAAAAACGCAGCTAAACATTCTTCGAGTGCAGTGACTGCGGGTATGCAGACAAAGAGCCGGGCAGACAGCCTGATTCTTTTATGTAATTTGAAGGAAAAACGTCTGGACAAGATGCTATTCGAGCTTCGGCATGGTGATGTGAAAGTGGATTACAAGGCGATCCTGACACCGAGCAATCAGAACTGGACAGTGAAGCTTCTTATGCAGGAGCTTCGCAAGGAGCGGTTTGTAATGATGCGAAAGTAGAAAATGGAGCGTACAGAGAGAACTCTGTATGCTCCATTTTTTGTAGTGAATTTCGGTGATGCAATAGCAGATTTGCTATGATAAAGATGGCAGACATCATGTCAGGCTTTCGGCTGCTGCTGGGTGATACAGTGGATATTGCCGCCGCCGTAAGCAATTTCTTCGGTACGGACACCGACAACCTTACGTTCCGGGAACATGGACTGTACCTGACGGATTGCAAGAGCGTCATTTTCATCACCGTACTGTGGCAGGATGATGCCGCCATTTACGATCAGAAAATTCAGATAAGAGGCGATCGCAAGGTCACCGTTTTTTCTTGGAGTGCTTCCGGGAACTGCATCGACTGTTTCCATGCCCTTCAGATAAACCGGAGCTTTGGTTGTACAGAGCTTATGGACGATCAGTTTCCTGCCTTTGGCATCTACAGCATTTGACAGGGTGTGGTAAGCGGCCTGTGCTTCTTTATAGAATGGGTCAGTCGGATCATCCGTATAGATGCAGGCAACTTCACCGGGACGGACGAAGCAGGCGACATCATCGATATGTCCATTTGTCTCGTCGGGATCGATGCCGTCCTTGATCCAGATGATCGTATCGACATTCAGATAATCTTTTAATTTCTGCTCGATCTGAGCTTTTGTGAGATGAGGATTTCTTCCCTTTGACAGCAGGCACATCTCGGTGGTGATCAGTGTACCTTCCCCATCGACATGAAAAGAGCCGCCCTCTAATACGAAATCATCAGTTCGGTAAGAATCAATCTGTTCCAGTTCGCAGATCTTGGATGCGATCTGATCATCCTTATCCCATGGAAAATACAATCCGTCGACCAGTCCGCCCCAGGCATTAAAGGTCCAGTCACAGGCACGGGTTTTGCCTTTATCATTTATCAGAAAAGTTGGTCCCATATCTCTGCACCATGCATCGTTACTGCTCATTTCAACGATCCGTACGCCGGCAGGCAGCATGGTTTTTGCATGTTCATATTGTGCGGCAGATACGCACATTGTAACAGGTTCGAATTCTGAGATCGCAGCAGCTACATTTGCAAATGTTTTTTGTGCCGGTTTCGCACCGGCTCTCCAGTTGTCGGTTCGTTCCGGCCAGATCATAAAGATCTGCTTTTGTTCTTCAAATTCTCCCGGCATACGGAAACCGTCAGCCTTTGGGGTCGAGTTTGTAATAAGTTTCGCCATTCCTGTATCCTCCTTGTATCGCAAATAAAATATCCATATCGTGTTTGAAAAATCATCTCTTGCAGGCAGGAGATTTTTCAGTCTTATATTTGATAAAACAAAAAAAGAAGCAACTCATTTTCTGAATTGCTCCGTTGCATGTGTCTGTATTTATTTCTTATTACGATAGCACAGAGATTATTGAAAATCAATATGGAATTGGATCTTACAGATCATTTACCCGTCCCATGAACAGGATCATTCCGGTATCCTGATCTTCAATGACATAGACAAATGGCTGGTCAACGATGAAGTTATAGGTTTCTTCCGGTGGCATCATAGCAGTTTCCTTTATTATGATATCCGTCTCCGCGGCAGCCTTTGTTCCGTTTTCATCAACGATCACTTTTGCTTTGTGAGAAACGGAAGATACCGCGATGCCATCTGCGATCTTTGAGAAATCAGCAGAAGCATATGCAGACCGGATTCCAAGTCTGTTCAGGATATCATCCAGACCGTTGATACTCTGTTCATCTGTGAATTTTGGAAGCTGAATGGTCTCTATCTCAGGAGAATCAGCATTATCCAGAGAGTCGATAAGTGCCTGTTTCTCATCACTGCTTAAAGCATCGAACAGGTTGGTGATCGTATCGCCTTCTTTAGATGGAAGGAATACTTTCATTACAACAGAATCACCATCGTAAGGAAGTACGATTCCTTTTATCGATCCGCTATCCGCATAAGAGAATCGTTCATCGTACAGATGCATCATTGGTACGGTAGAATCTCCGTTTGTTCCGTGAAAAGTATCATCGTATGTGTTACCCTCTGTAAATGGTGTCTGCCATTTTCCTTCAAAGTAAACCGCATTAATGAGCATCATAACAGTATTTGTCGAAAGTTCATTCATGATGGATGGGATCATCTGATTTGTATGTTCATTTACCCAGTTGTTTACATCCTTCACAACCTGATCGGCATGATCCGTAAAATCGGCTTCATATATCTCACCATGGTAATAGGTCTTGGCCGGAAGCAGAAAATCATCTGAGATATTAGCCGCCCAGTCTTTTCCGGTGGTCATCCAGATGGAATTTGCAGTATTTACATATGTCTGCTTGGACCAGTCTTTGTTCAGATAGCTTTGCATTTCCGTATTCCAGGTTGAAAGATCTTTGATGCCAAGTGTTGATTCCAGTTCCGTTTTCGTTTCGCCCCCGGCACCCTGATCGAGCATGGACAGTGCACTGGAAATACTGTAAGGGGAATAAAAACAGTTGCTGTCTTTTGGAAGTGCATCATACAGGTCAAATGCAAAATTGTTGACACCGTTTTTAAGTTCCTCATAGGAATCGACGGGCGCCGGTTTTGCTCCGACTGCGATGTCACTTCCGAGTTCCTTTGATGCTAAAAGTTTTTGTTTGGTGACGCTGCCGCCATTATTATCTGCGTTTCTGCATCCTGCAAGACTTGTGCACAGACATGCACCAAGTAATAAGCTGATTATCTTTTTATTCATAAATAATCCTCCATTTCTTTCGTGGTCAGATATGAATAATACTAACATATATCAGTGAATAAGAATATTCAAAAAAATATATAGTCTTATCAATGTCCGGTTTATTTGCTTCTTTAATTTACATACGAAAGAAAATGGAGGATTTATGGAATTATTTTAAAAATTTTTATTCTTCGGTCACGGAATAGGTGGCAGCTTCATCCGATAAGGATTCCGCATCTACACCGAGATCTTTTTCCGCATTTACAAACCATGCCGGAGTATCGGAAGATACATTCATGTTGTTGAAGATATAAGTACCATCTGCATCAAACAGATATTCGGCATAGCCATAATCATCGGCAGTTCCGCCTATGACGATCACATGTGTGATATGATCGGCATCCGTGTAATCATATCGGAAGTAGGTATCTGTACTGCATTTGTCTGTGATATCGGTCTGCTGTCCGTTCAGGGTGAAATACAGTCTTCCGGCTTTCGCGGTGACATAGGTTTGATCGGTTGATTCGATACGGAAAGACATGGTAGCGTCTTCTGCATCGTATTCGACCTTCGTACCATTTGCAGTAGAGAATACCTTATGCACCCAGGTGCTTCCGGTTGCTGCCAGACAGATGCCATTTGACAGACAGAAGATGGCTGCCAGTCCGGCAACTGCGTAGGAAAGTCTGCGTGTGATCGTGTGGATCCGCAGCTTCTTTGAGCGTTCCGTGGTGATGTTGATGACTGCATCTGAGTGGATCATGTCAAATGTTTTCTTATAGCGTTCTTTATTCTGATTGTTCATAGTCCCAAGCCTCCTTTAGGGTGTCACGAAGCACGGTACGTCCGCGGTTTAACCGGACCTTTATGTTGCTTTTGCTGATCTTTAGAATGTCTGCAATTTCCTTAATGGAATAGTCTTCATAATAAAACAGATGGATCACTGTCCGGTATTTTTCCGGCAGCTTCATGACTGTTTCAAATAATTCCTGGCTTTCAGTATCAGAAAAATTCAGTTGTTCCATATAATCTTCCAATGATGTCCGGTTCCTGTGCCAGAGGGCTATACTTTAGTAGGACGATAAATAATGCGTTTCTAAATTGAAAATAGGCTATCAAAATCGGTCTTGGAACTTCAAAAAAATATTTTGATTTTCTTGAAAAACAGTTCCGCTTTGTACCCCTATTTTCTCCTATTAGCAGAGGGAGTAATCCCTGTAATGCTAAATCGGATTACATAAGGAAAGGAGGATAAGAGAATGTCAAGGAGTTCAAAGATTACAGCACTCTATGAGCGTTTGTCGAGAGATGATGATCTTAATGGTGAGTCAAATTCAATCACCAATCAAAAGCAATACTTGGAAGATTACGCCCGAAGAAATGGTTTTACGAATATCCGTCATTTTACTGACGATGGTTTTTCGGGTGTAAATTTCAATCGTCCGAGTTTTCAGGAGTTGATTAAGGAAGTAGAAGCAGGAAATGTCGCAACGATTATTGTTAAGGATATGAGCCGATTAGGGCGAAACTATCTGCAAGTCGGTTTTTATACGGAAGTTCTGTTCCCACAGAAAGATGTCCGTTTCCTTGCGATAAATAACAGTATCGACAGCAATAATGCTTCTGACAATGACTTTGCCCCATTTTTGAATATAATGAACGAATGGTACGCAAAAGACACAAGCAATAAAATCAAGGCTGTGTTTGACGCCCGTATGAAAGACGGAAAGCGTTGTAGCGGTTCAATTCCCTATGGATATAACCGATTAGCAACCGACAAACAAACGCTTGTCGTTGACCCTGTGGCTTCTGCGGTGGTAAAGCGTATCTTTTTGCTTGCCAACGAGGGCAAAAGTCCGAGAGCAATCGCTGAATTGCTTACCGAAGAAAAGGTTTTAATTCCGGCTGCACACGCAAAGGAATATCACCCCGAACAGTATAACGGAACAAAGTTTTCAGACCCGTATCTTTGGGGAATGTCAACCATAAGAGCGATTTTAAGCAGACAGGAATATCTCGGTCATACTGTTTTGCGTAAATCGGTCAGCACCAATTTCAAACTGCACAAAAGAAAGAATACCGATGAAGATGAACAGTATGTATTTTATAATACGCACGAGCCTATCATCTCGCAGGAACTTTGGGACAGCGTTCAGAAGCGAAAGAAACGAGCGAACAGGACAGCGGCAAGAGGAACGCATAGCAACCGTTTAAGCGGTTATCTGTACTGTGCGGATTGTGGCAGAAGAATGACCCTGCAAACGCATTACAGTAAAAAAGACCGTTCGGTGCAGTATTCTTACCGTTGCGGCGGATATGCAAGCAAAGTAAACTCCTGCTCTGCCCATTCAATTAGTGCTGATAATGTTGAAGCCTTGATATTATCGGCTGTCAAACGATTATCAAGATTTGTTCTGAATGACGAAGAAGCCTTTGCAAAGGAACTTCAAGCACTTTGGAATGAAAAGCAGACAGAAAAGCCAAAGCACAATAAATCGGAATTGCACCGTTTTCAGAAGCGATACGATGAATTGTCTAAACTTATTCGTGGCTTGTATGAAAATCTTGTTTCGGGATTACTGCCCGAAAGACAGTATAAGCAACTGATGAAGCAGTACGATGACGAACAGGCTGAGCTGGAAACGAAGATTGAGGAAATGGAAAAGGAACTTACCGAAGAAAAAGTAAATGCTGTTGATATTAAGCATTTCATTTCTTTAATTCGCAAGTGCAAAGAGCCGACAGAAATTTCCGATTTGATGTTTGCTGAACTCATTGACAAGATTGTGGTTTATGAAGCAGAGGGTGTGGGAAAAGCAAGGACACAAAAGGTTGATATTTACTTCAACTATGTCGGGCAGGTCGATATTGCCTATACAGAAGAAGAACTTGCTGAAATAAAGGCACAGGAAGAACAGATTGAGATGGAACGCTTGGCAAAACAGCGTGAGCGTGAAAAAGCCTACCGAGAGAAGCGAAAGGCGAAAAAACTCGCTGAAAACGGTGGAGAAATCGTCAAGACAAAGATATGTCCTCACTGTCAAAAAGAGTTTGTGCCTACAAGTAACCGACAGATATTCTGTTCAAAAGATTGTTGCTATCAGGCAAGGCAGGACAAGACAAAAGCCGACAGAGAAGCTGAAAAAGGAAATCATTATTATCGTCAGCGTGTCTGTGCTGTGTGTGGCAGTACCTACTGGCCTACACACAGTCAGCAGAAATTCTGTTCCGAAGAATGTCAAAAGATAAACCATAACGAGAAGTCTTTGGAATTTTATCACAAGAAGCAGAAGGAGAAATCAGAATGCAAAGATTTATTACAGACGAAAGAACTGGTATCCAGTACGAACTCATCGGAGATTATTACTATCCCTGCTTGACGATAGAAAACGAAGAACCGCCTACGCTCACAAAATACGGAAGAATGAGGGAAAGATATTTGAGGGAGCATAGGAAAGTCTTATATTGCAATCTGCTTACAAGCGGAAAGTTATATGAACACCTTGCTGAAATTGATACTTCGGCGTGTAATATGGCGGAGTATCTGATAAAGGAAATGGCAAGAAAACAAGGTGTGACGGAACAACTGAAAGCGGAGGATATGATGAGATGGGTCGGATTGATGAATAATATCCGAGCCTGTGCAGATGAGATTGTATTGAACGATATTGTGTATTCCTAATAGCATACCAGCCGAAAAGGAACTGCTGTCTTTACTGATGGCAGTTTTCTTTTTCGGGAAGTATTCAAGAAGTCATTAAGTCGTGAGTGTAATGGAAGTGGTTAAATTGAAAGTTCATAAAGATGGTATGATGTGTTAAAATGAGAGTGATGAATTGTAATTTTCCGCATTGAATATTAAGAGACTTGTAGGTGTAAGCCTTTTGCTGTTTTATTATATTCTTTCAAAAAATGAAAGCTAATCTTTGAATAAATATTTTTTGAATTTAAGTGACGCTTGACACATTTTTCCCGTTTATTAGGGTGAAAGGCCTTAATACAAGGGAAAGGAGGAGAAGCCTATGGATGATAAGCAGATATTAGATTTATATTGGGAGCGCTCCGAAGCTGCTATATCCGAAACTTCAAAAAAATACGGAAAGTATTGCAGATACATAGCCTTTAATATTCTTCACAATGACGAAGATAGCGAGGAATGTGTAAATGATACTTATTTAAGAGCTTGGAACAGCATACCGCCTAACCGTCCATCTGTCCTAAAAACTTTTTTAGGGAAGATTACTCGCAACCTATCTTTGGACAGGTACGAACTGCTTAATGCAAAGAAACGTAATGGTGGGCAAATGCCATTGGTTTTTGATGAAATACAAGAGTGCATACCATCGTTGGATAGTACAGAAAACATTGTTGAAGAAATCGCTCTAACGGATATTCTCAACCGCTTTCTTTCTTCCCTGTCATTAGAACAGCGAAAAATCTTTATGAGAAGATATTGGTATTTATCGCCCATTAAAGAAATTGCAACGGAATATGGTATGAGCGAGAGCAAAATCAAGATGTCATTATTTCGTTCAAGGAACGAACTCAAAAAATTGTTAGAGAAAGAAGGTATCTCTGTATGAAAGAAAAGAAACTTTTAAGGGCATTGGGAAATGTCGATAATCAGTATATTAAGGAGGCTGAACCTATGAAAAAAACAAGTAAAATAACTAATCGGCAAAAATGGGTGTCTGTTGCAGCTTGCTTCGTACTCGTTGCTGTGATTGGAGTGGGAGTTTTTCAAAGCAATCTGTTTGGTACAAAAAACGATATTGCCACGCTGAATGATGGAGAAACAATTACTTTTGTTAAAAATGACTTATCACAATCTTCAATTAACTTAAATGTAACAACAAGACCTTTGAGCGATGCTGAAATTGAAATGCTTTTTGCAGACTTGCCTGTTACCGCAGATGCTTATTTTGATGCTGACAATCATAATATTCTGGGTTTTGAGGGAAAAATTGATGATACAAGAATGGTAGTTTCTAAACAGGGTGTAAATCTATTAGATACTATCATTGATGGAAATACAATCACTTCAAGTGTAGACGGCGTTGATATCAACGCAGGATATTTCGTAACAAAGTCAAATAGTCAAGGTGTCAAAACCGTAATATATTATGCAACCTTTGATATGGGAGAGAACACTATTTATGTAGAGTATTCTGGCGTTGAAAATGAAAGTGAAACTGTAAAAAACAACTTGGCAGACACAATTTTGAAGTTGATTGAGAACGGTGCATTTGATTTGAGCCAAATCCAAGAATAATCTGCAAATTTCATATACTAAGAACTTGATGTAACACCCTATACCCTTAAAAAATAGGGAAAGTAATATAAAGCCCCAAAAAACAAGTCTAAAAAGCTCTATTAGAACGGTATCTTCGCTTTTTGCCTGTTCTTATGATTATAATTTTAGTGGTCACGTTTTTTGCTACTTGAATGACAGAAAACATCGTAGAAATACGGTGTTTTTTGTTGCCCCAAACCCTACAATTTCATACATAACCACAGGTTAGTACAAATACCTTGCGTGATTTTTTTGAAAGGCTTAGAAAGGCAATTTTGCCCGATTTTCGCCCCGAAAAATGACAGAAACAAGGCTCTGAGTATCTTTCCTGTGGTTTTTTTATTTTCAGACGGAAAGGAGGATTGATATGCCGAGAATGAGTAAGAAACGGAAACAAGATTGGGCATTGTTTCTGAACGAAAGAAATCGCATTACCTACAACGAACTTTGCAGAAAATGCAGTAATGACTGCAAGCAGAGTTTCCGTTGTATCGTGGTGCTTTGCCCTAAGTATTTATCGAAAAGGAGAACGAAGAAAAATGAAGCAAATGGAAAATGAAATGAATGTAAATGTCCCTCTCGAAGTTATTAAGGCAAGTGAGATTGAGCCGAAGGAAGTGAAATGGCTGTGGTATCCGTATATTCCGTACGGCAAGGTTACGCTGTTGCAGGGCGATCCGGGCGATGGAAAAAGCAAGTTAATGCTGTCAATCGCCGCACTGCTCTCTAAGGGCGAACCTCTGCCTTTTACTGAAACGGAAGAAAATGAGCCTATGACTATCATCTATCAGACAACGGAAGATGATGCAGACGATACGGTAGTACCCCGATTTAACTCTGCCGGTGGGAACGGAGAAAACCTTATCTTCATCAAGGAAGATGAAAAGTCTTTATCCTTTGGAGATAACCGTATTGCTGAAGCAATCGAAAAGTATCACGCAAAACTTTTAATTCTTGACCCGATGAGTTCCTATATCGGAGAGAACTGTTCAATGAACAATGCCAACGAAACAAGGGCAGAGTTTAATCACTTGATTGCAGTTGCAAAAAATACTGGCTGTGCCATCGTGATTATCGCCCATATGAACAAGATGAGAGATATAAATCCTCTTTATCGCACCAACGGTTCGATTGATATTGCGGGTGCTGCAAGAAGTATTCTTGCAATCACACGCACACCGAACAAAGAAGCACCAGCGGAACGATATATGGTGCAAGTGAAATCTAACCTTGCCCCGACAGGCTCGGCAATTCTTTTTGAGGTGGCAGAAAAGGGAGTGGACTTTATCTCTGAAATGGAAATGACAGCAGAAGAAGCGTTCCAATCCCTCGCACCCAAAATGGGCAGACCGAACGAAAAGGAAATCAAGGCGAAAGAATTTCTTTTGGAAATGCTGAAAGACGGAGAAATGCTTTCTTCGGATTGCGAAGAAAGACTTGAAGCCGCTGGGTTCAAAAAATCGACCATCAAAAAGGCAAAGAAGAAAGCAGGAGTTATCTCCCGAAAACAAGGCTTTCTGTGGTACTGGTCTTTGCCGATGGGCGATATACCGAGAGAATAAAAGCAGGCTGTCTGATGGCGGGACAGTCTGTTTTTATGATGGAGGTATCAAAAGGAGGTCAAGGGGGAACACCCTTGCCCACGACATCTTTGCAGACGAAGTCTGAAAGTGTCATAGTGGGTTACACACATTCAGAGAATGTTGTGTAATGGCTTCGCCCTGTCTGGAAAGGAGAGAAAAATGGCAAAAACCAATAAGGCGGATATGAGTTGTGCAAGGGTAAAACAGTACACCGCTTTTGATGTGAGCAAGGCGGAAAGGCACAATGAACGCAAGAATGAAACCTATGAAAATATGAATGTGATTACGGAACGCATAGCCCTTAATGTGCATTTCAAAAAACCGACTGTCCCAACCTATATGGAGCAGTTAAAGCAGATGGAAACAGACGGGTTAGTATCGCTTCGTGGACTGAGGAAAGACGCTACCCTTTTCAATGAGATTGTGATTGATGTGAATACGATGTACTTCGAGCGTAACGGTGGTTATGAATATGCAAAGCAGTTTTATGAAGAAGCCTATCATTTCATCGAAGAAAAATTCGGTGCTGATAATGTTATATCGGCAGTAATGCACGCTGATGAAATCAATGTAGCCGCAACCGAGGAACTGGGAAAAGAGGTTTACCATTATCATCTTCACGCAATGGTTCTGCCTGTTGTGGAGAAAGAAATCTTATGGAGTAAGCGTTGTAAAAACCCCGAACTGCGAGGAACGGTCAAGGAAGTGGTTAATCAGATAAGCCATTCAAAGAAATGGAAATCGGATATTCCAATGACCGATGAAAAAGGAAATCCATTGTTAAAGAAGAACGGCAAGCCGATGTTTCGAGCTTCGTACAGCATACTGCAAGATGAACTGTTTAATTATATGACGGAACGAGGGTTCAAAGGCTTTTAGCGTGGCGAATACGGAAGTACAGCAGAGCATTTAACTTCCCTGCAATATCAAATCCAACAGGACAAAGAACGATTGGAGAAGTTGCAGAAGCGTATTCAAAAGGAACAGGTTAAATATGAGCCTGCCCGTCATATCTCAAAGACCTTAAACGAGATTGACGGTATGGGACAGAAAACCTTTACGGGCAAGATGGCAATATCCAAAGAGGACTACTCACAACTGACTGCCCTTGCAAAAGAGGGAATTACCAGTCGTGCGGAAATCAATAAGTTGGAGCAGAGTGCAAATTATTACCGACAGAAATATTTTGACAGTGCAAACGCATTGGAGAGAATGAAAACCAAATACAACGAACTGAAAGAAAAGTGCAGACCTTTTCTTGAAGCGTTGGAGCATTTCCCCGAAGTTGCTAAACTTTTTACCGAAAAAGTGAAGCAACTTTTTTCTTTTAAGGAAGCACAGGAACGAGCCGAAAAAGAAGCGAGGGAAAAAGAAAGACAAGAGCGTATTAAGGCACGAAGAAACAAGCGTGGTATGGAAAGATAACCATTTCCATTATACTCACGACTTAATGACTTCTTGATATGTTCCGATGAAACAGGCTGTATTTGTGGGGTGTTCCAAACGGAATGCCCCACAGTCAATTTATGAAAAGGAGAAACGGACTATATGAAAGAAAACACTTTATCTTATACAACGCGAATAGGCAAAACAACTTTTATTGTCAATGTGAAGCAATCGGAAAGTGCGAAGAAGCCTTTGAATACGGTGTTTCAAGAAATATGCCGACACGAGATGTTAGGCGTTTTTTCAGCAGATAAATATTTGAATTTAGAAAACTTACAAAAATCATCTTGACAAACTCGTTCCCGAAGGTGCGAAGCATATTTTTTGACTGATTGATCGTAACCCGGATCAGCCATGCCCGGATATGCATTTCATCGTTAAAATCCACGGCACCTGAATGATAGCGTAGAAATGTTTCCTGAACAACATCTTCGGCATCCTCCCGGTTCTGACAAATGGAAAATGCAATGCGGAACAGATTGTCCTGATACATTTGTATAACAGTTTGTGTTGGTAATCGCATAGTCACATCCTCTTTTCTTGTGTTAAAAGGCCTTTCAATAATAACACAATTCATCCGGTTTAAAGGTTACAAAAATACAAATTATACTTGCATAAAATTTGTATTGTTTTATCATTTGATAGTGTAGGTATGAAATGACAGAAAGAGAGAAAAGATAAAATGGTAAAATGTTTGTTAGTTGGCGTTGGAGGCGGCATAGGTGCAATTCTTCGATATTTGATTGGTTTAATACCGGTGGGAGCACAAAACAACTTTCCGATAAAAACATTATTGATTAATGTAATAGGAGCATTTGTTATTGGCTTAATTTCTGTGTCGGCAGAAAAGTATCAGGTATCACCACTTCTGGTTTTGACATTAAAGACGGGAGTGTGTGGTGGATTTACGACGTTTTCTACATTTGCGTTGGAAACAGATCAATTAATACAGAGCGGGAATTACGGATTTGCGATACTTTATATAGGATTAAGTGTGATATTAAGTGTTGCTGCGGTGTTTGCTGCACAAATACTTATGAAGTAACGATGAAACGATGAAGATTTATGGGAATAGAGGGCTGACGATATGGATAAGAGAGAGCAATATATAGATAAACAGATTATAGAGCAAATAATGGAACTGCGAAAGCAGCTCCACCGGATCCCGGAGCATTCCATGCAGGAAGTAAAGACAAAACAGTTGCTGATGGATTTCTTAAAATCGCATACAGCATTAGAGATCGTAGATTGTGGGGCATGGTTTTATGCGGTGAAAAGAGCATATGATCGGGTAACCACAGAAAATGATAAAACATTCCATGTGAGTGAAGTGGCTGCGGAAATACCAGAGCAAATGACGGAATATAAGCCACCGATTGCATTCCGGGCAGATATGGATGCGGTATGTGGCAAGGATGGAAAGCCGGGACATTTCTGTGGACATGATGGACACAGCAGTGTGCTATGTGGACTTGGCTTGTATCTGGACAGCAGAAAAGATCCGTTGACACAGGATGTATATCTGATCTTCCAACCGGCGGAGGAGATTGGAAAGGGCGCAGAGCTTTGCAGAAGCCTGATCAAAGAAAAGCATATCGGAGAAATCTATGGCTTTCATAATATACCGGGGAAGTCGCTTGGAACGGTACTTGTGAAGGATGGAACATTTGCATGTGCTTCAACGGGCTTAGAGATCCACATGACAGGAACGCCGAGCCACGCAGCATATCCGGAAGCTGGCAGAAATCCCGGATATGCACTTGCCGGACTCTTGCTTCAGATTGAAGAACTGACAGAGCAGTTTAATGAGACAAAAGGATTTGTCCGCATGACTTTGATCGGGATGGAACTTGGAAGTGAGAACTATGGTGTAGCGGCATCGGACGGATATCTGAGACTTACCGTTCGAGGTGAAGGCGAACAGGTATTTCATGATTATCTGGCAGAGATTCGTAAGCTGGCAGAAGTTATGGCACAGAAGGAAGCTCTGGAACTTTCGATAAAGGAGATTGAACGGTTTCCATCTACGGATAATCATGCGGAACAGGTGCAGAAGATCCGGGCGTGTGCGGCTTCTCAGCAGATTCCATATATGGAGCTGCCTGAACCGATGCGCTGGTCGGAGGACTTCGGTTGGTATTTGCAGGAGACAAAGGGAGCATTTTTCGGCATTGGTGACGGAGAGGATTATGCTCAGCTTCATACGGAACATTTCGAATTTCCCGATGCCATACTTGAAACCGCAGTTACTATGTTTGCCGGGTTGTGTGTTGACATAAAAGAGGGGGAATGTTAATATAATATCAAAAGATGCTACCGATAGACGGTTAGCCTTGATAATGTTTTGGTCACAAAAAGGACCGCTCACAGTTTACCGGGCTGGGCGGTTTTTTTGTGCCTATTTATTGCTCTTAGAACCAACGGTATAACCAAGAGCAAAGCAAGTAATGCATAAGCTGATAATGGCTATAAAAAGCTCCGTTGTAAGCATAAGCACCGACCTCCTCAACAGATTTCCATAAATGGATTTCTATGTAAACACAGGCTATAACTCCTGTGGAGAAGACTGACCGCCTACCGAATAGGGTAGCACCGTGATTATTATATCAAACAAATGTTCTGCATGCAACTTTAAATAATTATAAATGTTCACTTGTCAGATAACACAAATCTGGTATATAATGAAAAAAGAGCAGAGAGGTTCGACGATGTGCGAATTCTCTGTTTTTTTTACTTTATAGGAAAGTACGCCCTATTCATAAGTTTATTGTTGATGATTGAGGGATGGAAAATATGTCTTTAATAATTATTTTAAGCCCAATGTGGCTGAAAGGAGAAAATAGATGAGAAGACAGGACAGAGCAGTTACAGATCCGGTGAAGATCGAGCAGATCATAAAGAAAGCAGGCGTGGTTCATCTTGGAATGGTGGATGAGGGAAAGGCATACATCGTTCCATTGCATTATGGATATATTTATAAGGATGGAGGACTCACGTTATATATGCATGGCGCAACGGAAGGACGCAAATATGACGTGATCGCAGCCAATCCAAATGTATTTATCGAGATTGATACAGATATGGTACTGACCAGTGGTGGTGAAGTTCCATGTGAATATGGGGCAAATTATGCTTGCGTGATGGGAGAAGGAACTGCCAGCATTCTGACCGATGTTGATGAGAAGGTTATGGGACTGGAGCTTATAATAAAGAGTCAGCTGGGAAGAGATTTTATCATTACAGAACCAATGACAAAATTGGTGAATGTGATCAAGGTTGTTGTTCCGGAATTATCGGTAAAAATGAACCAAGAAAAATAAATAGTTGGCAGTAGTTGAATGATGTAAGAGACAGAGATTAGGAAATTTAGGAGAATCCAAAATGGAAGCGAATCGTATCGAAGAAAAAATATATAAATATGGTGCGGATATCCTGGCATCAGAGGGTATGCAGAAAGAAAAAACATTTGTGCAGCATGGTTCAATAACCTGTTACGATCATTCCCTGCGGGTGGCGGAGAAAAGTCTGGAGCTTGCAGAGAAATGTTCCGCATATATTGATGAACGGTCGCTGGTGCGTGGAGCACTGCTTCATGATTATTTCTTGTATGACTGGCATGAGAAGGATGGCGGACATCGGCTGCATGGTTTTTTTCATGCAGAACGAGCCTTGCATAATGCCAGACGGGATTTCAATTTGAACTTCATTGAGCGGGATATCATCCGAAAGCATATGTTCCCACTCAACATAACACCTCCAAAGTTCCGGGAGAGCTGGATCGTAACATGGGCGGATAAGTTGTGCGCCGCCGAAGAAACCACCAGAGTCCTCCGCCTTGCCGTCACAAAAACCGTCAGAGGCTGATCATAATGCAGCATGCTGCATATAGCTAAAGAATAATATTGACATCTATAGAAAAAGAACAACATTATACATATTTTCGCAAGCTGTTTGCAGCCCGATAAGTGTATGATCTTGTTCTTTTTTTATTACGTTTTTTGATAGAAATTATTGATTTATGTAAGTACATCCTATAAAATAAAAAAGGTTTTGTAAAAAAACGAAGAATTATCACTGAAGAAAATATTGATATGAATTGACAAAGAGATATGAGATTGTACTAGAAAACAGAGATGTAGACATATATATTTTTATGTAACAGACCTCTTTTTACGCCGGTCCTTAGCAATCTGCGATTAGCAGAGAGCTTAGTACCGTTGCGTAAAAATAGAACGCAAGTGTTCTGTGAAATAAAGAATATATATGGATACATCTCGTTATGGAAGCATTTGTTGAGGAATGTCATGAGAGTTTTAGAAAAGAGAGGAAAAGGCAATGGGCGGATTTTTTGGCGTAGCATCAAAGCAGGATTGTGTATTTGATTTGTTCTTTGGTATCGACTACCATTCACATCTGGGAACAAGACGAGGCGGAATGGCAGTATACGGAGAAGACGGATTTAATCGTGCGATCCACAATATTGAGAATGCACCATTTCGTACAAAATTTGACAAAGATGTTCAGGAAATGAGTGGTCATATGGGAATCGGATGTATCTCCGATTACGAACCGCAGCCATTGATCGTACGTTCTCATCATGGCACTTATGCACTTACAACAGTCAGTAAGATTAATAACATAGGTGAACTTACAAAGAAGCTGTTCGAGAATGGACATTCTCACTTCTTAGAAATGAGCGGCGGCGATATCAATGCAACGGAGTTGATCGCAGCACTGATCAATCAGAAGGAAAATCTGATCGAAGGAATTCAGTTTGCGCTTGATTCTATCGATGGTTCTGTATCCATTCTGTTGATGAATCAGGCGGGAATCTATGCAGCCCGTGACAAATACGGCAGAACACCGGTTGTTATCGGTAAGAAAGAAGATGCCTATTGTATAACCTTTGAGAATTTTGCATATAAAAATCTTGGATATAAGGACTATAAGGAACTTGGACCGGGAGAGATCGCTGTCGTGACAGACAAGAACTGTATCACGCTGGTCAATCCGAATAAAGAAATGAAGATCTGTACCTTCCTCTGGGTATATTATGGTTATCCATCCAGTTCCTATGAGGGCACAAGTGTAGAGCAGATGCGGTATAATTGTGGCAAGGCGATGGCGAAGCGTGATAACGTAAAGCCGGATATTGTAGCCGGGGTACCGGATTCCGGTATTGCTCATGCAATCGGCTATGCAAATGAATCCGGAATCCCATTTTCCAGACCATTTATCAAATATACACCGACCTGGCCACGTTCCTTCATGCCAACGATCCAGAGTAAGAGAAATCTGATCGCTAAGATGAAGCTGTTAGCAGTGGATGAACTAATCCGTGATAAGAGCCTTCTTCTGATCGATGACTCGATCGTACGAGGAACCCAGCTTCGTGAGACAACAGAGTTCTTATATGAGAGTGGTGCGAAGGAAGTACATATCCGTCCTGCCTGCCCGCCATTATTATATGGATGTAAATATCTGAATTTCTCTCGTTCATCATCAGAAATGGATCTGATCACCCGTCGTGTGATCGATCGTCTGGAGAATGGAAATGTAACCGATGAGGTATTACAGGAGTATGCAGATCCGGAATCTGAGAAATACGAAACAATGGTTGAGGAGATCCGTAAGGAACTGAACTTTACATCATTGCGTTTCAATCGCTTGGACGATATGCTGGAATCCGTTGGAATCGATAAGTGCAAGCTGTGTACTTATTGTTGGGATGGTAAAGAATAGGGAAAAATCATTCAGAAAAGGTCAAAAAAATTTAAAATCGCTCTTGACAACAAAAAAACAGAGTGCTAAATTAGCAGTTAACAAAGAGCAAATGCAACGAACAGAATACGATCATTAAAAAAGGAGTATTTCAGAGAGCCGCCGGGTGGTGTGAGACGGTGTATGTTTTTAGTGATTATCCTCTGCGAGCAGTGCACTGAATTCCAGATATGGACATTAGGTGTCACCGGTTTTCTACCGTTACAAAGAAACTTATTTCTACAGTGTGAGCTTATGAGATGAGGTTGAGTGGTCATTTTTTTGAATGGCAAATAAAGTGGTAACGCGGAAGTTTAAAGGCTTTCGTCTTTATGAAATTACATGAAGACGAAAGCTTTTTTTAATTTATAGGAAAGGTTGTCCTATAAAAGATATGTTTTTGTATAAACTCTTTGTGAACATACTATAATCAAGTATCTGCCACATGGCGGAAGGAAGGAGAATGATATGAATAGTTTGGTAATTATTCTTATCGCAGTAGTAGTTTTAGGAGCTGGCTATTTAGGTTACGGAAGATGGCTTGCTAAGAAATGGGGCATAGATGCAAATGCAAAGACCCCGGCCGTTGCAAATGAAGATGGAAAGGATTATGTACCATCATCAAAGCTTACAGTATTTGCACATCAGTTTTCATCCATCGCAGGTGCGGGACCTGTACAGGGACCAATCATTGCGGCAATGTTTGGATGGGTACCGGTTTTACTCTGGCTGCTTGTCGGAGGCGTATTCTTCGGTGCAGTACAGGATTTCGGTTCTCTGTATGCATCCGTTAAAAATGAGGGTAAGTCCATCGGACTTGTTATTGAGAAGTACATAGGCAAGGCAGGAAGAAGATTCTTCTCACTGTTCTGCTGGCTCTTTACACTTCTTGTTATTGCAGCCTTTACATCTATGGTTTCATCAACATTTAACGGATTTACAACAGGTGCTGACGGAGCAGTAACAAAGAACTTTAACGGCGCAGCAGCCGCTACAGTATCTATGTTATTCATTGTTGTCGCTATGGTGCTCGGTGTTGTTATGAAGACCTGCAAGAATATGAAGGAGTGGGTGAAAGCAATCGTAGCTATCGTCCTCATCGTTGCAATGTTTGCAGTAGGTATGAAGCTTCCTTGGTACTTAAACGGTAACCAGTGGAACTACGTTATCATGGCATATCTGTTCCTTGCATCCGTACTTCCTATGTGGTTACTTATGCAGCCAAGAGATTACATGACAACATTCATGCTTGTTGGTATGTTGGTTGGAGCATTTGTCGGTGTTCTGGTTGGACATCCGGATATGGGACTGAACGCTTTCAATGGTTTCACAGTTGTATCGTCAACAGGTGCTAAGAGTTATCTGTTCCCAACACTGTTTGTAACGATCGCCTGTGGTGCGGTTTCCGGTTTCCACAGCCTTGTTTCATCAGGAACATCATCAAAGACGATCAGAAATGAAAAAGATATGTTATTTGTAGGTTATGGTGCAATGATCCTTGAGACACTCCTCGGTGTTATCTCATTGATCGTAGTTGGTGCAGTAGCAGTTGGAGGAAAAGCACCGGAAGGACTTACACCATTCCAGATCTTCTCACAGGGTATCGCAGGTTTCCTTGAGAAGTTCGGACTTCCAAATTCAGTAGCGAATGTATTCATGACCATGTGTGTATCAGCACTTGCTCTTACATCACTTGATTCAGTCGCACGTATCGGACGTATGTCATTCCAGGAGCTGTTCATGGGAGATACTACAGATCCATCCCAGATGCCTGTATGGCAGAAGATTCTTACAAATAAGTATTTAGCTACAGTTATAACATTGTTCTTTGGTTACCTTCTCTGCAAGGGTGGATATTCAAATGTATGGCCACTCTTCGGATCAGCAAACCAGATGCTTGCAGCACTTGTACTGATCGGTGTAGCAGTATTCCTCAAGGCAACAAGCAGAAAGCATGCAATGCTTTATCCACCAATGCTTATAATGCTTGCTGTAACATTTACAGCTATCGTTCTCAACGTAATTGGAAATATCCAGAAGTTCCAGGCCGGAACCGCTACATTCCTTGTTGAAGGACTTCAGCTCATTGTTGCAGTATTCCTTATCGTACTTGGTATCATTGTAGCAATTACATGTATCAGAAAACTTGTTCTTATGAAGCATGAGAAGACTGCTGAAAAGGAAGCATAAAATAATATTCAAATAAAAAACAATAAACGTAAAATAAATAATAATTCTAAATCGTAAAAATAATATTCATTGAAAAACTGTGGATGGGAAGATATACAGATATCCTCCCACCACAGTTTTTGCGTTATAGAGAGGTATATAATAAAAACAATATAATAAGGAAATTTTCTATATAATACTGGATAAACATTTTTTATACATAAGAGTTGTCTTTAAAATACCATGGAATTGACAATCTTTATCAAAACGCGTATGTTTAATTAAATGTTAGTTTATAACTGGATAAAATCAGTTCAAGATAAAAGCAAATAAATCGTCTATTTAAGCAGATAGTGTTTATAATAAAACATGGCACGGGAATATAGCGGTTATCAGTGTATTTAGCAGAAGCGTAGCGAGCATTTCGTAAATGAGGAACACACTAGCAGCGAATGCGGTGTGCTGTTTGAGCCCGAAGGGCGAGTTGCACAGAGAGCATGAGCGGATAAGCCGGTGTGACGAATAGAAAGCGGAGCGTATTTGCTAAATGCACTGGTAACCGCTATATAACCGGGGCATGTTTTATCACAAGAGTAGTGGTTAAATAGACGATTCAGCGAAAAAACAGGAGGTATGAAGATGAAGCTGGTAGTATGTTTTCCGGGAATCGGCTATCACTGCGACAAGCCACTGTTATATTATGGCAGGCGCGTAGCAGAATCCGTAGGATATAAAGAATATAAGAACGTAGAATATGTGAATCGGATCGGAAACGTCAAAGGCGATCCGGTAAAAATGCAGGCAGCATTTGAAGACCTGTACGGACAGACAGAGGAAATATTAAAAGATATAGATTTTTCCGGGTATGACAGCATTTTATTCTTATCAAAAAGTGTAGGAACGATCATTGCGACTACTTACGCAGAACGACATAAGATACCATGCAGGCATGTGCTGTATACTCCGCTTGAGGCGACATTTGACAATTGCGCATCTGATCTGTCGGGGAGAGCGATAGCATTTACAGGAACGGCAGATCCGTGGGTGGAGAGCACCGCTGCAATTACAGATCGGTGTCAAAAAGCAGGGATTCCGGTTCATGTGATAGAGAAAGCAAATCATTCCTTAGAGATAGCCGATGTATGGAAGAATCTGAATAATCTGGAAAAAATCATGACGGTGACGGCAGAATTTATTAAATAATGTGTATTGTTTATTGTGATATATGCCACTGCCGCCTGTATAGCCTGCAGAATCATAGCGAGCATTTCGTAATGAGGAACACGCTGGCAGCGAATGCGGGTGCCTGTCTGAGCCCGAAGGGCGAGTTGCACAGGAGCATGAGCGGATAGGCGCGTGTGACGAGTAGAAAGCGTAGCGTATTCTGCAGGCTATACAGGCGACAGTGGTATATATCACAATAAACATTTCATCTATAGACTGGCAAAAAATATCTTGACTTTGAGCAAACTCCAAGTGCTATAGTAAGGAAAAATCAAATGAAGGATGGTGGCGCAGATGACGATCAAGGAAGTAAGTGAGAAATTTGGTATCTCACAGGATACCCTTCGGTATTATGAGCGTGTAGGGCTGATTCCACCGGTTACAAGAACTCCGAGTGGAAACAGAGATTATCAGGAATCGGATCTTGGCTGGGTAGAAAATGCAGTTTGTATGCGGAATGCCGGCGTTCCGATCGAGGCATTGATTGAATATGTGAAACTGTATCAGATGGGAGATACGACGTTTGAAGCAAGACGGCAGCTATTGCAGGAGCAGTATGACGTATTGCAGGAGCAGAAAGAACAGATCGAGGCGACCATGAAGCGGCTTGCCTATAAGGTATCGCGTTATGAGAAAGCGGTACAGACCGGCGTATTGTCATGGGACAAGGAGGATTGTTAGAACATTATGTATATTGAACAGATTAACGGACCGGAAGATGTAAAGAAATTAAATATAGAAGAAATGACGACGATGGCAGCAGAGATGAGACAGGCATTGCTGGTTCGTGCAAGTAAGCACGGCGGACATTTTGGACCGAATTTTGGTATGGTAGAAGCAACGATTGCGATGCATTATGTATTTGAGTCACCAAAGGACAAGATCGTATATGATGTATCCCACCAGAGCTATCCGCATAAGATGCTGACAGGCAGAAAGGATGCTTATCTCTACGAAGAACATTACGATGATGTATCCGGATATACAAATCCAAAAGAAAGTGAGCATGATTTCTTTGAGATCGGACATACATCTACATCTGTCAGTCTTGCCTGTGGCCTTGCGAAAGCCAGAGATCTGAAAAAGGAAGACGGCAACGTGATCGCTGTGATCGGTGATGGTTCATTAAGCGGTGGCGAGGCATTGGAAGGTCTTGACTATGCGACTGAGCTTGGCGGCAATCTGATCATTGTTGTAAATGATAATGACATGTCGATCGCTGAGAATCATGGTGGCTTATATCAGAATCTGAAACTGCTTCGTGAGACAAATGGGCAGGCAGAATGTAATCTGTTCCGTGCGATGGGACTTGATTATGTATATGTAGATAAAGGAAATGATATTGCTGCATTGATCGCAGCATTTGAATCTGTAAAAGACAGTAAGAAACCGGTTGTAGTGCATATTAAAACTTTAAAAGGAAAAGGCTATGCACCGGCAGAACAGAATAAGGAACAGTGGCATTGGTGTATGCCATTTGACCTTGAAACAGGAAAGTCTTTGATGGAATTTGACGGAGAAGATTATTCCGACGTAACCAGAGATTATCTCTTAAAGAAAATGAAGGAAGATCCATCTGTAGTTACGATCACATCGGCAACACCTACCGTTATGGGATTTACAGAGGATAAGAGAAAAGAAGCGGGCAGCCAGTTTATTGATGTAGGTATCGCAGAGGAGACAGCGGTTGCACTGGCATCCGGTATTGCGGCAAATGGCGGCAAGCCTGTATATGGTGTATACAGTTCATTTATCCAGCGGACATATGATCAGTTGACACAGGATCTGTGTATCAATAACAACCCTGCAACGATCGTTGTATTTGCGGGATCTGTATATGGAATGAATGATGTGACACATCTTGGATTACAGGATATTCCGATGCTTACAAGTATTCCGGGGCTTGTGTATCTGGCACCGACAACCAAAGAGGAATATCTGGCAATGCTTGACTGGAGCGTGGAGCAGACAGAGCATCCGGTTGCGATCAAGCTTCCGGGAGCTGCGATGGTATCGGACGGAAAGGCTGTAACAAAGGATTTCAGTCAGTTAAATAAATACGAAGTAACTAAAAAGGGAAGCAAGATTGCCGTTATCGGTGCAGGTACTTTCTATCAGCTTGGAACAGATACGGCAGCATTGATCGAGGAGCAGACAGGAGTTGCGCCAACCATCATTAACCCGCTGTATGTTTCCGGTGTGGATGAAGAACTCTTGAATGGTCTGAAGAAAGATCATGATATCGTGATTACGTTAGAGGACGGTTATCTGGAAGGCGGTTTCGGTCAGAGAATCGCCGGCTTCTATGGTGATTCTGATATGAAGGTTCTGAATTACGGTTTAAAGAAATTCTTCTATGACCGCTACGATGTAAATGAAGTGTTAAAAGAAAATCATCTGACAGCAGAACAGATTGCAGAAGATGTGAAGAAGGTTTAACAGTATAAAAAATCGCTTACAGGTAATATTAATCAGAAATAATGTTTGATAAAGGAGATTAAACAATGTCGATGATTAACAGAGAAGTAAGCGATTTTTTTGTGCATGCATATCAAAATGGTGAATTTAAAACGGTAACCAGGGACGACATATTAGGCGGATGGAGTGTATTTTTCTTCTATCCCGCAGATTTTACATTTGTCTGCCCGACGGAGCTGTCAGATCTGCAGGATAAATATAAGGATTTTAAAGCTGCCGGCTGTGAGGTTTATTCCATATCAACAGATACGCATTTTGTGCATAAGGCATGGCATGATACATCGGAAAAGATTGGAAAGATCACGTTTCCGATGTTGGCAGATCCAAATCATGAATTATGTGAAGATTTTGAAGTGATGATCGAATCAGATGGGATGGCTGAACGTGGCAGCTTCATCATCAACCCGGAAGGGCGAATTGTTTCCTATGAAGTCAGTGCAGGAAATGTCGGACGAAATGCAGATGAACTGTTTCGTAAATTGCAGGCATGCCAGTTTGTTGCGGAGCATGGAGAAGAGGTCTGCCCTGCCAAATGGCAGCCGGGAGAAGCTACGCTGCGTCCAAGTCTGGATCTTGTAGGGAGATTGTAAGAATGAAGAATGAAAATATGTATGATGTGGTGATTGCAGGCGCGGGACCGGCGGGGCTTACAGCAGCTATTTATCTGGCGAGAGCCTGTTACCGGGTGCTTGTTGTCGAGAAAGAGAAGATTGGCGGACAGATCACGATAACAGAAGAGGTGGTGAACTATCCGGGGATAGAGAAAACAGATGGAAAATCCCTGACCGCTGCTATGTACAGACAGGCAGAGAATTTTGGTGCAGAATTCCTGATGGCAGAGGTTGAAAAGCTGGATGTAGATGGAGAATATAAAATCGTGCATACAAATAAGGGCGACTTTTCCTGTTACGGAATTCTGCTCGCAACCGGAGCACATCCGAGAATGATCGGATTTGAGGGGGAGAAACGGTTTAAAGGACGGGGCGTAGCTTATTGCGCAACTTGTGATGGAGAGTTCTTCACCGGCAAGGAAATATTTGTTGTGGGTGGCGGTTATGCTGCTGCGGAGGAAAGTGTATTCCTTACCAAGTATGCCAGCCATGTGACGATATTGATCCGGGGTGAAGATTTTTCCTGCCCTAAATCATCGGCGGATAAAGCCAGAGCAAATGAAAAAATTACGGTGCTTACCAGTACTGAGATTGTCCGCGCGGAGGGTGAAGATGTCCTGACAACACTGGTGTATAAAAATGTGAAAACAGGAGAAGAAAGTGTATATCATGCGCCAAAAGGAGATACGTTTGGTATTTTCGTATTTGCCGGATACGAGCCGGAGACTTCGTTGCTGCAGGGAAAAGCAGAGATTGATGAAAAGGGATATGTAATTACGGATGCTTCCGGACAGACCAGTATATCGGGTGTTTATGCGGCTGGCGATGTCTGCCAGAAAAATCTTCGTCAGGTAGTGACGGCAGTCGGTGATGGTGCAGTTGCAGCGACAGAGCTTGAACGGTATGTGGCAGCCTTGCAGAAAAAGCATGGAGCAGAGTCATCACGGGATTTACAGGAAAATAAACAATCAAAGGAGAAGAATGTTACACAGGAGAAAAAGCGTGAAGGAATGCAGCCTGTGGTCGCTGAAAATACCGGATATGAAATGCATAAAACTGGACAACAGAAACAGCCGGAAGCAGAAGATTCATTGTCGGACGAGTTCTTTGATGAAGAGACGGAAAAGCAGTTAGATGAGGTCTTTGACCGCATGGAGCATCCGCTGATCCTGAAATTATATCTGAATCAGAAGCAGGAGTCAGTGCAGCTAAAACAATATATGGAAGCTATGAGCAGACGAACCGAAAAGCTCAGTGTAATCGTAGCAGAGGAAGGGGCAGACGGGGATTCTGTTCCGGCAAACGAACGACCATTTGTCAGGATTTTGGGAGAAGACGGAAGTGATACCGGGCTTGGCTTCCATGGTGTACCGGGTGGACATGAATTCACTTCTTTTGTGATTGGATTGTATAATGCTGCCGGACCGGGACAAGAAGTGGATGCACAGATTATGGAGCGTATTCATGCGATCAAAAAGCCGCTTCATATCAAGATTCTTGTAACACTTGCCTGTTCCATGTGCCCCGATCTTGTCATCGCAGCACAGAAAATAGCCGCAGAAAATCCACAGGTTACAGCAGAGATTTACGATGTGATGCTATATCCATCTTATCAGAAACGCTATAAGGTTATGAGCGTACCGTGCCTTGTTGTGAACGATGAACATGTAGCATTTGGAAGAAAGACATTACCGGGGCTATTAGACTATTTGGATGAGATTTTATAAAATAATAGAGCATCTCTTTACTGGATATATATTCGGTAAAGGGATGCTCCTTTTATTTTGAATAATTTGTGATCGTGTAAAATAGGATATTAGACAAAACAGATTAAATAAAAAGATTGACACCCTACAAAATAGGGTATACTATTTAGGAAAAAGGAGGGATGAATTAACGAATGATAAGAACATTTATTGAAATACCATTATTTACAAAACGGTGGAAAGAAATAGGGCTTGGGGAAGATGAGTTACGAGCATTGCAAATTATGCTATTAAAAAATCCAGAATCAGGACCGGTAATGGAAGGAACTGGTGGAATACGTAAGGTACGGTTCCCATTAGAAAATAGAGGAAAGAGTGGTAGTGTTCGTGTATGTTATACGGATTTTGCAGAATATGAAGTTACCTATCTAATAACTGCATTTGAAAAGAAAAGTCAGGAAAATCTGACAAATGAAGAAAAAAATGTACTTAAGAAGTTGGTAAAATCTTTGAAAGAGGAAACGGCAAAGAATAGGAGATGATTTCTATGGGTTCATTATTTGATGATTTAAAACAGGGATTGGAAGAAGCAATAGAGTATGAAAAAGGACAGGGAAAAGCTCGCGTAAAAACATATATGATAATGCCAGTGAAAGAATATTCAAATACAGAAATTCGTGAGATCAGGATGCGGGCAGGAATGACACAGGGAGTTTTTGCATCTTATATGGGTGTTTCGAAGAAAACAGTAGAGGCATGGGAGTGTGGCAGAACACACCCAACCGGACCAGCGTTTCGTTTGCTTGATATCTTAGCTTCCGAAGATCTGGATGAAACAGAATTTGTAGTAGCAAAATAATAAGAAGGACGTTCTTTTCGTTTTGAAAACTTACATTTGTGTACAACAGGATACAAATAGGATATAATTGCCATGTATGATAGGTTCAGAATCTAAGATATCGAAAGATTAAAAATGAATTCTGGAAATGGGGAGCGTTATGAGTTACAACATTTTACTGGTAGAAGATGAAGCAGGAATTGCAGAGGGCATCATGGATTACATGAAAGAGAGTGAGATCACATTTACCTGGGCGGCGGACGGAGACGAGGCACTTGCTCTGGTGTACGAACACGAATATGATCTGGCACTTTTAGATGTGATGCTGCCGGGGACAGATGGATTTGAGATATGCAGAGCCATCCGGGCAAAGAGCTACGTTCCGATCATTTTTCTGACAGCCAGAGGCAGAGAAGAAGACCGGCTTTACGGGTACGATCTCGGTTGTGATGATTACGTTGTGAAACCATTTTCCATGGCAGAGCTTCAGGCGAAGATCCAGTCATTTTTGCGTAGGTCGAAAGGCTTGTGGACGAAGAATCAGGTGATCCAGGTGGGAGCCATCAGGATGTATCCGGACAGACTGCTTGTTGAGGCAGCAGGAGAAGAAGTCCGGCTTGCACCAAAGGAATATGCGATGCTCAAATACCTGATGGAGCATAAAGGCATGATCGTGACAAGGGATGATATGCTTGTCCGGTTATGGGGGTATGATTACGATGGTGGTGACCGTGTGGTTGACAACCATGTAAAGAAGCTTCGCAAAGCACTTGGTGACAGCGGCAAACTTATAAAGACTATATTTGCAAAAGGATATCGGATGGAGTAATCAGATCAGAGAGGTGGACTATCATATGAAGAAAAAAGAAAAGAAATATTATGGGAAAAAAAAGAAGTTTTATTCCTTCTTTTTAAAGATTTTTATTCCGTTTATTATTGTAACATCGATACTTGGGGGTATCATTACAGCATTTTTAAACCTGACATTTCAGAATAATATATCGAGCAATGTGCAGGCAGCAGAAAAGACGGTCCGTCAGGCAGGCGTAAAATACTGGGATATTTATCAGACGGAGCTTGAAGAACAGAAAGACGCAGAGTACGAGTTCCAGACACCGTATAATCATTATATTGGAAATATGATATATTTGAATAATCTGTCAATGGCTGTGTTAAATGACAGCGAGGTGGTCAGTATGCAGGGATTTATTCATCTGTATCAGAAGGACGATGCCGGTAATCTGACCGAGATCACGGATCAGAAGGATAAGGTATTTCTTCAGATCAATGATACATCTGAGAACAAATATATGTTGTATTGTGATAATGATATATTTGGAACTGCTGTTCCTGAAATGAAGGATATGTCTACGGATTTTTCATTCGATAAAATGAATGAGGTCTATGTGTCAGGAATGCAGTTTTATCCGGCTTCCTATACCTGTTTTGCAGATGGGGAGGAACAGAAAAGAACGGTATCAGAGATACCGGATGGTTATGTGAAGCTGGATCAGAGTTCGGAATTTACCATTCCGCATGGAGTCGTTGGCTGTATACCAATATCGTTAAAGGTTGACCGGTATACAGGTACGGATGATATCGTGAATGATTATCAGAATAATTCCAATTGGGAATATGTGGAAGATACAGAAAAATGTTCATACGGCACACATGTAGTCTATGCATTTCCTATCAACAATGATAATACTGCTTTTGCGGTCATAGATTATCATTATAATATTGCAAAGTCATTGATGGGACATATGATCATTTACACATGGCTTGGAGTAGTGCTTGGAAGTGCATTGATCTCACTTGTGATCGCATATATAATGTACAGATCTTATAAATCAGCGTATGATATGGAGCAGTACAGACGAACAACTTCAAATGCGATGGCGCATGATCTCAAAAGCCCGCTTGCCGTTATTTCTCTGTATGCCGAGAATCTGAAATCAGGAAAGAATCCTGAGAAGAACCAGTATTATATGGATGGGATATTAAATGAAGTAAAGGCAATGAATGAACAGGTTGCATCCATACTTGATATGGCAAAGGCAGAGGATCTAAATACAGAGCTTCATAAGACTAAAGTTGATATTGGAAGCATCATAAATACGGCAGCAGAGGTATATGCGGAAACAATTAAAACTAAAAATATCAGGCTTGACATTCAGGGAAGCTGCCAGATCGATGCAGACGAGACTCTGATGTATCAGGCAATTATGAATATGATGGATAATGCGGTTAAGTATGTTACAAAGGATGGAAAGATCACAGTTCAGATGAGCAATGAGAGCCTTTCCATTCAGAATACAAGTGAGCCGATTCCGGAAGATGTTTTAAAGAGTATCTGGAATCCATTTGTCAAAGGGGATAACAGCAGACATGGACACAAAGGAACCGGGCTTGGCTTATCCATCGTCAAAACCATCATGGATCGCCATGGATTTACCTGTGAGATGAAAAACGCAGGTGACGGTGTGAAAGTGAAAATTAGGTTTTAGTAGAAATAAGTTATTTGTTTTATTTGAATAGGATACATTTTTGTGATATCGCCATACCATATAAGTGTGGCAAGTCACAGTTATGGACTGGTCGAAAGACCCAGATCCAACCAAAAGAACAGGCGGGGGAACTCCCCGCCGTTTTGTTTTTTAGAACGATATATGTTTAAACAACGCAACTGCACATAATACAATGGCAAGTGGTACATAGAGGTAGCGTCCGATGGAATACCAGAGTGTGCCACGATTCTCTTTGCTGCCGCAGTTGACGGCTTCGAGCAGTTCATCCTTCTTCATGACATAGAACCATGAGACAGCGCCGATGGTTGCGCCGATCGGGATAATGTAGATCGAAACAATATCCATCCAAGGTCCCCATTTGGAGATCATTTCCATACCGATGCCACAGCCAAGGCATAACACACCGATGATGATCAGGACTGCGGTACGGCTGAGCTTCGGAAACTGGTGTAAGAGTGATTCAGCAACCGCCTCAAACATATTCTGAAGGGAGCTTACACCGGCGAAGATCATTGCTATATACAGGATAATTGCAAATAACCGTCCGAGCGGAATATTCTGTAAGATGGTCGGCAGGGTAACAAAGAGAAGGCTTGGACCTGCTCCGACATCAACGCCATAAGAGAAACATGCCGGGATAATGACCAGTGCTGCGACAACGGCAGCGATCGTATCAAAGATCGCAGTATGTCTGGCAACCCCGACAACATCTTCATCCTTTGACAGATAAGCGCCATAGACGATCATGCCGCTTCCCGTAACTGACAGGGAGAAGAATGCCTGTCCCATTGCCCAGATCCAGATCATAGGATCAGCAAGCTTTGACCAGTCCGGTGTGAACATGAACTTATATCCTTCTGCTGCGCCCGGAAGCATAGCAACACGGACTGCAAGGATCAGAAAAATGATGAAGAATAACGGCATCATGATCTTATTTGTCTTTTCTATACTATGTGCACCGAAGAACAGAGTCAGAAGCGTTCCGGCTACCACGATAATGTGAAGCGGGATCACGGAGAACGGTTTGGATGAAAATGAATCAAACCAGGCTGCTGTATCTTCATGCATTAAAGTTCCGACCAGAGAATCAAGGAAGGCTTTTAAAATATACGAAACGATGATCGCATAACCGATCGCGATACATAAGGAGCCTGCAAGTGGAAGCCACCCAAGCAGTCCACCTGCAGTACCGGCTTTTTTACCTCTTGTTTCCCATGCATATTTATAAGCACCAAGTGTTCCTGTTCCGGCTCTTCGTCCGACTGCAAATTCGGTCGGAAGTGCCACATAGCTGAATATAAAGATAAAAAGCAGGTAGATCAGCAGAAATGCGCCGCCACCATTACTTCCCAATTTATTTGGAAATCCCCAGACATTTGCCATACCAACGGCAGAACCAACAGAAGCCAGAATGAATCCCCATCTGCTTCCAAAACTTTTCGTATTTTTATTACTCATAAACTAACCCTATCTATTTCTTTATTATATAGATGATTGCGTAATTCAGATTTATAAACTAGCATGAATGGTTTGACTTACCAAAACAGTGGCATTTGAGTCCGCCGGTCCTTAGATGGCACATAAGTGGCATCTTAGTACCGTTGCAGGACGAAACGAGCGGAAGCGTCCACTGGTTGGTAATGTCAGAATCATTTATGCATATTAGTAACTAATGCTTACGCAATTATCTATACGTGCCATACTGTTCCAGTTTAAAGGTTTACAGTCGAAAAAGCAACAAAAATATTATTAACCTATTGACATGGTAGGTGAATAGGAATATTATCTTTGTAGCATAATTTGGAAAGAGGGAGAAATACTATGGTCATCTCGTCAAAAGGACGGTATGCATTACGCGTTATGGTTTATCTGGCGGTAAATCATGATGGCAGTTTTATACCATTAAAAGAAATATCACAACACGAAGAGCTGTCACAGAAATATCTGGAAAGTATCACCCGGATGCTGTCAAAAGCACATCTGATCGAAGCAGCAAGCGGACATGGAGGTGGCTATCGTCTGACCAGAGAACCGGAGGAATACAGTGTGGGAGAGATCCTCAAACTGACCGAAGGAACCCTTGCACCGGTATCCTGCCTGAAGGATGATTCAGTACCGTGTGACCGGTCGGAATTATGTTATACATTACCGATCTGGCAAGGACTTGCCGATCTGATCAATAATTATTTTGATAATATGACACTTGCTGATGTGGCAGGAAAAGCCGGACAAACAGTGAAAGAATAGATGAATATACAGGAGGCACGAATATGTCAGAGAAACAGTTATTAAATGTAAAGAATTTGTATGTAGATGTAGAGGAGAAGCAGATTCTTCACGGTGTTGATCTGTCGATTGGAAAAGGTGAGACACACGTTCTCATGGGACCAAACGGAACAGGTAAATCAACACTTGGCTATGCACTCATGGGAAATCCAAGATATACCATAAAGAGCGGAGAGATCTGGTTTCAGGGTAAAAATATTACAGAGGCGCCTGTCAATGAGCGGGCGAAAGCAGGAATCTTCCTGTCCTTCCAGAATCCATTAGAGGTTCCGGGTGTGACTTTAAGTTCATTTATCAGAAATGCATTGGAGCAGAAGACAGGAAAAAGACAGCGTTTATATGATTTCAAAAAAGAGCTGGAGCGTACAATGGAGATCCTTCAGATGGATCCATCCTATGCAGAGCGTGATCTGAATGTCGGATTTTCCGGTGGTGAGAAAAAGAAGGCAGAGATCTTACAGCTCCTGATGCTGAAGCCTTCACTTGCAATCCTTGATGAGACAGATTCCGGTCTGGACGTTGATGCTGTAAGAACAGTATCTGCCGGTATCGAAGAATACCAGAAGAATTGCAAGGGCAGTCTTCTGATCATTACCCATAGCACGAAGATTCTGGAGTCCTTATCTGTTGATCATACACACGTTATGGTAGAGGGTAAGATCATACAGACTGGTGATGCATCTCTGGTAGAGGAGATCAACCGGAATGGATTTGCAAAATACGAGAAGACAGAGCAGAACCTGTAGTCTTTGAAAGGAGCATCCGATAGATATGAAAGAAAAAACATATGTAGAAGACATAGACAGAAATATATATGACTTCAAAGATGATGAAAAAGATGCTTATAAGATCAAGGCAGGACTGACACCTGAGATCGTTGAGCAGCTTTCAAAAGAAAAACATGATCCGGCATGGATGCAGACCTTCCGTTTGGAATCCCTGCAGATCTATAACAATATGGAAGTACCGGACTGGGGACCATCGATTGAAGGTCTGAATATGGATAACATCGTAACCTATGTCAGACCAAATACAAATATGAAAGCAAAATGGTCTGATGTGCCGGAAGATATCAAGAATACATTTGAACGACTGGGCATCCCACAGGCAGAGAGAAAATCTCTTGCAGGTGTCGGAGCACAGTATGATTCCGAGCTGGTATACCACAATGTCCGTCAGGAGGTAGCTGAAAAGGGTGTTGTATATACCGATATGGAGAGTGCATTAAATGGCGAATATGCAGATATGGTAAGAAAGCATTTTATGAAGCTGGTTCGCCCAAATGACCACAAGTTCGCAGCTCTTCATGGTGCTGTATGGTCAGGCGGTTCCTTTGTATATGTGCCAAAGGGTGTATCCGTTGAGATTCCATTGCAGTCCTATTTCCGTCTGAATGCACCGGGAGCCGGACAGTTTGAACATACCCTTATTATCGTGGATGAGGGCGCGGATCTTCATTTCATTGAAGGCTGTTCTGCACCAAAATATAACGTGGCAAATCTCCATGCCGGATGCGTGGAATTATTTGTCGGTAAGAATGCGAAGCTTCGTTATTCGACGATCGAGAACTGGTCAAAGAATATGTATAACCTGAATACAAAACGTGCAGTTGTAGAAGAAGGCGGAACGATCGAATGGGTTTCCGGTTCCTTCGGATCCCATGTATCCTATCTGTATCCAATGAGTATCCTGAAAGGAAAGGGCGCGAAGATGGAATTTACCGGTATCACGTTTGCTGGAAAAGGACAGAATCTGGATACCGGAGCAAAGGTCGTTCACAGTGCACCGGATACCAGTTCCTACATTAATACAAGATCTATTTCAAAGGATGGAGGTATCAGTACTTTCCGTTCTTCCGTTGTAGTAGCAAAGGAAGCAGAGAATGCCAAGGCAGCAGTATCCTGTCAGTCGCTGATGCTGGATTCTATCTCAAGATCTGATACGATCCCGGCGATGGATATTCGTACCAGAAAGGCAAATGTAGGACATGAGGCACAGATCGGCAGTATCAGTGATGATGCGGTATTCTATCTGATGTCCCGTGGTATGAGTGAGGAAGATGCCAGAGCTTGTATCGTCAGCGGATTTGCGGACAACGTATCAAAGGAGCTTCCGCTGGAATATGCTTTGGAAATGAACAATCTGATCCGTCTGGAAATGAAGGGCAGTATAGGTTAGGAGGAAATGAGCAATGGACAAGAATACGATCAATATTAATAAACTTCCATCCAAAACATGGTACTGGCTTCATATGAATGATACAAAGGTTTCATGGAATCCTGATATAGCACCATGTAAGGTGACGGTAGAGGAAGCATTTGAGGATAAAGAGACAAACAGCCTGATATCCGGGGATGCAGCAGAATTTGCCACAGTTGAGAGTGGAGCAGGAAGAGAGGCTGATCCGATTTTTGCAGATGTGCAGACAGAAAAAACAGTTCTGACTGCTTCGGGCAAAGACGCAAAGGCAACAATCCGTCTGGCTGTTGATGGAACGACAGCAGGGTCTGCGGCAGGTGCATGTTATCTGACAGCAGAAGAAGGTACGGATACAACCATAATTGAGACATTTACAAAGAAAAGTGAGCAGGCAGGTTCACTGGCATATCGTACGATGATACAGGCAAAGAAAGACAGCCGTGTCCGTCTGGTACAGGTATTTATGCAGGATGAAGAACAGACTCTGTTAAATGATATCGGTTGTGTCTGCGATGAAAATGCAAAGTTCGATATCCTTCAGATCTTTATCGGAAAAGGTGATCTCTATAACGGAATCCGTACAGATCTTAAGGGTACAGGAGCAGATACACAGGTCGAGATCGGCTACCTTGGACAGAAGACACAGAAGATTGATGTGAACCTGATCATAAATCACTTCGGTAAGAAGACGAATTGTGAGATCCAGGTAGATGGAACCTTAAAGGATGCAGCAGAGAAAGTATTTCGTGGAACGATCGATTTCAAGAACGGCGCATCCGAATCCACAGGTGCAGAGACAGAAAATGTACTACTGCTTGGTGATGATGTGATCAATAAGACGATCCCGATCATTCTCTGTGCAGAGGAGGATGTAGAAGGTTCTCACGGTGCAACGATCGGTGAACTGGATGAGGAGACATTATTTTATTTTGAATCAAGAGGCATCGACAAGGAGACTGCGGAGGATATCATGACCCGCGGCAAATTCGAGATGTTATATCGCCACATAGGAGACGAGCAGACACAGAAGCTGGTAGAAGCACAGCTTGCGGAGGTAATGGCAGATGATAGAGAAGAATTATAAAGAGGATTTTCCGTTATTACAGACAAATAAAACCATTTATATAGACAATGCGGCTACAGCACAGAAGCCGGCAGTTGTAATTGAAGCAGAGAAGCGTTTTTATGAAGAAAGCAATGCAAATCCGCTTCGTGGTTTCTATCCGCTGAGCCTTGCAGCAACAGAAGCATATGAAGATGCCAGAAAAGTTGTGCGTGATTTTATTCATGCAGATTCTGAAAAAGAAATCATCTTTACAAGAAATACAACAGAGAGTCTGAACCTTGTTGCATACAGCTATGCATGCAGTCATTTGAAAGCAGGAGATGAGATCGCAGTCAGCATCATGGAGCATCATAGCAACATTCTCCCATGGCAGATGGCAGCGAGAATGACAGGTGCAACGGTCCGGTATCTGAACTGTGAGAAGGACGGTACTTTGACAGATGAGACACTTGCAGCAGGAATCAATGAGAAGACAAAGCTTGTAGCGATCGGACAGGTATCCAATGTCCTCGGTTGTGTGAATCCGATCAAGAAGATTTCAAAGCTTGCACATGCGGTCGGCGCGGTTATTGTAGTAGATGCGGCACAGAGCGCACCGCATATGCCGATCGATGTCAAAGATCTGGATGCGGATTTTCTTGCATTTTCCGGTCATAAGCTGATGGGACCGATGGGTATCGGCGTGTTATATGGAAAAGAAGCATTACTGGAAGAGATGCCGCCATTTATGACAGGTGGCGAGATGATCCAGTCCGTAACGACAGAAGGAGCGGTATGGGCTGAGCTTCCGCATAAGTTCGAGGCAGGAACTGTAAATGCGGCCGGAGCAGCCGGACTTGCAGCCGCAATTTCATATATTAATAAGATTGGATTTGAGACAATCGAGCAGAGAGAACTGGAACTGACCCGACATGCGATGGAAGGACTTGCAAAGATTCCACATGTTCATGTGATTGGCTCAGAAGATCCTGCAAACCATACCGGTATTGTGGCATTTACGATCGACAACGTACATCCACATGATGTCAGTGAGATCATGGCAGCAGATGGGATCGATGTTCGTGCCGGACACCATTGTGCACAGCCGCTGCTTACTTATCTGAGGGTATATAATACAACAAGAGCCAGCTTTATGTTCTACAATACGATAGAAGAAGTCGATGCATTTGTAGAGAGTGTTGCAAATGTCAGAAGGAGAATGGGATATGGAGAATAGAAGTTTTTATAATGAAATCCTGACGGAACACAATATCCGACCGGAATTCAAGCATGATCTTCCGGATGCGAACATTGTACTGGAAGGTGTAAACCCGAACTGTGGGGATGATATCTGGTTGAAATTAAAAGTAGAAAACGGAATTATCGAAGACGGAGCATTTGTCGGAGACGGCTGTGCAATCTCACAGGCGTCCGCAGATATCATGCTCGGCATGATTGTTGGCAAGACCGAGAAAGAAGCATTGAAGCTTGGAAAACTTTTCTTAAAGATGATACAGGGCGAAGCAACCGATGAAGAAATCGACGAACTCGAAGAAGCTTCCGCCTTAAAAGACATTTCCCATATGCCTGCCCGTGTAAAATGCGCAGTCCTTGGTTGGCATACCCTGGAGGAAGCATTAAAAAAATAAACGAAAAACAGCTACTGTCATATGTCAGACGACATAGATAGTAGCTGTTTTAAAGTTTTCAGTTATTCACGCTGTGTAACTTCGAACTGTTTTCTATAACGTGGATAATAAAAGAATGCATGACATCTTTATGTAGCAAACCTATTCGAACGTCGGTCCTTAGCGATCCGCATAAGCGGGAGCTTAGTACCGTTACGTGAGAATAGAGTGCAAACGATTTGCGAAATAAAGGGTGTCATGCATTCTTTTATGTGTCACAGTCTATAATACTTTCGAAAGGAAATCCTTCAGTCGAGGATTCTTCGGATTGCCAAAGAATTCTTCCGGCGTTCCGGTTTCAAGAATCTGCCCCTCATCGATGAAGAGGACTTTATTGGCAACCTCCTTGGCGAAGCCCATCTCATGAGTAACCACGATCATGGTCATTCCTTCTTTTGCAAGATCCTTCATCAGGTCGAGAACTTCTCCAACCATTTCAGGATCAAGAGCAGAAGTCGGTTCATCGAATAAGATCACATCCGGATTCATAGCAAGTGCACGGATAATGGCAACTCGCTGTTTCTGACCACCGGATAAAGTAGAAGGATATACATCTGCTTTATCTTCCAGACCGATCCGTTTCAGAAGTTCTTCTGCCTTTGCTCTTGCCTCGGCAACAATCTGAGATTTACTTGTTGTAATCTCAATTTTCTCCTGTTTTTCTTTGCGGAACAGGTTCGTAAGCGGAAGCATACGATTATGACGCTTTGCTTTTTTTAGATCCTGACAACGCACCAGTACAGGAGCAAGCATGATATTTTGAATAACCGTTTTATTATTATACAGATTGAAATGCTGGAATACCATTCCCATATGACGACGGTGGATATTGATATCAACCTTCGGGTCGGCAATGTCGACACCATTGAAGATGATCTGACCGCCGGTCGGGTCTTCCATACAATTTAAACAGCGAAGAAATGTACTTTTACCAGAACCTGAAGGACCGATTACAACCATTATATCGCCTTTATCGATTGTGACATTGATGCCTCGTAAAACTTCATTGTCACCAAAGTGTTTTTCAAGATTAATGACGTCTATCACTCTTTCTCAGGCTCCTTTCCATAAGTTTGATACCAAGGCTGATCAGAAGCACCATCACAATGTAGATCAGTGCCATAACCAGATATGGGATCATGAATTCGTAGCTGTTACTACCAATATAGTTAAATGCTACATATAAGTCAGTAGCACCAACAAAGCTTACAACAGATGTTTCCTTGATCAAAGATATAAATTCATTTCCCAGAGTAGGCAGAATATTTTTGACTGCCTGCGGGATCACGATCTTGCGCATGGTAGTTGCAAAACTAAGTCCCATGGCACGACCACCCTCCATCTGTCCGGGATCAACAGAAAGGATACCGCTTCGCATGATTTCGGAAATATAAGCCCCACTGTTTAGACCGAATACAAGCATTGACACCTGTACACCGCTCATATGACCTCCTGCGATAGGGAGCAGAACATAGTAAAACAGCAGTAACTGCACGACCATAGGAGTTCCACGGAAGAATCCGACATAGACGCTGCAGATTGCATCTAAAACTCGTGGCAGTCGTTTATATTTTGGAATGACGCGGACAGTTGCAATGATGGTTCCGATCAAAATACCGATGATCAGACCGGTTATGGCGATGATAACGGTATTCTTCAGACCTTCAACAACCTTTACATATCCTCTGTTATCAATGAATATTTCTATGAACTTTTGTATTTTACTTGAAATGTCTCCCATGAAATATCCTTTCAATATCTATCAGATAACAGGTAATTGTAAAATATAGATACACTGAATCAGCAGAACTGTTTTAGCAATTTACAATTACCTGTTACCATATATTTTCTTCACGCGAGGAACGCGTGATTCTTATAGCATATTTTTACTGCATAGCATTTAATGATTTTGTAATGGCAGCAGCAGGAGCAGAATCAATAATAACATAATTTAAGTTACCATTTAACAGATCCTGAACTGCAAGAGAACCGTTCTTGTAACCGGTAGATGTCATCTTAAGACCAGCGAATCCCCAGTCATCATCACCTTCGCAGTAGAACTGTCCGGTTGTACCTGTCTGGAAACCAATCTTGCTGCTTGAATCCTTAGCGTTAAGGATTGCATTTACATCATCGGCAGTCTTACATTCGTCAAATTCTGTGTTGTCTGATGGAACGATCAACTTCTGGGAAGCCTTGTAGTAAGAATCTGAGAAAGCTACATATTCTTCACGATCCGGCTTGATTGTAAGACCGGCCATAGCGATATCACATTTCTGCTGACCAACGGAGAGACATACAGCATCGAAATCCATGTTCTGGATAACCAGCTCCTTACCGAGCTTGTCAGCAAGTGCCTTAGCGATCTCCATATCGATTCCGTAGTAGTTCTCACCCTTTGTATACTCAAATGGTTCGAATGCAGCGTTTGTTGCTACAACTAACTGATCCTTGCTTGAGTCTAATGTAGCTGATTCAACAGCAACAGGTTCGCCATCGCCGAAGTAGTGATTGCAGATCTCTTCAAAAGAACCATCTGCATTCATATCCTTGATAAATGCATTTACCTGATCCAGTAACTCCGGCTGAGTCTTATCTACACCGAAAGCATACTGCTCATCTGTCAGATCGATCTCGATAACTTTGGCTGTCTTCTTGTCGGATGACTTTTTGCTGTCATCGCTCTTGCTTCCGCAGGCTGTCAGAGAAGCCATAGCCAGAGCTGCGGACATCGTAATTGCTAAAAATTTTTTAAGTTTCATTTTCATTACTTCCTTTCATTCTTTTCTGAATAAATATACCATTGTGTTTTGAAAAATGCAATTTATATATGCAAAAAAATGCTGAAAATTACAGGTTTTATGCAGGTTTTATAAATGCTTTTCGTATTTTCCGCCAATATGCATACCTTCTTTTACGACAACAAAGGCGTGTTCATCGATGTTTTTCAGTCCGCGGCGGAGATGAACACATTCATATTTGGAAAGGATCGTAACGATCATATAAGTTGTTTCTTCGGTATAACCACCACGCGCCTCCCACCAGGTTGCATCCCGGTGAAATTCATTTACGATGTAATCAAGGATGGCTTCCGGTTCTTCTTTTGTATAGATCACAACTTCGGTATTGATGTTCTGCGTATGTGCTTTGTCAGTCATCAGAGTACTGACAGCGGAATAGATAATGCTGTATACGGCTGTCGGGATACCAAAAAGGATTGCACAGATGCCGTAGACAACAGCATTAACTGTCAAAGATACCTTTCCCACGCTGAAATTTTTGTATTTCTTGGTAAAGAACATACCGACGATATCCATACCGCCACTGGAGCCGCCGGAGCGTAAGGAGATACCGATTCCTGTACCGGCGAGAAGTCCACCCATAATGCTGGCAGTCAGGCTGTCATTGACCAGAGGTGTAGCCGGAATTGGAAATATACTTAAGAATATCGTCTGACTGATCAGGCAGACCAGTGTCCGGCTGAAGAAACTTTTGCCGATTGAGATATATGCCATGATAAATAAAGGTATATTTAAGATAAAGTTGATAATACCTGCGATATCGGTTCCTGATGCAAGCGATGGAAATACTTGGATCAGTAAGGTTCGTATGATCTGGCTGATACCAAGGACACCGCCGTTATACAGACTGGCGGGGACGATAAAGAAGTTGATTCCGGCGGCAAATAAAACCATGCCGCCGATCGCAGCAGCATTTCTTTGCCAGAGTGTTTTGTCTTTGAGATTCATATGCATGCCCTCCCTTATTAATGCTTGTACAGCTTGTGTAGATTATGAGCTTCAACCTGTTGATACTATCAAGACAGGAACGCTTTTGTAAATATTTATATGTAAAGTATAAAATATTTCCGGTAAAAAAGCATCTAAAATATAAGGAAGACTTGATCATAAATTGCAGAATTACAGGTTGTGGGGCGGAAGTGAATGCAGTACAATAATGCAAGCAGAAAATATGTGTTAAGAGGATTAGAAGGATGAAAAAGATTTTATATTTTATAAAGAAGGAAACCGTGTTATCGATCGCGGTCGTGCTGGCAGTGATATCAGTATTTTTTGTAGTTCCTGACAGAGAATATATTTCGTATATTGATTTCCGGACACTGGCGATCCTGTTCTGCCTTATGAGTATCGTTGCCGGCTTGAGGAATATTGATGTGTTTGATAAATTAGCAGAACGACTGTTATCAAAGGTGCATGGGATCGGAGGAGTAACGGTAATCCTTGTATGCTTGTGTTTCTTTATGTCGATGTTTATAACAAATGATGTATCACTTATTACATTTGTGCCGTTTGCAATTATAATAATGAAGAAACTGAATCCGGACACTGATAGCAAATGGATGCTAAAAGTAATTGTCATGCAAACGATTGCGGCGAATCTTGGCAGTATGTTGACACCTCTTGGTAATCCTCAGAATCTGTATTTGTATGGAAAAGCAGGTATAGGTATTGCGGAGTTTTTAAAGATCATGCTGCCGTATACAGTCTGCGCATTTGCTTTGTTAATGGCATGGATCGGTCTGGCATCCATGGTTCGAAAAAGAAAGTTAAGTCATGATGGGAAGACAGAAATAAAGCAGAACAAAGGCTTAGACTCTGTTGAAGATAAAGCTTCAACGAAAAGACAGAAGGATTCGTTGAGTGCTTCCGGTTCAAAATGGGAGAAAAAGGATGCGGAATGGATTGAAAAATTTACAGCATATCTTATTCTGTTTGTCATAAGTCTGCTTGCGGTTTCACATATTCTTCCGTATGGTGTGCCTTTCGCGTTAGTATTTTTATATTTGCTTCTGCGTGACCGGAAAATTCTGACACAGGTTGATTATTCTCTGTTATGTATTTTTATCGCGTTATTTATATTCATCGGTAATCTTGGACGTATCCCGGCATTCAGTCAACTGCTTTCGGATATATTGACCGGACGGGAGGTGGTCACTTCGGTAATTGCAAGTCAGGTAATGAGTAATGTTCCGGCTGCGATTTTGTTATCCGGATTCACAGACCATATCCGGGAGCTGGTGATCGGAACCAATCTCGGGGGACTTGGAACGTTGATAGCATCAATGGCAAGCCTGATCAGCTTCAAATATGTTGCAAAAGAGGATCGGTCATTTAGGGGCAGATATTTTCTGGAATTTACAGTTGCAAATGTTATTTTCCTTTTTATAATGATGATTCTTTATTGTTTACTTTCTTAGCATAATCAAGTAGAACAGCAGGGACGGAGGTATGGATGATCTCACTGACGGTTATTTTAGAAAATGATTTGTGTGTCATCAGTTCTTTTAATGTAGCTGCCAAAGCTTTTTTGTATTATAAGAAACTTCTTCGTTTGTTATAAGAGATCCTTCCATTTTCTTCATGTTAAACAAGCGATATGGATATTCAGGTTCAGGATCAGATCGATGACATTCTGGCAGAAAGTAAAGGATCTTTTCTAAATAAATATATATTAGAATCAACCCCGCTCCGGGTATACTGTGTATTTTATATCAGGTATATTCGGGGCACTTTTTTATGCTTCTGAAGTAGATAAAATGACAAGATGTGTGCAATTCCTATACGCAGCTTTTGTTACAGAACAAAAAACGACGGTTCAGAACAAATAAATAGAAAAATCGCATATAGCCTCTTAAACTATAACCATCGTACGAAATACATAACGGATGGCGCTTAAAGGGAAAGGGGAAAAATATGGCATTATATGGTCTTGATTTCTGGGAATGGCTTAAAAAATTTGTAGGCTGGGGAAAATAAAAAAATATTATGGAGTTGAGCGGAAAAATATTTTGACAGACAATATTTATCTATATAAAACAATGACAGTTTATGATTCTAAAGGGGGCTTTTAATAAAAGGGGGATTGTGAACAGAAAAATTTATAATAGTTAAAATTGTATATCTAGCAAAAGAAACAAAATGACTGCGGTTGTTAATGGTGGCATTAACAGAACATAAAAATAGTCCAAGTAATTTGGGCTATTTTTTTGTCTGTTTTTCTCGAAATATGTCGAATAGCGAACTTATTATTGTAAATAAAAAAGAAATAACGTATTATTTTAAATAGAAAAGAATGGGGGTGTTTTTATGAATATTGTTATTTGTGATGATGACGATAAAGTAATAAAAAATGTAGCGAATGTATGCAGGAATGTATTGTCGGTAAAGTCAAAAATTAGTGCTTTTCATTCTGCTGAAAGTCTGATACAAAATCTGACAAATGATGAAGAACTTGTGGATTTGTTTATATTAGATATAGAGATGCCGGGAAAGAATGGATTGTGGTTGAAAAAAGAATTGGAACAATATCGATATGGAAGTAGTATCATATTTTTAACAAGTCATGATGAAATGATTCAAGAAGCGTTCGGCAGATATGTTATAGGTTTTGTAGATAAAGTTAGTTTTGATAAAAATACAAATGTTTTAGCAGATAAATTAAGATTGTTTGAACAGGTAGAAAGTGGAAAGAGAGTAGTTAACTTAAAGGATGAGTTAGGTAGCTTTTGTATACAGTACGATAGAATCATAAAAATTATGTCCGAACATGTCTATACATATATTGAATACACTACTGGTAAAATAGTAAATGGCTTATTTATGACAGATAAGAAGTTAGTTAGACGTTCTTTAAAGGATTGGGAAGTTGAATTAGGGAATAGTTTCTTACGGATAAGTAAAAGCTGTATTGTTAATATGGAATACATTCAGAGACTTGATCACAAAGTGATTTTAAAAGATGGGTCTGAAATTTCAATTCCAAGATCCAACATCAATAAGTGCCGTGACTGTTACTTTGAATTTTGCAAGACAAAAATGAAATGGAATTAGCATGATAGAAATTTTTTTATATAACAGTATTGAGATTATTAAATATTTTATAATCTTTTCGTTTTTATTCCAGGGAAAATTTTATAAAGATAAGAGACAATGGTTTAGAATTGGAATATGTCTGATAGGTTTTATAATAGAAATATATTTAATACAAAGGAAAGTTTCCTTTGTATCAGTTTTTTATATATTGTTCATCGTGTTACTTTTATATGATGGCAAAATGAAAAATAAAATTATAGTGTATGTATTATCATTGATAGGTGTTAATTATATTGATACTGCGATGTTTGTAACATTAGGATATTTAATAAAAGGAAAAATATGGTGGTATTATATTTATGATGCAGGATGGATTAAGATATATGCAAATATAATTTCATTTATTATAGTCATATTGATCGTTTTGGGATGCCGCAGATTTGTTAGAAAAAATATGTTGAATAGGAAAATTGAGACCTTGCAATGTTCCTTATTATCAGTAGCAATGCTGAGTCTTTATTTCATTTTTATAATTATGATGATGACTATGGCATATGGGAAACCAGAAAACAGGGCACGGCTGTATAACATTATTGGGCTTACCTTTGCTATAATCGTTGCTTGTATTATTGTATTCTTCCTACATTCAAATCGTTTAAAACACCAAAATGATGTACACATAGAAACGGAAGGGCTTTATGGCGAAAGTTTAGGATTGAAATTGGCATATGGTGAACAAGTTCATGATGATTATGAGAAGGTTCGGCAGTTCAGACATGATTTCAGACACCATATTGCAGCAATGGAAGGTCTGGTCTATGGTGGAGAATATTCAGAATTGGAGAAATATATGGGACAATTATCCCAGAAGGATAAAGAGTTAAATCGAGAACGGGTTCGGTATACCGGAAACTTTATGGTTGATTCTATTATATTTGGCATTACAAGGGATCAGAAATTTAAAGAAGTTGATTTTCAATTTGATGGTGGATTGCCAAGCAATCTGGGTGTTAAAGATATTGACATTTGTGGAGTTCTGGCGAATGCTCTTGAAAATGCAATGGAAGCGTGTCTGAAAGGAAATGATAGGAAAGCGGTTATTATGAAAGCTGGCTGTTATGAAAATATGATCAGTTTTCAAATTAAGAATACATATGACAGCAGCCGTTATAAAGCATTGGCTGGCGGTGAATTTTATTCTTCCAAAGAGGGAGATGGTCATGGATACGGAATCCAGAATATGGAACGTATGGTAAAATCCTATAATGGGAGAATGGAGTACAACGTAGATCCGGAATGGGTAACAGTCGATATCTTTTTACAGCAAAAAGATGAGATATAAAAGGATATTCTGACATATTGAGGATTCTTTTTAGGTAAATAATTATAAACTTGTTTTCCGTTCGGATATCCATTACAATCAAACTTGGAGAGACGGAGGTAATATACAAAGCTAAAATATGCATGTTATTCTGTTCTATCAGTATTAAGAAAGGAGATAGAACATGGATAACGAAATTGTATATTCCTCCAATGCTACTGATCAGAAAGCACAGTATGATGCCAGTGCCAAGCGGCTGCTTGGACAGAAGATCATATTGGCGCATATACTGATCAGGGTAGTAGAAGAATTTAAAGGCATGGATGCAGATACGGTTGTATCATTGATTGAAGGTGAACCGTATATCAGCCAGATTCCGGTTGAACCTGGACTAATGAACAAAGAAGCAGTGGATGTCAGAACCGGTGAACGGATTGTCGGACTGAATACAGAAAGTTCCGAAATTGATGAGGGAAAGATATATTTTGATATTATTTTCTATGTACAGATGCGGGATGGATTGGCAAAGATGATCATCAATCTGGAAGCACAGAAGAATGAACCGACAAAGTACTTTATCTTAAATCGGGCAATCTTTTACACCGCAAGACTGGTGTCATCCCAGAAAGAGCGGGAATTTACAGGTTCTGACTATAACGAGATCAAACAGGTATATTCCATCTGGATTTGTATGAATATGGAGAAGAACAGTCTGAGTCATATCCATATGGTGAAGGATGATCTGGTAGAGGGACAGGATTGGAAAGGCAATCTGAATATTCCTAACATCGTGATGATTGGGCTGGCAAAGGAGATACCACCCAAGGAAGAAAGATATGAATTGCATCGATTGCTTGGAACACTATTGTCACAGACAATGACGGCAGAACAAAAATTGAAGCTGATGAAACAGGAATATAACATACCGGTAGACAGACGCAGTATAAGGAAAGAGGTGAATATCATGTGCAATCTGAGTGAAGGCGTAGAAGAAATGGGATATGCAAAGGGCGAAGCCGCTGGCAGGGTAGAAGGAAAAATTGAATTTATTCTGAATATGCATAAGAAAGGCTACTCCTTAGAGCAGATCATGGATGTAACCGATATGAGCGAAACGGAAATTAAGGCAATTATAGGCTAAAGACACAGGCAGAACAGATAGCATGTATATTTTAGTAGAAGTCCAGATATGGTAGAGATGCTGTATCTGGACTTTTTTGCTCCAATAATATCCCTGACATAGCGCCGGAAACAGGTGGAACTTTATCTTTGTATCCGTATTTTGCCATTGAGAAAACCAACCATTTTACATATAATTGAAGAATGGAATAAAATGCAGAACAACTGTCGGATGATGTGGATAAAATATACGGAAGGAGCATGGATAAATGGAAGAAAATAAAACGTATATAGCGATTGATCTGAAATCCTTCTATGCTTCCGTAGAATGCAGAGAGCGGAACAGAGACCCCCTGACCACAAATCTAGTAGTGGCAGATCCGAGCCGAACAGAGAAAACGATCTGTCTGGCGGTATCCCCTTCTCTTAAGGCATATGGAATACCGGGCAGGGCGAGATTGTTTGAGGTTATTCAGAAGGTAAGGGAGGCAAATAACGCAAGAAGACGGAATATATCGGATCATCATTTTACCGGGACATCGGATGACAGCACGAAGCTGGGGACAGATCCGACTCTTCAGCTGGATTATATTATTGCTCCGCCGCGCATGGCACTTTATATGGAATACAGTACACGGATCTACGACATTTATTTGAAATACATTGCGCCGGAGGATATTCATATTTATTCGGTCGATGAGGTATTTATGGATGTGACCAGCTATCTGAATATCTATCATATGACAGCCAGAGAATTAGCCATGATGATGATACGGGATGTATTAAAGACGACCGGAATTACAGCGACGGCAGGAATCGGAACCAATCTGTATCTTTGTAAGATCGCGATGGATATCGTGGCGAAGCATATCGAACCGGATAAGGATGGAGTGCGGATCGCGGAGTTGGATGAAATGTCATATCGCAGGAAGCTCTGGAGTCACAAGCCGATCACAGATTTCTGGCGTGTCGGTCAGGGCTACGCGAAGAAATTAGCCGAATATGGACTATACACGATGGGCGATGTGGCGAGATGCTCGGTCGGAAAGGCAAATGAACTATATAATGAAGATTTACTATATAAGTTATTTGGCATTAATGCAGAGCTGCTGATCGATCATGCATGGGGATATGAGCCTTGCACGATCGATCAGATCAAGGCATATAAGCCGGAGACGAACAGCATTTGCACCGGGCAGGTACTGCATTGTCCGTATGATTTTGATAAGACAAGGCTGGTTGTGAAGGAAATGACCGATCTTATGGCGCTTGATCTGGTGGACAAGGGACTTGTTACGGATCAGATCGTGCTTACGATCGGATATGATATTGACAATCTGACAGATCCGGCGAGAAGAAAGAAATATAAAGGGGCGGTTACGACGGATCGATATGGACGAAAGGTTCCGAAGCATGCGCATGGGACAATCAATCTGAAGCGGCAGACCTCATCGACGCAGATGCTTATGGATGCGGTAATGGAACTGTATGACCGGATCGTCGACAAGGATCTTTTGATCCGGAGGATCAATATTACTGCGAATAAACTGGTGGATGAACATACTGTCACAAATGACGATGCGTATGAGCAACTTGATTTTTTTACAGATTATGAGGCTGTAAAAAAACAAAGGGAGAAAGAGGAAGCGGATCTGGAACGGGAACGCCACATGCAGGAAGCCATGCTCAACATCAAGAAAAAATATGGAAAAAATGCGATCCTGAAGGGCATGAACCTGCAGGAAGGGGCAACGGCGAAAGACAGAAATGCACAGATCGGCGGACATAAGGCATAAAGAGGTATATATAACATGCAGGATCAGAACAACCATAAATATGATGATATCATTCATTTGGAACACCCTGTTTCAAAGACACATCCGCAGATGTCACTCTATGACCGGGCGGCACAATTTGCGCCGTTTGCGGCACTGACAGGACATGCGGCGGCGATTCGTGAGACTGCCAGACGGACAGATGAGAAACGGGTGCTCAGTGATGAAGTATTGGAAGAATTGAATGAGAAACTAAACATTATTTCAGCCAATATAGGTACAGAACAGTTAGTGGATATTACCTATTTTGTACAGGATGAGAGAAAAGCCGGAGGAGAATATGTTACGCATTCCGGTATCGTTAAGCGAATCGATCTGTACAGGAGAGCGGTGATCATGGCAGATGCAGCGATCATACCGATTGAAGATATCAGTCGGATAGAAAGCGATCTGTTTTCCGGTTTGGAGTAACGTAAAAATTATATGAAAATGCCTGAAAATTACACCTTTACAGTATTTGTTAATAGATGCTATAATGGACTATATTGTGCGATTTCGGCAGTGTAGTATTCCTGAGTCTTGTGTGGAGAGTCGGGAAAAGAGAAAGGAAGGATAAAAACGTGTTTAAGATTGTTAGAACAGAAGCGTTGACAGATGCAATCTATCTTATGGACGTGGAAGCACCAAGAGTAGCAAAGAATTGTCTTCCGGGTCAGTTTGTAATCGTAAGAGGCTCAGAAGATGGAGAGAGAATTCCTCTTACAATCTGCGATTATTCAAGAGAAGCAGGCACGATCACTATCGTATTCCAGGTAGTAGGTGCAGCAACAGAGATGATGAAGAATTTAAAGGTTGGAGACAGCTTTACAGATTTTGTTGGACCGCTTGGCCGTCCGTCGGAATTAGTAGAAGAAGATTTAGAGACATTAAAGAATAAGAAGATCTTATTTGTAGCCGGTGGTGTAGGAACCGCACCTGTATATCCACAGGTAAAATGGTTACATGAGCATGGAGTAGCCGCTGATGTTATCATCGGTGGAAGATCCAAAGAGCTTATCATTCTGGAAGAGCAGATGAAGGCAGTTGCCGGAAATCTCTACATTACAACAGACGATGGTTCATATGGAAGCAAGGGCGTTGTTACAAATGAGATTCAGAAGCTTGTAGACGCAGGCAACAAATATGATGTATGCGTAGCAATCGGACCGATGATCATGATGAAGTTCGTTTGTAAGCTTACAAAAGAGCTTGAGATCCCTACAGTTGTCAGCCTGAACCCGATCATGGTAGACGGTACCGGTATGTGTGGTGCATGCCGAGTAACAGTTGGCGGCGAAGTAAAATTCGCATGTGTAGACGGACCTGAATTTGACGGACACCTTGTAAACTTCGAAGAAGCTATGGAGCGTCAGCAGATCTATAAGACACAGGAAGGCAGAGCATATCTTGCAGCCAAGGAAGGCGACACCCATCATGGTGGATGCGGACAGTGTGGAGGTGACAAATAATGGACGTTTTAAATAGAGTACCGGTTCGTGAACAGGAACCTGCGGTTCGTGCAAAGAATTTTGAAGAAGTATGTTACGGATATAATGAAGAAGAAGCAATGGCAGAAGCAGCAAGATGTATCGGCTGTAAGAATGCACAGTGTGTAAAGGGCTGTCCTGTTTCTATTGATATTCCTGGATTTATCGCTCATGTAAAGAAGGGCGAATTTGCAGAGGCATTCCAGGTGATCAGCAAATCATCAGCACTCCCTGCTGTATGTGGCCGTGTATGTCCACAGGAGACACAGTGTGAAGGTAAATGTATCAGAGGCATCAAGGGCGATCCTGTATCTATCGGTAAACTGGAGCGTTTCGTTGCTGACTGGGCAAGAGAGCATGGCATTAAGCCGGAACCGGCAGCAGAGAAGAATGGCAAGAAGGTTGCAGTTATCGGTTCCGGTCCATCCGGTCTTACCTGTGCAGGAGATCTTGCAAAGATGGGTTACGATGTAACAATCTTTGAAGCACTTCATGAGACAGGCGGCGTACTGGTTTATGGTATCCCTGAATTCCGTCTTCCAAAAGATGGCGTAGTAAAGAAAGAAATCGAAAATGTAAAATCCTTAGGTGTTAAGATTGAGACTGACGTTGTAGTCGGTAAATCTGTAACAATAGATGAATTAATGGAGGAGGAAGGCTTCTCAGCAGTATTTATCGGTTCCGGTGCAGGACTTCCTAAGTTCATGGGTATTCCGGGTGAGAATGCAAATGGTGTATTCTCAGCAAATGAGTACCTGACAAGAAGTAACCTGATGAAGGCTTACAAGGAAGGCTCTAACACACCTATCATGGTTGGTAAGAAGGTTGCCGTTGTCGGCGGTGGTAACGTAGCAATGGATGCTGCAAGAACAGCACTTCGACTTGGCGCTGAGACACATATTGTATATAGACGTAGTGAAGAAGAACTTCCTGCCAGAGTAGAAGAAGTACATCATGCAAAAGAAGAAGGAATCATTTTTGATCTCCTTACAAATCCAACTGAGATCCTTGAAGATGAAAAGGGCTGGGTTAAGGGCATGAAATGTGTTAAGATGGAACTTGGTGAGCCGGATGCATCCGGTAGAAGAAGACCGGTTGAGATTCCTGATTCTGAGTTCGTTATGGATGTGGATGCAGTTATCATGTCACTTGGTACTTCACCAAACCCACTGATCTCATCTACAACAAAGGGACTTGATACAAATAAGTGGAAATGTATTGTTGCTGATGAAGCAAACGGACAGACCACAAAGACAGGTGTATATGCCGGTGGTGATGCAGTTACCGGTGCAGCTACAGTTATCCTTGCTATGGGAGCCGGAAAGGCAGCAGCAAAGGGCATTGACGAGTACCTCAAAGGACTCAACTAATATATAGTCTTTGAAACAAAATAAAGGATGGTATTATCTATTATTCCACAAGACGTTTAATAGTAATACCATCCATTTATTTTTGAATCAATACGACGGTTAAAATAATTGAGGTCTTTTGAGATCTGTTTTAATAAGAGATGGTGGTGTTTGCAGCAGATGAACTGACAGGCCTGATCTGGGCAGCGGCATTGATGCGTCCGTCAAAGAGCACAAAGGATATGGAACTGAAATCTCTGAAGAAAAAATACAAGAGCAAGGGATTTGCTGCAGGCTGTTCCAGAGAAGTGATTGAACGTGGTGCTGCACAGCTTAACTGGGAGCTTGAGAAGCTTCTGACCATGACATTACAGGCAATGGCAGCAACGGAGGATGAGATCAAGGCAGAGATGGAAGACCTGTAAATCCCGCTAATTTGCTAGCACTTTAGCGCATTACAACTTAAGAAAATCCTGCTTTTTCATTAAAAAGATAAAAAAATTCATAAAAATCATATTTTTACTTGATAAATTCAAGTCTATTGTTTATAATCTTAAGTGGAAATTTTCTTAAAGAGAAAATACTACTCCAAATGAATTTCGCAGAGATGCGATTTACTTATAATTAATTTAAGGAGGATTTTAAGATGTCATACGTTGATGAAGCGCTGGAGATCGTAAAGAAGAAAAATGCTGACCAGCCAGAATTTTTACAGGCAGTAACAGAGGTTCTTGATTCACTTAGACCTTGTATCGATGCAAACGAGGAGCTCTACAGAAAGAATGCGATTCTTGAAAGAATCACAGAGCCGGACAGACAGATCATGTTCAGAGTACCTTGGGTAGATGACAATGGACAGGTTCAGGTAAACAGAGGTTTCCGTGTACAGTTTAACAATGCTATTGGACCATACAAGGGAGGATTAAGACTTCATCCTTCAGTTAATTTAGGTATTATCAAGTTCCTTGGATTTGAGCAGATCTTCAAGAACTCACTGACAACACTTCCAATCGGTGGTGGTAAAGGCGGTTCTGATTTCGATCCTAAGGGCAAATCAGATAGAGAGATTATGGCATTCTGCCAGAGCTTTATGACAGAGCTCAGCAAGTATATCGGAGCAGATGTTGATGTTCCTGCTGGTGATATCGGAACAGGCGGAAGAGAGATCGGTTTCATGTTCGGACAGTATAAGAGAATCCGTGGATCATTCGAAGGTGTTCTTACAGGTAAGGGACTTACATATGGTGGATCACTTGCTCGTACAGAAGCTACAGGATATGGTTTATTATACTTAACAAACGCATTATTAAAGGATCATGGTATTGATATCGCTGGTAAGACCTGTATCGTATCCGGTGCCGGTAATGTTGCAATCTACGCGATCCAGAAGGCACATCAGTTAGGCGCTAAGTGTGTAACATGTTCAGATTCAACAGGTTGGATTTATGATCCGGAAGGAATCGATGTTGACTTACTTAAGGAAGTTAAGGAAGTTAAGAGAGCACGTCTTACAGAGTACGCAGCAGCCAGACCAAGTGCTGAATACCATGAGAAGAAGAACGGCGAGCACGGTGTATGGAATGTTAAGGGTGATATCGCATTACCATGTGCTACCCAGAATGAATTAGACTTAGACGATGCAAAGGCATTAGTTGCAAATGGTATTATCTCTGTAACAGAGGGTGCTAACATGCCTACAACATTAGAGGCTACTAAGTACTTACAGGAGAATGGCGTATTATTTGTAGGTGGTAAGGCTGCTAACGCTGGTGGTGTTGCGACATCTGCACTTGAAATGAGCCAGAACTCAGAGAGACTTTCATGGACATTTGAAGAAGTTGACGGCAAGTTAAAGGGAATCATGGAGACAATCTACGCAAACATCAGCGACGCTGCTAAGCGTTACGGTGTAGAAGGCGACTATGTTGCAGGTGCTAACATTGCCGGTTTCGAAAAGGTTGTAGAAGCTATGCTTGCTCAGGGCGTTTGCTAATCAAATGCCGGTCAAAATCTGACGATAATTATTATATAGTAAATGTTAATATAAGATCCCGGAATCGTGATATGCGGTTTCGGGGTTTTCTTTGCGAGAAAACAATTACAGAAAAGAAAATTTAATAACGCTTTATTTCGGAATATGCAGATAAAATCTATAATGATTTTATGGAAAGTTTTTGATTGAATCTATGGATATCTTTTCGTATAATGTAGATATTATATGCTTTTTACATAAAAAAGGAGGATGTTGATATGGGAAGAGATATTGTACTTGCAAAAATAAAAAAAGGTGGAATCACAGCGATTGTCGGCGGAGCGGTGTTAATGCTGATTTTCGGATTGATCACAATAGGTGTGATGTCAGATAATGCAGATGACGGAATGGGTATGATCATTTTATTTGGTTTATTTGCATTATTAGGAATTGTATTTATCATAATGGGGATTCGTAATATTGTACGACCTGAAAAAACCGGCTATTTGAAAAATAACCCGCAGCTTTTGGAGATGGCCGACCAGTTATATTCGCATATAATATATGAAGACCAATATGTATTGATTTCTGATAAGGTGCTTGCAAATAAGAAACAGCCGACACAGATGACCTGGCTCTGGGATGTATATCTGATTTATCTGCATACTACATCGACGAACTTTATTCCAACCGGAAGTGAATATGTAATCGAAAATCGTTTTCCAAAGAACCGTGTTGCTATTAATGTACTGGCAAGAGGAAAAAAGAGTAAACAGGAGTTGTTGAATGTACTTGCACAGGCATGTCCAAATGCGAGATTTGGATATTCTGATGAGGGACTGGCATATCTTCAGTATATGAGAAATCAGGATCTTAGAAATATTCCGAATACACCTTATTATCAGGGGGTACCGGTGCAGATGCAGGACAATGTGCAGCAGTAATTAGAATATGCAGTAGGAAGATAAAGTATAGATAGAATGTGTAACAAAAGGCAGATACTGTGACAGTAGATCGATACTGCATAGAATAACAGTTTACATAGTGGAGACTTAAGAACAGATAGAAAGCAGGAATTGAGATGGAACGTAAACATGAATATCAGACAAAGAGCAGACAGATGATCCTTGATTATCTGATCCGGAATAAAGATCGTGCCGTTCATGTGTCGGATATTATACAGCATATGGATCAGGAAGAGTGTTCGGTAAACAAGACAACTGTATACCGATATCTGGATAAGCTGGTTGCAGAGAAGACACTGATGAAATATGTGGCTGATAAGGGCGAAAAAGCAGGATATCAGTATGTAGAACAGCCATCCAGATGTCAGAAGCATCTACATCTGCAATGCTCCGAATGTGGAAAGGTCATCCATCTGGACTGTGATTTCATGAAAGAGATATCAGAGCACATTTTGTCTGATCATGGGTTCACACTTTGCTGCAAGGATTCCATTTTATATGGTGTTTGCGACAAATGCAGTAAGAAAGAAAAGAAAGAAATAGAAAAATAAAACCAGATAACAGGAATTTCCATGCTGAAAATTGAATATTTCTGATAATAGGAGTTGACATTGGGGAAAATAATGCTATAATCTGATAATGCAACTTGGTTGCAAATTATATTTTTAGGAATGAGATGGATAGTATGGAATTGTTATTTGATTCGTTTTCAGATGCACTGATCGATAGTGTAAAATTAATACCATTTTTATTAGTGACATATCTGCTGATGGAATGGTTGGAGCAGAGAACAGAAGAAAAGCAGAAGCAATATATGCAGTCTGCCGGTGCGTTTGGTCCGTTGGCAGGTGGAGCACTTGGAATCGTTCCACAGTGTGGATTTTCCTGTGTGGCAGCGAACCTTTACAGTGGTGGTGTGGTTACAGCAGGAGTTTTGCTTGCAGTATTTATGTCAACCTCTGATGAGATGCTCCCGATCTTTATTTCGCATACAGTAAATGCCGGTACAATTATTCGTATCCTGCTTACAAAAATGTGCATTGCGGTCGTTACAGGTTATGCAGTCGATCTTGCAAATAAATATATTCGCAGAAGATATCTGGCAGGAAGAAAAACGAAGCGTACAGCGTCTTCAAAAAACGATAATTCTAAAATTACAGACAGTGCAGATGAATCAAAGCATTCTGGATATTCCGTTCAGGCAGCACAGACAGTCAATGCAGAATGTACACATAATAAAGATACTCAAACACATAATGGAAAAAGTGTGCATGTGCATGATGAAAAAATTATTCATACCGACGATGAAAAAAGTACACACACACATCATGGACATATCCACTATGATGGTACAGACATAGAAGAAAAACATATCCATGATCTGTGCGAGCAGGAACACTGCAACTGCGAGGACGGAATCTGGATGTCGGCATTAAAGCACACCTTGAAGATTACGGTATTTATCCTGGCGGTATCCTTTGTGTTAAATATTATTATCGGTATCGCAGGGGAAGATGCGATTGGAAGACTTCTTGGTGATGTACCGTTCCTTGGAGAAGCAATGGCGGCACTGATTGGATTGATACCAAACTGCGCACCATCTGTTATTATTACGGAGCTTTATCTGGATGGTATGCTCAGTGCCGGAGCAATGATGTCAGGCCTGCTTGTCAGCGCAGGCGTAGGACTTCTGGTATTGTTCCGTATGAACCGCCACAGATTGAAAGAAAACATTATGGTCGTTGGAACCTTGTATGTTACTAGTGTGTGCTGGGGGTTGTTGATCAATCTGTTGGGTATCACATTTTAAATAGAAAGAACAGCGAGAACAGAAAGAATGGAGCAGAAAACAGCAATAGTTATCGGGGCATCAACAGGAATTGGTGCAGCAACGGCGGAAGCCCTTGCACAACAATATAAAAAAATAGCCATAACGTCATTTCGTCATCCGGAAAAGCTGAAAGAGGTTCAACAGAAGATACTTGCGCAGGGCACAGATTGTTATGCAGAGACCGGTGATGCCGGAGATTTTACATTTGTGAAGCAGTTTATAGAACATGTAACCGAACAGTTTGGGGAGAAGATTGATCTGTTGGTCAATAATGCCGGAATTTCTTATGTCGGACTGCTGACGGATATGGATGAAATGGACTGGAAAAGGATTATAGATACGAATATAACGTCAGTATTTAACACATGCCGGCAGGTTGTGCCATACATGGTGCATGCACATAAGGGACGTATTATCAACATTTCATCTGTATGGGGCAATGTTGGAGCCTCCTGTGAGGTAGCGTATTCAGCGACCAAAGGTGCGGTCAATGCATTCACAAAGGCACTTGCGAAGGAACTTGCACCAAGCGGCATAGCGGTAAATGCCATTGCATTTGGTGCAATTGATACTGCGATGAATGGACATCTGTCATTGGAAGAAAAAACCGTTCTGGAAGAGGAGATTCCGTTTGGCAGGATGGCTACAGAGAAAGAAGCCGCAGATTTTATCGTAACGACAGCAAATGTCGGCAGCTATCTGACCGGTCAGGTCCTGACCTTTGATGGTGGCTGGCAGTAGTCTGGTAAACGTTTGCATTTTCCCTAATTTTCTATTGAAAAATTGTTCATATTGCTATAAAATAATCTATGCAAAGTTGCGCAGATATGGGGTAGAGATTATGGGAATAAAGTTTATTAAAAAGAAAAAGAGTGAGGTTGCTGCGGCAAATACATTGGCAGATCTGAGAACGACAGTAGATAAAGATGGCAATGTTGAGATCGTTTCGAAGAATTTTACAATGACAACTAGTCAGCAGCCGAAGAAGGAAGCAGAGGCTTCGGAGTGGACATGTTGGGGCTGCGGACATGTAAACAGTGGAGAAGTTTGTGAGGTCTGTGGGAAAAAACGGGTACAGAAGTAAAAATATATGGAATCGGTTGATTTTTAAAACAGAGAGTATAGAAGTGGAAAAGGATTCTTGTATGAAAACATATAAGGATTCTTTTTTTATGTCGGGGAAATGGACAAAATACAGGATTGTATATTATATTGGTCGATCATTTGCCGCGGATACATAAGAAATTGGAAATGCAGGTTGAAATTTAAAAGTTCGTTTGGTATACTCATTAGGTGATTTTTAGGTGTTAATGAAGAATCATAGAATAGTAATGCTTTTGGTGCATTTGTGATGCATGGAACTGGTAGGCTGTTTTAAGAACAATCGGATGTTCCTAGGATGCATTATAGTATATATTAAATGGAGGCCAGAAAATGGGAAAAAAAGTATTGAGATTATTTCTGGAAACAATGCTCAGAGCACTTGTAATTATTCTTGCAATTGGGATAGTTATTATGGGAGCACTGCTTATAAAGACCTTAGTAAAGAATAATTCTCTGAAAGACAGTAAGAAAACAACAAATGGAAAAGAGATCGTAACAGAAGCAGGAGATGAAAATGATCCTACCTTCAAGAATGGAGATGGAGAAAACAGTGGATCAGATGGCTCAGACGAAGCGGGTTCCGTTGCTTCCACAGATGCGAAGATCCTTGTTATCAATGCGACAGGAACAAGTGGCGTTGCCGGTGCATGGAAGACAGCATTAGAAGGCAAGGGCTATACTTCTGTAGAAGTTGGTACGTATACACAGTCTGCAATTGCAACCTCAAAGGTATGTGTATCCGGTTCATATGATGGAGCAGATCTTGCTGCTGAATTAACTTCGCCGGAGATGTCAACGGTAGATTCCGTAAGCGCATCTGATTGTGATGTATCAATTGATGGATATGATATTATCGTTATTATAGGAACTAGCGATATTAAAAATTAAACAGAACAACTGGAAGAACATGTATTTGTACAGGTTGCCCATACAAAAAACAGGTATTGTCACAGAAGTGTGACAGTACCTGTTTTTTGTTTTAGATGCACATGACTACACTGGAATAAATCGGACATACTATAAAAAACTGTATGAAAGGCGGTTTATATGAAAAATATTGGCGAAGTGATAGAAACATATGCATTGCTTACGGTGGCAGCATTTCTGATGTCGCTTGGGGTTGTCTGGATTTTTAACAGTGAACAGATCGTGCCGGGTGGTGTGACAGGAATTGGAATTATAATTGAGAATTTGACAAAAGGGATGGGAAACGGAGAAACAGGCATACCGGTCTGGCTGAGTAATCTGGTGATCAATATACCTCTTTTTATCTGCGGATATTTTCTATTGGAAAAGAAGAGCATGATAAGGACAGCATATACAACAGCCGTTTCAACAGTATTCATGGCGGCTATTCCCACATTTCCGCTTGCAACACAGGATAAACTGCTGAATATGATCCTTGGCGGTGTTATGTTTGGCTGTGCTTATGGGCTGATGTTCCGGCAGAATGCTTCCTCCGGCGGGGTTGATCTGATGGCATTGATCCTGAATCATCTGCGGCATGATATAGGAGCACCATTATTTCTTGGCGGGATCGATCTGGCGATCGTTGTGGCAGGCGGACTGGCATTTGGATTTGAAAATATGCTGTATGCAGTTATTGCGATTGCGATATCGACAAAATTATCCGATGTGATCGTGCAGGGACTCCGGCATGGAAAACTGGTATATATTATTTCTTCCCATTGTGAAGAGATCAAAGCCTGTATCATGAATGAGATTGGAAGAGGTGTGACGGTATTAAATACCAGAGGCGGTTACACGAATGAAGGGCGTGTAATGATTATTTCTGTTTTGTCAAGTAGGCAATTAGTAGAATTAAAAGATAAAATAAGGACAATTGATGAAAATTCTTTTCTCATTGTAGGGCAGGTTACGGAGGTTTTTGGTGAAGGTTTCACAAAATTCTCGCCTTAAAAGTTCTTAAATCGACGCGAATATCGTCAAAATGTTAGTTTTTTTGCGGTCGTATACAAAACAAACAAAACATTAAAATTTTTTTTGGGCAATAATCATATGGTTTAAAGAAGGGGAATGTTGTAAAATGACACTATGTTCAGAACGAATGAATAAATAAAACAATACTATATAATATTTACGGAGGTATTTGCAGAATGGCAAGTTTATCACTTAAGAACATCTATAAGGTATATCCTAACGGATTCAATGCTGTTAAGGATTTCAACCTTGAAATTGAAGATAAGGAGTTCATCATTTTCGTTGGACCTTCAGGATGTGGTAAGTCAACAACTCTTAGAATGATCGCAGGTCTTGAGGATATCAGCTCAGGTGAGTTATGGATCGGCGACAAGCTTGTAAATGACGTAGAGCCTAAGGACAGAGATATTGCAATGGTATTCCAGAACTACGCTCTGTATCCACATATGTCAGTATATGACAACATGGCATTCGGACTTAAGTTAAGAAAGGTTCCAAAGGAGAAGATCGACAAGGCTGTTCATGAAGCTGCTAAGATCCTTGACATTGAGCACTTACTTGACAGAAAGCCAAAGGCTTTATCAGGTGGTCAGAGACAGCGTGTAGCTATGGGTCGTGCAATTGTTCGTGAGCCTAAGGTATTCCTTATGGATGAGCCACTTTCAAACCTTGATGCGAAACTTCGTGTACAGATGCGTGTTGAGATTTCCAAGTTACATCAGAGATTACAGACAACCATCATTTACGTTACACATGACCAGACAGAGGCTATGACACTTGGTACAAGAATCGTAGTTATGAAGGATGGTATCATTCAGCAGGTAGATACACCACAGAACTTATACGATAAGCCATGTAACTTATTCGTAGCTGGTTTCATGGGTATGCCACCTATGAACTTCATTGATTGTAAGGTAGTTAAGTCTGGATCAGACATTCTCTTAATGTTCGGTTCACACTCAATCAAAGTTCCAGACAGCAAGGCTGAGAGACTTATCGCACTTGATGCAGTTGATAAGGAAGTTGTTCTTGGTATCCGTCCAGAAGATATCCACGATGAGCAGCTCTTCATCGAGTCTTCACCAGAAAGCGTTATTGATGCAAGAATCAATATCTATGAAATGTTAGGTGCAGAAGTTTACTTATACTTCACAATCGATCAGTTCGATATCACAGCAAGAGTTAATGCTCGTACAACAGCAAGACCTGGTGATACAGTTCAGTTCGCATTTGACTTAAGCAAGATTCATATCTTTGATAAGGAAACAGAGGAAATCTTAGTAAGCTAATAGATGCTACATACTTAATATTTATAAACAAAGAGGGAAAATGCAGAAAATTCTGCATTTTCTCTTTTTTTTTTTTGAAATATGTTTTAGAATAGGTACAGTAGTGTATTTTGTTATTCGTATGCTTTCCGGGAGGTTTATCCGTCGGGCAGAATGGATAAGGAAAGAATACAGAATCCGAATATAAGAATAAGGAGTGTAGAATATATGATATCGAACCAGATACTTCAGGATACGATTGATGGATTAAAGAATATTACAAGAACCGATTTATGTGTTCTTGATACAGAAGGTAAAATACTTGCATCAACATTTAAGGATGTCGATGACTGCGAAGAGGCAGTGCTTGCGTTTGTGGATTCCCCGGCAGAGAGTCAGGCAATTCGTGATTACCAGTTCTTCAAGGTATTTGACGATAACCAGTTAGAGCATATCTTACTTGCAAAAGGTGAGACAGATGATACCTATATGGTAGGTAAGATCGCAGCATTCCAGATCCAGAATCTGTTAGTTGCATACAAGGAGCGTTTTGATAAGGATAACTTTATCAAGAATCTTCTGCTGGATAATCTGCTTCTTGTTGATATTTACAACCGGGCAAAGAAACTGCATATCGATACAGATGTCAGAAGAATCGTATTTATCATTGAAACCAAGAATGAGAAGGATACCAATGCACTTGAGACGGTTCGTAATATCTTTTCAACAAAGACAAAGGATTTTATCACTGCTGTAGATGAGAAGAATATTATTCTTGTAAAGGAAGTAAAGCAGACAGAGTCCTATGATGATATGAATAAGATTGCAAAGGTCGTTGTAGATATGCTGAATACAGAGGTTATGTCTTCTGTTCATGTATCTTATGGTACGATTGTAAATGAGATTAAGGAAGTATCCCGTTCTTATAAAGAAGCAAAGATGGCACTGGATGTAGGAAAGATCTTCTACGAGAACCAGAATATCATCGCATACAGCAATCTGGGAATCGGACGTCTGATCTATCAGCTTCCACTTCCGCTTTGTAAGATGTTTATCCGTGAGATTTTCGATGGCAAGTCACCGGATGAATTCGACGAAGAAACACTTACGACGATTGATAAGTTCTTTGAGAACAGTCTGAATGTATCAGAGACATCCAGACAGTTATACATTCACAGAAATACTCTGGTTTATCGTCTGGATAAGCTTCAGAAGAGTACAGGCCTGGATCTTCGTGTATTTGAGGATGCGATCACATTTAAGATCGCGCTGATGGTTGTAAAATACATGAAGTATATGGAGTCATTAGATTATTAAAGGTAAAAGCTGGTCTCTTTGTAATATATTGTATGCATGATTTACACATATATTTCACATTTAGTTGCTATACTTGCAAATGCAAAGAGAGAGAAAGTACAGACAGTTAAAGTTGAAAGGAAACCATTATGATAGAGTTAGAGAATGTTACTATGACCTACCCGGGTGGTATGACGGCTCTGAAGAATGTTAATATCAATATAGAAAAAGGCGAGTTTGTCTTTATCGTTGGAAGCAGTGGATCTGGTAAAACGACATTGATCAAGCTCTTATTAAAGGAACTAGATCCGACATCCGGTTCTATCCGTGTAGCGGGATATAATTATAAAACGATCAAAAAGAAGAATATCCCAAAGGTCAGAAGAAAGATTGGAGTTGTATTCCAGAACTTCCGACTGTTAAAGGATCGTACCATCTATGAGAATGTCGCATTTGCACAGAGAGTTATACAGACTCCTGCAAGATATATCAGAAGACGAGTACCTGCTATGCTGACGCTGGTAGGACTTGCTGATAAGTACAAGTCATATCCAAAGGAGTTATCCGGTGGTGAACAGCAGAGAGTTGCCATGGCAAGAGCTTTGGTAAATAATCCTGAGATCATCCTTGCCGATGAGCCAACCGGTAACCTGGATCCGAAGAACTCAGAGGATATTATGGAGCTGCTGGACGATATCAATAAACGTGGAACGACAGTTGTTGTAGTTACACATAATAAGGATATCGTAAATGAGATGCGAAAGAGAGTAATCACACTGAAGAAGGGTGTGGTTATCAGCGATGAAAAACAAGGTGGTTATATAGATGAAGATTAGTACATTCTTTTATATCCTGAAACAGGGATTTACAAACATCAGAAGAAATATATTGTTCTCCCTTGCATCCATCGGTACAATTATTTCGTGTTTGTTTATATTTGGTATTGTATATGCAGTTGTTGTTAACTTCCAGTCCGGAATGCAGGATCTGGAGAACAACGTAACGATATCTATCTTTTTTGATGAAGATATTCCGGATGAAACGGTTCAGTTGATCGGAGAGCAGATCCGTGTTCTTGATTATGTGAACACAATGGATTTTATCAGTGCAGATGAAGCATTTGATAAATTCTGTGAGCAGAACTATGATGATCCGGAGGCAGCAAAAGCAGCTTTTGGTGATGACAATCCGTTAAAGAATTCTGCTTCTTATGAGGTAACATTGAAGGATGTATCCAAACAGGCTGAATTTGTAGCATTTGCAAAGGGACTGGACGGTGTAAGAAATGTCAGAAGCTCAGAGGTAACGGCTGATAGTATTTCGACATTATCATCACTGGTCGGTTATGCTTCCGTCGGTATCGTTGTGATACTGATGCTGGTATCTATCTTCCTGATCAGTAATACGATCACGATCGGTATTACCGTTCGTAAGGAAGAAATTGCGATCATGAAGCTGATCGGTGCAACAAACTTTTTTGTACGTGCACCGTTCATAATAGAAGGTATTATTATCGGAGCAGTCGGTTCTGTTATTCCGCTTTATCTGTTATATATTATGTATCAGAAGATTCTGGAATATGTGGCAGGACGATTTGCAGTTCTGACATCAGTATTTGCATTTGTAAGCAAAGAGGAACTGTTCCGTACGATGGTACCGGTAGGCTTAATACTTGGTATAGGTGTAGGTTTGTTTGGTAGTTTGATCACTACCAGAAAACATTTGAAGGTTTAAGGGAGGTTTTATTTTGAAGAAATTTCAGATCCCATTGATGAAGAAATTCAAAAAGACAGCAATTGTTGTCGTATGTGCAGTTGCACTTGCGGCAATACCGCCGGTTTCCAATGTCTCAGCAACTACCATGCAGGAGGCACAGGACAGCAAGAATGAAGCAGAGGGAAATAAAAAAGATGCACAGAATGTGCTGGATGGTCTGCAGGAGAGACAGAACCAGTTGATCAGTGATGTTGAAGTACTTGATAAACAGGTTTCTGATATTCAGACAAAGATCACTGCAAAAGAGGAAGAAGAAGATCAGTTGAATACTGAGATCGATGATACAAAGGAAAAGCTGGCAGCAGCCCAGGTTGAGGAAGATAATCAGTATGCAGCAATGATGAAGCGTATTCAGTATCTCTATGAAAACGGAGAGGTAGAATACATAGACACACTGATGTCATCTGCTTCCTTTACAGATATGTTGAATAAATCAGAATATGTTGAGCAGATTTCAAGCTATGACCAGAAACAGTTAAATGCATTGATTCAGACCAGACAGGATATTCAGGATTACGAAGCAACACTGGAAAAAGACCTGAAAGAGGTTGAGAGTGTTAAGGCTGATCTTGAAACTGAAAAAGATAATCTGAATACAACAATTACAGAGAAGAATAATAAGATCGCAGAGTATTCCAAGGATATTGACGCTCAGGCAGCTATGGTTGAACAGTATCAGAAAGAGATTGATGCAGCAGATGCAGAGATGGCAGCCATTCAGAAGCGACTGGATGAGCAGCGTGCAGCACAGCAGCAGAGTGGCGGTAGCAGCGGAAGCAGTGAGCCACAGTACTATACACCAAGCGGTGGTTCTTACATGTGGCCTGCTACACAGGGAAGCCGGATCAGTTCTTACTTCGGACCAAGATCTTCACCTACAGCAGGTGCAAGTTCGAACCATAAGGGAATTGATATTCCATGTCCAACCGGTAGTGATATTGTTGCATCAGCAGCAGGTACAGTTGTTGTATCACAGTACAGCTCATCTGCAGGATACTACATCATGATCGATCATGGAAATGGTGTATCGACAGTATATATGCATAATTCCCAGTTGGTTGTCAGTGTAGGACAGAGTGTTGAACAGGGACAAGTAATTGCCAAGGCAGGAAGTACCGGATACAGTACGGGTTCCCATTGCCATTTTGGAGTTATGATTAATGGATCTTATGTAAATCCACTGGATTACCTGTAAAAAGGCAGAAAGTTGGGATTCATACAAGTATGATAACCAGTCAGAAATGTGAGATTTTACAGAATTACACATAGGATAAAGCAACAGACAGATCGGGTGAAAGCTGGATTTGTCTGTTGTCGTTTATAAAAGGAAATTTTCGGGAGATATTCAAAAGGCTAACATGATACAAATGAATATGAATGATTATTTCTAAGAATATGAAAGGATGCAGAATGTGCGATGCGCATTGCAAAAGGTAAAATGAAGCATAATTTTAAGAAATGGATTCTTGGTGTGGCAGTTATAGCCGGATGTGCGGGAATGATGGGATGCTCCTTTACGAAGGACAATACAAAAAGCGGCGATTTGAATACGGATGCCGGAAAACGGCATGATGATCTGGAATACAATGGTTCTGTTGTGGATGAAGATACACTGGAGAAGCTTGCAAGTCTGGAGACAATCATTGATCAGTCGTATTATTTTGATACATCGGATGAGGATATGCAGAATGGTCTGTATGCCGGGCTGATCGAGGCATTGGATGATCCATATGCAAAATATTATACACCAGAGGAATTTGCAAAATTGCAGGAAGACAGTTCCGGAGAATATGCGGGCATCGGTGTTGTTGTGAGACAGGATGAAGATACTGGATATGCAATCGCAGTCAGCATTACAGAAGATTCCCCGGCATCAGAAGCTGATATTAAGCCAGACGATCTGATCTGTAAGATCGATGATTATGAGATTCAGGAATCTGATGATTTGGACTATCTGGTTACAAAGATCCGTGGAGAAGAAGGTACGGATGTCACTCTTGAGATCTACAGACCAAGCGAACGGAAGTACCATACAGTAACCCTTACAAGAAGAAAACTGGAAAACAGTACAGTTTCTTATTATATGGCAGATACAGATAAGAAGATCGGCTATGTCCGTGTAACACAGTTTGTTGCGAATACAGGTGCTTTGTTCAGAAAAGCAGTAGAAGATCTGCAATCACAGGGAATGACAGCGCTGATGATCGATCTCCGTTCCGATCCGGGCGGAATGTTATCAACGGTTGTTGATATGTGTGATTATCTGCTCCCTGCCGGTAAAATCGTATATCAGGAAGATAAGAATGGAAATGTCTTATCAACGTATGAGTCTACGGATGAAGAGCAGCTAGATCTACCGATGGTAGTGCTCGTAAACGGAGAAAGTGCAAGCGCATCCGAGATCATGACAGCGGCATTAAAAGAATATGGCGTAGCAACGATTGTTGGCGAGAACACATATGGCAAGGGAATCGTACAGTCGGTTATTCCGCTTTCTGATGGCTCAGCAATAAAGCTTACAACTGCCAAATATTTCACACCAAATGGAAATGATATTCACAAGAAGGGTGTAGCACCGGATATCGAAGTAGAACTTCCGGAGGATTATGTTTCCGATGATTTCCAGGGCGAGAAAGATACACAGTACCAGAAGGGGCTGGAAGTCCTGCGCGGGAACGTAAAATAGAGTAGGATTAGGTGTAGAAAATAGAGTAATTACATGGTATAATATGCGTAAGCATTGAGCCGTGCCAAAACAAACTCTGATGATTCGGCTGCTTGCAGACGAAAGCATTAGAGTTTATTTTGATAGGGCGAAAGCCCGACAACGAGGAAATACGAAGTATTTGCGAGTGGCACGGTTAAGAAAAATAAAGGAGAAACTTTCATGAATAAGGAATTGATTATCGTACTGGACTTTGGTGGACAGTACAATCAGCTTATTGCACGAAGGGTCAGAGAATGTAATGTTTATGCAGAAGTACATCCGTACACTATGAGCATTGACGAGATCAAGAAGATGAACCCGAAAGGCATTATTTTCACTGGTGGACCGAATAGTGTATACAAGGCTGATTCACCAAGTTACAGCAAGGAAATTTTTGAACTGGGTATTCCAATCCTTGGAATCTGTTATGGTTCACAGTTGATGGCACATGTACTCGGTGGCAAGGTAGCAACTGCTCCGGTCAGTGAATATGGCAGAACTGAGGTAACAGTGGATAAGAATTCCATTTTGTTTAAAGATGTAAATAAATCAACGATCTGCTGGATGAGTCATACCGACTATATCGCAGAAGCACCGGAAGGATTTGTATCAACTGCAACGACTCCAAACTGTCCATTTGCGGCAATGGAAAATGCAGAGAAGAATTTATATGCAACACAGTTCCATCCAGAGGTTATGCACACAGAAGAGGGAATGAAGATGCTTCGTGCATTTGTCATGGATGTATGTAAATGCTCCGGTGACTGGAAGATGGATTCTTTCGTTGAAGATACGATCAAGAGTCTGCGTGAGAAGATTGGAAATGGAAAAGTGCTCTGTGCATTATCCGGTGGTGTAGATTCATCGGTTGCAGCCGTTCTGTTATCCAAGGCAGTCGGCAAGCAGCTTACTTGTGTATTTGTCGATCAGGGACTTCTTCGTAAGAATGAGGGTGATGAAGTCGAGGCAGTATTTGGTCCGGACGGTCCATATGATCTGAATTTCATCCGTGTAAATGCGCAGGATCGTTTCTACCAGAAACTCGCAGGAGTTGTTGAACCGGAAGCAAAACGTAAGATCATCGGTGAAGAATTTATCCGTGTATTTGAGGAGGAAGCAAAGAAGATCGGTGCTGTTGACTTCTTAGTACAGGGAACAATTTATCCTGACGTGATCGAATCCGGTCTCGGAAAATCTGCAACGATCAAGAGTCACCACAACGTAGGCGGACTTCCGGATTATGTTGATTTCAAAGAAATCGTTGAACCGCTTCGTCTCCTGTTCAAGGACGAGGTTCGTAAAGCGGGTCGTGAGCTTGGCATCCCAGAGTATCTGGTAAGCCGTCAGCCATTCCCAGGTCCGGGTCTTGGAATCCGTATCGTTGGGGAAGTAACTGCTGAGAAGGTTAAGATCGTTCAGGATGCTGACTATATCTACCGTGAGGAGATTGCAAAAGCAGGTCTTGATAAAGGACTTGGACAGTATTTTGCAGCTCTTACCAACATGCGTTCTGTTGGTGTTATGGGCGATGAACGTACCTACGACTATGCAGTTGCACTTCGTGCCGTATGCACCAGTGATTTCATGACTGCTGACTGCGCGGATATTCCGTTTGAAGTATTGCAGAGAGTAATGACAAGAATTATTAATGAAGTGAAGGGTGTTAATCGAGTAATGTATGATCTGACGAGTAAGCCACCTGGAACGATTGAGTTTGAATAAATCGAGTTGCTTAAAAAAGCCAGTGTTTATGCGGGTTTCAGCGATTTCGATTAGTCTTTTGATAACAAATTGATAACAGTCATAGCAAGTGCCATTATTCTTGTTATCCAGTGGTTTATGGGTAACGGAACAATTAACAGGTGGCTTGCAGACTAAAGTTCGGAGCTTGGCTCTGAACAAATTCCATATTATAAACTAAGCCCTTAGCTGTGGTTAATAACCATAGTTAAGGGCTTTTTTGTCGTTGCCAAAGCATCTGTAGGGAGCTGCCAGTGGCAGGTCCTGTAGGTGCTTATTTATCTTTCAAGTGGTCTTTGAATGCTTCCACGAGAGCGTCACTTAATTCCTGTGATGGAACTTTTGCCCAACGCTGTGTGGTGTCGAACTCTGGATAATGGTAACGCCAGTTATCGTATTCTTCTCTGTTGATTTCTTCGGAAGATAGCTTGTCTGCCTGTTCTTTCCAAGCATACAGCATTTTGAGGAGTTCATATGCTTCTCTGCCTTTGTCCTTGTTGACCTTTAAGCATACCTCTCCGTCTGCTTCACTGACAGTAAGACCGTAAATATCTTCAAGGGTAAACAGAGTGTGCATAAGACCGATATAGCTGTCTATGTCAGGAACATCAAGAGCCTGTGGAGAAACATCAAGCACCTGTGCCAATGCATTTGTAAGGTCTGCTTTCGGTTTGCGTGTACCAGTTTCGTACTGTGCCAAACGCACATCAGCACTCTTTTCTGGAAAACCGATTGCTGTACCGAGATACTTTTGTGTCATACCACGCATTAGTCTGAAAAAATGTATTCTTTCGCTGATAGCCATAATGATACGCTCCTTTTATATTTAGTGAAATAAGTATAGCAGAAATGTTTAGTGGAAGTCAAGAAAAACCGAAACAAAAATGTTTAATATTTTCTTTGCAACCACTTGACAATAGCAAATATGTTTAGTAAAATAAATTACGAATTAAACAAATATGCTTAATGCGACAACTGAATGACCGTCCGAAAAGCCAAACCGCCAAGACCTCGTCGGAGCAAGTTCCGTATCGTTCGCTTGTGTGCAAGCACAAAAGCTCATTCGCTGCACTGCTCCTCCTCTTCCCCAAAAGTCTCCGACTTTTCGGGAACCCCTATACGAGCGAGCGCCTGATGTACTGCGGTGCATTGGGACAGCACAGCGCCTGCCGACAAGCAGGAGTGCCTGTTGGAACTTTAACACGGAGAAAGCGGCAAGCAAAAAATTATTTTAAGAAAGGAAGAAAAAGGATATGGAAAACAGATTTATCCGAGCCGAAGATGTGGCTCAGGAACTAAACGTATCAAAACCTTATGCATATAAACTCATCAGACAATTAAATGAGGAATTGAAAGCAAAGGGCTTTATTACGATTGCAGGGCGTGTAAATCGCCAGTATTTTTACGAAAGGCTCTACGGAGCAGGAAAGGGGGAAATGTAAATGCCGGTATTTAAGAATGAAGATAACGGTACTTGGTATGTGATGGCAAGGTATGTGAACTGGAAAGGGGAACGCAAGCAGAAATGCAAGCGTGGCTTTGCTACCAAACGAGAAGCACAGGAATGGGAAAGAATGTTCAAATTGCAGACTTCTTCAGACCTTGATATGAGTTTTGAAGCCTTTACGGAGCTTTATATCAATGATGTGAAGAACCGTTTGAAGGAAAACACGTGGCTTACCAAAGAGCATATCATACGCACAAAGATACTTCCGTATTTCGGGAAACTGAAAATCAGCGAGATTTCCACAAAGGAGATTATTACTTGGCAGAATGAAATGCTTGCCTATCGTGATGAGAAGAAAAAGCCTTATTCACAGACGTATCTGAAAACGCTGCACAATCAGTTGTCCGCCATTTTCAATCACGCTGTCCGCTACTATGAACTGCGTTCCAATCCTGCGGCAAAGGTGGGAAATATGGGACGTGAGGAACACAAGGAAATGCTGTTCTGGACAAAGGAAGAATACAAGAAATTCTCTTTTGAGATGATGGACAAGCCTGTTTCCTTTTATGCGTTTGAAATGCTTTACTGGTGCGGTATCCGAGAGGGCGAGCTGTTAGCTTTGACTCCGGCAGATTTCAACTTTGATAAGGAAACAGTCACAATCAATAAATCCTATCAGCGTTTGAAAGGGCAGGATGTGATTACTTCTCCGAAAACGAAAAAGAGCAACCGCACGATTAAAATGCCGAAGTTTCTGTGTGAGGAAATGAAAGAATATCTCGGTATGCTTTACGGATTGAAGAAGAAAGACCGTATCTTTACGGTGACGAAAAGCTATCTTCATCACGAGATGGACAGAGGGGCAAAGGCGGCAGGCGTGAAGCGTATCCGCATTCACGATCTCCGTCACAGCCACATTTCACTCTTGATTGATATGGGCTTTTCTGCGGTGGCGATTGCTGACCGAGTTGGTCACGAAAGTATTGATATTACTTATCAGTACGCACACCTCTTTCCGTCAAAGCAGATTGAGATGGCAGAAAAATTAGATGATTTAGGGAAAGGAGATTTTGAAAATGTCAGCTAAGAACAGAGATAACAAAAATCGTTGGAGGAATATCACAGTAGGGTTTCGAGTATCGCCCGAAGAAAACGAACTCATTAACAGAGCTGTAGCTCTATCAGGATTGCCAAAACAGGAGTATTGTTACCGCCGTTGCTTAAATCAGGATGTGGTGGTACAGGGCAATCCGAGAGTGTATAAGGCGTTGAAAACGGAATTTGCCACAGTCCTTGCGGAACTGAAAAGGATTGAAGCAGGAAAAGGTGTGGATGATGAACTGCTGAGTGTAATAGAACTGATTTCCATTATTCTCGGCGGTTTGAAAGGAGAGGATGCGAATGGAGAATAAAAAAGAAATGACTATTCCAAATGTATCTGCGGCAACAGATGCGGAACAGTCACTTTCCAAATGTACTGACAATAGTATAGTCAATCAGGATACGGATTTCAAGGGGTACGAGCAATCTTTTGAAGAAATGCAAAGGGAAATACTCAGACAGTTAGACCCTTCCTATCTGAAAACAGTATCAATGACAACGCTGTATGATACGGTGTTTGAGGTTCAGACACCACTTATCGACGGTCTGCTCCAAAGGGGAACTTACCTTTTCGTAGGTTCCCCGAAAGTGGGAAAGAGCTTTATGATGGCACAGCTTGCCTATCATATCAGCACAGGCACACCGCTTTGGGAGTATAAGGTGCGTAAGGCAACGGTGCTTTATTTTGCCCTTGAAGATGATTACCCACGTTTGCAGAAGCGATTGTTTCAGATGTTCGGTGCAAAGGAGACAGGCAATCTGTATTTCGCAACGGAATGTAAAACGGTCAATGGCGGACTGGAAGAACAGATAAGAGGGTTTATGAGGGAACACCCAGACACAGGCTTGATTATCATAGACACCTTAAAGCGTGTGCGTGAAGCAGGCGGAGCAGATTACAGCTACGCAAGTGATTATGATGTTGTGGCAAGGCTGAAAGCGTTGGCAGACAGTTACAAGGTTTCAATGCTTATTGTTCATCATACACGCAAACAAAAATCGGAAGATATATTCGATATGATTTCAGGCACGAATGGTCTGATGGGTGCGGCAGACGGTGCATTTGTTCTCAGTAAGGACAAGCGTACTTCCAACAATGCCACACTTGATGTTGCTGGCAGAGACCAGCAGGATATGAAAATCCATCTTGTAAGGGACAGCGAGCGATTGGTGTGGAACTTTGCAAAATCGGAAACGGAGATGTGGAAAGAACCGCCCGAACCTCTGCTTGAGAAGATAGCGGATACGCTCTTTTCGGAAAGTGACAGATGGGAAGGAACTGCTTCGGAACTTTGCGAAAGGCTTGCGGTGGATATAAAGCCGAATGTACTTTCTTTAAGGCTCAGTATCAACGCAAGCAGGCTGTTTCGTGATTACGGTATCCGTTATCAGAACAGCCGCACACACGACGGAAGAAAGGTTTCACTTTGGAAAGAAACCGAGCAGACGGCGTGACAAACGGTGTCAAAGGTGTCAATGTTTTTGAGAGCAGCACGCTGTGAAAAACATTGTCACCATCGTCACACTTTGACACCGGATAAAGTTTAGGGGAGTGTGCAGAGAGTGCCTTTTCAAAGGCGGCTCTTTGGTCTCGCCTGCTGGCTCGGTCGGTTCGCAGGCGTGTGTGCCACCGGCACACGCTCACCCCTCGGAGAGCCTTCGGAGAACGCAAAACCTGTTTACAGGTCGCATTTTTGATGGGTGTACCCGTCAAAAGTGCTTTTGCGTTACTTTTGACAAAAGTAACAAAACCTGAGAATGTTGAAATTTACAGATGGGAGATGAAAAAATGCAGAGAACGATAAGTGCAATGGTCGGTAAAGGCTCGGTCAATCACAATAGCCGAAAGTTCCGAGCAGAAAATGTAGACGGAACTCGTACTCATCTCAATATCGACTACTGCAATGAAAATATAAAGACAGTTTATCACGAATTGTTTGATGAAGCATTGGAAAGATACAATGCCAAGCAGATAAGGTCAGACCGAAAGATAAAAGATTATTATGAAAAAATCCGAAGTTCCAAGCAGGAAAAACCGTTCCACGAAATCATTTTACAGGTGGGCGGTAAGGGAAATATGAACGCCGATACGGAAAACGGAGAACTGGCAAAGCAGATTTTAGATGAATACTATCAGGGTTTTCAGGAGCGAAATCCACAGCTTCGGGTGTTCTCGGCTCATCTGCATATGGATGAAGCTACACCACATCTGCACATAGATTTTGTACCTTTTACCACAGGCAGCAAGCGTGGACTTGATACAAGAGTGTCACTAAAGCAGGCTCTTGCAACGCAAGGTTTTAAGGGCGGCAGTCGTGGCGATACGGAGTGGTCGCAATGGATACAGTCCGAAAAAGAACAGCTTGCGGCGGTGATGGAACGTTATGGGATTGAGTGGGAACATTTAGGCACACACGAAAAACATCTTTCTGTTTTGGATTATAAAAAGCAGGAAAGAGAAAAAGAAGTGGCGGCATTAGGTGCGAAAATCGAGCAGAAACAGATTGAATTTGATGTGTTGTCGGAACGAGTATTGAACTATGATAAGGCAAAAGACGAGCTGTCAAATCTTGAAATAGAGCTTGATACTGCACCGAAATATCAGTTGCCAGAACCAGAGAAATTTATGACTGCAAAGGCATATAAAACCAAAATGGCAGAGCCGGTTGTAAGGAAATTGAAGCAACTTGTCAAAACGGTGCTTGCCCGCTGCTTTGAGGGGTGGGACAACTATCATAGGCTGAATACAGCGAATGCACAGTTATACCGCACCAATCAGCGTTTGGAGAAAGTCAATGAAAGATTGACCGAAGAAAACAAAATCCTAAAAGCAGAAAATAAAGATTACAGCCTGCTCCGTAAGGTTTTTGGTCGCAAACAGATAGATGATTTGTTGGAGCAGGCAAGAACAGTTAAAGGTCGCAAGCGTGATAATACACGATCACGATAGACAAAAATCACAGGAGGAAAAGGAAAATGACAAAGACAATTTTTGAAGAAATGGGCGGAACTTATAGACAGGTGGGTGATTATTTATTGCCGAACATCACAGTACCAGCCGAAGAAGAAATAGAGCCGATTGGTTTATGGGGGAAACGACATGCAAGGCATTTAAAGGAACACTATAAAGTGTTATATATGAACCTGCTGACAAGCGGAAAGCTGCATAGTTATCTTGCAGAAGTCGATAAGCAAGCAGAGGATATGTTTCTTCGACTGGTAAAGGAATATGCCGACAGACAAGATGTGACGGAACAATTAAAGAAAGATAATCCCTACGAATGGATTGGAAGAATGAATAATATTCAGGCTTGTGTGAGGGAAGTTGTAGGAACGGAGTTGATTTACACATAAGCGTTTTACGGTATGGTGCTCCTGCGTTTGCTGGAGTGCTGTGGTTGTGGTTGTAAAGAGGTTGTGAAAGATTGAATTTCGTAATGGTTGGATGTATAATTAGGAAGTGAAAATTTTAATTTGCACTTCCATAAGGTGAAATGTATTGACACAAAAAATACAGTATGATAGTATTGCCATTAGAAGAAAGAAAGGCACATTTTGTGTAAGGTGAGGAAATGATTAATAGATAATTTGATTTAAGTAAGACACATATAGTTATTGAGCCTGTAGAGAATAGGTTTGTTTTGTGTACGCTTAAGTTGGATTATCGCAAGAGGCATTTCCTTTGTTTTCCTTTTGGAAAAGAAATAAGGGGCTATTTAGCGAGTCTATTTTTGCGTATGCAAAAAAGACTCGTTTTTGTGTGTTCAAAATAATAATTGGCTCAGACTTCGAAAAGGAGAAACTTTAATGTTGCAGATAAAAAAATTAAATTTAACACATAAAAAAGACCTGAGAATAATTCTTAATGATTTCAACCTTGTGCTAAATGATGGAGATAAGGCAGTTATTATTGGAGAAGAGGGAAATGGGAAATCGACATTAATGAAGTGGATATACAATCCGTCGCTTGTAGAAAACTATATAGAAGCAGATGGGGAAAGGATAATGGGACACGAACGTCTTGGTTATCTTCCGCAGGAGATGCTCGATGAAGATAAGGAAAAAACAATATACGAATATTTTTCTGAAGAGGAAATATTCTGGGAGAAAACGCCTAAAGAATTGTCTGTTATTGCGGGAAAATTTGGAATGAAAAATGATTTTTTCTACAGTAACCAGACAATGGGTAGTCTTTCAGGAGGCGAAAAAGTCAAGACACAACTTATGAGGCTTTTCATTCGCGATGTTTCTGTGCTGTTGTTGGACGAACCTTCCAATGACATCGACATTGCGACGCTTACATTACTGGAAAAAATCATAAATGACTGGAAGCACATTGTGCTTTTTATTTCACACGATGAAACGCTGATAGAGCGTACTGCCAACATGGTGATACATATCGAGCAGATTATACGAAAAACAAAGGCGAGATATACCGTGGCAAAGCTTCCCTATAGACGCTATGTGGAAGAACGGCTTCATAAATTTGAAATCCAAAAACAGCGGGCACTGAGTGACCGTAGGGAGAAAAAGATTCGCGATGAAAAATATCAAAGAGTTATGCAGAGTGTACAAGGTGCATTAAGAAGTTGTACCAGACAAGCACCGTCTGTTGCCAAAAACTTAAAGGACAAAATGCATACGGTTAAGGCAATGGAACGAAGATTTGAAAAAGAAGATGAAAATATGACTCAGATGCCGGAACAGGAAGAAGCAATCTTTGTCAAATTAGGGGATGAAAACTCACACATTCCCGCAGGAAAAACGGTCATAGAATATGAACTTTCAAAGCTTGTGACTCCGGATGGCAAAAGAATTTTAGCAGAAGGAATTCATTTAAAAATAAAAGGTTCAGAAAAAATCTGTATGATAGGAGCCAACGGGGCAGGAAAAACGACTCTTCTAAAAAAGATAGCGGAAGAACTCCTAAATCGGAATGACATTAAAGCAGAATATATGCCTCAAACTTATGAAGACCTGCTGGATTTGGATGTTACACCGGTTGATTACCTTGATAAAACAGGAGATAAAGAAGAGCGTACAAGAATTAGAACATACCTTGGTTCACTTAAATACACACCAGATGAAATGGAGCATCCGATTCGGGAGTTATCAGGCGGACAAAAGGCGAAAGTGCTTCTCTTGAGGATGAGCTTAAGTGGTGCAAATGTTCTTATTCTGGATGAACCGACAAGAAATTTTTCACCATTGTCCGGTCCGGTAATAAGAAAAATGCTCCGAGAATTTCCGGGGGCTGTCATTAGCATTTCTCACGATAGAAAGTATATTGAAGAGGTGTGCGATAAAATATATCAGCTAAATCCTAATGGATTACAGCTAATTGGTGATTGATAACAAAAAGGATGAAAGACTGACAAATTTCAGGCTTTTAGTGAGTTGGAAAGCATACAAAGATTTGAATTTGGAGGATAGATTATGGTACGTACAGAAGATGCATGTGAAATTATAAAATATGCTTTGCAAAACGAAATTAAAGTATATTTAGATGGCGGATGGGGTGTTGATGCACTTCTTAAAAGAGAATCAAGAATACACAATGATATTGATTTGTTTGTTGAACTGAAACATTATCATGATTATATTTATGTGATTAAGCAGCATGGATTTGAGGAAGTAAATACTGATTATACAACGGATGGTCATACTGTCTGGAAAGATGATAAACAAAGAATCATTGATTTACATTGTTTTGAATTTACAGATGACGGAATTGTTTATGAGGGAGATATATTTCCATCAAAAACTTTTTCCGGTATTGGAAAAGTTGGAGATATAACTGTTTCTTGTATTGAACCATTGAGTCAGGTAATGCTTCATTTGGGATATGAACACGATAAAAATGATGTGCATGATGTGATGCTGTTGTGTGAAACATTTCAAATAGCAATACCAGATGAATATAAGGAAAAGTAAAATTTCAGTTTTGTGTTGAATCTCTAAGCAAAATAGCTTATAATTTGACATGCTACATATAGTTATTATCCACAGTTATCGAGTAGGTGTTATCAATGCCGATAACAAAATGATAACATTAGCTCGTATAGGCAGGATAATATGGATATATCAAATAATCAAAAGAACGAGAAACATTACAGAGAATAATTCCTAAACAAAAAGCGTTAGTCTTTGTAGAGTTTGAATAATGTACATGAGCCAAGAAATGCCGATTTTACGGCGTTTCTTGGCTCGTTTTTTGCCCAGTGACAATCAAATGACAATAATTTTGGAAATGTTGGCTGGATAATTAATTTAAGTTAGTATCTTAATAATGGCGCTAATACACTTTGAATTGTTCCGTTATCCATTTCTTGCTCTATTAATAAATCGACAAAAGAGTTGAGGATGGATTCTTGAGAATCCCCACATCTTTCCTCTAATATTTTTAGAACTACATCCATTTTTTGCTTGCATAGTTTTCGTGGACTTTGAGCATTGCATGCAGTATATCTGTTGTCTGTTAAAATAGTATTGATTTCACAGTGGTAATTATTACGGATGCAAGAAGTAAGATTAGCATCTCGATTTTCCAAGTGTTCAATTAGCCAAGATTCTGGCGTACATTTTAATGAAAAGATGAGATCACGGTTTTGCTCATATAGTTGAGCAAATTTTTGATTGTTATGTATTGCCTCTGTAAATACATCATCATCTAAAAGTGCATATACCTTTGAGCGTTCAAAAAGTTGGTGTCTAGTATTTTTTGCTAATAGGGCTGTTTGCTCATATCCACCAACCGGAATAATGCAATACATCATGGATTTAATGAGGGTATTAATATTGGCATACTTAGCTATCATTGCTTTTAAAACAAGCCTAGCCATATCATCTTCGACAAAGAAAATGGTATCAAAAATAATATTTGATTCAAAATCTACGTAACCGATTGCCTTTGCTGGATAGCAAGGTGTAGAAATAACAGTATTTTCTGAGGCATCATTTTCCATCAACATAATCTTATTTCTATGTGTTGATTTTATCATAGTGATAGAATGTGTCGAGATGATAATCATTAGTCCTTTCTCAGTAGCTTTTTCATTTAAATAATCCAAAAGATTCTTTTGAATTCGGGGATGTAAAGCCATTTCGGCTTCGTCTAACAGAAAGAGAGAGTTGGACGCAGTTGTATGTAAACGTTCTACTAATCTTATTATTGCGAGTTCACCAGTACTGAAACGTTTTTCTGAGTAATATTTCCTTCCATCTTTTAATATATAAAAGTAGGTTGAATTTCTTCCACGACCATTGACGTTTCTTAAACGTTTAAGATTGTTGTATTTTGTGGTTTCAAATATTTTGTTAAGTGATTCAATAATTGTACTTTCTACATCAACTAGGTTTCCACTTCTAATTTCTTCTTGAGGTACATCAATTCTTTTTGAATCAGCTTTAATAAAGATTGTATTTTCGAATCCAAATTCTCTTTTTAATAATGGAGAACTATTGGTGCGAGGAGTACATGCCCAACGTCGGGTGCCTTTCCGAAATTTAATGTGTGCATGTTCAGTTATGTATTCAATTGAAGAAGCAGAATATTGGTCAATATTATTTGTATTATTAGCAGATGTGAAGTTTGTAGCAAAAGCATATGGATTACATATTCTGTCAAGACAAGTGAGTAACGTGGTTTTTCCAGCACCATTAGCACCAACTAGCAAGTAAACACCATTATCATTTGGAATGTCAAAAGTTAATTGTTTAATATTTTTGGTATTTTTTATGATTATCCGTCGCATATTTATCTCCTTTTTTAGTATTTTGAAGTAGATATAAATATCTACTCCTTCTTCGGTTTCCTTTTTCTTTTCACATACGAAAAATCCGGAAATAAGTCTTTAAGCAACTCAGCAATTTCTCCTGCTTTTTCATCCTCATTCATATTCTGAACAAGTAGTTGGTCGTCATCGTCAAGATTCAACGAAACAGTATATTCCTTATCCGAATCTATCGGATTCATCGGAAACTTTATCTCTTTGAAATAATATTCTGTTTCGGTTATTTCACCATCCCCCAGTTTATCTCGTAGGCGTGCCCAATGCTCAACCATCTTCTTGAAGTTATCGAGGTCTTCCTGCGGGCGGGGACCGGCACTTGGAAGCCGTTTTTCAAATTTGAAGCATATTTCTCCGTCTTTCATTGTAGGGCGTAGTCCGTATGCCCATTCGATGTCAAACAGAACATGGAGTGCACTGAAGATATTGGCAACATCCGGATCTGATAATGCATAAAAACTGACACCTAGATTGTTGGCAATATTGAGCAAAGTCGCTTCGTCCGGATATCGGTTTCCAAGCTCATAGTTTCGGATTGTGGATTCGTTTAGTCCGCATTTATCTGCCAATTCCTTTTGCGTCATTTCTGCCGCAATTCTGAAATTTCTAATTAAAAAGCCTACCCGGCTGGTGAATTTTTCGCCCATTTTTAACAGCTCCTTGTAAGTGTAATGAGTGTTGTAGCATGCATGAAAACACGAGGTACAAATCATACATATACATAGATTATAACATCAACAGTACAAAAGTGAAATGTTTTTTGCTAAAAAGTATTGACAGTGCAAAAAATGAACTGTTAATATAAAACACATCAAAACCGTTCAGAAATGAACTGAATAATAAACGAAAGAGAGGAGGCATTTGCTTATGGAGAACAAACGATTTTTAACAGCGCAGGATGTCATGGAAATGCTGGATGTATCACTATCCTATGCGTATAAGCTGATACGGCGACTGAATGCAGAACTTGAGTCTGAAGGATTTGTGACAATAAAAGGGCGTGTCAGCACGCAGTATTTTATGAAACGAATCTACGGGCTATCTACGGATAAGGAGGTGGGATAGATGGCGGTTATCAAGAATAATAAGACTGGAATGTGGGAGGTGAGAACCTATTATAAGGATTTGACCGGAGCAAGGAAACAGAAAACCAAGAGGGGCTTTGCCAAGAAGAGCGAAGCCCTTGAATGGGAGCGGAATTTCAAACTGAAAGAGAACCAGAGTATCAGTATGAGCTTCAAAAGTTTTGTGGATATTTATCTGACGGATTTAGGACCAAGAATAAAGCGCAATACTTTTCTGACAAAGAAGCACATTATTGAGACAAAGATTCTGCCTTATTTCGGGAAACGAAAACTGGATGATATTAGGACTCCAGATGTCATCCAGTGGCAAAATGAGATTATGATGCTGAAGAAGGATAATGGGGAGTTATTCTCCCCTACTTATCTGAAAACCATCCATAATCAGCTCAGTGCCATATTAAATCATGCAGTAAATATGTATGGTCTGAAAGATAATGTGGCACGAAAAGCCGGGACTATGGGAAAGGAAGAAAATAAGGAAATGGAGTTTTGGACGCAGGATGAATTTCAGGCATTTTTAGAGTGCGTGGTAGATAAGCCTATTTCCTATTATGCATTTGAAATGCTTTATTGGACAGGTATTCGTGAAGGTGAACTGCTTGCTCTGACGCCGGCAGATTTCAATTTTGAAAAGAAGACACTCCGAATAAATAAGTCATATCAGAGGCTGGAAGGCAAAGATGTGATTACAGACCCGAAAACACCAAAGAGTAACAGAACAATTGTCATGCCGGATTTTCTTGCTGTCGAGATGGAGAATTTTATAAGCAGTCTTTATGGAATAAGGGATGATGACAGAATTTTCACTATTTCAAAAAGTTATCTGCATCATGAGATGGACAGAGGTGCAAAGCTTGCAGGAGTGAAGAGAATACGAATTCATGGATTACGACACTCGCACATTTCATTGCTAATCAATTTAGGATTTTCAGCATTGGCAATAGGTGAAAGAGTCGGACATGAGGCGGTAGATATCACATATCATTATGCACATTTATTTCCAACGGTGCAGACGGATATGGCAGCACAACTGGAAACAGAAAGGGAGGCGTTAGTCAATGTCAGAAAAGAATAGAGACGATAAAAACAGGTGGCGGAATGTGACAATAGCATTCCGCATGTCACCAGAGGAAAACGATGAGTTGAATAACAGAGTGAAGCTCAGCGGATTTCGTACCAAGCAGGATTATATAATCCAGAGTGTTCTTCATCAAAAAGTGGTTGCTACAGGTAACCCGTTGATGTTGGTACAATTCCGGCAGAACTTACAAAGAATTGAGCATGAGCTTGAGAGGATAGAAAAGGAATCGGATATGGATGGGGAGTTACTTACTCCCATCCGTTCCATGCTGGAAATATTGGAAGGTTTCAAGGAACAGTCGGGAACATTGGCAGATATGAAACAGCTTACAGTACCAAATGAGGAATAACAGATATTTTTGTATAAAGGAAGTGACTGCTATGAGCGAAGAAACATTATTTGAAAAATTAGGTGTGAAATACATAGAAAAAGACGGCATATTTTATCCGTTGATTATATTAGGTGGAGAGAAGAACAGTAAAGATGTTGGTAAATATGGTCGTATGTGGATGGATTACATACAGAAGGAATATCTGCAGCGATATAGAAGCCTGGTACGATTTGGAGAATTACATGACAAAGCAACCGAGGTAAATGAAGTAGCTTATGAATTGCTGGAAGATATTGAAAATGAGTGGTTACATAAACATAAACCAAAGCAGTCGAATTCTTTTGTGGAAATGTATCGGCTACGAACTCAGGCAAGGATGATTGCAGAGGAGGTAGTGTTGCATGACGTGGTGAACTGTTTTCATTAGGAACTGGCACGGGTATTAAAGGAGCTGTGTATGGTAAATGATATGCCGCATATCTGCGGCTCATAAGCTCCCTCAAGGGAGCTTTATCCGGATCGCAGAGCCGTATAGCCACTCCGGCGAGGAGCGCAAAACCCGCTTGCGGGTCTGCATTTTTGATAGCTAAGCTGTCAAAAGTGCTTTTGCGTTACTTTTGACAAAAGTAACAAAACCTTCCCAGGGAAATCTGCTGTTTCGTGCCGTATCCGGCACTCATTACGGATAAGAAGGAGGTGCATATATACATACCAAAAGAGGAGGATTTTGACTATGGAAAGAACTATCAGTTTTATGAATGGGGAAGGTTCCATCGGGCACAACACGAGAAGATTTATAGCTGACAATGTAGATGCCAGCCGTACCAAGAATAATATCACTCTTATCCATGAGGATATTAAGCAGGCATATCACAAATTGTTTGACGAGGCACTTAAGGAATATAATGCAAAGCAGAAACGCAAGGATAGGCAGATTAAAAGTTATTATGATAAGATTTCAAGAAGCAAGCAGGAAAAATTATTTTATGAGGTTATCGTTCAGATAGGCAACAAGGATGATACCGGAGTAGGTAGTTATTCTGCAGAGGGTGCAACATGGGTGCTGAAGGATTATGTGAAAAAGTTCCAACTTCGAAATCCACAGCTTTATGTGATTGGTGCCTATATTCATTTGGATGAGGAAACACCACATTTGCATCTGAATTTTATCCCGTGGGTATCAGGCTGTAAGAGAGGATTGGAGACAAAGACAAGTCTTAAGGCTGCATTAGCGACAAGAGGATTTGTAAGTGAAGGAAAAGGCAATACCGAATGGAAGCAGTGGGCAGAGGCAGAGAAAGATGATATTGCCCTTATTATGAGCCGGTACGGAATTGACTGGAAAAAGAAAGATACACACAATAAGCATTTATCCGTACTGGATTATAAGAAGCAGGAACGGGCAAAAGAAGTGGCTGAACTTGAAGAGGAGATAGAGGGGGCACAAGTTGTACTGGAATTAAAAGAGGAACGGATTGAGTTTCTGGAGAAAGAAATTGCAGTTGGAAACAACGGATTTACGCTTAAAGAATTCGGAATTAAGGCTGGAATATTATGAGAATGTAGATAAGCTCACAGATAAACAGAAGGAAATTGAGGTGGCGAAAAAAGAGGCTGACAAGTGGATGATGATTTCGGATACTGCAAAATTACAGACTGAACGGGCTGAATTTGAACTGGAAGAGGCGGAAAGGCTTAAGAAGGAACTGCTTGGTGCGGTCGATGGAGATGATTATCTGAAGGAACAGGTGATAGAGCTGAGGTATCAGAACCAGATATTGCGGGAGGAGAATCGTAGCCTAAAGGACAAGCTGGAAAAGGCATATGAGTTTATGAAACAGTTTGTGATTGGTGGGATTAATCTGCTGGAGAAGTTTATGGAGTGGATCGGAGAGAAGATCAAGGATGTGGGGAGAGGAAGGTGATGTGAAAAATTCACAAAAAAGAAAGGAAATTAATGTGGAGAATTCATGAGAATTGTGGTAAAATTACCTTGGGATTTTGTCTTTATTTCGATGAATGGGAATGCTATTTTTAAGTAATATTGGAAATATGAGTCCAGATTATTGAACATATATGATATGTATAATGCTGTTAGATAGACAATTTTCTAATTACTTATTAAGGAAGTTAGTTATTATGCGAACAATGTTATTGAGCTTCAAGCCAGAATGGTACAATAAAATTATGGATGGTAGCAAGCTATTTGAGTATAGAAGAACATTTCCAAATGAAGAAATAATGGCATATATGTATGTTAGTTCTCCTGCGAAAATGATAGTTGGAAGGATTCATTTAGGTAAGAGAATTGATATTAACACATGGAGAGAACAATACAAGTCGGATAAAGGAGTGTGTGAAAGAATAGATGGTTTTCTTACAAGACATACTTACGCAATGCCGGTATTGTCTTTTCAGATGACAAAGGAAATAGAATTAGAAACACTTCGCAAGTTTAATCCCAATTTTGTATGTCCTCAAATGTATTATTATTTGGATAATTATCCAGAATTGTTTGATTTTATAAAGAAAAATGCAACTGACATTGGGGAATTGCACATTAATTCATTTGTGAATATTGGAAAAGATGAGATTTGCAGAAAAAAATATTAGGAGGTATGACATGGGTGATTTTGGTGAGGCAGAAAGACGAATATTAGGATTTATGTCAGAAGGGACAGAGTTTGTCTTTGAAGGAAAAGAATATGCAGTAGTTTTATCTGGGAAACCAACATGTCGTAAAGGAGAACCTAAAACAGACATTTATATTTTGGCAGAATCAGATGAGGGTGATATTGAAATTAAAATTTCTTATAAGAAAGAAAATGCTGATTTTATTGAAAATAAGATGAGTGCAGAACGCGCAGAACAATTATTTGGTGAAGATTGGATAGACATTATTGAGCAATCTACTACAGCCATTCAGGATAAATTTTATGAACGAATGTTAATCTATAAAAATGGATTTAGAAGAACTGAAAAAGGCTCAATTACCCTTGGGTGGAAATTTGAATTGCTTAATAAAAGTGGTGGAGATTTATCAGGAAAAATGTTACTTACGGATGAACAGGTAGTAGATGTTTATGCAGGAAATAATCTTTCGCCAGATAAGAGAAATGCCAGTGTTTGTGGGCAAATAATAAGAAATAGCGGTGTTGCTAATTACATATTGATGGATGAGAATGTGCATTCTGCGCAAGATGTAATAGATAAAATGATTCCAATAAGAGAATATGTAATGATGCATCCTGATATTTATTTTGCATGTAAGGCTTTAAATTATAGAACTTTTGCAGAAAAATGGGATGGAAATAGACCATTATCAGTTCAAGTAAATTGGGACGCAATTGATAACAGATTAGTTCCCGAGCTTGTTTTTGACAAGCCTTTGATAGTAAAAGGTGATGAGGTGGCTGAAAGACTTATTCATTATATGCGTAAATTAAATATCAGAACAACAGATGATATTGATGAGGATAATTCAGGAACTGATAAAATAGTATAGAGGTGATAACATGGCTGTTATTTTAGAAGAAAGAGGGCGTGGTAAATTTAAACCCGCTCCGGATTATAAAGTTGATGAAGTAAAAGAACTTCTGAATAGAAAAATTGAAGAAGAAAGACAGGCATTTGCAGATTGTAGTGAAGAGATTGAGTTTGATAAGCTCAACTATGATCCAAACAAGTGGAATCTGCTGTCACTATTTTCGGGATGCGGTGGGCTGGATTTGGGTTTTGAATTAGCAGGCTTAAAAGCAGTTATGGGCGAAGAAGTCATGGAAGCAGCATTTGCTGACAAAAAGGTCTTTGATAAAAATATCAATAATAATGTATTCAATACGATTTATGTAAACGATATATTTGATGAAGCAAGAGAAACCTATGCACAGAATGCAGGTAAATATATATACATGGACAAGAGTGACATAAGAAAAATAAAGGAGTTTCCAAAGGCAGATATTGTATTAGGCGGCTTCCCTTGCCCGGGCTTTTCAGAGGCTGGACCGAGATTGGTTGATGATAAGAGGAACTTTTTATACTTGCATTTTATCCGTTGTTTGATACAGAGTAAACCTAAGATTTTTGTAGCAGAAAATGTAAAAGGCATGATGACTCTTGGAAAGGGTGAGGTTTTCAAGCAGATTGTTCAGGACTTTGCAGCAGCAGGATATACAATTTATCATAAGTTGCTTAATTCGGCGGAATATGGTGTTCCACAGATAAGAGAACGAGTAATTTTGGTAGGAGTAAGAAATGATATTGATTTCGAATATGTACATCCTCAAGCAACACATGGATATAGTGTAGATGGGTTGAAAGAAGTAGTTACTCTGCGTGAAGCAATTGGTGATTTGGAGAATGATCCTGGGGAATATTTTACGGGTTCTTACTCAACTATTTTTATGTCACGTAATCGAAAAAAACTTTGGTCACAGCCAAGTTTTACGATTCAGGCATCCGGTAGACAGGCACCTATCCATCCTGCAGGAGAGCCTATGGTACATGTAGGTAAGGATAAGTATATCTTTAGCGATGGTGAAGAAAACAATAGGCGCCTATCTGTGAAGGAAATTGCAAGAATCCAGACATTTCCGGATTGGTATAAATTTAGTAGAGGTACAAACAGTAGAAACGATAATGCAAAGTTGGATTTGGTTTATAAACAGATAGGAAATGCGGTGCCAGTACGTTTGGCATTGGCTGTTGCGGAACCGATTGCAGAGTTTGCAAAGAAACAATTGGAACAAGAAAAAGAAGATACAAAGTGTGTGATTGTTCAAGAAACAGAGAAAAGAATGATGGCATGACTTGGAAATAAGTGGTAAGTGGCAAAAGCAGGAGGATTTATGAGAATTATAGATTTATTTTCGGGAGCAGGAGGGTTAACCTTCGGATTCTACTATAGAATAAAACAGAATAGATTTGTAAGAAACAGAAAAAATTCTTTTGTTTTTGCAAACGAGATAGACTCATTTGCAGCAGAAGCATTTGAAGCTAATTTTCCAGATATAAAAATGTTAAACGAAGACATAAAGCTGTTAGATAAAGACAGAATTGAAAAATTAATAGGAGATGAGCCAGTAGATTTAATTATTGGAGGACCTCCTTGTCAATCATTTAGTACAGTAGGACAACGGATGTTCGATGAAAAAGCTACATTGTATGAAGAATATTTAAGGATTTTGAGTATTGCAAAGCCTAAGATTTTTCTTTTTGAGAATGTCAAAGGGATGCTTTCTATGAGAGAAACATTCTATAAGACAGACAGTGATGGGAATATAGTATATGAGGTGAAAAAGAATAAAGAAACCGGAAGTGAAAGAAAATATCCTGTTGTTGAAAGATATGGTAGAAAAATAATTGATATTATAAAAGAAAAGTTTGCGTTTATTACTGATGATTTGGGATACAATATTAGTTGTGAGGTGCTAAATACAGTTGATTACGGTGTGCCTGAAAATAGAGAGAGAGTTTTCGTTGTTGGAATAAGAAAAGATTTGGATATAGAATGGAGTTATCCAACGAAAATTAAGGAAAGTAAACTTTCTATCAAAGAGGCAATATCGGATTTACCAGCTGTTTTAGAAAATGAAAATATTATTCAATATAACTCTCAACCTCAAAATGATTATCAAAGGTTGATGAGGGGAACTAATAATGTATTAACAGAGCATTATTGTGGCATATATGGAGATAAAATAAGGACAGTAATAAAAAATGTTAAGCAAGGTGAGGGAAAGGAGGACTTTAACAAATTGGTTGATGCAGGATTGATTGATAAAAAATATCGATTGACATCGGGATATAAAAATACATATGGTAGATTGATTGAAAATATTCCGGCACCAACAATAACCAATAATATGACAGCACCTTCGGGATTAAGGTGTATTCATTATTCTCAGAATAGAGCATTAACTCCAAGGGAGGGAGCGAGAATACAATCGTTTCCAGATTGGTTTGAGTTTAGGGGAGGAGTTGGTAGTGTCACTACACAGATTGGAAATGCAGTGCCACCACTAATGGCTATAAAGTTAGCAAGGCAGATAGAAAAATTGTTGAAAGGATAGAGTATATGGTTACAGACATAGAAAAGAATGAAATTAATAATAGAAATACGAGTGATGCTATTTATTTTAATTTCTCATATGCAGCATTAAAGCTTTTGGGTAAAAATTTGTACAACAATGCAGCTAATGCTATATCGGAATTAGTTGCAAATGGTTTGGATGCAAAGGCAAAAAATGTGTATGTGTACATTGATATGTCTGATAAGGAGCATTCAATTATAGAAATCATAGATGATGGAATCGGAATGGACTACGCAGATTTAGCTCGGAAATATGTGTGGATTGGAAGAAATAAAAGAAATGATGCTGATTTGCTTGAAGATGAAAAAAAGAATGTAATGGGAAGAAAAGGAATTGGCAAATTAGCAGCATTGTATTTATCAAATAATTATTATATTCTGACAAAAAAGGAAGCTGTTGAAAAGGTGGATCAATGGGAAATAAACCTATCAGCATATAACGATTCAGATTTTCCTAAACTTGATCGAGTTGCTGAAAAGATTTGTTTAGTGAATAATAGTATATGGGAAAAGAATAATCATGGAACAGCAATTGTGTTGAATAATGTAGACTTGAGGAGAAATGGTACAAAAAGAATAGAGGCTTTAAAAAGAGTATTTGCAGATTTCTATTTGGTTGATGAGTTATCGTCAAGCATATATGTAGCTGTGAAGACTAATAAAAGTGAAAAAATAACATTTGAAAAAGTGGATAAGTTTGTTGCTTTTAAGAACTTTTATGCAATATATGATAATACAACTAAATGTCAATATAAAAAACTCAATGAAAAAATAGCCTTTTCATGGCTATCAAAGTATCCGCATATTGCAAATAAGAAAAGAGAAACTATAATTTGGCAGGGAGATGATTTTAAGCATAGAGGGAAAAAATACTTTAAAACTGAAAGTGGAGATTTAATTGAGAAAGAGTACGAGTTGACTGGCTGGATTGGAGTGCACGCTACAATAGAATCTAAGAATGCTTTGGATGAGAAGTTTATAAGAAATGATATATATCAACCAAATAGATTAAGAATTTATGTGCGAAATAAGTTGGCAGTGGCTGACTTTTTTGAAATGCATCCAAGTACCCAGGTATCAGCTAATTATGTTGAGGGCGATATTACATTTAATATATTAGATGATGATGATTTGCCAGATATTGCAACATCAAGTCGTCAAGATTTTCTGGATGATGAGCGTGTAGAGTTATTGATATCTATTTTGGATCCTATAGTAAATGCAATGTTTAAAGCGAGAACTGAAATAGGTCAAAAAATTAGAAGCGAAAACGAAGAATACGAAAAATATTTAAAGAAACAAGAAGAAGAAAAACGTAAAAAGGAGGAAGAAGCTCGTAAAAAGGCAGAAGAACAAGCAAGGGAAGCAGAACAAAAACAGAAAGAGGCTGAACAAAACAAGAAAGAAGCAGAAGAAAAGCAAAAAAAGGCAGAAGAAAGAGCGGAAAAAGAACGGCAAAGAGCCCGATATATACTGAATGTAAGTGGTGTTGAGGACAAAAATATTATGAATTCTATACACAGTATATATAATATGTCAAATCGAGTAAAAGAGAATTTGGATGATTTGAGTGAAGTGGTTCAGCATTCGGATAAAGGAATGAAGAAATTGGAAAAGGCAGTAATGTCGAATCAGAGAATTTTATCCGTGTCCAAAATTATTTCAAAAGCGGGGATGATTGTAGATAATAATGATGCTTCAAAGCAGGTTCAATTAAATTTATTTATAAGTGAATATGCAAATGATGTTCTTTCATGTATTTATGATAAAAGTGATATAGATATTGAATGCAATGTTGATGCGGATTCTGAGTATACAATAAAATTAAAGCCTTTATCGTTTATTATGATGATGGACAATATTGTTGGAAATGCAATAAAAGCCAATGCAACCAAACTTAGAATAGTTGTTGATGACAAAACAAAGGAATATCACATAATTAAGTTTATTGATAATGGAGACGGCATTGATAAGTCCATAGATGACATTGGTAGCCTATTCGAATTTGGCGTTACCACAACTAATGGTTCAGGATTGGGATTATTTTATGCAAAAAAATATATGAATGATTTAAAAGGAGAAATAGAGATAGTACCGAATGAAGATAAAGGGATTTCGGTAGTGTTAAAATTTAATAAACAAAAGAAATGAGGAAAAGAATATGCTACGAGATTTGACATATAAGGTCATTGTAATTGACGATGATCCAGATTTGTATGAAGATTATATTGAAGAGATAGAAGCTACACTTAAAGATCAGGGATATTTATTAGAACATGATAGATATGAGGAAATAGATGAATTGGAAGAAAACTCATTAGAAGATGTTGATCTTTTCTTGGTAGATCTCAAATTTGGAAACGAAGATAAAGGACCGGAATTTATATCTAAGATTAGAGAAAATTACTTTACGGATATTCTGTTCTATTCATCGGATTCTAAAGCGATAATTGAAAGCCGTTCAAAGGGAGAATATGAAGGTGTATTTTTTGCTATAAGAGATGAAAATAAGAATGAAATAAAAGATAGAATTAAACAATTAATTGATAAAATGATAAAGCGTTCTAATACACCTCTGGCTTCTAGGGGATTAGTATTAGGATGTATAGCGGAATTAGATAATATAGTTAAAGATAAAATTCATTCGCTACTTATGAAAATCGGTCCGCAACAAACTGAAAAATTGCTGAATGATTGTACAAAGCTTTATTTTAATTCATATAGTGGAAATTCAGATAAAATTAAAGAATTTTTTGGGACTGATTTTCATAAAGGGAAATTGCAGTGGTGTGAGGTTAAAGAAAAATATAATAAATATGATGTTTCAAACTTGGTAGAAAATGTAGCAATTACGGATTCAAATAAAAACTTTCGAGTTTTACTTAAAACCTATGAGGCACTTAATGGTAAAGATGATACATATAATATTATAAAAGATTTTATAGAACTGCTTTCAGATAGGAATATCTTTGCACATGTTCGTGAAGAAAAAAATGATGTCGGGCAGTATCAATTTAAAAAGCTAAATAATGACGAGTATTTGGTTTTGTCAGATGAAAAATGTATTGAATTGAGAACTAGCATTATAAAGTATTATGAATTAATCAGCGGTATTATGTGACAACAAAATGACAATACAATCTTTCAAAAATCCACATAACAGGTAGAATCAAAACAAAACTCCTTTGCTTCTGCCACTAAAACCAATGAAAAACACTACACAGCAACTTTGCAAAGAGGAGTTTGAATAAAGGGTTAAATCCCTACAAAGCCTGTATTTATGGGCTTTGTAGGGATTTTTTAGATGGTATTGGGTACGATTTGTGTACAAAATTTTATTTTGATAAATGTATAGCTTTATCAAGCGTCCGTATAACGTGGGGTATTAAAAATAAAGTTAGGGGTACAGTCTTCGTATAGTTCAATGCCTAATGTTGTCATAATAAGGTATGTAATGTCAAAGTATAGACAGCTATCATAACATCGTGTCCTTTTATTATCAAGTCTTCCAAGTGTAAGTGTTTTACAAGAATCGTTTGCGGCTATAAAATGTTCATCAGGAATCTTATTATAATCTGATATTAATACAATATTTGTATATTTAGTTCCATCATTGTAAAAATAATTTTTTTCTGAAATAACATGTTTAAAGATGGAGGTAAGAAAATTATCATAGTCTTCATCAACCTTTTTTGAATAAATGCATAATTCACCATTGGGACATTGAAAACCTAATCCGTCATACTTAGATAATAAAAAAGTGGTATTTGCATTATAAATGGGATCGTCCTTTGAGAAAATGAAATTCACTGGTATTTGATAATCTGGTCTATGTATATCACATTGAACTAATATGAGCTGTAGGAATTTAGGTAATTCAAATTTTCGATCAATGTATTGTGGATAGAGCTGATATACTTCTTTTATTGCTTGGTTTAGAAAATTAAAGTCAATTATAATTACAGAATCGCATTCATATTTTCCTGAATAGCCAGTAGGTATTGCTTGAACGGAATTTCGTTTTTCATCAATTTTTGTTTCTATATATGACCAATCATTCTGAGGGCAATAATCTAAAATTCCATTAATAAAGTTGCAGATATAAAGTTGAAGCTCTCTTAAAACCAAATCAATTTTATAACTTTCGAAGATTAGTGATTCAAGACTTTGACCATTATGTATAATATTTGTTCGTAAACCAATTTCCTTTCCATGTTCGTCTTTTTTTGACGTCAAGTATTTAAAACGTTCGCAGATGAAATTGTATTGTGAAAAGCTGTCTGCGGAATAAGGGGCAATTTGTGCTTTGTTTTTTTGCATTTTTTGATATTCAAATGGATTACCTAAATAATCTATGAGAGTCATTGCTTGCATAAATTTATTGGTAGCTGTAGGTAAATATAGAATATCGGAATATAGTCTAAATGCGTGCTTTATTATATTGGATATAATGGTATTGTTTTTATATAAAGATGAAAATATATAATCTATTGATGGCTTCATAAGAGAAACATTAACATTTAATGAATTGCCGAGTGTTTGGCTGGTTACATAGTTTTTCCCAGAAATAAAAGTAGCAGCTTGCATTGCAATAGAAAATAACAAAAAACCACATAGATTTCCTTTTATGTATCCTGCACGTTGTGGTAAATTGGAAACTTTATCGAAATTTGAATAAATATATCTAAATACATTTATAATTTCTTCTGCTTGGTTTAGAGCCTTTTTCATGAGTTCATCTTTAACACTTGGAAAAAGGCTTCCAGTAATAATCATTTGAGGTGCAACTATTGGAAATGTAATTATAGCTGCATCATAAAAATTGTCTTTTATTTCTTGAAAAGAAAAGTCATATCTAGAACCTTGAATAACAGAAGTATCCAAAGTATGTTTGGGATAGATATTTATGTTACCATTTATGACATATTTTTCACTTATATTGAAATCTTTAATAGGAACTAGAACTACAGCCATGGTGGGATCCAAAAAACTATAATCACTAGCAATTGAGTATAACGATTGTTCCATAATATTATTTCCTCCATATAAAGATAAAACTTATATTTTATGTGCAAATAAAATATATCTGCACAATATACTTGGGGTATAGCGTTTCGGTAAGAAGTTGTTTAGTTTTTGCTAATATTCGGATTCAATCCCATCTTATCCATAACCTCATCATGTGCCTTCTGAATCTTAAGCCGTTCCTGCCATGGTTCCGATTCCGGATAAATATCCATCCAGAGGTTAAAGTCTGCCTCCGCTTTCAGCAGAGCTTCCCCACGCTTCTTAACATCTTTTATTTCATTACATTTCTCAACTTCTTCCATATATTCTTCATATCGGTCTAACCATGATCGCATCAAAGATAATGTTCCAAAGCTGATTCCAACCATATCATTTCCATCTTTATCCTGGTATTCAAAGAGATGTCCGGCGTATTGCCGGAATATCTGAAAAAGTCTGTGTATGGCTTTTATACCATCAAAATTAGAATTTGCCAGCACTTCGGGATTGACAGATAAAGCGTCTGCTATTTTTTCAAGGGATGATGGCTTGGGATTTCTTCTGCCTCTTTCATAGGCACGAATGTAGGCTTCACTTGCTCCAACCATTTCTCCTAATTGTCTTTGAGTAAGATTACGTTCTTGCCGAATATGTCTTATGTTTTCCCCGGTGGTCATAACAACATGCCTCCTGCTCTAAAGCTATATTTTTGTGAAACTGTTTAACATCATATATAGGATAACACACAAGAACAAAAAAATAAAGCAAAAAGATATTGATGCGAAACAAAAGTTACGATATTATAAAAGCGCAACAAAATGATACTGTGCAGAAGCAAATACAAGAATAGGAGGAACCAATATGAACGAAAAAATCTATTACAGTGCGGAGAACATTGCAAAGATGCTTGGTGTGAGTATGGGGAAAGCCTACAAAATCCTTAGAGAAATGAATAAGGATTTGGCAAGTAAAGGATTTCTCACAATCGCCGGGAAAATTCCGGTGGAGTATTTTAAGGGAAAATGGTACGGAGGAGCAAAGGAGGTAAGTGCATGAGCTGCAATGCAAAGAAAGATCCCCAATGGTACGTGGCGGATACAATATCGTTGGACAGATTGGACGGGAACCAAAAAGAAATCACAAAAAAGAGGTTTTAAGACCAAGAAAGAAGCAGAAGAATGGTACGCACATTTCATGTTGCAGCAATCATCTGATCCGACGATGACACTGGTGGACTTTTGGGAGATTTATAAGGCGGATATGGAAAAGTGCTTACGAAAAACTACAATGAAGCAAAAAGAGTATGTAATGAATGACAAGGTGCTACCATATTTCGGAAAGACGCCAATTAATGAAATCACAGCTTCCATGATACGCAAATGGCAGGGAGAAATGATGGAAAAAGGTTTTAAGACCACATATCTGAAAACAATACATAATCAGCTTAGTGCGATTTTGAATTATGCAGTAAATTTCTATGATTTGCGTTCCAATCCCTGTCGTAAAGCCGGAAGTATGGGAAAGAGTAAAGCGGATGAAAGACCGTATTGGACGCTGGAGGAGTTTCAGAAGTTTTCAGATGCGATTATGGATAAGCAAGATTCATGGATTGCCTTTCAGATTTTATTTTGGACAGGTATGCGGATAGGAGAATTGCTGGCGTTACAAGTGAAAGATATTGATTTTGAGCAGGGAACCATAACTGTTGACGAATCTTTGACGAGGCTTGATGGAGAGGATCTGATTACGGCACCAAAGACGGAAAGCTCGGTTCGTGTGATTACGATACATAAGGAATTGCAGGAGGAACTTAAGGAATATATTGCGACATTGTATCATGTGAGACCGGGAACACGTCTTTTTGCTGGACGGACAAAGAGCTTCTTTGAGTACGAAATGGAGCGTGGAATAAAGATGTCGGGAGTAAAGAAAATTACAGTTCATTGTATTCGTCACAGTCATGCAACGATTGTATGAAAGAACACACACTGAGGCTGAGCTTCTGGCGGGTTAAAATGGGAAAAGTTTCTCATTTTAATTTGTACTAAATCTTGACATAGGACCAGACGTATCCTTCGATACAGCCGAAATTGATAGAAAAGTATTTGCAGAAGAAATGAGCAAATGGTGAAGTGAAAAAGATTTTTTCAGATTTTGAGGAGCAGATCATTACCTGCGATATGGATGCAGATTGTATAGTTTCTGAAAATGATGAAAAAGTATTTGCGATGGTATTTGTATCTTGTATAATAATTTTACAATGATATTTTTAATTCAGCAGATAATTTTTACCGAAAAGTATGCTGCTCATTAAAAACAATGGCAAATGGGTATTTTTATATCCAGATATACAAATGATAAACAGGAGGTTTTTTATGGATAAACACGTAGAAAAAGCAATGCAGTTAAGAAGTAATGCGATGTGCCCGAACTGCGCGGAAACGATAATGATGACCTATGCAGATGAGCTTGGTTTGTCGGAGAGCCAGATGAAGGCACTTGGTACAAATTTTGGCGGAGGAATGAAGTCAGGCAGTACATGTGGAGCTGTGACAGGTGCGCTGATGGTGCTTGGTGCATTGGGAATTTCAGATCCGCATATTGTAGGAGAGTTCCAGAGAAAAATGAAAGAGAATCATAATGGTATGATTAATTGCTTTGATCTGTTAAGGGCAAATGCACAGGCGGGTGGTCAGAAGAAACCGCACTGTGACGGCATGATCAAAGAAGCCATTGAACTAATAGAAGAATATAGGTAATACCCTGGGAGGAGAAACATTATATGAGAGGAAAAAGAGGACTTTTAACAGGCTTAGTTATTTTATTGGTATTTGGTATATTTGCGTTTCAAGGGGTAGATATAGAAGCATATGCCAAAGAAACAACTTCGAAATGGACGGTAACTACGAGTAAAAAAACTTATGCTTATACAGGAAAGAAAATTAAACCTAAAGTTACAGTAAAGTATAAGGGGAAGAAATTAAAACCGAAGAATTATAAGATTACATATCCTTAAAATCCGGTCAAACCGGGTAAATATAAAATCAAAGTAACCTTAAAAGGCAAATATAAAGGTAAAAAAATAAAAGGAAGTAAGACGATAGAATATAGTGTAGCACTTCCCACTATAAAAGGCTTAAAAAGCACATTTTACAGAAACGATACTTACGGTGATAAGTTATATTTCAATTGGGATATGAATAATGCTACTATGAAAATGGATGGATATGAGCTTGAGGTAAGAAACAATGGAACCATAGGGGATAAGGTTACGAAAAGAAAGATAGAAACTTATTATGGCGGCTTCTATCTATATGTTAGTGAATATGAAATAACATATACATTTCGCGTACGCACCTATAAAAAAATAGGCGGAAAAACATATTATTCCAAGTGGTCAAAAGTAACGAAAAAGATACCGCTACCTGATTATCATATGACGACTAAAACAGTAAACGGAATAGATCTTGCTTACAAAACGGATGAGTTTCCTTTCTTTCAATATACAAGTTATGCGAATTATAATGATGAAGCAAACAGGACTTCAAAGGATTTTGCACAGTGCTATTTTCCGATCTTTATTAAACAGAAGTTGAAAAATGATGTTGTAATTCATACAGAGTATAATGGAAAATGTGGATTTAACAGTTTTTCAAATACACAATATATCCCAGACAGAAAAAATGTCCAGGTAGCGACAAACATATCGGTGGTATATTATGATGAAATGCCGGTGGGAGACAAAATGCAGCAGACGCTTTATAAGCAAGGATATATTGGGTATATACTTGTAAATGTAAGCTGTCTGCTGGATAAAAAACAATCGGTAGATGTGTATTTTGGTGATACGAAGGTTGTAACATTGGTGTCGAATGGATTTTCAAATTCTGTAGAATATAACCGTAAAAAATATTGGGAATATGATCCGTTTTTAGAGCCTGTGTATAACTATGATAGAGAGGTGCGTTTGAAAGGTATTTTAAAAGATGTTGCCCAATGCGCACCCGATATGACAGATTATGAAACATATACAGCACTTAATTATTGGATCAGTAGTCATAGTTATTCAGAGTATACATGCTGGGGTGCGGCGACGGTAGCAAATGCCATGACAGAACTTGGTTATCCCTATATAATATTATTCTGTTCATATGATGGGGAAAATGGTCTTTATAATGATTATAGCCGGTATTATTCTGCTGCAAGTAAAAAGCCGCATAATGCAAGTGGACATATGGTGACACTGATTTTTATGGGGCAGGGTAAGTTTGTAGAATGTGAGGTTCAGGGGTATGCATCGGACAGTTCAGAATTTAAGTTTGATCCTACGGGTTGGCATAAACCAACTTATAGTACATTAACTTCTGCATCATGTAAGTTCGCTTTGAATGAATATAATACGATCGAAGAGTTAATGAAGGGTGATTATTATGTAGATATCAACAAGTATGATCCATATGACTGGCATACATGGCCCGCTCATTTAGAGTAATAGTGCAAATAGATAAAAGTACTTGCATATTTATCTGCATTTATATATAATGGAAAAACATCGAAAATAATTGAAAAGACAAGGTATATATTAGGACGAGGCTAAAAGTCTGTCCGGATATATACCTTTTTTATATTATTTTCAATGGAGGTGCTGATATGGCATACAAATTTACAGAAAAAAGAAACAACATTCAGGAACAGACCACATATGTGCTCTACATGATCGTCAGCAGTTATTTTCACAAAAGCATCTGTAATTCCCGAACATTGGAGACATCGTTGTATCTTCATTATCTGGAGATGCCGAAGAGCCAGCAGGAAAATCTGGAGAAGCAGGTGATCCGAAGATCGGAACAGGATCTTGGGGAAGTCATGTCTGTGCTTTCTCAGATGAATTGTGAGGTCGTGTTTACCCACAGGGATAACCGATACTAACAGTTGCTTTATTAGGTAGTATATTGATGATGCTTGTTGGTACAATGATAAAACTTAGTATATCGATAGAGGACAAAACACGGTATGAATTTGTTATTTACGATAAAGAATATGTTGTTCTTTCATCATCAGGCGATTAAATTTTAGTTGTTCCGTTCCAGATAGATAATAATGGCGGCTACATATTTAATACAAAAGAGTATATGTTTAAAGATTCTTATAGTGGGGTAAATGAATATAAAAATATAGAAAGATGTCCTAAAATAGTGAAGAATGCAAATTGAAGTATTAAATATAGATAAAAGGAGAAGAAAGATATCATAAAAATGGCAGAAATTTGGATTTTATACCCTTGTTCCCCACCCATGAGGGAACAAGGTATGAAATTTATCAGGAAATAGTGTCAAAATATCCTATATAATTTACATTATATTTCCCATTTGGAAACAGATAGTGATATAGATCAACAAAATAATCATCTGTCATACTGGCAATAAAATCAACTACGATGTCATTCGGATCACTATTCCAGTATTCATCTATGAAAGTATTTACATTAAAATAGCGGGAAGCCTTATTGGCTGTTCGCAGATATTCAATATGGTGTTTGTACAGAATAGAGTTTTTATCATGGTTTTTTGCTTGTTTTAATAGTTCTGTATAAAGTTCATAAAACATTGGTCTGACATTATTTGTGTACATAGTCTCAATTTTAGGATCACCATATATCCATTCATAGTTTTCTTTTTTGGCGAGGGAAAAAGCTTCATAGATTTCTTCGTCCATGCTGATGTATGATTTTCCATAACTGTTTTCTATAATACTGACAGTCATGTTATTAATAATTTCTGCATTTGTAGTGCCAATAGCTCCGGAGGAGAATGGAGGCTGTTCTGGAACAAGTCCAATCTTGGCTGCATCCTGCCGATCCTTTCCGATATATGCAATAATATCACTGATACGCATAATACACCCTTCTAAAGTTGATGGGATTTGTTTTTTATTTGCAGTGATGTCGGTATAGCAGCTTTCAACATTTCTATCAAATTCAGCAAAAGTATTCAGTTTTTTAGGGGTATATTCCTGTTGTTCCATTTCACCATTATGACAAAGAATTCCGTCCAGGACCTGTAAGCTGACATTTCGGCACACCAGTTTATCCAGAACCCGGACACTTTGGACATTATGATTAAATAAGCGGCTTGTATTTTCTGAATATAATTCATTCAGGAAACGTTCTCCTGCATGACCGAAAGGGGTATGTCCGATATCATGACCAAGTGAAATCGCTTCGATAAGATCTAGATTAAGATTGAGACTTGCGCCGATTGTGCGTGCAATTCTTGAAACTAACTGTACATGAAGTGCACGGCGGGAGACATCATCGTTTTTATAGCAGGATAGAACCTGCGTTTTATCTGAATATCGATTGTAATAATTATTATGTAGGATTTTTTCGACGTCCATTACAAAAGCAGGACGCCAGAGTTTTGGATTGTCATGATTCGCATATCGCCTGATGATCTGTGTATCTTTACATGCGTATGGATTTTCTGTATGTTTTATGCGGTCTTCTTTGATCCGTTCAGAAATTTCATTGGATAGTGAATGATATTGACTCATATGTTACCCTCCCTTTAATAATATATGTATACAATATACCAGAAATTTGACAGACAAAAAAGTATTTAATTTAATAATTTATTACAGATTTTGATGGGTGGAAGCAAAATTCCTCTCCACCTTCTTCATATGTCTTACATACACGATAAACAGTGCGCATCCGGTAAATATCCATGAAGCCGCATATACATTCAGCAGCCAGTCAAATGTTGAACGCAGGCGGAAGACTGTTCCAAGCCAGATCAAGCGGAAAACAACCGTTCCTAAGATGGTGAAGATTGCAGGTTCCACTGATTTGCCCATACCACGGAGAGCGGCACTTTCAACCTCGTAAGTAGTGGTTAGACCTTCCAATGAGCAGACATGATACATACGGATCAAAGCATAGGCAGCGACTGCTGTACTTTTTGTGTAGATTCCGACGAAAAAGTCACTCCATACGATAAAGATAACTGCGAGAATCTCTGTGAAGACAATGCCAAACAGCATATTTAACCAGAACACCTTCTTGCAGCGTTTGATGTTTCCTGCGCCATAGTTCTGGCTGGTGAAGGTGACCGTTGCCTGTGCAAATGCATTTGCAATGTCATAGGTAAAATATTCAAAATTAAGTGCAAGAGAAGAACCTGCAATCGCAAATTTGCCAAATGAATTAATACCACTCTGGATAAAAACATTTGAGATCGAGAAAATGGTTCCCTGGATACCGGATGGAATACCGATCTGAAGGATCTTGCGCAGATACGAGCGTACAATCTTCATCCGGTTGAACCGAAATGCAAATTCATCATCTCTGCGGTAAAGGTATACCATGACCATAACAGCACTGATAACATTAGAGATTACAGTGGAAATGGCAACACCGGCAACACCCAGATGAAAGCAGATGACGAGGATCAGATTCAGGATGACATTTACGATACCGGAGATGATAAGATAGAACATTGGTCGTCTGGTATCACCGAAGCTTCGCAGAATGGCAGCTCCAAAATTATAAACGGTCATAAACGGAATGCTTAAGAAATAGATGCGGATATATAACAGTGCTTCGGCAAGAACACCGGACGGAGTACCGGATAGTTCCAGAATGATCCGGGCAGAGGCAAAGCCGAGGATCATAAGCCCAAGTCCGAGAATTGTGCCAAATGTCAGGATCGTATGTACCATATCGTTGATCTTGTCGCGCTGTTTTTGACCGATCAGATTAGCGAGGACGGCATTTGGTCCCACAGCCAGACCGACGATCAGGTTGACAAAGATGCCGACCAGAGCCACACAGCTTCCGACTGCAGCGAGCGCATTATCTCCGGCAAATCTGCCGACAACAGCGACATCTGCGGAGTTGAATAATTGCTGTAAAATGCTGCTGAATGCAAGCGGCAGTGAAAAAAGGATCAGCTTGCCAACCAATCCCCCGTTTAACATATCCATTTCTTTTGACTTTATCGTTTTCATATCTATAATCCCAAAGTAGTATTTTCAAATAAATTTTTTCAAACATTAGAAGCAGAATCTATTTAAACACTATCGACAAATGTCGTCAAGATTGGATTATAAAAAATACGTTTTTCTGTAATGTTTTTCAGTTGTGTTGTCATATAAGCGATGGAAGGTGAATAAGGAATTAAAAACACTTTGCAATACAACATTAAATATTATTAATGTGATATTAATGTCAGATTTAACATTTTTTTCAAACGTTGTGATATACTGAAACAGATATTGGCAAAGATATGGTAAAGAAACAGTAAAAATGCTTCGTGCATAAAGAAGTGGAACTGGAAATGAGGGATTATGGAGAGTAAGAAAAAATGGATATTTAATATAATATTTTTGCTTCTGATCTTTGCAGCAACCCTTTATGGTGTGTTTCATGGCAAGGATATGGGGCGGATCATCGAAATAATTAAAACTGTGAACCCGTTTTGGTTGATTCCCGGCGTTATCTGTGTAATAATCTTCATATGGGGAGAATCTATCATTATTCATTATCTGATGCATTCACTAGGTATAAAGGTAAAGAAATGGATCTGCTTTTTATTTTCATCCGTTGGCTTTTTCTTTAGCTGCATTACTCCGTCTGCATCGGGCGGTCAGCCGGCACAGGTTTACTATATGAAGAAAGAAGATATACCGATTCCGATCTCAACGATGGTATTGTTGATCATAACCATTATCTACAAGATGGTACTGGTACTGCTTGGTGTTGCATTGGTGATCTTCGGGCAGGGATTTATACATCGGTATTTATCGGATGCAATCTTCTGGTTTTATCTCGGACTGGGATTAAATGTGGTGTGTGTAGCGATTATGGTTGTATTTGCATTTCATCCGAATTTTGCAAAGTCAATTATGATCAAAGGGCATATTTTGTTAGAAAGAATCCATATATTAAAACATAGAAAGTCAAGAGCAAAGAAGCTGGTTCAGTCGATGGATCAGTATCGGGGGGCTGCTGTTTATTTGCAGGAAAATAAAAAGGTGCTGATCGTTGTATTTCTTATTACGATGGTGCAGCGGTTTGCGTTGTTTGCAGCAACCTGGTTCGTATATCTTGCATTTGGATTAAAAGGAACATCGGCGTTTACCGTGATACTTCTTCAGGGATCGATCGCGGTTGCAGTTGATATGTTGCCGCTTCCGGGCGGAATGGGAATCAGTGAGAAGATATTCCTTGATATCTTCCTTCCGGTATTTGGAAGTATGCTTCTCCTTCCGGGTATGGTATTGTCCCGTGGCCTGGGGTATTATACGGAACTGATCCTCAGTGCGATATTTACGATTGTTGCAAATTTTACTATTGGAAGAAAAAAGAAAAGTGTGGTAGAGAAATGTTAGGTGTTTATGATTATACAGTAATTCTTACATATATCAGTCTGATGGTGTCCATCGGTGGTATGTTATTTTCGTTAAATGGCGACTGCCGGATGGCGCTTGTATGTCTGGCAATTTCCGGTTTGTGCGATATGTTTGACGGCAAGGTTGCACGGACAAAGAAAGATCGTACAGAGGTTGAAAAACGATTTGGAATCCAGATTGATTCTCTGGCGGATATTGTCTGCTTTGGAGTTTCACCGGCAATCCTTTGCTACCGCATGGGAATGCGTGGATTGACTGGTGTTGCGATCCTGTTATTCTATGTGCTGGCAGGTCTCATCCGTCTGGCATGGTTCAATGTTTCTGAGGAAGTCAGACAGGATGAGACAGAGGAAAAACGTAAATATTATCAGGGACTTCCGATCACATCTATGGCTGTGCTTTTGCCACTTCTGGCAGTATTTAAGCCGATGCTTGGCAAGCGGGAATTCATGCTTAGCCTTCATGCGTTGGTACTGTTGGTCGGTTTGCTGTTTATTACAAATTTCAAATTCCGTAAACCAAAGAACCGCACACTGGCGATCATCGTTGGCGTTGTAACGCTGGCGGTACTTCGAATGCTCCATATATGGTAGGAGAAGATTGGAGAAAAGAAAATGAGTATCATATATATAGATCGAAAAGGACATAAAAGACAGGGCGAGACCGGTCAGGATCGCCTGCTTGCATTTATCTATGGACATGCAGTGACGAGGTGTCTGATCCGTCCCTTTCTGTCACCGGTAGTGTCCCGCATAGGCGGGGCATTTTTGGATACCCGGATTTCAGGACTGGCAGTTCCGGGGTTTGTAAAGAAGAATGGCATTGATCTGTCCTTATATGAGAAACAGATATTTGATTCATATAATGATTTTTTCACTCGAAAGATCAGAGCAGAAGAACGACCGGTTAATCCGGATGCAAATGCGCTGGTCAGCCCAAGTGATGGAAAGGTCAGTGTGTATAAGATCCATGAAAATGGACATTTTCTTATTAAACACACCGGGTATACATTGGAACAGTTGTTGCAGGACAAGAAGCTGGCTAAGCGATATCTGGACGGACATATTTATGTGATCCGATTGACGGTAGATGATTATCACAGGTATTGCTATGCAGCAGATGGAAGAAAATCCGAACAGCGTAAGATAGCAGGAATTCTGCATACGGTGAACCCGGTTGCAAATGATGTCTGTCCGATCTACAAGATGAATTCCAGAGAGTTTTGTCTGATAAAGACGGAGCAGTTTGGAACGCTTCTTCAGATGGAAGTCGGGGCATTGATGGTTGGTAAGATCAGTAATAATCAGCAAGGCTTGGGATTTGTTCATAAGGGTGTTGAAAAAGGACGATTTGAATTCGGCGGTTCAACGATCATTCTGTTGACACAGAAGAATGTCGTGATACCGGATCAGGATTTATTGGAACATACCGGATCAGGAATGGAAACACTGGTGAAAATGGGAGAGCAGATCGGACGATCAGCGAACCGTTTGGATGCATAATTGGATATGCAGATATATATCGAAAGAATAGTCAGGTGATCATAAATGAAACCAAGATCAGAAGCAAGTAAAAACCTATATCAGATGATGCTTGACCGGGGCTATCCGGTGGAATTCTGCGAGGTTATAACACAGAATCTGAATACAGATTTTACAGCCGGTCGTATGATCGGCTATTTGTCACATTATCAGACCCTTCCTATGGAGGAGGTCGTAGATGAGATGCTCGCGATCCTCACAGACCGCAACCGCATCATGCAGAAAAAAGAACTGGAGCGTAACAACGCCAAGTGGAATGAATACCTGGCAAATGGCATTCCTAATGACGGGGAGTAATGCCGAGATTCAGATATTTTATATTTATAATAATACCCCTATTGATATAACATGAACGAGAAATCGTAGTGTGTTATTCAATAGGGGTATTGTTATAAATAGAAGTATCTGAATCTCGCATTATCCCTGTTTTAGCCGATTCCGCCTAATGCGATTCCAAGTATTAAAACCAGAATGCAGATAGGGCAATAGACATATTTACAGATTGGCAGGAATTTGTCTGTGAACTTCTTTTCACGTCCAAGGTTTACCTGCTCCTCTACATATTTCTTACCGCATACCCAGAAGAACATGATTCCGGCAAGTCCTGCACCAAGCGGGCAGATATAGATGGACAGAACATCCATCCAGCCGGATACGATTCCCTGAATACAGATGGATACGATCACGCCGATTCCTGCGATCACACCACAGGATAATTTACGATTTAATCCAAGCTTTTCCTGAATCGTTGCGATCGGAGCTTCGTACAGATTGATCAATGAGGACAAGCCTGCAAAGAATACTGCAACGAAGAAGATCATGGCGATGATATGTCCGCCCGGCATAGATTTGAACAGGGCAGGCAGATAGATGAACATAAGTCCCGGACCACCCTGGTCTAACTGCGCACCGGTCGTTGCCATAACCGGAATGATAACGAGGGCTGCAAGTAACGCAGCGATCGTATCAAATAAAGCAACCTGTCCGGCAGCTTCCGGTATATTTTCTTCGTCCGGCAGATAAGAGCCATAGATCAGTGTCCCATTTCCTGCAACAGACAGGGAGAAAAATGCCTGGCCAAGTGCGTAGATCCATGTCTTTGGATCGGCGAGAACCTTTGGCTCGATCCGAAAGATATATTTATATCCTTCGGCAGCACCCGGCTGGCAGGCGGTATAGATCGCAAGAATGATAAACAGGATAAAGAACAGAGGCATCAGGATCTTATTTGCCTTTTCGATTCCGTTTCCGATACCAAACATCAGAATGATAATGCCGACAGCGAGTGCAATGATCTGCCACAGGTTATTGCCGAATGCAGAAGCGGTTGAGCCAAATGCGGCACCAAAGGATTCTACATTTTCCGGTGCAAGTGTTGAACCGGTAAATGCACCGATCATATATTTTAAGATCCAGCCCATTACGACAGTATAGCCGATCGCCATGGCAAGTGCGCCAAGTACCGGTATAAAACCAAGAAGTTCGCCAAGTTTTTGTTTACCCTTTGTTCCACAGGCATAGCCGAAAGCGTCGACCGGACCGGATTTGGTAGCACGTCCGAAACTCATTTCGCCGATCACACCGGTGAATCCGATCAGGATAACGAATATGAAGTAAGGGATCAGATAAGAGCCTCCGCCATAGAGGGATACTCTGGTTGGGAACATCCAGATATTACCCATGCCGACCGCTGAGCCGATACAGGCGAGGACAAATCCCCATTTGTTGTTAAATGATTCACGTTTTTTCATCTTTTGATAACTCCTCCAAACAAATTACATACCCATATACTATACAGGAAAATGTGGGATTACGCCAGCAAACTTTTCGAAAGTTTTCATGGTATGGCAGAAAAGAATGTTGTTATTGTCATATTATCGTAGAATTTATATAATGAAAAAGGATGAGAAAATTCTCTGGGATGCACGAATTATCCCAACTGCAGATATACAAAAGAGATGAAATGACAGGAGGAAATACATGAAGATAAGAGATATTATAGGGCAGGAGAAAGCAACATTGTCATTTGAGGTTTTTCCACCGAAGAAGGATACAGATTTTGCAAGTGTGGAAGCTGCGGCACTTGGAATTGCGGCATTACGGCCGAGTTATATGAGTGTTACATATGGGGCGGGTGGCAGCACAAAAGGACATACGATCAAGCTTGCAAATGAGATTCAAGAAAAATACGGAGTTCCGACGATTGCGCATCTGACCTGTGTATGCGCAAATAAAGACAGCATCCGGACAGCACTTTCTGAAATGAAAAATGCAGGGATTGAAAATATCCTGGCACTTCGTGGGGATATTCCAAAGAATTATGATGGACAGGTATTTACTGATTTTGCTCACGCATCGGAGCTGGTAAAATTAATAAAAGAGAGCGGAGACTTCTGTGTGGGCGGAGCTTGTTATCCGGAGGTTCATCCGGATTCTGCAAACAAGCAGGATGATATTGCAAACCTGAAAAAGAAAGTGGAAGCGGGATGTGAATATCTGACTACACAGATGTTTTTTGATAACAATATTTTCTTTAATTTCATGTATCGTATCAGAGAAGCTGGGATTGCTGTGCCGGTGATTCCGGGAATTATGCCGATCACGAAGCGGGTTCAGGTGAAAAATGCCGTCAAATTATCCGGCTGCAATGTGCCGGAACGTTTCAAGAATATTGTTGACCGGTTTGGAGATACCGAAGCTGCAATGAAGCAGGCAGGTATTGCTTATGCGACTGATCAGATCATAGATCTTCTGGCAAATGGCGTAAAGCACATTCATGTATATTCCATGAACAAGCCGGAGGTGGCAGCAGGAATTCAGGCAAATCTGTCTGATATTTTGCTGGTTTAAAAGATGTACGATTTTTTGTGCATATAAAACTGTAATATAAAGCCATAAACGGGTTGACTGTATAAAAAATACAGGAAATTCAAAGAAAATCGGAACTTTATAGGACAGAACAAATGTACAGGAGATCGGAATTATGATAAAAGGATATTTTGTAACGGAAGGTTATATGGGATATGTAGATGGAAGATACCAGCTTTTTGCGGATGAAACAGATTATATTGAATACATGGAAGAATAGAATCTGGAAGCGTCATTCTTGCAGAGACATTTCTGTATAATCAGCTACTCACTATATATAACTCGCTGTGGTTTCTATTCCATGCACATGCCTGATTCGTAAATGCTCCTGTGCAACTCGCCTTCGGCTCATACAAGCACTCGCATTTACTGGCAATGTGCATGTCATAACGAAATCCTCGCTGATGTTATATTATAGTGAATAGCTGGTTATACGGAAATGCTTTTGCAAGAATGCCGCTTTTTATAATTCTTTTATAATTGAACCATTGTTTTATGCGAATGCTAATAGTAACATGTGTAGTATATGAAAATAATAAGAATATAATTTTGAACTTGATGAGTGCAAGATTGCAAAATTGAGAAAACAGGAAAGGATGATGGTTATAGATGTGTACAGCAGCGACGTATAAAACGAAGGATTTTTATTTTGGCAGAACGTTAGATTATGAATTTTCTTATGGGGATGAGATTACGGTGGCGCCGAGAAAGTTCCCGTTTGAGTTTCGTCATATGGGAAAGAGGAATTCACATTATGCGATCATTGGCATGGCGCATGTGGCAGGTGGGTATCCGCTTTATTATGATGCGATCAATGAAAAGGGTGTCGGTATGGCGGGACTTAATTTTGTTGGAAATGCAGTTTATCAGGCAGTAGAAGCTGGCAGGGATAATGTTGCACAGTTTGAATTTATCCCGTGGATACTTGGACAGTGTGCGGATCTGGACGAGGTACGGGCATTGCTTGACCGGATGAATCTGGTCGGAACACCTTTCAGCGAACAGCTTCCATCGGCACAGTTACACTGGATCATAGCAGATCGAAATGCTGCGATCACAGTTGAGTGTATGGCGGATGGAATGCATATACATGAGAATCCGGTCGGAGTTCTCACGAACAATCCACCATTTGAGACACAGATGTTTTTATTGAATAATTATCAGGGCTTATCTCCGAAGCAGCCGGAAAATACTTTCGCAGAGCAGCTGCAGTTACAGTCTTACAGCAGGGGCATGGGTGCACTTGGTTTGCCGGGTGATCTGTCGTCAGCGTCACGATTTGCGAAGGTCGCATTTACAAAAATGAATTCGAAATCCGGTGACAGCGAGGCAGAGAGTATCAGCCAGTTCTTCCATATTCTCGGATCGGTCGATCAGCAGCGTGGATGCTGTGAAGTGGCAGATGGCAAATATGAGATCACACTCTATACTTCCTGCTGTAATGCAGATAAAGGAATTTATTATTATACAACATACGACAACCACCAGATCACAGGTGTGGATATGTACCATTGTGATCTGGATGGCTCCGAGCTTTTTAGATATCCACTGGTTCAGGGAGAACAGATCCACTGGATGAATTGATATACCTATTTGGTAGAATGTAAACTGGTGAGAGGAAAAATGTCATAAGGACATTGCGAGGTGAAAACACAGAATGAATTATTATATCAGTGATCTGCATTTCTGCTGTGCCAGCCAGCTTTCAGGCAGCGGAAGCGGATATGACGAAAGAGAATATAAGACACTGGAAGAAATGCATACCGATATGCTTGCCAGATGGAACCGGAAGGTGACAAACGGAGATACGGTCTATATTCTTGGCGACATCAGTAAGCGGGGAAAAAGTGAAGAATTGATTGCACTCGTTGCGCAGTTAAAAGGACATAAGATTCTTGTGCATGGGAACCATGATGATCTGTCAGATTACAGGCTCCGGCAGTTATTCGAGGAGGTCTGTAATTACAAAGAGATTACAGACAACATTCGAGGAAATGCATATAAGCTGGTGCTTTGTCATTATCCGATCCTGTTCTGGAATGGTCAGCATAGAGGGAATATCCTGTTGTATGGGCATACACACCAATCCCCGGAGGATGTGTTTTTTCAGGACTGCATAAAGCGGCTGAATGAACGCAAGGATCTTCATGAGGAAGACCAGGATTTTCTGGCGATCAATGTCGGGTGTATGCAACCGTATATGAATTATGAGCCACAGTCATTGAAGGAACTGTTAGAAGCAAGAGAAATCGAGATCCCGGAAAAAAAGAAAAAAGGAAGGTAATTTCAGATGAAAAGTACATTAATTAAAGATACAACAAAATCAGAACGAATTGCACTTGTAAAACAGTGGGAGGAAGAAGAAGGCTGTGAGAATTCCGGTATGAATTTGATGGAATATTTCAGAGATTACATTGATGGCAAGAAAGAAATTGCAGAAGTAAATGCTGCATTTCGCACAAATTATGTAGTAGAAACACCGGAAACAGAAGAAAAACCTATGTGTGGTATGGGCGGAAGAAGATTTTAAGTATATAATTATTCTTATCAAAATGACCGGAACGGCAAAAAAATAAAAAATTGCCGCTCTGGTCATTGATAGAAATAAAATACAAAAACGCAACAGGATGGAATGAGCTTATGCAGAATATATATAAGCAGATCGCGGACAATTTGATCGCATGGTATCCGGAGCATGCCAGAGATCTTCCATGGAGAAAAGATAAAGAACCGTATCATGTATGGTTGTCGGAGATCATGCTGCAGCAGACGAGAGTGGAAGCAGTAAAAGAATATTACAGAACATTTTTGCAGGAGCTTCCGACGATTGAGGCGCTGGCAGAGGTAGATGATGACCGCCTGATGAAACTTTGGGAAGGACTTGGATATTATAACCGTGCAAGAAATCTGAAAAAGGCAGCAGGAGAAGTGGTGATAGAATGGCAGGGAAACTTCCCTGCAGAATACGATGAGATCCTGAGCCTGCCGGGAATCGGAGAATATACGGCGGGAGCAATCGGCTCGATCTGCTTTGATCTGCCCACTCCTGCAGTGGACGGAAATGTCCTCCGGGTATATACCAGAGTGATGGAAGATCCGTCAAATATCGACAAGCAGGCAGTAAAGAAGAAAATCCGGGAGGAGCTTCTGCAGGTGTACCAGTATGGACATTGCGATATGCTGACACAGAGTCTGATGGAGGTTGGAGCAACAATCTGTCTGCCAAATGGTGCGCCAAAATGTGAGGTATGTCCACTACAGGAATTGTGTAAAGCTCATAAGCATGATTCCTGGCAGCAGTATCCGGTTCGTGAAGCAAAGAAGAAACGGAAAGTGGAAGAAAAAGCGGTGCTGATGCTTCGGTATGAAGATAAGGTTGCGATACGGAAGCGGACAGAGAAAGGGTTGTTACATGGATTGTGGGAATTTCCGAATCTTCCCGGAAGCTACAGCACACAGGAGATCCTTTCGTATGTAACGTCAAAAAATCTCCACCCAAAAGAAATCTGGATGGAGACAACATATACACATATTTTTTCCCATGTAGAATGGCATATGAAAGCCTTTTATATGGAATGTATGGAACAGCAGGCGAAAGATCTTCGTTGGGTTACATTAGAAGAGCTGAAGCAGGAGATTGCGATTCCGTCAGCATTTGCACCGTTTAAAGATCTTTTAAATTCCGGTGTCTGATGACCGGGCGTTAATAAAATCCAGAAGCAGACGTTTTACCTGAGTATATTTCTTTTCCGGGATTGGGATTACAAAGCCATCGGACATTGTAAGTTTAAAACGTTCAATTGATGATGCGAAATCAGGATTGATCAAATAACTCTGGTGGCAACGCAGGAAATAATCCGGGAAGCGTTTTTCCAGAGAAATCAGACTTTCTGTAATCTCGTAGGAATTGGAGGTTGTATGGATATTGGAGTGTCTGCCATGGGATTCTATGTACAGGATCTGATTCCGATTCAGAAAAAGCAGAGATTTATCTGTACCCTTAAACGACAAACGTTCCGAGCGGGATACGCCGGCAAGCGGCATTCCGCGGAATTTGGAATCGTAATGCACCGGATAGATGGTATCTCGTTCATCGTAAGAGATAGCATTTGAGATATGGCAGAGCCGAATCTGAGGAACTCCGTTGTTCATGATCCAGGACAGATGAATCCTCTGATTAACCCGATTCATGCTGTTATCAGGCCATATCGTATCAACCATAAAGAACATAATGATCTCAACTACCCGGTTGCTGGTCGTAGCAAGAGGAGTAATAACCAGATCATGAAGAACAAATTTTAATTCGTGCTGTTCAGACAGAAATGTGTTGACCAGTACTTTTTTTGTGCGAATCACCTGTTTTTCGGCAGGACCGATCCACAGAATATCTTCATGGCATGCATCGAGAAATGGCGTAATGTTGTTGTCATAATATTGTGTCAATATCTCGCCTGAAAGAGAAACAAAATCCTGAATTGTCATGGGGTGCTCCCTTCTTTTTTTCTATTTTAATCAGAACTATATAAAAATACAACCCGCAAATTGGACAGTGCGTGTATGTTTGATTCGATAAGAAGAGGTAAAAAAGATAAAAATAAATGAAATAAATGGCAAATACTATCCGTTTGGTTAGTGTACAAAAAGTGGTGCAGGGTGATATAATTTGACTATGATCGACAATAGATCAGTGCATTTGGGAATTTAGTATAAAGAAAAGAGCGTGAGACCGATGTGGGGATATCGGTGATGACCGGCAGATTAGGGACTGCCGGTTTTTCCTTTTTATACAGCATGATTTTTCAAAAAGTGATTTGTGAAGTAATATCCGATTAAGCGATAATTAATTCTCAATATAATAGAAACAGAATTGACATATACCCATGTGGGGTATATATTAAATGCGACATAATGAATACGAAAGAAGGAATTGAGATGATAAAGACAACTTTAAAAATTGATGGAATGATGTGTGGTATGTGCGAAGCCCACATGAATGATGTGATCCGTAAGAATTTCAAGGTAAAAAAGGTAACTTCTTCTGCCAAGAGCGGGGAAACGGTGATCATTAGCGAGGACAATATCGATACTGAGGCTGCAAAGAAGGCAATCAAGGATATCGGTTATGAGATGCTTTCCGCAACCAGTGAGCCATATGAGAAAAAGGGCTTATTCCATTTTGGAAAGTAGCAAAAATATCGCAATCAAAATAAATTGTTTATAAGCAGTATAACATTAGACAGATATATCCACTCTGAAAATATCAATGCATTTTCTATTCGATACACATGTCTGATTCACAAATGCTCCTGTGTGAACTCGCCCTTCGGGCTCAGACATACACCCGCATTTGTTGACAATGTGTATCTTATAACGAAAAATGCATTGAATTCTTTTCCGAGTGGATATATTTGTCTAATGATTAAATGCATGCGTACAGGCAGTTTATTTTGATTGCGAAGTTTTTTTGTAAATTTCAAATTGCATATAAAGATAGAATTTTGTCGAAAGAGATAGTATAATCAGGCTAACGCTTTTGATAGGAGATATGGAAATGTTAGTATGTGATTATATTGTAAAACAGATTGATGGGGAATATGCGCATCTGCAGAATCTGGATGGTTCCGAAGAAGATAAGCTGGTTGCAAGAGCCTTGCTGCCGAATGGGATCGCAGAGGGAACGAAGCTGCACTACGAGCTGTTACAGTATGAGATTATACAGTAAGCAGAGCTGGAGGAGAGCATAAGAATATGAACTGGAATCGAAAAGAACTGAGAAAAGGCGCGTGGAACACGGTGTTTAAGCGTGGAACGATGGCGTGGCTTGCACTGGTTGCAGTCTGCTTCATCTTTGCATTTTTAGGTGTCGATGAATTTGCACAGTCGACATTTGTAAATGGGATTGACAAGGCAATCGGACTGGATACTTCGCATGTAGCAAGTAACGTGGAAATCTTAAAAGACTATGCTGTAAATACACCGATTGTAAAGGATGTTCCGTTTATACATTCGGATTTTGTGATCGGACTGATCGATGTTGCTTCCAAGAGTCAGACATGGATCATTAAGCTGTTAGGCGCAAATGCCGCCTATCTGGAACGTAATACCGGAGAAGTGATCATTGCACTTCTATTATCTGCATTTATTATGATGATCGTGCATTTCTTTATTCAGAGTGCAGCCATCGTTGGAAAGAATCGGTATGCGATGGAGTGCCGGTACAGTGATAAAGTATCAATCAACCGTATGTTTGCACCATTTCATTTTAAACATTTATTGAGATTGATCTGGACGATGTTCGTATATAAGGTGGTTCTGTTCTTATGGAATCTTACGATCGTCGGTGGTATATACAAATTCTATCAGTACCGGATGATTCCGTATCTGGTTGCAGAGAATCAGACACTTAGCTGGAAAGAGGCAAAAGCTTTATCCAAAGAAATGACAAATGGATACAAATGGAAGATGTTCGTAACAGATCTGTCATGCATTCCTGTTATGCTGTTAAAGCTTGTTCCGATTGCCGGTCTGTTAGTAGCAGTACCGTTTGATGTAGAGATCGACGTGGAGATGTATTTTCATCTTAGAAAGAGAATAGACAGTGAAGCATTTGTTGAGCGTGCATTTGACGGAGCACCATACTGTAAAGGTATAGAAACTGCTGTGCCGGTATATCTCTTGCAGGATGCAGCAGTAGAAGTACCAAAGGGAATCAAAGTCAAGAGTGAATACCGGCTGACGGATTTCATCTTTTTCTTCTTCTCATTCTGTTTTGTCGGCTGGGTGTGGGAGGTTATGCTCCACATCGTCAGAGATCATGAGCTCGTAAACCGCGGAACAATGTATGGACCGTGGCTTCCGATCTATGGTGTCGGAGGTGTCGTTATTATCTTCCTGTTAGACCGGTTTAAGGCAGATAAATTGAAATTATTCCTGATGTCTATGGGTATCTGTGGCGTGCTCGAATATATCGCAAGCTGGATTCTGGATTTCTTCTTTAATTCCCACTACTGGAATTATAAGAAATTCTTCCTGAATTTAAATGGAAGGATCTGTCTGGTCGGCTTACTTGCATTTGGCATCGGAAGTCTGTTCGGTGTCTATATCGCGGCGCCGAAGCTCAGCCGCTTTATGCATAAGAAGAGCCGGAAAACACAGATCCTGATCTGTGCTGTCTTAAGCACGGCCTTTATCGTTGACCTGATCTGTTGTGCGTTATTTGGCTTCAATGCCGGATCCGGCGTAGGTGGAACCTATAACTAAGGAAACGAATCCCCTCCGACAGATGAAACCACATACATATAATCATCTGCCGGAGGGGTTTCTATGTTAGTGATTCTGGTCCCGCCAGTTTTTGGGGGAGATACCATATATATTTTTAAAAGCTCTTGAGAAATGCAGTTGGTTTGGATAGCCGACTGCATTTCCTATATCTGCAATTGATAATTTAGTCATTTTCAGCAGCTCTGTTGCTTTGGACATCCGATAGTTTATCAGGAATTCCTGTGGCGTTTTGCCAATGGAGTCATGAAAGATCTTTCCCAGATAGCTGCGGTTGATGCCGCAACAGGCAGCTATATCTTCGATAGAGATGTCATAAGGGAAATTCTGCTCTACGAAGTTTATCGCTTCTTTTATATAGTAATCGCTCATTTTACCGGTTTTTATCATCTGGGTAGAGGCGGTGGAACGGGTGAGTGCATCCAGAAAAAGGTAGGAATGACCGATTAGGTGAAATGGCGGTTCGTTTGGGTGATTGGCAATATAGAGCATTTCGTTCATCATGATTTCCCGGTATTCCTTTGAGGTAGCATGATAGATGGGCTGGTCTTTTGAAAAACCGGCAATGTCCAGTGCTTCTTTTACCCGTAATCCATCAAATTCCAGCCAGGTATATTCCCATGGGTTTGTCTCATCTGCGATATAGGTGCTGATCTGTCCCGGATACAGAAGAAAGCCCTGTCCGCTTTTGATCGAATAATTTCTAGTCTCTCCTTTTTGGTCCTGTGCCATTAAAAGTCCGGTTCCGGAGATAACATAATGAAACAGATAGTGGGTTCTGGCAGCCGGACCGAACTGATGGGCCGGTGTACAGCGTTCCCATCCGTACTGATATAGTCCAAGATCTATAAATTTCTCATTTGGAAATATAGAAAAAAGGTATTCATGCATAAAAAAACCTCCAAAAATTAGAACAAATACACAATATAAACTCTACTGTTTTCTACTATATACCAAAATGCTAGATAAATGCAATAGTGAGACAAAAATAATGCATTTTGGTATAAAACTGGCGTTATTACGATATTTTAACAAGCATTATGATATGTTAGAATGAAAACAACTTAAAAAAGCATATTATAAAAGAAGGGAGAAATGTATTTATGCTAAAAGGGAAAAAACTATTATTTGTACTTACAATGATGACTGGTTTCTGCTTACTGGCGGGGTGTGGCAAGAATAATAAAGACGGAAAAACAGTGATCGAACTGGTACAGTACAAGCCGGAAGCAACCTCTTATTTTGAAGAAGTTGAGGAACGGTTTAATGCCAGTCATGATGATATTGAATTGAAGATCAGTTCTCCGAACGATGCAATGACGGTGCTGAAGACCAGATTTGTTCGTGAAGATAATCCGGATATCATTGGTATTGGCGGTGACATCAATTATTCGAATTTTATTGATGCCGATATGTTGATGGATATTTCTGATTTTGACGGACTGGCAGATATAAAGGAAAATTATCTGACAATCTGTGAGAATCTGAAATTCATTCCAACAGAAGGAACATACAGTGTTCCATATGTGGCAAATGCTGCCGGTATCCTGTACAACCGGGATATGTTTGAGGAGCATGGATGGACGATCCCGGAAACATGGGACGAGCTTCTTGCATTATGCGATGAGATTGAAGCAGAAGGAATTCTTCCGTTTTATATGGGCTACAAGGATACATGGACCTGTCTTTCTCCATGGAACAGTGCAGTAGCTTCATTGACATCTTCGACTGTATGTAAGGATGTTAATAAGGGAGAAACGACATTTTCCGATCAGTATGTTCAGGTTGCGGAAGAAATGAAAACCCTGCTTCAGTATGGAGAAGCCAATCCGGTTGCATATTCTTATAATGATGCTTGCACAGCATTTGCAAAAGGTGAGTCGGCAATGTATATGATCGGAAGCTATGCTGTACCACAGATCCAGTCAGTAAATCCGGATATTAATATTGATTCATTTGTATTCCCGGCTTCTAACAATAAGGATGACATGGTTCTGACATCCGGTGTAGATCTTCAGTTCTGCGTGATGGAAGACTGTCCGAATAAGGAAGCAGCCTATGAAGTCCTTCGTTTCCTGTTAGAGGATGAAAATGTACAGGACTATATAGACAATCAGAACGCAGTACCTTGTAAGAAAGGTGATTTCAAGCTTGCATCTATGTTAGACGGTATGCGGGAATATCTGAACAACGGAATCGTGACTGATTATCAGGATCATTTTTATCCATCTGAGATGGCAGTAGATGCATTGATTCAGACCTACCTGTTAGATGGAGATACAGAAGCGTTTTTGAAGAAATTTGATACGGAATGGAAACGGTACAATCGTGACCTGATCACAAAGGTTCGCAAATATGAGCAGGAGCATTCCGGAGAGGAGGAATAGAAATGGATACAAAAAAGACAGAAGATATGAAGTTTGTTAAAAAGAAAAAGAAAATGTCCGGGAAATCCAGAACATTTATGTTGATCACAATTCCTATCGTAGCATTGTTCTTTACATTCAACACATTGCCTTTGATTCAGGGTGCGATTTACAGCTTTACCAATTTCCGTGGGTATGGCAGCTATGAGTGGGTTGGTTTTCGAAACTATATTGATCTTTTTCATGATGCCAGAGTTGGTTCATCCTATCTGTTTACATTTAAGCTGGCTATAGTAACGACGATCATCGTAAATGTTGTCAGCCTGATCCTTGCGATGGCATTAAACAGCAAGATACGTTTTAAGAGCGGTCTGCGTGGACTGTATTTCCTGCCAAATATCTTAGGCGGTCTGGTTGTTGGTTATATTTTTAACTATTTCTTTACTTATATTCTGCCACAGATTGCAATCATGCTTGGTTTTGAGGGAAACAGTATGCTGGCAAGTTCTAAAACGGCCTGGCTTGCAATCGCAGTAGTATGTGCATGGCAGTCGATCGCGATGAATACGATCATTTATATATCCGGTCTTCAGACAGTTCCGGAAGATGTATACGAAGCAGGATCTTTAGATGGTGCAACCGGATTTGCAAAATTCCGTTATCTGACATTTCCACTGATCCTTCCGTTTTTTACAATTAATGTAGTCCTTTGCATGAAGAACTTCCTGATGGTATTTGACCAGATCATGTCGTTGACAAAGGGTGGTCCTGCGCAGAGCACAGAATCCATTTCCTACCTGATCTACAACAATGGTATGAGTGGCGGACAGTTTGGATTCCAGAGTGCAAATGCAGTCGTGTTCTTTATAGTAATCGTTGTGATATCTGTATTACAGATGCGTTTCCTGGGTAAGAAGGAGGAACAGTTATGAAAAAATCGCAGAGACAGATCAGAAAAGAATATAAAGAAAAGGGGATTAAGACAGGAAAAGAACGATATAATATCGGGGTTACGATTCTGTTGATCCTTGGTCTTGTAACCATCCTGTTCCCATTATATATGACGGTTATGATCGCATTTAAGCAGCCATCTGAGATGACAAATGATATCCATGGAATCTTATCTCTTCCGCAGCACTGGAGTCTGAGTAATTTTAAGGAAGCTATGGAGGTAACAGATTTCTGGCATTCTCTCGGTAACAGTTTATTTATCACACTGGCAACTATCGCATTATCGATCGTAATACATTCCCTGATTGGTTATGTACTTGGACGAAGCAAGAAAAAGAATCGGATCTATAATGGAATTTATCTTTATCTTGTCAGTGGTATGTTCGTGCCATTTGCTATTTTGATGATGCCGCTTGTAAAACAGACAGCAAAAATGGGATTGGCAAATATGATTGGTGTGGTATTACTTTATACAGTATTTTATCTTCCGATGAACACAATGTTATATGCAGGATATCTGAATAATCTTCCGCTTGAACTGGAAGAGGCAGCTTGTGTTGACGGAGCCACTACATGGACGACTTACTGGAAGATCATCTTCCCGAATATGAAACCAATGCATGCAACGGTTGCGATCCTTACAGCCCTTGGCACATGGAATGACGTTATGACACCGCTTGTAATTATGTCCGGTGATCAGAATACACTTCCGCTTGCGCAGCTGAATTTCCAGACTCAGTTTGGAACAAATTACAATCTGGCTTTTGCATCTTATCTGTTAGCGTTACTTCCGATTCTGATCTTCTATATTATTTGTCAGAAACATATCATATCAGGTGTGGCAAACGGAGCAGTAAAATAAAAGGAGACTTAATTTATGGCTATTATATATAACAAAGAGAAAAGAATATTTTCTCTCCATACGGAACATACAACTTATCAGATGATGGCCGATACACATGATTATTTGCTTCATCTGTATTACGGAAAACGCTTGGATTCGGAAATGGATTATATACTGACTTACTATGATCGAGGTTTTTCAGGAAATCCATATGATCTTGGAAACGATCGTACTTATTCCCTGGATGCACTTCCTCAGGAATTCCCTGTTCTTGGAACCGGTGATTACAGAACAACGGCAGGAAAGATCCGTGAAGCAAATGGCTGTATGGCACTTGATCTTCGCTATACAGGATATCAGATTCAGGATGGTAAGTATGATCTCCCGGGACTTCCGGCAGCACATTCTGAAGCTGCACAGACTCTGTGCATATATCTGAAGGACGAAAGAGTCGGTGTAGAGGTAACATTATTATATGGCGTATTACCTGACTGCGATGTAATAACCAGAAGTGTAAAAGTTACAAATGTCGGAAAGAATGAAATCTATCTGGAGAAGCTTTCCAGCGCATGTCTTGATCTTTTGTATGGAGATTATGATGTACTGACATTTTATGGCCGGCATGCAATGGAACGGAATATGCAGCGAACACCGGTAACACATGGCAGACAGGTAATCGGAAGTAATCGTGGTACGTCCGGACATCAGTATAATCCATATATGATCCTTGCGGAACATGGCACAACAGAGACCGCCGGAGCCTGTTATGGTGTATCACTGGTGTACAGTGGAAGCTTTGAAGGAAGCGTAGAATTAGATCAGTTTGATCAGATCCGTCTGGTTATGGGTCTTCAGGAGGATTTCTTTTCCTATCAATTAAAGCCGGAGCAGACATTTTATGCCCCAGAAGCAGTTCTGTCATATTCAGCGTATGGAATGGAACAGCTATCCAATCAGATGCATCATTTGGTGAGAGAGCATATCTGTCGCGGGAAATATAAAGATCAGATCCGTCCGGTTCTTGTAAATAGCTGGGAAGCCTGTTATTTTGATTTTAATGGTGAAGCGATCGTTAATCTTGCGGAGCAGGCTGCAGCACTTGGTGTAGAGCTTCTGGTCATGGATGATGGCTGGTTTGGCACAAGAGATGATGACAATTCATCCCTTGGTGACTGGATTGTAAATGAAGATAAGCTGGGCTGTTCTCTTACGGAGCTGACAAAACGGGTTCATGACAAAGGTGTTCAGTTTGGTATCTGGATAGAGCCGGAGATGGTTTCAGAAAACAGTGATCTTTACAGAAAACATCCGGAGTGGGCAATTCAGGTTCCCGGTAAACATCCGGTACATGGCAGAAATCAGCTTGTACTTGATTTTGCAAATCCGGAGGTGGTGGATCATATCTATGAACAGATTGCAGCTGTCCTCAGGCAGGGCGATATCAATTATGTGAAATGGGATATGAATCGAAGCTTATGTGATATATATTCCGACAGTATGGTATGGCAGGGAAATGTAATGTATGACTATATGCTTGGTGTATATGACCTGCTGGAACGCCTGACGCAGGCATTTCCGGATATGTTATGGGAAGGCTGCTCCGGCGGTGGCGGAAGGTTTGATATGGGTATGTTGTATTATACACCACAGATATGGTGCAGTGATAATACAGATGCAGTTGATCGTATCCGTATCCAGTATGGTACATCGTTTGCGTATCCTTTATCAACGATGGGAGCCCACGTATCTGCGGTGCCGAATCATCAGACCGGCAGAGTGACGGACATGAAGACCAGAGGTGTGGTTGCCATGACAGGTGCATTCGGATATGAACTGGATCTTGGAAAGTTATCTGAGGAAGATAAGACGGCAGTCCGTGAACAGATCAAAACCTATCATGAAGCAGCACCGGTTATTTTAAAAGGAGATTATTACAGATTAAGTAATCCGTTTGAGGCGGAATATGGAGCATGGATGTCTGTCGATGAAGAAAAAAAACATGCAGTTGTAGGTGCTGTTTTATTAAATACACATGGTAATCATCCTGTATTTTATATTCGATTGAGAGGGCTTGCGCCGGAACGTTCCTATCGGGATAAGGAAACAGGTATTGTTTATTCAGGAGCTGCTTTGATGGAGCTCGGTATGCCGTTTACGATAGTATCCGGTAATTATCCAAGCTATCAGATCCTGCTTGATGCAGTAGAATAAGAATAAATAAATAGGACTCCCCGGTTTCTGTTTGCAGAGATCGGGGAGTTTGGCAAAAACAATAGAGTAAAAGATATATAAGATGATCAGAAATGAGGTGACGGACAGATGGATACGAAAGAAATTACAGTATCGGATCTGGCACAGGAACAGATCAGAAATGCAGAACGATTATTTCCGTTGATCCGGGAAAAAACAAAAGAAAGAAAAGAGAAAAAAACAGTCATATCGGTATCCGGAGGTTCTGGTGTTGGTAAGACCGGAATGGCTTTCTTACTTCAAAATATGTTTGAAAAACAGGGAAAGAAATCACTTATTATAAGTGGGGACAATTACCCGCATCGGATTCCAATGTATAATGATGCAGAACGAATTGCGAGATTTCGTATGTCCGGGTTAAATGGACTTATAACTGAAAGGCTATATACAGAAGAAGTAAAAGAAAAACTATTAGAGCTTCAAAAAGCCGGAAGGGACGCAGAAGAACAGGAGGACATGCAGTGGTTATCCACATATCAGAAGTATGGAGACAAGGCTCTTACAGACTATCTGGGTACGGATCAGGAACTGGATTATGAAGCTGTGTCGAATCTTCTCATGCAGTTTCATGGAGGAACCTCACAATTGCTTCTACGTCATATGGGAAGAACTCCGGATGATATCTGGTATGATCGCAGGGATGTATCAGATACAGATATTCTGATTCTTGAATGGACACATGGAAACAGTGCATACCTGCAGGGGGTGGATGTATCTGTTGTATTGATCAGTACGCCGGAAGAAACACTTGAAAACCGAAAGAAGAGGAATCGTGACACTGCCATTGACAGTCCATTTGTAGCCAGAGTATTAAGAATTGAGCAGAAAAAGATTAATGATGGACTGGATCGGGCAGATATCATTCAGGATATGCATGGCAGGATTTATACGGAATAGTAAGTGAACAGGAGGTTATAGAATATGAGGAAAACAGAGATAGAAGAAACAAATATGACAGATATAAATAAAATTGAAAATGGTCCAATGCTGAATCTGTATCCGGACAGTCTTGGCGGAGATCTGGAAGCTGTTGCGGATTTATTTGAAAGAGATGGATTTGCAGATGCATTTTCCTCAATGTATATACTACCGAGTATTTACCATTCTGATCTGGATCGTGGTTTTTCTGTAATCGACTATGATCTTGAGGAGGCATTTCATTCTGAAAAGGCACTATTACGGTTGGGCAGACAGAATATTGATCTGAAGCTGGATTTTGTGTTAAACCATGCGTCTGTACAGTCGCCACAGTTTCAGGATTTGTTGGAGAATGGAAGTCGATCGGAATATCGTGACTTTTTTATTAACTGGAATACATTCTGGGAAAACTGTGGAGAAATGACAGAAGACGGCTATATACAACCGGAACAGAAGTATCTGGATCCGATGTTCTTCCGCAAACCGGGATTACCTCTGTTGATGGTGGAAATGGCAGATGGCAGTCGGATTCCATACTGGAATACGTTTTATCAGGAGATTCGGGATACTGAGGATTATCATACCAGATATTTGGGACAAATGGATCTTAATATTAAATCAGAAAAGGTCTGGGACTTTTACCGTGAAACCATAAAAAAACTGGCAGGTTACGGAGCAAAGATAATCCGTCTGGATGCATTTGCATATGCCCCAAAAGCACCGGGACGCGCCAATTTCTTAAATGAACCGGAAACATGGGAATTTCTTGAACAGATCCATAAGCTTGCACAACCATATGGAATCCGCCTTCTTCCGGAGATTCATGCCGGATATAAAGAGAAAAAGTATAAGCTGATAGCAGAGAAGGGATATCTGACGTATGACTTTTTCCTTCCGGGGTTGATCCTGGATGCTCTTTACAGAGGCGATGGCACTTATCTGGAGCAATGGGCAAAGGAACAGATAAAAGAGAATATTCATACTGTGAATATGCTTGGATGCCATGATGGAATACCGGTACTTGATCTTGCCGGATTGTTGCCGGACGACAGGATTGAGGATCTGATCCGGCTGCTTGTGGATCGTGGTGGTTTTGTAAAGGATCTTCACGGTAATAAAAAGATGTATTATCAGGTAAATACGACATATTATAATGCACTTGGCGAAAATGAACAGGCATTGTTATTAGCCAGAGCATTACAGATATTTATGCCGGGAAAACCTCAGGTCTGGTATTTGGATCTGTTTGCCGGATCTAATGATTATGAGGCAGTGAAGCGAGCGGGTGCAGGTGGACATAAAGAGATCAACCGGACAAATCTTTCACAAAAAGATATAGAGTCAGGACTTGAAAAGGAGGTCGTAAAAAAGCAGCTTGAAATGTTGAAATTCCGGAAAGAATTTCCGGCATTTGGATTTGATGCGGAAATGACAATCCGCACAAAGCCTGCAGCGCAGATCTCTGCTCAGGCAGAAAATGCTTTGCATTTTGCAGAACTACCGGCGGACCAGATGTATAACCGTATTTATATCACCTGGAAAAAGGACGGTTATCTTGCCCGTCTGTCCGCAGACCTTAAAGCCCATACCTACCGGATTCAGGCTCTTGATCCATCCGGCAACCTGGTCTGGCAGTCGTAATATAAATAATGGATTCGAGTGATTCGGCAGGCTGGCACTTCCTACATATGACATTAGCGTATTTTCGTTATGAGGTTTGCACTAGCTATCAGCATCAAGCCCATGTTTGAGTCCGTAAGGACGAGTTTGGGCGACTGCTGATGAATAAGCGTGCGAACCGAATAGAAAATAAAGCAGATCATATGTAGGAAGTGCCAGCCTGCCGGATCACTCGAATCCATTGTTTATGCAGACTTATTTCTCTGGAAAAAGCTTGCGGAAGATCAGACGGATAAATGGACCGCAATAAAAAAGCTGCCAGAAGAAAGCTACCGGGAAGTTTAAGAAAGTGGTCTGGAGCCACACGGCTGCAAACTGACGACCGGCATGCTTGAATAAAATAGTGGCAACAAGGCTCATGCAAGGACACATAATGCAGATGATCATGGTAGAAATTGCAAGCGTGATGATGATCGGGCGGTCATCCGGCTTCACGAAGCGGAATGCAAGAGCATGTGCAGCCTTATCTACAAACAGGAATTCAAGTAAAAAGGCAACCGGCCACATGATGATAAGCTCATGAAAGGCGGCTAAGAAAACGGAGTTTGACATTCCACCCGTGTTTAGGGAAATGTTGTAGCAGATCATGGCATAGACCATAAGAAAAGACATCATTAATGTGAAAACAATGTTTTGAAATAAAGTTTTTGGCATAAAATAAATCTCCTTTTTGATAAATAATCTGAATAAATGCAGAACCAAAACTGCAAATATCTTAAAAATAAGCACAAAAAAGACACATGTGTTGTTCGTTATCAAGTGATATGCTCATCCGTCGGCAAACGAGGTGAAATATCAGGAGCACACTTGTGTCGTTTCCAATTTTATACCAAAGCTTTTTCTTCAATTTTTACAACGTCGGTCATTATACTAAGCTTTTAGTAAAAATGCAAGTGAAAATTTCATATTCAAACTTATAAAATTTCATATGCAGGTATAAAGAATATCATAGGTGAAAACAGATAATTGTATACGCAATAATACATGGATTTGTTTGACTTATAAATGGGTAGATGCTAGTATCATAGTTATGATCATTATGTGGGAGGCAGATGGATATGAACAGTGCACAGAAGATATGTATGATTGTCGGAGTGGGTTTTGCAGGAATAGGGCTTTTTATGACATTGATCTTTTTATTTGCATTTGGTAAGCCCGGGGCATTTATATTAATTCCATTAATGTTTGTGGTACTTGGATTATGTTTTATCGTGACGATCCTTGTTATGCTCCATAACAAGAAAATGATCCGTGTACATGGTGAAAAGTATACAGCGAAGATTTATGGTTATGTAAAAAATACATCTTATATGGTAAATGGCAGATTTCCTTTAAATGTAAAGGTGCATTATTTTGATAATTATGGTATCGAGCGGGAAGTGATCCTGCCGACTTCGATCAGTGGAGGAGCGGATTCCATGTTCCCGATCGGAATGACGATCGATATCTATGAATACAATGGTAAGTACAGTTATGATCCTGCTTCTGTCCGTGGAGAACGGCTCAGAAGAGAAGAAGAGCTGATGGACAACAAGCCGATCGATCCGGAACAGCTTCACCTGATCGCAGTCCGATGTTCGAACTGCGGTGCTTCTTATAAGGCAGCAACCGGATATGCCAGCCGCTGCCCTTATTGTGGTGGTTACCAGAATGTGTGATAAAGCACTGATGTTTGCCGGAACGTGTGATGAAGCTGTTGCCGGAATGCGATGATGCCGGCTGACTATTTAGCCACGCCCGAGGATCGCATCCATATCCTGCTCAGGAGCCGTGATCGGCTGCAGGTTGTAGGTGTCAACCAGAAAACGGACAACGGTCTCTGTCATGAATGCCGGAAGGGTTGGGCCGAGATAGATGTTTTTGACACCGAGGGCAAGCAGGGTTAAAAGGATGCAGACAGCCTTCTGTTCATACCATGAAAGAACGAGAGTCAGAGGAAGCTCGTTGATATCACAGTTAAAAGCTTCTGCCAGTGCAAGGGCAACTTTGATCGCACTGTAAGAATCATTACACTGTCCCATATCTAAGATCCTTGGAATTCCATCGATCTCACCCAGGTCGAGATCATTGAATCGGTATTTGCCACAGGCAAGTGTCAGAACGAGAGAATCCATAGGAGTCTGTTTTACAAATTCCGTATAATAATTTCTGCCCGGATGGGCACCGTCACAGCCGCCAACTAAGAAGATGTGTTTGATATCACCATTCTTGATGGCGGCTGTAAGTTTATCTGCATGGGAGAGGACTGCGCCATGAGCAAATCCTGTTGTCAGGATATGACCGCCATTGATACCGCTCATGCTGTGATCGTGTTCATAGCCGCCCAGCTTTAGGGCATGCTTGATGATCGGAGTAAAATCCTTCTTGCCATCCTTTGTTCCCTCGATATGCACCATTCCTTCATAGCCGACAACAGAGGTAGTGTAGATGCGATCCTCATAGCTTGGGCGTGGGGGCATCAGGCAGTTGGTTGTAAAGAGGACGGGTGCAGGGATATTTTCAAATTCCGTCTGCTGGCTTTGCCATGCAGTTCCGAAGTTGCCGGCAAGATGCTTATAGGCGGCTAATTTTGGATAGCCGTGAGCCGGAAGCATTTCGCAATGTGTATAGACATTGACACCGGTTCCTTCGGTCTGTTTTAAGAGCAGATCCAGATCACGGAGATCATGACCGGATACAACGATGAAAGGCCCCTTTCGGATATCGGTGTGAACCTTAGTCGGCGTTGGTGTGCCGAAGGATTCGGTATTTGCCTTATCGAGCAGTTCCATGCACTGATAGTTCACTTTTCCAAATTCCATAATAAGCTCGATCCATTCTTCTACCGAGTGTTCACGGTTCACTTCACACAAGCCCTTATAGAACCAGGTTGTTACGGTATCATTTTGATAGCCGAGATTCATTGCATGATGCGCATATGCGGCCATTCCCTTTAAGCCGAACAATAACGTGGAGCGGAGTGACACGATATCGTCCGTACCATCCCACAGGCTGATTACCGGGATATCATGTGGATCTTTCAATCCACAGGTCGGAGGATTGATATTTGCTGTTGATGAATTCATATTTGTATCTGAGAAGTTCATATTTGCAATTGATGAATTCATATTTGTAGTCGGGAAGTTCTTATATGAGATATCTGATATGCTACATATGTCTGTAGGCATACAGCGCATGATATCCTTCTGGTTTTTCTGCACTTCGTTGATGTAATCTTTGATTGATTTATCATCAAAATTCACATTTGTAAGTGTTGTAAATAAACCATCGATCAGCAGACGGTCAGCGGATTTTCGGTTGTTCAAGTATCGGGACAGAAGTTTGGGATCTGTCTCTTTTTTCTGTTGTATGGATTTCTTTGTAAGCTCGGCTGCTTCGGCAAGTCGTATCAGTTCACAGATCAATTCGTCCTGCAGATTGGATGTCGAGGGCTGTTTACCGCAGACTCCGGTATTTACACAGGCTTTATTGCCAGCCGTCTGCTGGCACTGAAAACAAAACATATTTGACATGGGATAACCTCCTGATGGAATTTTACTGATGAGTGCGGAATCGCATATATACTGTGTTGGTAAGTCATGCTGTTCATGTATGAGCAATATATATAATAATTCTGCAATTATCTTTTTAAACATATTTAGTATCGTCGGATGTTTCCGGAATTATACAGGCAAAACCTTTCATTCAGTGTAAGTGTTATTTGAGGAAGATATCTGATAGTATAAATATTGTCAGATATGGTGGGTATGAAATTAAGAAATAAATTATGATACCCCCAGGAGCCGGGCAGCAGCGGGTATGAGAGCGAGAAAAAGAATGCGATACCCGCAGAAGCAAACAGGCGAGGGTATGGGAGAACGAAGAAAACCATGATACCCCCAGGAGTCGGGCAGCAGCGGGTATGAGAGCGAAAAAAAGAATGTGATACCCGCAGAAACAAACAGGCGAGGGTATGGGAGAGCGAAGGAAACCATGATACCCCCAGAAGCCAGGCAGCAGCGGGTATGAGAGTAAGAAAAAGAATGCGATACCCGCAGAAACAAACAGGCGAGGGTATGGGAGAGCGAAGGAAACCATGATACCCCAAGAAGTCAGACAACAGCAATTAAGAAAGTACAAGGAGGCGGCAGCATGGATGCATTATTAGAGATAGAAGATTTGAAAAAATATTATGGCAAGGAACCGAACCAGACAAAGGCATTGAACGGAATCACATTTCAGGTGATGCCGGGCGAGTTTTTAGGAATTATGGGAAGCAGCGGTTCCGGCAAGTCAACATTATTAAATTGTATCGCAACAGTGATCCAGCCGGACAGTGGCAAGATCCGGATGAAAGGTACAGAGATACAGAGATTGAAGGGCAAGAAGCTGGCAGGATACCGTGGCAAGGAGATTGGATACCTGTTTCAGAATTTTGAACTGCTGGATAATCTGACCGGACGTGAGAACATCATGGTTCCATTGTCGATTCATAACATATCGGAGGCAGAGGGCGGAAAACGTCTGGAGCAGTTAGCGAAATATCTGGAGATCACCGAGGTACTGGATAAGTTCCCATCGCAGATGTCAGGCGGACAGAAGCAGAGACTGGCAGCAGCCAGAGCGCTGATCCTGAATCCGGGTATCATTCTGGCAGATGAACCAACCGGAGCACTTGATTCCAGAAATGCCAAAGCCTTAATGGAGAAATTAGCCGGTCTGAACCGGGATGAGAAGGCAACTGTTTTGATGGTAACGCATGATTCCAATGCAGCAAGCTATTGCAAGCGGATACTTTTTATTCAGGATGGCGTGATTTTCCATGAATTAAGACGTGATCTGCTTGCTGAGACACAGCAGCAGTTCTATGAAAGAATCCTGCAGGTTATGGCACAGTTGGGAGGGGGCAGTGCAAATGTTCTTTAAACTGATCCGAAAAAACAGTAAACGAAACAGAAAAGAAAACGGTTTATTTTTCTCCTCGTTAGTAATATCCATCGTGGCATTCTATATTATCCTGTCACTTTCTTCACAGGATGTTATGGTATTCCTTAAGAAAATGGAGAGTGATGCGGTAGATCGTCTGTTCCAGATCATACCTGCATTTTTTGTAATGACACTGGTGATCTTATTCTTCCTGATCTACTATGCAAGCAAATTCCAACTGGAACGAAGAAGACACGAATTTGGCGTCTACCTGATGATGGGAATGAGGAGAAGCAAGCTATTCGGGATGCTTCTTGCAGAAGATATAGGAAGCAGTCTGGCAGCACTTGTAACAGGACTTCCGATCGCCATTTTATTATCCGAACTGATCAGTCTGATCACAGCCAAATGTGTAGGACTTGGGATCGTCGGTCATCAGGTAACATTCTCCATTCAGGCAATCATAATAACGGCTGTTGGATTTCTGGTGATCAAGCTGGTTGCATTCCTGATCTTAAGCGGGAAGATCGCAGGACAGGAGATCGGTGCATTATTAGTTGATACACCGGAGGGAACAAAGAAGCAGTTCCCGGCTGGTGTCTATGCGGTAAGTTTCGTTCTCGGTATTATCTGTCTGGCTGTGGCATACAGCATGGCGATTGGAGGAAGATCATGGACGACACTTCGTAAGATGTCTGAGACAATATTGATCGGTTTTGTTGGTATGCTGCTCTTATTCTATGGCATGCGGTTTTTTATCGACCGTCTGGCAAAACACAGCCATGGGGGAGCTGCCCTTCGGGTATTTAACTTCCGTCAGGTGCAGGAAAATGTTATAAGAAAATCCAGTACCTTATCGATCAGTTCTATTCTGATCCTTGCAGCTCTCTGCTGTTTTGGAGCAGGAATCGTGATCGCATTTTCCTATGGAAATGAAAAGGAAAATATCCATATCATGGATTATACATTTGAGAATTACGAAGAAGATCAGAAACAGGGTGTGGAAAATGTAAAAAAGCTTCTGACAGACAACGGACTGGAACAGGATTTTTCCGATCTGTTTGAGGTGCGGGTCGGTCATCTTATTCCGGGTGCAAATGATGATTATGATGTATTTGATCTGTCATCCGTTATGAGCCGGGTAGAACAACTGCCGGATTCAGAGGATAAAGATATTCTGCTTAACAATCTGGAATATGTGTCATATCCATATCTGATCTCTTTGAGCGGATATAATCATGTACTCGAACTTGCAGGGAAAGAACCTCTTGCATTGTCAGACGATGAGGCGGCAGTATTTAAAAGTCTGGAATTTACATCGGATAGTATGAATCAGAATATAAATGATATTCTGGCAGACCGCCCGGAGGTGGCATATCTGGATCATAAGATGTATCTGACCGGTAAGATACAGAACACACCGCTTATTACCGACCGGGCAATTACATTATCCTTTGCCCTGATCGTGCCGGATGAAATATTTGACAAATATACATGGGACAGCACGATCTATCTGAATGGTGTGCTGGATCAGTCAAAGGTCAAGGGAGATAACCTGCTTCAGTCGGTCATGCAGATGAATGATAAACTTGCGCAGATCGATTTTGCAGCAAAAAATATTGAATATGAAAGTTATCTGAAAAATATGGGACGCCGGATGTTCTATATCGTAGCAGCAAGTTATATCACGATCTATCTGGCGATCATTTTCCTGATCATTGCAAATACTGTGATCGGGGTACAGTTCCTGATGGGACAGCAGAAATCCGGCCGCAGATATAAGACACTGATCCGGCTTGGAGCAACCTATGAACTGCTCTGCCGTTCCGCAAGAAAACAGATCAACTGGTACTTTGGTATGCCGGTTGTCGTTGCAGGCATCAGCAGTATCTTCGGTGTGCGCGCCGTCCTTACACTGGTTTCCGGTATGATCTCAAATAGTATCCGAGATGCCATGCTGCTTGCTGCAGCTATGATTTTGTTGCTCTGTGTGGTAGAATGCATTTATATGGCATTTGTAAAACGGTCAAGCAACCGGTATCTTCTGACACTGATGGTACCGGAACGTGAGGAGTAGATTCAGAGCAGATGAAGATCAATGGCGATGGCGTGAAACCTTGACTGATAGATGAGGAGTAGATATGAAGCATATAGCAGTGGTAGAAGATGAAGATATGATGCGGGAAGAACTGGAAGCTATATTGCAGAAGGCGGGCTATCAGACCAGCGGTATCACGGATTTTGAGAATGCGGCAGCAGCTATTCTTGCGGCATCCCCGGATCTGGTGCTGCTCGATCTGAATCTGCCGGGCATGGGTGGATTCCAGATCTGCCGGGAACTGAAGCAGAAAAGCTCCATACCGGTTCTGGTTCTGACGTCGAGGGATCAACTTCAGGATGAACTGCATGCCCTGGATCTGGGCGCAGATGAATTCCTGACGAAGCCGTGCAGAAAAGAACGTCTGCTCGCCAGAGTATCCAATGTGTTGAAACGGTACGAGGGAAGAAATAACCTTTTGGAAGGAAATGGATTTCTCCTTGACCGCCAGACCTATACTTTATACATTCATAACCAGTCTGTTATCCTGCCGCAGAATCAGGGAAAGATTCTTGAGATATTCTTAGAGCACGGATCGGATATTGTGACGAAAGAAGAGCTTTGTATCGCCTTATGGGGAACGGCAGAATTCATCGATGAAAATGCCTTACAGGTGAATCTTACAAGACTGAAAAAGACAATGGCAAATCTTGATATGCCACAGCAGATCATTCCTGTGCGTGGCGTCGGATATCGTTTTGTCGGACAGACATCGGAGAGGTAGAGATGGAACATATATCCATAAAGGAGATCGGACAGATCATAAAACAGAATAGATTCTGGCTGGGGATCATCGGACTGCTTGATCTGCTCAGTATCCTGCTGTTATGGTTGATCGATGCACAGGCATTTCAGGTGATCGCAATATCGGTAATTCTGTTCAGCCTGCTGGTATTTGTAACGGCTGTTCTTTATCTGGCAAAGAAAGAGAGAAAACGGAAGAAAGCATTTGATGAATTCCTTGCAATGCCGGATTCCTATCATGAGGAACAACTGCTTCATGATGCGGAGAATCTGCAGGCAGAGATCAGAAGCTTCAGTCAGATATTACATGAGCAGATGGATCAATGCGCGCAGACGAAGCTGCAGCTAAATGATTATGAGGAATATGTGGAAGCATGGGCGCATGAGGTAAAGACGCCGCTTGCCCTGTTGACATTTATGCTGGATAATCACAGAGACGAGCTGTCAGAAGATGTGGTATGCAAGCTTGACCGGATCAACTGTCAGATGCAGAGATATATCGACCAGATGTTATACTATGCCCGTTTAAAGGGGGCGAGAAAAGATTACAGATTCGAGTCGGTCCATACGGAAAACTGTGTAAAAGAAGTGCTGGAGGATTTCACGCCACTGTTAGAAGAACAGAAGATACAGGTTTGGCTTGATATAAAAGAGAACACAGTATTTACCGATAAACGTGGCTTTGCTTTTATGCTTGGACAGTTTATCAGTAATTCAATCAAATACAGCAAAGGAAAGGATAAACAGCTCCGGATCTCCTGTATCAGAGAACATGAGAAGATTATTTTATCTGTCCGGGATAATGGCATGGGTATTAAAGCCTGCGATCTTCCGTATGTATTTGAGAAAGGCTTTACCGGAGATTCCGGTGACAGGCGGAAGAAAGCAACCGGGATGGGACTTTATCTTGCAAAAGAAATGGCACATGACCTAAATGTGGAAATGGATGTTTCCTCTGATGAAACTGCAGGCGGCTGTGAGATAAAAGTATATTTTCCGGTGGTAGAAGAATAAAAGTAAAGAAACCAAATGGGAATCCTGTAAGTTTGGATTCCCATTTGGTTTCTTTGCTTTTATTTAAGATAATGTTCCGGTTTTGGAACATGACAGAGTAACGGATTTTGTAATGGAGTTCGTTACAGTCCCATTATGGGATTTTTGCCCTGTTGCAGATGCGGTAGCACGGTTCCCTGATTTAGAACATTTTTTGTTGACTATGTTCCAACCTGCTGCATTTGTAGATGTGGTCATAGAAACAGAGGTACATGTTGATGTGCTTCCATCATAAGAAAAAGTACCAGTAACTTTTACATACCAGAGAACTTTTCCATCTGCATCTTTGCAATAAATAGTTTTCGATCCTGTTTTACTTTTTGTAGTAGAAGCTAGAGTGATTATATTGTGCGAGTTATCTTCTATCACGGTTTCAAAATAAACTAAATCGGTAGTTTTTTGATATTCATAATCAGATGCTTCACAATGTATAGGAAAAAATATAAAAAGTGAAAAAATGATAAGACATAATGAGAGTGTTTTTTTAATATTTTTCATTATTAATTATACCCCCGATCATATTCTGTTACTTCTTGTATGATTGTATTGCCTTCTTCATCAGTTTGTTCTTCTTCAATAACAACTGTATCATATACAATTTGTTGTTTGACAGCATCTTTATATACTAAATAAGTCGTGTATAAATGATATGTAGTTATTATTACGATTGCAACGATAATAAATGAAAGAGCAACTTTAATAACATGTGAAATATGTAATTCTTTTCGAATTGTATCAATGTCTTTTTCAGAAATATAATTGTTTACAAGTTCATGTGGGTCACCAAATTCAGTTACTAACGCCTCATAGGATATAGAAGGTCTGGTCTGAGCCATTTCTTCTATATCCTGGCGTAAGTTGGTGATAAATCTACGCTCTGCTTTGTGCATGGTAGGCAACAGATGGCGCACTTTGCGCATATACCTGTTAATTTCCCCTTTTTTCTTCGTGTTCATCTGTTTGTTCATCTCCATTAAATCTTAAAATGTCCTGAATTGCCTGATTGGTCTGGTAGTAATCATGTAACAAAAGATCTAATCGTGTTTTCCCGCTATCCTCTAAGTGATAGTATATACGAATCATTCTTTTTCCCACTTGTTCCTTATGATCAGAGATATATCCGGCATCAATTAATTTGTATAATGCCGGGTATAATGAACCAATCGGAATATCAATGACGCCATTCGTTTCCTGTCTTATGATCTGTGTCAGCTCATATCCATAGTAATCCCGTAAGCTTAACAGATGTAAGACCATTAGTTCGACGGATCCACGTCGAAAGTTGCTTTTTCGATCCATTAGAACACCTCAATTTCAAGGTTTTAATATAACATATATCATTTATTTTGTAAATATACAGAAAAACTAAAATACTATTGACATATACACTTTGTGTTATTAATATATAGATAAAGCAAAACTGTATAGGGTATGAGGGGGAGATGACGATTAACCTTCTCGCTTCTTAATGTTACATGAATTATAAGTTGAAGTTTATGCTTGTATGTGGCTTTGACTGGTATCGTGGCAGCGTGGAAAACATGTAAAAAGTTTTTCATAGTTTATACAATCAGGAGGAGAATAAAATAATGATCAAAAAAAGAATTGGTAACAAAATAATTCTTGCTACAATTGCTGGTATGCTTGTTTTAACTGGTATGGGAATATCGGAGTCAGTATCAAGTGCAGCTAATACATCGGATACAAAATGGGAGGCCGTGCTAGATGAAAATTCTACGCAGGTAAAATATACCAATAAAAGGAGAAAGGATACTAATTCAAAAATTTATATCTACTGGAGTCTAACGTATGGGTCTGGTCTTAGTGCAATTTCAGTAGGGGTTTATGGATGCACTGGCGATAGTGCAAAGAAATATCCTGCGGGTAGATTGGATGGAGACAGGAAACGTTTTTATGGTATAAATGGAATGGGAAAGTATGCAATGACTAACTATGTAAATGAATTAAAGTATTCTTATGCCAAGCTAGGTTTTAAGTCACTTTCGGGGTCAGGTGTAGCAAAAGGTGTATGGAGTCCAGATTGTGCTGGATCATATACAGTATTGAAATAGAAGAAAAATATTCTAAAATATATTTTCAACGAGAATTAAAAGGTGAAAAAGTTATGGACAGTTTGTAAAAGGATGTTAACTAGATTCCTATTTCAACTGGAAAAATTGTTGCTCATGAAGCTAATAATTTAATTATTCAGTTAAATCTATCTACCTATTGTCATGAATTTATGGAGAATATATAACGACTGAGCAGCATTTAATGTGAACAAGAATACAAAGCATATCTTTACCAGGATTGACTCATAGCATTATGAAAGAGATGGTTTTCTGCGGGGGACAGGAGACCATCTTTATTCATTTATTTATGCAGGTAATAAATCAGATATCTGCCAGGATGAAAGGAAAAAGGACGAAGTGAATAAAAAGAAGAAAATAGCAGGTATTGTATTGGCAATTGCTGTGTTTTTAATAATTGGAGCCCGGATCTGTTATGTAACTGCACATGCCAGACTGCCGGAACAGAATGTGATCGCACAGGGAGAAAATCTGACATACAGAGGATTAACTTATCAGATCAAAGACGCTGTTTTATGGAATTATGAGGATTATTTCAAAGAACATCCAGAATATCAGAGTTATCAGGAATCGCAGCTTACAGGAGAAAATACGAAGTTATTGATGGTCGCATATACAGTGGAGAAGATTCAGGACCAGAATGTGCTGGAAACGATGCCTTCAATTCAGTATTTCCATGTATTTAATCAATTTGATCCATTCTTTTTCAGTGATCTGAATCCGTCATTATCGGATGGAACATTTGTATCGGGGGATACCCTTTATATTCCTTATGAAATATATAAGGCGAACCTGACAAAGGAACAATGGGAACAGGTGGAGAATAATCAGGTGATATATGAGATGGTTCTCGGAACATATCCGGTGAAAAACAGATTACAGATCACAGATATTGAAATGGAGGGAGAACAGTGAGACAGGTTGTAAGCTTGGAATTAAAGAAAGCGTTCCGGACAAAGGGGTTTTATATTGCACTGATGGTTGGATTGTTGATCAGTCTGTACCATACAGTGTGGATTTACAGATATGCTTATGCTCCGAATAATGTTGAATACGAAAAGGTTACGGAATTGGGGGAAATGGATAAGGAATATGGATACTGGTATGAGATCGGTGTTCTGGATGGATGGTTAGGAACGGAGCTGCTGTCGCCCTGCAATCAGCTATTCTATCTGTTGCTGCCATTTCTGGCAGTACTTCCATATGGAAGCCAGTTGTTTTCTGAATGGAACAATGGGTATGCCGGGCAGATGATCATACGATGTGGACGACGCAGGTATCTGACAGCCAGAGGAATTGCAGCATTTGTAAGTGGAGGATGTGTGATAGCAATACCATTGCTTGTTAATTTTCTGTCGATTGCCTGTTTTATGCCGATTATTGGAACAGACCCAATGGCATTACAGTCGGTTGTGCCGGGACGGGCACTTCTGGGTGACATTGTGTATGAAGCACCGGCGTTGTATGCAGCATGGTATATTTTTATAGATTTTATCTATGGCGGTTTATTTGCACTGATGGCGCTGGCAATCACACAATTCTGTTACAACCGGTTTGTATTGATGATCCTGCCACTGATGTTTAACTGCTGTATGTATTATGGAATCCACAATCTGATCCCGGATATAAATGCATATAATATCAGTCTGATCCCAAATCCTGCACAACAAGGCATGAAGCTTACCTGGCATTCTCTGTTCTTATCAATGTCAGGAATGTTTCTGATCCTTATAGTGCTGTTTGCTGCAAGTAACTATAAAAAAGATGTATTAAGAACTGGAGCAATGGAATGAAAATAGAAATTACTAATTTGAAAAAAGTGATAAAGGGAACTATCGTACTGGATGATATTAATTATACATTTTCTGGTGGCAGGATCTACGGCTTATGCGGGAAGAATGGATGTGGCAAGACTATGCTGATGCGTTTAATAGCAGGCCTGATCTATCCAAGTTCCGGAACTATACGGATCAAGGATAAAGTGCTTGGTAAAGATATTTCATTTCCGGAAAGTGTTGGTATGTTGATTGAGAATCCATCATTTCTAAATGATTATACAGGGAAACAGAATCTGGAGATGTTGGCTGGTCTTCAGAAAAATGTCGATAAGGCAGAAGTACGCCGGGTGCTGGAACAGGTGGGACTGGATCCGGATGATAAGAGAAAATTTTACAAGTATTCACTTGGTATGCGGCAGCGTCTTGGAATCGCAGCAGCGATCATGGGAAGTCCGGAACTGATCTTGTTAGATGAACCGATCAATGCGATCGATACAGATGGAGTGCAGGAGATCCGTGCAATTATTCGTGGGCTTTCGGCTGAAAACCGTATCATTATCGTTGCCAGTCATGATAAATCTGAAATGGATTATCTAGCAGATGAGAAAATTTATATGTCAGAGGGAAGGCTTATAAAGGAGACGGAGAATGATCGTTAAGTTTTTTCAACATGATATCCGGCAGGGGCTGGTAAAATATATTGGACGATATATTCTGGCTGTGCTGATTGGTGCGATCGCCTGTGGGATGGTCGATCAAGCTGGCGAGTACTTCCAGCAGTGGTATGGACAGAACCTGTCAATATGGGAATATGGTTTGAATCTGTTTCAGGGACAGAGTCCTTTTGTATTTACAAAAGGAAGCAATAATTCATTTGAGGTTCCAATGACGTGGTTTATGCTGTATCTGTGTCTGATGTTCTGTGTTGGAGATTATATCCGGCAGGATATGCATGGATTTGGTATGTATATGATGGTTAAGAGCAGGAAACGTTCAATCTGGTGGTGCTCGAAATGTGTCTGGTGTATTTGTGTGAATCTTCTGTATTTTGCATGTGCATGGCTTGGAACACTTGCGTATGCGTGGGCACGGTATGGAGAGATATCATTCAGGGATCATATAACATTGGCTAACATGATATACGGAACAGATTTTATAGGAGTCGGGGCATCAGATCTGCTTGTGAATCTGCTTGTTTTACCATTAATGGTTGGAATCATACAGTCTCTTCTTCAGATGATACTTACAGTACAGTACAGCAGTTCAGCAGGTATGGTTGTTGTATTTATGATGTTGGTCGTAAGCAGTTATTATGGCAGTCGTTATCTTCCGCATGGATATGCTATGATCACCCGTTTTTTCAGTAGTGATGGAGCAGATGCACTGTCTGTCAGGTTTGGATTATTGTATCTGACCATTTGGATCATTGCTTTGTGGGTGATCGGCTATATCATTGTCCGGAAAAAAGATGTATTTGGCAGGGAATAGGGAGCAATTTTGTATAAACGAAGTTGAATTTGTCCGTTTTCTGCAATATTTTGCCATTTTATGCAAAGGAGGGTTGTTGGCGGAGTCGGCATACAGTATAGTATATAAAAAAGAACCCAATATGAAGGAGGAAATCAAATGAAAAATGTATTAAAAACTTTAACTGGTATCTTGTTAGTTTTTGCCATGGTGGTAACAACAGGTATCAATAGCAATGCAGCAGGTATCAAAACGAATGATGGAGTACAGGCTGCGGAACAGACAACAGAGGCAGTATTGTGCGGAAATAATGTGCATGGAGGTGTTACAACACATGCATGGAAATTATGGATGGGTACAAACACAAAGGTAAGTTTTGATAACCTGCATGCTGTATATGGTGTATCAAATAAGCTTCGGAAGGCAGACTGGAAAGTATCCGATAAGAAAATTGCCAAGGTTGTAAAAACGAAGAATGGTATGCAGATTAAAACAGGCAAGAAGGCAGGTTCTGTAGTTTTACAGGCAAAGTACAGAACATCATCAGAAACGGTTGTTTATAAGCTGAAGATCAAGGTTGTGAAATCAACCTCTGCATACAAGGGAAAAGCTGTGAAAACAGAACTTGTTGAATTTGATCCGGAGTATATGGTAGTTACTTATGTATTGTACAATGGAACAAATAAAGAACGTACATTCAGCAATATGAGAGAACTCAGAAAATATGAAAATGGCAAATGGAAGAAGGTAGACGAAAAGAATATAACGATATCAGAGGGATATGTTCTTCCGGCACATAGCTGCAAGTATTGGACATTCAATCTGGCAGGCCGGTATGATCTTTCAAAGTTAGAGAAAGGTCAGTACCGTCTGTATGTTGGATATAGCAACAAGTATGTATCATTTAAGATAAAATAAACAATGCAGGGAAACGGTTTACTACCGCTTCCGGTATGCTCCCGGAGTGATGCCATATTTCTTCTTGAAGCTCCGGTTGAAGTAGGACAGGTTAAAGAAACCGCAGCTTTCTGCGATGGACAGGATGCTGTCATCGGTTGTGACAAGAAGTCTGGCTGCGATATTTAACCGGAAGTCACACAGATAGGTGGTAAAGGATACACCCATCGTATTCTTAAAAAAACGCATAAAATGGGATTCAGAGAATCCACAGTAAGAAGCAATGTCCGCAATGGATATTGCTTCTTTGTAGTTTCGGTCGATATAAGACAAGATCGCTTTGGTACGATCCAGATTCTTTGCATGATTCTTCCGGTCTGAGGTCTCTGCCTTTTGCTCTGCATGGGCATACAGGGTATAGAAGAATTCAAAATAACAGCTTTTTAGAGCAAGCCGGTATCCTTTTGGAGTAGATGAGCAGAGCACATCCACCCGGTTCAGGCAGGAGGACAGGGCTTCATATAAAGGATCGTCGCGATCATAGATGCTTTTGATATTTAGTTCATCAGAGAGCAGAGGCAGAAAAAACTCACTGTCCAGAGTATCGTGGTTTCTGGATTGGAACAGGTCAACTGAAAAGATGATATTCTCATATTCCATTGAATAGGAGGCATACTGGGAGATGCCGTGGATCCTGCCCGGCAGGATCAGAATGATATCCCCTTCCTCTACATAGTGCGTCGTGAAATCCAGCGTTACATTTCCTTTCCCCTTTTTGATATATATGATCTCCATATAGGGATGCCAGTGAAGTGGGACAGCATTGAAGTCCAGTGGTATGGAGCACAGATAGGTATTGTAAGGAAACAGTGGATCCACATGCGCTTTGGTCTCCATGTAATTTTCATATTCTAAGCTGTTCATATATAACCTCTCTTTCCTGCCTTTTCTGCTATTTTATTCCTGACAAACAGGTGGAGATGTATGACCGTATCCACTCCATGTAACATTAAATGAATCTTGATAAAATCAAACATGATAGAATAGTATCATAAAATGCTCTTATTATGCAAGAAAGAACAGAAAAAAGATACTAGAATACAAACCAGAACAGACATTCCGTATATAAGACCTTTACCTTACCTTTACCTTTATTAAATGCAGGCAACTGGATAGCTGTTCAATAGAAAATTTAATAAAGAGGTATCAGATATGAAGAAAGCGTTAGAGCGTGGTGCAGGAATCCTCCTGCCGGTCAGCAGTCTCCCATCCCCATATGGAATCGGATCTCTGGGGAAAGAGGCATATGAATTTGTTGACAGGTTGAAGGAGGCAGGCCAGCGTTACTGGCAGGTGCTTCCAATCGGACCAACCAGCTTTGGTGACAGTCCGTATCAGTCATTTTCAGCATTTGCAGGCAATCCTTATTTTATCGATTTCGACATTCTGATTCATGAAGGTTTACTGACACAGGAGGAGGTAGATGCATATAGCTGGTACGATCAGCCGGATGACATTGATTACGCTCGCCTGTACAGACAAAGGTTTGAGGTATTGAGAAAAGCATATGGCAGATCGAAGCATGAGACATCAAGGCAGTATGCAGAATTTCTTACGGAAAATGAAAGCTGGCTTCCGGATTACGCCCTTTATATGGCGGTCAAGGCAGACCATGGGAATAAAGAATGGTTAAGCTGGGAAGAACCGGTTTTAAAGAGAGAAGAAACAGCACTTCGTAAGTGCGGGGAACAGTTACACGACGAGATCGGATTCTATATGTTCCTTCAGTTCAAATTCGATGAGCAGTGGAAGACACTCAAATCTTACGCCAACCGTCATGGTATTAGTCTGATCGGCGACATTCCAATCTATGTAGCACTGGACAGTGCAGATGTATGGGCAAATACAGAACAATTTCAGTTAGATCATGATCTACAGCCTGTGTGTGTAGCCGGTTGTCCACCGGATGCATTCTCCGATTACGGTCAGAAATGGGGCAATCCTTTGTATGACTGGGATCGAATGGAGCAGGATGGGTTCTCTTGGTGGAAGAACCGGATCCGTAAATCAGCCAGTCTCTATGATGTGATCCGTATCGATCATTTCATAGGGGTTGTACGGTACTATAATATTCCGGCAGACGGAGAGCCGAAGAATGGCTTCTATCTGGAAGGACCCGGAAAGAAGCTTGTAGATGCGATCGACAGTGCCAGAGGAAATGCAAAGGTGATCGCAGAAGATCTGGGAGTCGTTGTGCCGGAGGTACAGAAGCTGGTGAAGGAATCCGGATATCCGGGAATGAAGATCTTACAGTTTGGATTTGACGGAAATGCGGAGAATGAACATGCAGCGCATAATCACGAAAAGAATTACGTTGTCTATATCGGAACACACGATAATGACACATTAAAAGGATATATCGAGAATGCATCAAAGGACAATCTTACATTTATGATGAAATATCTGGGAGCGGCAAATGAGCAGGAGATCCCGGAGAAGATGATGCAGGTATTATATATGAGCCCTGCCGATACAGTTATCGTTCAGATGCAGGATCTGCTTGGAAAGGATAACGAAGCACGGATGAATCTTCCATCTACGATCGGTACAAACTGGCGCTGGCGGATGAAGAAGGGCGAATTTACAGACGAGATCAGAGACAGATTAAGGGAATTAACAAGAGTATATGGAAGAAATGCTGTGAAACAGTATTTTTGTAAGGAGGATATAATGTTAACAGAGATTTGTAAGAAGAAATATAATAAAACGATCAAGGAATGCAGCAATGAGGAGATCTATTTTGCGCTGCTTGATATGACAAAGGAATTAGCAGAAGACAAGGTTACAGAAGATGGTAAGAAAAAGGTTTACTATATATCAGCAGAGTTCCTGATCGGTAAGCTGTTATCCAATAACCTGATCAATCTTGGAATCTTTGATGAAGTAAAACAGGTGCTGGCAGAAAACGGCAAGAGCATCTATGATATCGAAGAAGTAGAGCCGGAACCATCCCTTGGAAATGGCGGACTTGGACGACTGGCAGCCTGCTTCCTTGATTCGATGGCAACACTCGGACTTCCGGGAGATGGTATCGGGTTAAATTACCATATGGGTCTGTTCAAGCAGGTATTTGAGAATAACTACCAGAAGGAGACTGCAAATCCATGGATCGAGGCAGACAGTTGGCTGACAAAGACCGATGTAAGCAACACGATCCGGTTTGGAAACTGTACCGTACAGTCCAGAATGTATGACATCGATGTGACAGGTTATGAGAACCGCACAAATAAGCTGCATTTATTTGATATTGAGAGCGTGGATGAGAGCATCATGGAGCCGGATGGCATTAGCTTTGATAAGACAGATATCAAGAAGAACCTGACACTCTGTCTCTATCCGGATGACAGTGACGAAGCCGGCAACTTACTTCGTATCTATCAGCAGTATTTCATGGTTGCAAATGGTGCAAAGCTGATCCTTGCAGAGGCAAAGGAGAAAGGTTCAAATCTTCATGATCTTGCAGATTATGCAGCCATTCAGATCAATGATACACATCCGTCTATGGTGATCCCTGAGTTGATCCGTCTGTTGATGGAAGAGGGTATCTCCTTTGATGAAGCAACAGAGATCGTAACCGATGTATGTGCTTACACCAATCATACGATCCTTGCAGAAGCATTGGAGAAATGGCCGGTTGCTTATCTGGAGAAGGTCGTTCCACAGCTTATGCCTGTGATCCGCATGCTGGATAAAAAGGTCAGAAACCGTTATAAGGATGAGCGTGTTTATATCATAGATGGTGATTCCCGTGTGCATATGGCACATATCGATATGCATTACAGCCACAGTGTAAATGGTGTTGCTTATCTTCATACCGAGATTCTGAAGAATTCAGAGCTGCATCCATTTTATGAGATCTATCCTGAGAAATTCAACAATAAGACAAATGGTATCACATTCAGAAGATGGTTGTTACACTGCAATGAAAAGCTGGCAGCCTACATCACAGAGCTGATCGGACCGGATTACAAGAAGGATGCCGATAAGTTACAGGAGCTGGCTTCTTACTATAAGGATAAGAACGTATTAGAAGAGATCCTTGCGATCAAGCAGAGCAATAAGGCAGTCTTAAAGGACTACCTGAAAGAGACACAGGGAATCGAGATCAACGAGAATTCGATCTTTGATATCCAGGTCAAGAGACTGCATGAATACAAGCGTCAGCAGATGAACGCCCTCTGGGTGATCTACAAATATTTTGAGATCAAGAAGGGACATCTGCCTGAGACTCCGATCACAGTTATATTTGGAGCAAAGGCTGCACCTGCTTATACGATCGCAAAGGACATCATTCATCTGATCCTCTGTCTGCGGGAGCTGATCGACAATGATCCTGAGGTAAGTCCGTACTTGAAAGTTGTCATGATCGAGAATTATAATGTATCAAAAGCAGCAAAGATCATTCCGGCATGCGATATCTCAGAGCAGATCTCACTGGCATCCAAGGAAGCATCCGGAACAGGAAATATGAAGTTCATGCTAAACGGTGCGGTTACTCTTGGAACCCGTGACGGTGCAAATGTAGAGATCGGAGAACTGGTGGGCGAGGATAATATTTATTTCTTTGGTGAATCCAGTGAAGAAGTGATCGAGCACTATGCAAAGGCAGACTATGTGGCAAGAGAGTATTATGAGAAGCCGGAGATCAAGAAGCTGGTAGACTTTATCGTAAGTGATGAGCTGCTTGCGATCGGTCAGAAGGAAGCTCTTACCAGACTTCATAACGAGCTGATCGTAAAAGACTGGTTTATGACACTTCTTGATGTCTGTGATTACATTCAGACAAAGGAACAGGTGCTTGCTGATTATGAAAATCGTATGGGCTGGGCCGAGAAGACTCTGGTAAATATCAGCAAGGCAGGCTTCTTCTCCTCTGATCGTACGATCGCAGAATATAATAAAGATATCTGGAAGCTGTAAAATGTGTTAAAATAAGATATATATTTCCACCATAGAAAGGCGTTGATAGATATGTACAAGATATTGATCGTAGATGATGAGAAGATAGAAAGAAACGGTATCCGGTTTCTTTTAAAAAAACTGAATCTGGAATTTGAGATTGCAGAGGCGGTAAATGGTGTGGATGCACTGGAGAAGCTGGAAAAAGAAGATTTTGATATCCTGCTTACAGATGTAAAGATGCCTTTCATGGATGGAATCGAACTGATCGACCATGTTGTGAAGGAAAAGAAAAAGCTGCGCACAGTCATATTCAGCGGATGCAATGAATTCGACTATGCAAAGAAAGCAATCCGGCTGGGTGTTGTTGATTATATTCTAAAGCCGGTCGATCCAAATGAATTCAAGAATACCCTGAATAAGGTTGTAAATGAATTGGAAGAGGCAAAGGCTTCGGACGAGTTTAAGAATAAGAGCATGGAATTCTTATATGAGCATGCGCTCTATATGCTGTTGAACGGAACGGATGTTACGAAGCTCAGACAGGAATACAGCGGATTATCGCTTGATCTGGGTAAATTCAAGAATATGCTTTTGATGGAATTCAATCATGATTTCTTCGGCAGACGTGGAGTGGATTTCAAAGAAAATGAGAACTTAAAGTCAATTGGAATCCTGCAATATCTGAACCTGAACCAGCAGCAGGAGATCTTATTCTTAGGGGATGAGATGAATATTCTCCGTAAGACAAATGAGATCGTAAAGATCATCAAAGCCGATTATGATGCTGACTGTTACATAGCGATATCCTCTGATATCGGTGATCTGTCCGAAGTGGCAGATAAGATGGAAGAACTCGAAGTGCTGATGGAGAACAAATTCTACCATCCGGAGATTCATGTATTTTATCCGAACATGGAGGGCGAGACTCCGGGTATTATCCAGTTCGATGATGATACCTTTATGAAGCAGATGAAACAGGATATCAAGATGAAGGATGTGGAAGCACTCCGGGAGCATTTCCAGAGATTCTGTGAGAAGTACAGACATAAGACAGAGTACTCCCAAATCTATATCAAGTTCCTGTTCTCGAATCTGATGAAGGATATCTACGGAAGCATTGATGAGACTGACGAAGCAGAGCTAAATAAAGACATTGAGAAATTATATATGGCGACAGATTTTCAGGTGTTGACGGAGCTTGTCGAAGAAGCGATCCGGAGACTGGAAACCTGTTTTGCAGGAAAGACACAGATGGCGCATCGGGAAGTAGAACTGGTGAAGCAGTATATTTACCGGAACTATGGAAGCGAGCTTGGAATCGATATGCTGGCGGATATGGTACATCTCGCACCGAGCTATCTAAGTACGGTATTTAAGAAGGAAACCGGACAGAATCTAAGCAAATTCATCAAGGCATACCGGATGGAACAGGCAAAGGATATGTTAGAGAACAGCATGACGAAGATCGTAGATATCAGTGTGGCGTGCGGATATCCGAATGTGTCTTACTTCTGTTCCAGCTTCCGTGAGTTCTTTGGCGTGAGTCCGCAGAAATTCAGAGAGAGCGGAGGACAGGCGGATGCATAAAGAACGAATAGATAAAAGGATAAAAAGAGGGTTCCAGAATCTGCGATTATCCGGCAAGCTGTTGGTCATTTATATACTTGCCGGGTTTCTTCCGATCATGATCACGCTGACGATCACCTACCATGAGATGAAGAAGATCCTGTGGGATCGTGAGACAATGATCCTGGAATCGTATCTGACACAGACGACAGATGCGCTTGATAATGAGTTAGAGATTTATAACAATCTTTCTAATTATATATCCTATAATCAGTCGATCGCGAAGATCTTAAGCTCAGATCAGAGTACATATCAGAATTATGAGCAGGTGGCAAGTGTTATAGATCCCCTGCTTTCTTCTATTATGTATTTTCATGATGATGTAAAGCAGGTAACGATCTACACGGATGCCTGTCAGGTGAAGCACGGCAGTACGATCGCCCCCATTACCACGCTTGAAAATGAAGAGACGAACTATGGAATAGTTGACGATAACCAGATCCACTGGATCGTGAATGCGAAGGATAAGACTGCGTATTCGTTAAACCGCATGGCCATGCTGGAGCAGAAAAAGGCGAAGGGTCTGCTCTATGTAGGGGTGGATTATGACAGCGTATTCCAGCCGTTTAATAACGAAACGGTATTTGATAATTATGGCGTTGTGATAGAGGATGCAGAAGGTAACTGCATCTTTAAAAAGAGTGTATTTACAGAAGAAAAACAGCCGTATGAATTATCAGAGGAACAGTTCTTTGCAACAGTAGGGCAGAAGGATTCCGGTTATCAGTTTATTAAGCGGGAGTCGAAGGCATCCGGCTGGAAGATCTGGATCTATAAGCCGGATCGACTGATCATTTCTTCGATTCAGCCAATCTTAATAATTGCTGCAGCAGCAATCCTGGTCAGTCTGATCGCAGCAGTCGCATGTATCCGTATAATTTCCGAGTTCATAACGAAACGTATCAGTAAGCTTCAGAAGAAAATGCGTAATCTGGAAACCGGGAATCTTGGTATGGAGATTGAGAATGACAGTACGGATGAGATCGGTGATCTGATCAATGGTTATAACAGTATGACGAAGCGTCTGGATGCAACGATCAATGAAGTATACCGAAGCAAGATCAAAGAAAAGGAATATGAGATGCGGGCGTTGCAGGCGCAGATCAATCCGCATTTCCTGTATAATTCCCTGTCTATCATTAACTGGAAAGCATTAGAGGCAGACCAGGAGGATATCAGTCGTATCACGTTGTCGTTGTCCACCTTTTACCGGACAGCGTTAAATAAGGGAAAGAATATCCTGCTTGTCCGGGATGAGATCGCGAACATCAAAGCATATCTGGATATCCAGCTTACGATGCACGATGACAGTTTCGATGTTATCTATGATATCGATGATTCCATTTTAAAATATGAAACACTGAACCTGATCTTACAGCCGATCCTCGAGAATGCGATCCATCATGGCATAGATCTGAAACAGGATGGCAGAGGAGAGATCCGGATCAGTGGAAAAGAGGACGATAAAGATATCCGGTTTGCGGTATCCGATAATGGTGTCGGTATGACCCAAGAACAGGCGGAGCTGATACTGACTGCCGATTCGAAGGGCTATGGTGTGCGAAATGTCAATGAACGTATCAAACTGTATTATGGCGCGGAATATGCGGTTTGTATCGACAGTGAAGTTGGCAGGGGAACGACTGTCACGATCCATTTTCCAAAAGAACTGCATGCAGAAATCAAACATTCATAAAAAACCAACATGTTTCTGAAATTATTGATATATACGGTGAAACGGTTCCTTTTTATAATAATGTCATAAGGTAAAGGTACTGCAAAAGTATTAAAAAACAAACAAAAAACATGACTTATTTAAAGGAGGAACGGTTATGAAGTTTAGAAAGTATGCAGCAATTGCACTGGCAGGAGCTATGTGCATGTCATTACTCGCAGGATGTGGAGATAAGAAGGATGATACATCTAAGGATTCCACAACAGCATCAAATGCAGAGGTAACATCAGGAGAGAGTACTGATGCATCTGCAGAAGAAGAAAACATTAAAGCAACAATTACAGTATGGGGACCTGCTGAGGATCAGTCACCGGATTATGGTGAATGGCTTCAGGGAAGATGTGAAGCATTTAATAAGGAACATCCAAATTGGGATCTTTCATTTGAATATGGTACATGCAGCGAGGCAGATGCAGGAAAGACCGTAACACAGGATGTATCCGCATCAGCAGATGTATATATGTTCGCAAACGACCAGTTACAGACACTGATCGATGCAAATGCAATCTCGGAGTTAGGCGGAAGCACAGCAGACTATGTAAAGTCAACAAACTCACAGGCAGTTGTGAATTCTATCACAGTAGATGGCGGAATCTATGGTGTTCCGTTTACAACAAATACATGGTTTTTATACTATAACAAGAAAGTATATTCAGACAGCGATGTAAAGAGCCTTGATACAATGCTTGAAAAAGGAAAAGTTGCTTTTCCTCTTACAAACGGCTGGTATAATGCAGCATTCTATCTTGCAAACGGATGTACATTATTCGGTGATGGTACAGATAACGACGCAGGAATCAATTTTGGCGGAGACAATGGAAAGGCTGTTACAGATTACCTTGTAGATCTTGTAGCAAATAAGAATTTTGTAAATGATGAATCCGGTGTTGGTATTTCCGGTATGACAGATGGATCTATCGCAGCTATGTTCTCCGGTTCATGGGATTATAAGGCATTACATGATGCACTTGGTGACGATCTTGGAATCGCAGCTATGCCTACAGCCAAGATCGGCGGATCTGACAAGCAGTTACTTTCATTCGCCGGTTCAAAGGCAATCGGTGTAAATCCAAACTGTGAATATCCACAGGTAGCAGTAGCACTTGCCCTGTACCTTGGTAACGAGGAATCACAGCAGTCACATTATGAAGCAAGAAGTATTGTTCCTTGTAACACAAATCTTTTAGAGAGTGATACGGTAAAGAATGATGCATTAGTAACAGCTCAGAACGATACCTTCAACAATACATCTATGATCCAGCCGTTCGTACCTAAGATGGGTAACTTCTGGACACCAGCAGAGAATTTTGGTAAGGCACTCTTGAATGGTGAAGTTACACATGATAATGCTGCTGAGCAGACAGAAGCATTCAATACATCATTGAACACAGATGTAGCAGAGTAAAAATAAACAGAGCATAAGACGAAGTGTTCCATTTCCACAGGGGTGGTGGAACACTTTATCTTATGAAAGAAACGCAAAAACGTAACATTTACTTTGAGACGGAGGTGTCAGGATGGCTGAAGCGACAGTAAGCAAAAAGAAAAAAATAAGACGAAGTGATTATCCATATACTGTTTTCAAGGCCATGAGAAATGGTGACTGGATCACCAGATTATCGTTCCTGATCATGGGATTCGGAAACATTGTCAGAAAACAGTTTGTAAAAGGTGTATCATTTCTGGTACTTGAAAGCATATTTATTTATTTCATGATAAAAAACGGTGCATCTCTTCTGACCGATTTCTTCCATCTGGGAGGAGCAGAACAGGAGAAGGTGTGGAATGATGCAAAAGGCATATTTGAATATACACAGGGTGACAATTCTCTTTTGATGTTATTATATGGAGTAGCCACGGTATTTATCATATTTGCATTTGTATGCCTCTGGGTAGTCAGTGTCGAGAGCGCATATCGTGCACAGTGCCTGCATGATGCAGGGAAGAAAGTTCCGGGATTCACAGATGATATTAAGAGTTTATTTGATAAAAACCTTCATATGTTTCTGCTTCCACTTCCGGTACTCGGGATTGTTGTTTTTACGATCCTTCCGCTCGTATTCATGATCTGTATGGCATTTACAAATTACAGTAAGCTGGATTCTCATACAGTATTGTTTAACTGGGTAGGACTGAAAAACTTTGCCAAGATTTTGAATTTTAATGACGCAGTCGGAAGTACATTCTGGTCTGTTCTTGGGTGGACACTAGTATGGGCGGTTGCTGCGACATTTACCAACTATATCTTCGGTATGATCCTTGCAATGGTCATCAATCGAAAGGGAACAAGATGTAAGGGTGTGTGGAGGTCGATCTTCATGTTATCCGCAGCCGTTCCACAGTTTGTATCCCTGCTTTTGATGCGTACGATCTTCAGTCAGAATGGTATCGTAAATACCTTATTACTGAATCATCATATCATCGACAATGCAATTCCGTTCTGGAGCAACGCAACCATTGCCCGTATCATGGTTATCGTGATCAATATCTGGATCGGTATTCCGTTTACCATTATGCAGGTGACCGGTATCTTACAAAGTATACCGGAAGATATCTATGAGGCCGCAAAAGTAGATGGAGCCGGACCGGTGAAGATCTTCTTTAAGATCACACTTCCATATATGTTATTTGTAACAGCTCCGTATCTGATCACGACCTTTGCAGGTAATATTAATAACTTTAATGTAATCTATCTTCTGTCAAACGGAGCACCGATTCCGGTTGGAAAGACAGCAGGAAAGACCGATCTTCTGGTTACCTGGCTCTACAAGCTGACAGTTGATAATCAGTATTATAATCTGGGTGCGGTTATCGGTATCATGACATTTATCGTTCTTGCGATCGTATCTCTGATCACTTATCATAATACAACATCTTATAAAGACGAGGAGGGATTCCAGTAATGACTAAAACAGGTAAGAAAATAAATGGAAAACAGAAGCTTACACCATCGGATATCGTTGTTCATATTATACTGGTAATTCTTTCCGTGATCTGGGTGATCCCGATTCTGTGGATCGTTCTGATCAGCTTCCGTGGAGAAAAAGGACAGTATGTTTCTACATTGCTGCCAAAGGCGTATACTCTTGGCAATTACACAAAGTTATTTACAGATACTGGTATCCTGAATTTTCCGAAGATGTTCATGAATACTTTGATTATTGCGATCTTCTCCTGTATAATATCTACAGTATTTGTATTGGCGATGTCATACTGTATGTCGAGAATGCGTTTCCGACTGAGACGCCCATTTATGAATGTAGCATTGATCCTTGGTATGTTCCCGGGATTCATGGCTATGATCGCAGTTTATTATATCTTAAAGGCGATCGGACTGTCAGAAGGATCCTTGATCCGTGTTGCACTTATCCTGGTTTATTCCGGTGGTGCAGGCTTACAGTTCTATATTGCAAAAGGCTTCTTTGATACGATTCCGAAGTCGATCGAGGAAGCAGCTTATCTGGACGGAGCAACCAGATGGCAGTCGTTTACTAAGATCATTATTCCGTTAAGCCGTCCGATCATTGTATATACGGTTCTGAATTCCTTTCTTGCTCCTTGGATTGATTTCGTATTTGCAAAGGTTATCTGCCGTGCAAATAAGGATTACTATACCGTATCTATCGGACTTTGGAATATGTTAGAGAAAGAATATGTGTATCCGTGGTTCAATTCCTTTGCAGCCGGTGCGGTGCTGATCTCAATTCCGATCATCATTCTGTTCATGTTTATGCAGAAGTGTTATCGTGAGAGCTTCTCCGGTGGTGTAAAAGGTTAAGGGATCATATGATTATTTGCTTATAGTTTGGTTGAAACAGAGGAATGTATATGATTACAGGTTCGTATTTAAAAAAGATTATTTCATGTGTGCTGATTATAAATTTATTGATCTTATGTGGATGCGGTGATTCCGGGGCTACCCCCTCCACCCGGGAGAATGCAGAGACAAAAGAAGAATATGAAGCTGCGTTATATACAGCCCGCACGACACCTTACGGAAAATATCCGGAACAGCTTACCTACACACTGGGTAAGCTGTCCGGAGCAAATAATTCCAATCTCCCGGATGGCGAGACGTATGAAAATAATGCTTATACAAGGCTGTTGAATGAAAGGCTAAATGTTCAAAACCAGGATGTGTTTGAGGCTATGGATGAGCAATATACCGATAGTGTGACCATGGTGATCGCACAGAATGATCTTCCGGATGTGATGATCGTGGAGGATCTGGATGAGCTTCAGTATCTGGTGGATAATGATATGATCGCAGATCTGACAGACAGCTATAATAACTGTATGAGCGATACGATCAAGAATATATATGGAAGCTATGGTCGGGATATCCTTGATGTTGTAACCTTTGGCGGGAAGATCATGGCGATACCGGAAACGAATATCTCAGACGGACCGAATCTGATCTGGCTTCGTAAGGATTGGATGGATGCACTTGGGCTGTCCGCACCGAGAACACTCTCGGATGTAGAAGAGATCATAAGACAATTTAAAGAAAAAGATCCCGGACATAATGGGGCAGGAAATACCGTAGGGCTTGTATGTGATACCAGTCTCTGCGGCGGTTGTGGTTATAGCAGCGAATACACATTAGATATTATATTTGCTGCATATGGTGCATTTCCGAAACAGTGGATTTATGATGAGGACGGCAATGTTGTCTATGGTTCGGTTCAGCCGGAGGCGAAAGAGGCACTTGCCCATATCCATGAGTTGTATAAAGAGGGAATTCTGGATCAGGATTTTCTGATGCGGACGAGCAGTAACCTGATCGAGCTGATCGTGGATGGTCAATGCGGTTCTTTCTTTGGCCCTTGGTGGGCGCCGAATAATCCACTGATGCAGGCAGTGGAACAGAATAAAGATGCCGAGTGGCAGCCTTATCTGATCGCAACAGAGGAATCCGGACTTACCAGTTATCATACACAGAATCCTTCCAGTAAGTATATTGTAGTGCGTAAGGGTTATGAATATCCGGAGATTGCATGTAAGATTGTTAGTGTATTATTTGACTATTTGCGGTATAATGACAGAGACAATCAGGAGATTGTCGATTATTATAAAGAAAATGTAGACCCTACCGCCAGACCGTTTGCGATTAATGTAGATTACAACAATGCTTTGCAGATCTGCTATGGAGAATTGAATCATGTATTTGCGGGGGACAAATCCGCAGATGATCTGAACGTACTGGAATATTCCTATTATGAGGCATGCGAATCCTATCTGAAGGATGCGGAGAATGCCAGTGCGGAAGATTGGGCGGCGTACGCTTCCCGTATCACAGCCTGTAAGATCTTAAACGATGGAAGGACAAACAAAGTAGAGTCGTTATATTTTGGAGAAACGGAAACGATGGTCACAGACTGGTGGAGCCTTGAGAATCTGGAAAGTGACACCTATCTAAAGATTGTAACCGGCGAGAGCTCACTCGATGAATTTGATCGTTTTGTCGAGAATTGGTATCAGAATGGCGGGGAAACGATTACAAAAGAGGTACGGGCTGAGATAGAATAAGAAGTTTCCAATGTTTTTATACGGAGGCATATTAAGATGACAGAAAGAGAAAAAATGATAGCAGGATTCGTTTATGATCCATCTGATGATGAATTAATACAATTAAGACAGAATGCGCATCGGTTGAGTAAGGAGTATAATGACTGCTTTGAGACGGATGAGAAACGCGAGAAGATTCTGGCAGAGCTGATTCCGAATAAGGGTAAGAATGTATATCTTCAGGGACCGGTTCAGTTCGATTACGGCTGCTTTACCGAGATAGGCGAGAACAGTTATGCGAATTTTAATTTTACCTGTCTGGACTGTGCACCTGTTAAGATCGGCTGCAATGTATTTATGGGACCGAATGTTTCTCTGCTGACACCGATGCATCCGTTTCGTTTTCAGGAGCGTAACATTTATAAGAGGGAAGACGGCGTGTATACAGACCGGGAGTATGCGAAGCCGATCACGATCGGAGATAACTGTTGGCTGGCAGGAAATGTAACAGTATGTGGCGGTGTAACGATTGGCAGCGGTTCTGTGATCGGAGCGGGAAGCGTGGTTACGAGAGATATCCCATCGGGAGTACTGGCTGCCGGAAATCCATGCAGAGTCATTCGCGAGATCACGGAGGAAGACTGTTTAAAGTAGAATTATATTGTTGAGAAAAAGAAATGGGAGTCTGTCAATGAAAAAGTTGACAGGCTCTTTTTGAATCATTAAACTGAAAGAAGAGTAATTTTTGTAAAGGAGTATGAAACATGAAAATAGGTATTTTAGGATATGGAAATCTTGGACGAGGTGTTGAGTGTGCGATCAAGCAGAATCCGGATATGGAGCTTGCAGCGGTATTTACCAGACGTGCACCTGAGACAGTATCGATATTAACAGAGGGAGCAGCCGTTTGTTCTGTAAATGATGTGGAGCAGTGGAAGGATAAGATCGATGTTATGATACTCTGCGGCGGCAGTGCTACCGATCTGCCGGAGCAGACACCAAAGTATGCAGAGATGTTCAATGTTGTAGACAGCTTCGATACACATGCAAGAATTCCGGAGCATTTTGCAAATGTAGATGCTGCCGCAAAGAAGAATGGTCATGTCGGCATCATCTCAGTAGGCTGGGATCCGGGTATGTTCTCTTTAAACCGTATGTATGCAAATGCAATCTTACCGGAAGGTCGTGATTATACATTCTGGGGAAAAGGTGTCAGCCAGGGACATTCCGATGCGATCCGTCGTGTAGAGGGTGTTAAGGATGGCAAGCAGTACACGATCCCTGTAGAAGCAGCACTGGAAGCAGTCAGAAATGGTGAGAATCCCGAACTTACAACCAGACAGAAGCACACAAGAGAGTGCTTTGTTGTATTAGAGGATGGTGCCGATCCTGTAAAAGTTGAAGAAACGATCAAGAACATGCCAAACTATTTTGCCGATTATGATACAACGGTTCACTTTATCAGTGAAGAAGAATTAAAGGCAAACCACAGTGGAATTCCTCATGGTGGATTTGTGATCCGTTCCGGTAAGACCGGCTGGAATCTGGAAAATAATCATGTGATCGAATACAGCCTGAAGCTGGATTCCAACCCGGAATTCACATCCTGTGTCATCGTGGCTTATGCAAGAGCAGCATACCGCCTGTACAAAGAAGGACAGAGCGGATGTAAGACCGTGTTCGATATAGCACCGGCGTACTTGAGCGCAAAAGACGGAGCAGAACTCCGCAAGAGCTTGTTGTAATAAGGAGAATTTTAAGATGAGCGTTGTTTTGGATGAGATGAAAACGAGAAGAAGCATCCGGAAGTTCAAACCGGATATGGTTCCGGCGGATGTTCTGGATCAGATCATTGAAGCAGGAACATTTGCTGCAAATGGCAGAGGCTTGCAGTCTCCGATCATTATTGCGGTAACAAATAAAGAGATGCGGGATAAGATCATGGAGATGAACCGTATGATCGGCGGCTGGGAGGAAGGCTTTGATCCATTTTACGGAGCACCTGTTATATTGATCGTACTGGCAGATGCATCCTGTCCGACTGCTGTCTATGACGGAAGCCTGACGATGGGAAATCTGATGCTTGCCGCACATGATCTTGGAATCGGAAGCTGCTGGATCCATCGTGCAAAAGAAGAATTCGAAAGCGAAGAAGGAAAGCAGATCCTTGAAGGCCTTGGAATCACCGGCGACTATATCGGTGTCGGACATTGCGCACTTGGATTTACGGATGGAGCGTATCCTGATGTTATTCCAAGAAAGGATAACAGAGTATACTATATTCGCTAAGCATTTATTGACATTCTGAAAAAATATGGTAGAATAGCCACGAAAACGAATGAAGTGGATTTTTCCGGATAATAAATAAGTCATCTTTTCGCCACACAGCTATAAGTGAAACCATTTATAACTGTGTGGCGTTTTTATGTAGAGAGGGAGAAACATATGAACGAAGAATTTATGAAAGAACGATCGGTGCTGCCGCTGCTTTTGTCAATGGCACTTCCGATGATATTATCGATGTTGGTCAATTCTCTGTACAACATTGTGGACAGCTTTTTTGTAGCGAAGATCAGCGAGGATGCGATGACAGCTCTGTCGCTTGTCTTTCCGATCCAGAATTTTGTAAATGCGGTAGCCATCGGTTTTGGCGTGGGAATCAATGCGGTGATCGCGTTCTATCTCGGCGCAAAGGAACCGGACAAGGCAAATGCAGCAGCGTCAAAGGGTACTCTTCTTTCTGTTGTTCATGGTGTGATCATGACAGTAGTCTGTATCCTGATCATGCCGGGATTTCTGCGGATGTTCACATCGAATGAGACAGTTGTTCAGATGGGAATTCAGTATTCGATGATCGTATTTGCATTTTCTGTTATTATTTCCATTGATCTGTCATTTGAGAAGATCTATCAGGCAGTTGGAAGAATGGTTGTTACAATGGTCGGACTTGGCGGTGGATGCCTGATGAACATTGTATTAGATCCTCTATTGATCTTCGGTATCGGACCATTTCCGAAAATGGGAATCCGGGGTGCTGCACTTGCAACCGGACTTGGACAGGTGTTTACCCTGTTGATCTATCTGTTTGTCTATGTGTTCCGTCCAATATCCGTAAAGATCGGCAGACGATATCTGCATACGGAGGATTATCTGACAGGGAAGTTGTATGCGATTGGTATTCCGGCTATTCTTAATATGGCACTTCCGTCCCTGCTTACGACTGCACTGAATGCGATATTAAGTACCTATTCACAGATCTATGTTGTGATCCTTGGAATCTATTATAAATTGCAGACATTTTTATATCTTCCTGCAAACGGCATGATCCAGGGTATGCGTCCGGTAATTAGCTATAATTACGGAGCGGGAGAGCATAAGCGTGTCCGCAGCATTTATAATATTACACTTACGATCATTGGTCTGATCATGGTATTTGGAACAGTGATCTGTCTGATCTTCCCGGCTAAATTGATCGGAATGTTCTCGGATAATCAGGTAACGATCACGGAGGGCGTGACGGCACTTCGGATCATCTGTGCCGGATTTATTGTTTCTTCGGTATCCGTGACTTCATCCGGTGCATTAGAGGGACTTGGCAAGGGTACGCCATCATTGATGATCTCCCTGCTTCGCTATGTGGTTGTCATCATTCCGGCTGCATTTGTACTCAGTCGTATCTTTGGTGTTGTCGGTGTCTGGAATGCGTTCTGGGTAGCAGAACTGATAACAGCAGTTGCCGCACTTTTCATTTACCGACAGGCAGTTAAGAGAAAAAGTTAAGATTTCATAGATTGCACAGTTGCATGAAAAAGAAGATAATAAAAGAAGAAAGAAGGATTTATATGTGGTTTGTATTTGCATTGTTGTCGTCTGTATTTGCGGCATTGACATCAATTCTTGCAAAGGTAGGTATTGACGGAGTAAATTCGAATCTTGCAACAGCGATCCGAACAGCAGTTGTGCTTGTGATGTCATGGGGCATGGTGTTCCTGACACATACACAGTCCGGAATCAGCGCGATCGGGAAGAAAAGCTGGTTGTTTCTGATCCTATCAGGACTTGCAACCGGAGCATCGTGGTTGTGTTATTATAAAGCACTTCAGATGGGAAATGCATCCAAGGTAGTACCAATTGATAAATTAAGTGTCGTTATTACATTGATTCTTGCATTTGTATTCCTGCACGAAGAATTTACGATGAAGTCGATCATTGGTTGTGTACTGATCGGACTGGGAACTTTGTTGATGGTGTTATAAATAGATTAAGATAAGAGCGCAGGCGGCACAGATAAGGTGTATATTTTAGTAGAAGTCCGGATATGGCAGAAATGCTGTATCCGGATTTTTTATGGTTAAACTTGTTTTCCTTTTTAATATCCATTACAATCAAACTTGGAGAGACGGAGGCAATATACAAAGCTAAAATATGCATGTTATTCTGTTCTGTCGGGAAAGGGGATGGGACATGGATAACGAAATTGTATATTCCTCCAAGGCTACTGATCAGAAAGCACAGTATGATGCCAGTACCAAGCGTCTGCTTGGACAGAAGATCATACTGGCGCATATACTGATCAGGGTAGTAGAAGAATTTAAAGGTATGGATGCAGATACGGTTGCCTCATTGATCGAAGGTGAACCGTATATCAGCCAGATTCCGGTTGAACCCGGACTAACGAACAAAGATATGGTGGATGCCAGAACCGGTGAACGGATTGTCGGGTTGAATACTGAGAATTCTGAGATTGATGAAGGAAAGATATATTTTGATATTATCTTCTATGTACGGATGCGGGATGGACTGGCGAAAATGATCATCAATCTGGAAGCGTCGCAGACAATGACGGCAGAACAGAAATTGAAGCTGATGAAACAGGAGTATGACATACCGGTAGATAGACACAGTATAAGGGAAGAGGTGAAGATCATGTGCAATCTGAGTGAAGGCGTAGAAGAAATGGGATATGTAAAGGGCGAAGCCGCGGGCATAGTCAAAGGTGAAATAATAGGCGAAGCCCGAGGAAAATCGGAGATTATCCTGAAAATGCATAAGAAAGGCTATTCCTTAGAGCAGATCATGGATGTAACCGATATGAGCAAAGCGGAAATTAAGGCAATCATAGGATAAAGACATAAGCAGAACAGATAACATGTATATTTTAGTAGAAATCCAGATATGGCAGAAATGTTGTATCTGGATTTTTTTGTCGAAATTTAAATAATTAAGAAATATTTTGTGAACTATTGACAGTTATTTTTTTTTTATAATGTTTATGCTTTTTTAGAGACATCAAACAAAAAGTGTCAGATACAGATAAAATTGTGTTTAATTGTACCTAGCACTGTTTCTAAAAATGGGAAAAAGCAATGTAACTTATAAAAACAAGGAGCATAAGAGAAAAGGAGAGATGAATGAAAATGATGCAAAAGAAGATAAGAAGCCTGATCTATGCGGGCTTGGGATTGATTTTATGTGTGTTGCTGTGTGGCGGGGGCGGTATGACAGCACAGGCGGAAGAGTCAAAGACATATGGTGATTTTACATATGAAGAAGCTAAGGATGGAATTACTATTACCAAGTATAAAGGTGATAAGAAAAAGGTTGTAATCCCGGATAAGATTAATGGGACAGAGGTAATAAGTATAGGAGATTCTGCATTTTGGAATTGTAGCAGTTTAACCAGCATAACAATACTGGAGGGAGTAACAAGTATAGGAGATTTTGCATTTGATCTTTGCTTAAATCTGACCAGTATAACGTTACCAAATAGCTTAACGTGTATAGGAAGCTATGGATTTGCAACTACTGATCTAACGAGTATCACCATACCTGAAAATGTAAGAAGTATAGGATGCGAGGCTTTTTTTTCATGTGATAAATTAAAAAAGTAGTATTGCCGGAGGGGATAACAAGAATCTCCAGTAAAACATTTGCTATGTGCAGCAATTTAACCAGCATAACGATACCGGATAGTGTAACAAGTATCGGTAAGGGAGTTTTTTTTAGCTGTCCGAAATTAAAATCGGTTGTTATACCAGATAGTGTTATTGAAATTGACGTATTTAAAAAGGGTGAGAATGAGAGTGGATATTGGTGGACAGTTTTTAACCAAAATACTACAGTTATTTGCAATAAAAATTCCGTAGCATATAAATATGCAAAGGAGAATAATATACCAGTTAAATTAATGCCAAAGCCTGCTAAGAAAGGTACAATTCTTACAGTTCCTTCTAAGAAGATTAAAGTAAAGGTAACTTCATCTTCAAAGAAGAATCCAACTGTTGCTGTTATGAAGATCACAAACAAGAAAGCGAAAAAACTTACCATACCATCTACTGTAAAGGTGGGTGGTGTTACCTATAAAGTAACAGCGGTTGCGAGCCAAGCATTCAAGGGTAACAAAAATCTGACAAATATCACGATCGGAAGGGGTATAACGAAGATTGGCAATGAAGCATTCGCCGGTTGCAAGAATCTGAAAAAGATCACAGTCACAGCAGGAAATCTTACAACCATCCGTAAGAGTGCATTCAAGGGCATAAATAAGAAAGCAACCATTACTGTGAAAGGCACAAAGAAAGCAAAGACAGCTTTAAAGAAACAGCTGAAAAAGAAATCCGTCGGATACGTAAAGACGTGGAAGATTAAATAATTAGAAAATAGTTAATGTAAGCAGGATCGGTATTATATGACGTGGTATAATACCGGTCCTTTTTGCCAGAAAATCATTGACAAAGAACCTTTTCAGGCCCTATAATTTTGCCTAGCGTTTTAGTAGGTTATTTAGGAGAGATAGACATGTTAACACAGTTTTCCCGGACAGAATTATTGCTTGGTAAAGAAGCAATGGACAAATTGGCAAATTCAAAAGTAGCGGTATTCGGCGTTGGAGGCGTTGGCGGTTATGTGTGCGAAGCTCTGGCACGGAGCGGTGTCGGTTCCTTTGATCTGATCGACGATGATAAGGTATGCCTGACAAACCTGAACCGCCAGATTATTGCCACCAGAAAGTCTGTGGGGAAATATAAAACAGATGTTATGAAAGAACGGATTCTGGACATAAATCCGGATGCTAAGGTCGAGATGCACAAATGCTTTTTCCTGCCGGAAAATGCAGATGAATTCCCATTTGACTCTTATGATTATGTTGTAGATGCGGTAGATACGGTTACGGCTAAGATTGAGCTGGTGCTCCAGTCACAGAAAAAAGGAGTGCCGATCATCAGCAGTATGGGTGCAGGAAACAAGCTGGATGGCAGTATGTTTCAGGTAGCAGATATTTATAAAACAAGGGTATGTCCGCTTGCAAAGGTTATGCGTCGGGAACTTAAGAAGCGTGGCGTGAAAAAGTTAAAGGTTGTATATTCGGAAGAACAGCCGGTAAGACCACTTGAGGATATGTCGATCAGCTGCAGAACAAATTGCATCTGCCCTCCGGGAGCACAGCATAAATGCACAGAGCGGAGAGATATTCCGGGCAGTGTGGCATTTGTTCCGTCGGTTGCAGGACTGATCATTGCAGGTGAAGTGGTAAAAGATTTGTGCAAAGAAGAAAGGCAGCGTGCATATGAGCATTACAATAGCGGAATTAAAGAATCGAAATAAAGACAGTTACCAGTTGATCGATATTCGGGATGCCATTGAGATCTCTCATGGGGCAGTGCCGGATGCGGTCATGGTTTCGGCAGAAGACATAGAGACAAGCAGCGAGGTGGATAAGGACAAGTTGCTTGTTTTTGTTTTATAGTGATATGAATGAAACACAGATTACAGGAGAAGATGATATGTATAAAATTACAAAAGATAAGCTGACATTTATACTTTTTTTAGTAGGTATGAGTCTGTCCTTGAGTACAATTTTGAATGGATATCAGATTATGAGTAATTGGATTCAAAAATATGAAAGTCAGGATGGTATTTCAAAGTATAACGCTTATATTAATATCTACTCTACCACAGGAGCAACGGAATATAAATTGAATGATATAGAAGAATATCGACAAATACAGGAGATGGCGGTTCGGAGTACAAAAGCAATTCTGGAGCGTATAAGCGATGTTAGTTGTGATGCTGTAATCAGAGGAGATGAGTTTTCGATTGGCAGTTGTGAGGAAGATGCGGATGAAGTGCAGATTGCAGTGGCATATCATGGAAACTGGAACAGATTGCTTGAAAGTGGCAGATATCCAACAATGGAGGAATGGAATTCGGATAACATTTATCTTGTAGTAGGACATGGATGGAAGGATTCAGTAACAGTTTCAAAAGATGGAACGGAATGCTTGTCATTAGATGGAATTGATTGTCAGGTGACTGGGTATCTGGAATCATTTGGAAATGATTCAGATAAAATGATTATTGCGTTTGGCTCGTTAGAAAACTGGACATCGGAATCAGATGTATTTTTGAACCGGATAGCCGATGGAATGACCTATACTTCATCTTCTTATCTGGGAATGACAATCCAGCTTATGGATAAGAGTGTTCCGGTTGCAGAGCAGGCTGATGAATTGATAGAGATATTTGGACAATCAGATAATTATTATGCACAGCTGCTGGATCATTATGAGAGTCAGACAGATGTGTATATCGTTTATAAATTAAAAGCAGCTATTCTGATATTACTGTACATAGTGGGTATTATAAATTGCATAATGATTGCAAGAGTATGGTATGCACGACAGAAAAGAGATTTTGCAATTATGAAAACAGTTGGAATAACAGATAGACGAATCATAGAGTGGCAGTTGGTACGAATCGGGATATTAATGGGAATTTCTATTATTGTTGCAGGATGTTTACAGATTTTCTATTGTCTTGCAATGAAAAAGAAGATGACGTTTGTCTGGAATACATATATTTTGTGGTATTTTATATTTATGATTGGTATTTTGTTGCTGGTATTACTTTTTCCAATCTGCAAGCTGTTAAGACAGCTGGTGCCTGCAAAGGAGGTTAGGGATTAAGTATGAGAAAACGAAATATAATACGTTTAGCAGCAGATAATGTTATGTCTCATGTTTTACAACTGGGTGGTAATATTGTGTTGGCAATGGTGTTATTGCTTTTGATTGCTGTGCTGATCAGTGTTTATAGTATGTCAACCAATATCAGACATTCTTTGCAAGAGTCAGGAATCAGGAATATAGATACCTTGTGTGAAATCCGTTTTTTGGATGAACTGGATAGTGAATTACAGTCTGACCCGGCAATGGATATAATAAAATCAGTGGATGGAGTGGAAGCTGTAACCTGTGCGTGGCAAACAGGATATATAAATACCGATCCGGCATTGGAGAAATTGAAAAATATTCAGACAGGCCATAGTTTTCAGGCAATCGATGATGAAGATGGAAAAGATGGCTTATATTATATTGAAATAGATGCAACCATTCAGAATATATGGAAGATGAAATTAGACGAAGGAATCCTAATCGAAGAATTAAAACCGATGGAAGATGGCATGTATTTATATCTGGGATCTGCATATAAGGACAAGATAGAAGTTGGAACAAAATATATTGGCGAAGTGGGAGGTCAGTCATATACATATGTAGTTGCCGGGATATTAGAAAAGGGACAAAGTTTTCCAGTTTCACAAATGGAAATGCTGGATTTTTCAGATGTTACAGGAACAATTCCGTTGGATTATGAAGTGTTAGCCTGCCCGGGAGAGATATTTTGTAATAATTCGGATTTCTATTTTTCTATAAAACAAGGACACTCTTATGTAAAGATAAAGAGAAGTCTTATGCAAAAGCTGGCAAAGGCTGGATATAAAGATATAAAAGTGATTGATATTGGTAAAGCAATAGAAAATGGAGAAGAAATGAGTCGGAAGATTAATTATAATATTATTCAGATGTTAATTCTGGTGGGACTCACATTTTGTATTGTACTTTTATGTATACAGATACTTGATTTTTTGCGGAGACGAAGAGAGTATGGAATTATGCTGACGGCGGGATTTTCAATGAAAAATATAACCTGGATGATCCTATGGGAGAATATTCTTAAGTTTCTTCTAGCCTATGGCTGTTCATTATTTCTTGTATGGTGGTTGTTTATTCATATAATAGAGCCTGATCAGTTAATGGTATTTTCTTACAGAAGTATATACTGGAAGCGAGTGGTTCCTATCCTTGGAGAGATAAGCATACTATTTGTTGCATTATCAACAATTTGCCCGGTATTTATGATTTATAAGTGTTCACCGATTGATTTGTTAGGAAAAGAAGGAGAATAGTGATGATAAAACTTCGAAATGTTACAAAAATATATGAGCATCGGGAGCTTCCGGCGCTTAAGGATGTATCACTGGATGTCCAGGATGGGGAATACATATCGATCATGGGACAATCCGGATCAGGGAAAAGTACATTATTAAATATTATTGGGACTATGGATTATCTGACAAGCGGTGAATACTATTATAATGATATTGCTGTTCATGAGATGAAAGGAGATAAGCTTCACGAATTTCGTCGTAAACATGTGGGATTTGTATTTCAGAATTATGCCTTAATGAAATCTTATACGGTATTTGAAAATGTAGAACTGCCATTACTGGCAGGCAGATATTCCGGTAGGGAAAGAAAAAAACTGGTGAATGAAATGTTAGAATTTACAGGAATCAGGGATTTAGCAGACAAAAAGGTAACCAGGATTTCAGGTGGGGAACAGCAGCGTTGTGCGATTGCAAGATTGATGGTGGCAGGGGGAGAGTTGATCCTTGCAGATGAACCGACAGGCGCATTAGATCATGAAATGGGAATCGCGATTATGGAGTTGTTAGAAATGTTGAATAAACGAGGAAAGACATTGATTGTGATAACACATGATCAAGAGATAGGAAGTCGGGCGGATCGTGTGATACGTCTTGCAGATGGACAAATATTGGAGGAAGCAAAGTGAGAAATAATTTGGGGAAAGTCACGCTTATGATATCTATATTATTGTGCTTTGGGGGATTAACTGCTTGTGAAAGTGCAAAAGAGAAGAATATATCATATGTAGGGGATGCGGCAAATAGTTTGCATATTCCGGATAGTTATATGGAAGAATGGAAAGTAAATAAGAATACAGTTAAGCTTGCGATAGAGGGTGTTGAATATATACCAGATTCTGATTTTAGAATATATGAATATAAGCAGATTCCGAATGCTGCAAAACAAAAACAGGAGATTGTTGAAGCTGTGTTTGAGGAAGAGAAAGGAATTTTTGAGAACCGTTTGGAAAATGATTATAAGAATCTGTGCAGAGAGGATCTGGAAACCATACATATATATCAGGAGAAAATTCGAGAATATTATTTGGATCAGGGACAAACATCACAGGCAGTTTCCTGCGATCAAGAAATAGAAAATATTATTGCCTGTGAGGCAGGTGCATCAGATAAACGAGCATTGATACAGAATTATGAGGGACAGAAATATGTTGGATATATCGGAGATAATTTATTCCTTTTGACATTTAAAGAAGAAAATGATTGTATTACAGGAATTACACTGGAGAATTATCTGGGAACTGCGGGTTTATATACATATTACGGAATGAAGACGGATGATACGATCACATTGGAAAATCATCTGGGAGATGTAACAGAATGTATTGTTGACTTAGAGAATACAGTGGAAAACAGATGTGCAAAAGATATGGATTGTGCGCGTGATGAAGCCTTGTTGTTTTTGGAAGCATGTGGAATTACGGATGTAGAGATTTTAGAAGAAGGACCGCTTGGTTATAGTACGTTTGAAAGTGCAAGACCAATTGATTTTAATGGCTATTGTTTTCAGTTTACCAGAGCTGCAGGCAATAGAGGGGCATATATAGCTGAAACGGAGTTGTTTGCGCCATATCCGTTCTGCACATCTGAATTATTTACTGTTTGTGTTGACGATAATGGTGTGATGAATGCGGAACTTTATATTGCAGGGGTGCAGGCAGGAGAAAAAGCAGTAACATTAATGGATTTTGAAGATATAGAACCGAAATTCGCAGAACAATATGAGGCATTTTATGCAGCATATCCAGGAATTGATAAACCAGCGGCATTTAATTTTATGGAGCTTGATTATATGCTTGTGGAGGGGGAAAAATTAGGGACGTTTGAGTACAAACCTGTTTGGCTCGTGGCGTATTATGAGGATTTGGATATCTGTTATACATATGATTATTTTTATTTTCCTGATTCGCTGCTGGTAATTGACGCTGAAACAGGAGAATATATTGACTATCTAAAACAGAGCTGTTTTCGTTTATATTCTTCAAGAGTAGCTGTTTTCCATAATTGCATTGACAAAGTAACTTTTTAGGTCATATAATTGCTTGGTATTTTAGTGTAGGTTAAATATATATGAAAGATTATTGGTGCACTAGGAAGAAAGGCAGCGTGCATATGAGCATTACAATAGCGGAATTAAAGAATCGAGATAAAGACAGTTATCGGTTGATCGATATCCGGGATGCCATTGAGATTTCTCATGGGGCAGTGCCGGATGCGATTGCGGTTCCTGCGGAAGAAATAGAGACAAGCAGCGAGGTGGATAAGGACAAGCTGCTTGTTATTTTCTGTGCGAGAGGCGTAGTCAGCATCGACGTAGCGGAGCATTTGAAAGAAAAAGGATATCAGGCAGAGAGTCTGGAAGGCGGTTATGCTGCATGGCTGTTAGATGTTATGAGCAAACCGGAGGAGCAGAACAAGGCGAAGGATGTTGAGCTGAGCCTGCGTAAGAAATTCAAGAAAAGCATTTGGTCAAAGTTCACCAAGGCGATCAACACATATGAGCTGGTGAAGCCGGGAGATAAGATCGCGGTCTGCATTTCCGGTGGTAAGGATTCTATGCTGATGGCGAAATGTTTTCAGGAATTGAAGCTGCATAACAAATTTGAATTTGAAGTTAAGTTTCTGGTTATGGATCCCGGTTACAGTGAGGCGAACCGGAAGGTTATAGAAGAAAATGCAAAAAGTCTGAATATTCCGATCACGATATTTGAATCGGATATATTTGAATCTGTATTTACGGTTGAGAAGTCGCCATGTTATCTGTGTGCACGAATGAGACGAGGACATCTGTATCATTTTGCACAGGAGCTTGGCTGTAATAAGATTGCACTTGGTCATCACTATGATGATGTAATTGAAACCATATTGATGGGTATGCTGTATGGTGCACAGGTACAGACGATGATGCCGAAGCTTCACAGCACGAATTTTGAAGGGATGGAACTGATCCGACCGTTATATCTGGTGCGTGAGGATGATATCAAGGCATGGAGGGATTATAATGGTCTGCATTTTATCCAGTGTGCATGTAAATTCACGGACACCTGTACGACTTGTAATAACGAGAATCGTTCGAAACGTGTTGAGATCAAGGAACTGATTCAGACTTTGAAGCAGGTAAATCCTTATGTGGAAGGGAATATTTTCAAGAGTGTGGAAAATGTAAATCTGGACACGGTTGTTGCATGGAAGCAGCACGGAGAGAAGCATCATTTTCTGGATGCATATGACAGGAAAAATATCTGTACAGAAAATGATTCAAAGGAATAATGTAACTATTTGACAATAAACAAGATAGGAAGAGAAAATACAAATGAAAAGCAGACAAATCAGAAATTCACTCCTGTTAGTTCTTACGGCATTTATCTGGGGAACCGCCTTTGTGGCACAGAGTAAAGGCGGACAGGCACTGGGACCATTTTCTTTTAATTGTATACGAAGTCTGGTTGGAAGTGTAGTATTGCTTCCGGTAATCAGGTTACTTGATAAAATTAATCCAAATAATAAAAAGCCAAAGACAGCCGCAGAACGGAGAAAGTTATGGATCGGTGGACTGTGCTGCGGAATGGCATTGTTCTTTGCAAGCTCTGCACAGCAGCTTGGTCTGTATTATGGCACTCCGGCAGGCAAGGCCGGTTTTCTGACGGCTTGCTATATTCTGCTGGTTCCGATTCTTGGTTTGTTTTTAAAGAAAAAATGTGGTTGGAATATCTGGCTTGGAATGGTGATCACGATTGTAGGACTTTATCTTTTATGTATGACAGCGGGGCCGCTATCATTTCAGAACAGTGATCTCTTTGTATTGCTCTGTGCATTTTTGTTTGCTATACATATTCTGGTGATCGATCATTTTTCACCATTGGTTGATGGTGTACGGATGTCCTGTATCCAGTTCCTGGTTGCCGGGGCATTCAGTGCGTTTCCGATGTTCTTTTCAGAGATGGGACATTCGGCAGCAGGAATAGCAGCATGGCTTTCACAGTTACAGTCATGGGATGCATGGGTTGCAATTCTGTATGCCGGTGTGATGTCGAGCGGTGTTGCTTATACCTTGCAGATTATTGCACAGAATGGACTGAATCCGACGCTGGCATCTATGATCATGAGTCTGGAATCTGTATTTTCAGTACTTGCCGGATGGGTGATCCTTGGTGAGGTGTTGACCGCCCGCCAGCTCCTTGGCTGCCTGTTGATCTTTATTGCAATTATCTTCGCACAGATTCCTGTGGGGGAGAAGAAAGAAGCATAAAACAATTTTAGTAGCATTAAAAATATGCGCGCCAGCTTATCACTATATTTTATGGAGCAGACCTATTTGAACGTCGGTCCTTAACGAGTCACCAATAGGTGACGAGTTTAGTACCGCTACGTGAAAATAGAACGAGAGTGTTCTGCGCAATAAAGATATAGTGATAAGCCAGCGCGCATATTTTTTAGATAAAATCAATATATTATTTCTTCTTCTTTTCTTTCAGAATCTTCTTAATAGAATATTTCTCTAACGAATCCTCAAATATCTCACGGAGCGGTCGTGCATTTTTCATAGCAAGGAAGAAATGAGATTTTTCCTTGCGGAGCTCAGCTTCCTCTAACAGATGCTGTTTGAGTTCATCGATTTTAACGACGATCTCGTATTCAGTAGCCAACTGACGGATCTTGACGATCAGGTTGAAGGAGTAAACGATATCAATCAGGAACACGCCGTAGAAGAATCCGATAAAGAATGAAAATGCAAGATTTCTGGATAACCAGTCAAGTGCTGATAAAACATGTGGATGGATCAGCAGGTAGTAGATCGCGCCGAGAACTGCCCAGAAGAATGAAAACAGTGGACAGATGATTCCCTGAATATTGCCCCATCGTTCTGTGTAGTCCCAGAGTTTTACATTCATTCCCTTAATGAAGATCAATCCGGTGATGTATTCGATCACGGTCATAGCGATCGCCATAAATACAAATAAAACAATCTTCTCAATGATTGGATGTTCATCCAGAAATGACAGGTTAATAGATGCTAACATATACAAGACGCATAGTCCTGATCCATATAGCGGAAGGTAAGGACCGACCAGAAAGCCGGGATTTACCCATTTCTTTGTTGTTCGACCATTTGGAGAACAGAATCTGCGGAAGAACAATTCAATCACCCATCCGATCAGACTTCCGATAAAAAATAAAAACAATAAGACAAGAGCTTTATTCATAATATTTCAACCTTTCTGATTTATATTTTTCCATAGAATTATGGCTCTTTTTTCATTGATACAAATTGTGACATATCGCGGTCATAAAGTCAATAAATTAAATGCTTTCTCAAGTTGTTTGTATTGAAAAAGTATGGCAAAATGTGGTACTCTCAGATCAGGTATATGAGGCATTGCAGATAGTGAGAAAGTATATATCTGCATTTTAGAAAATGAGGGATAGGGAGATATGTATAAGATCAGAGAAAATGCGGATCGGGAGAAATGTATCCTGTTGATTCCAGCAATGTTAGATGCACATTTTCCATTGTTAAAATATGCGTTTTATTCAAAAAATTATCATCCGGTGATTTTAAAAAATGAAACGGATATAACGGATATTGGATTAAAATATGTCAATAACGATATGTGTTATCCGATCATCTTAAATGCAGGACAGATGATAGCAGCTCTTCAATCAGGGAAATATGATCTGAACCGTACAAAATTATTAATGCCGACTGCCGGAGATGCATGTCGTGGTTCAAATTATCTGCATGTGTTAAAGGCGGCTGTTCGGAAAGCAGGATTTCCGCAAGCTCAGGTATTGTCGTTAAACATTCAGGGATTGGAGAAGGGGGAGCAGATGAAGCTGGAACCTGATATGGTCTGGCGTGCGTTATTTGGATTGTTTTATGGTGATATTCTGATGCTTTTACTAAATCAGGTCAGACCAAATGAAGTGCATAAAGGTGAGGCACAAAGGAAATGGAAGAAATGGATCAGGATTCTTGCATATGATCTTCGGGAAGGAAAACATCTGACAATTTCAAGAATGAAACAGAATTTTATAAGGATTGCGGCGGATTTTTCAAAAATTGAACTGGTGAAGCCGAGAAAGCAACGAATAGGGATCGTCGGAGAGATTTATATAAAGTATTGTCATTTGGGAAACTGGGATATGATCCGTTTTCTCGAAAAGAATAATTGCGAATCCCATACAAATGGATTATCCTGGTACGCGATGTATTATATAGATTCGCATTTATCGGATGTAAGCAAAATAGAACAGGTGGCTTATCGTATTGGGTTAAAACTGTTCGGAAGTCTTCAGAGATCCATGATTGCAGCAATGCGGCAGTATGGATTTTATTCGATGGAAGAATTTCAAATAATGAAAAAAGAGGCTGATGGTTATGTAAACTGGACATATAGAACAGGTGATGGCTGGCTGATCGGTGCAGAGATGGTAGGACATATTCTGCATGACTGCAAAAAGGTATTGGCAGTTCAACCGTTTGGATGTATGCCAAATCATATCTGTGGGAGGGGATTGTATCCTTCCATTCAGCAAAAGCTTCCGGAAGGGCGTATTGTGAGTGCTGATGTAGATTCCGGTTCTTCAAAGTTGAATGTTTATAACCGTGCCAGAATGTTGGTGGATATGCATATTTAACAGAATAGATGGTAATCTTTCTCAATATGCGGTATACTTACTGTGCATTCTTTAACAAAAAATGAAAACATAACAGACAAAGGAGAAAATTGTCATGAATATAAAAGAGATGCAGGATGAAATAATGAGAATAAAGAAGGAAAAGGATATTTGTATTCTTGCACATGCCTACCAGAGCCATGATATCTGGGAAGTAGCTGACTATGTAGGAGATTCCTTTGGCCTTGCACAGAGAGCAGCGGAAGCACCTCAAAAGACTATGATCATGTGTGGTGTGCGTTTTATGGCAGAGACTGTAAAACTGTTATCACCGGAAAAGACAGTATATCTGCCGGAGCCGGATGCCGGATGCCCGATGGCAGACCAGATCGACTATGATCTGTTAGCTGCCCTTCGTGAGAAGAATCCGGATTATACAGTTGTAGCATATGTGAATACTACAACAGAAGTAAAGACGTTGAGTGATGTCTGTGTTACATCTTCTTCGGCAGTAAAGATCGTGAAGAATATGCCGGAAAAGGATATCTTATTTATTCCTGACTGTAATCTCGGTTCATGGGTAAAGAAGCAGGTACCGGAAAAGAATATTAAGCTGGTGTCGGGCGGCTGTCCGACACATGTCAGAGTAACCGTAAAAGATGTAGAGAAAGCAAAAGCAGCTCATCCAAACGCATTACTTCTGGTACATCCGGAATGTTTAAAGGAAGTAACGGAGCTTGCAGACTATGCCGGAAGTACAACCGGAATTATGGATTATGCAGCAAAGAGTGATGCAAAGGAATTCATCATCGGTACGGAGAACAGTATCGTGTCACACCTTCAGCTTGCACACCCAGGGAAGCGTTTCTATGCATTGTCTAAGGATTGTGTATGCCACAACATGAAGATGACGACACTTGGTGATGTCTATAACTGCGTGGTAAATGGTGAGGGCGAGAGCATTACCCTTACAGAGGAGACAATGCAGAAAGCCAGAAAGAGCATTGACGCGATGCTGCGCCTTGGCTAGAAGCCGGATGATCACTGTATTTCATATAAACAGAAATAGCAGGAAAAAATGCGAAACTTACTTTGCTTCGATTGGTTTTTATATGCACGGGATTTCGGACACGATAAAATCGTTGTGTCCTCCATCCCGGCACAAAACCATCGAAACGCAGGCGTTTTCGCAACATTTTCCTGCTATTTTGTTTATTATACAATACGGTGATCTGTCCGAGAGGTCAGTTTACATAATCTGATATCTGGTATTTGCATATGTGACATATTGATATGGTCAGTTTGGATATAAGAAAAAGTTTGAAATTGAATATTTCAATATGGTCAGATAATTTTATAATAAATCCTAGCAGGTTTGTAGTGAATCTGTTCGTGATTTTGAGTAGTGATATTCAAGGATGAATATGTTACAGATAAATACACACATCAAATGAAAAAAGGAGTTACGATTATGGCAAACAGACAGTATGAATTAAACAAAGAATTGGCACAGATGTTAAAGGGTGGCGTTATCATGGATGTAACAACACCGGAGCAGGCAAAGATCGCCGAGGCAGCAGGTGCATGTGCAGTTATGGCACTGGAGCGTATTCCGGCAGATATCAGAGCAGCAGGCGGTGTATCAAGAATGAGTGATCCTAAGATGATCAAAGGTATTCAGGATGCAGTATCTATCCCTGTTATGGCAAAGTGCCGTATCGGACATTTTGTAGAAGCTCAGCTTCTTGAAGCAATCGAGATCGATTACATTGATGAGAGTGAAGTTCTTTCACCTGCTGATGATGTATATCACATCGACAAGACAAAGTTCAAAGTACCATTTGTATGTGGTGCTAAGGATCTCGGCGAGGCACTTCGTAGAATCAATGAAGGTGCATCCATGATCCGTACAAAGGGTGAACCCGGTACAGGTGATGTTGTTCAGGCTGTAAGACATATGAGAATGATGAACAGCGAGATCGCACGTATTTCTTCTATGCGTGAAGATGAATTATATGATGCAGCAAAGGTTCTTCAGGTTCCATATGACCTTGTATTATATGTACATGAGCACAAGCGCCTTCCGGTTGTAAACTTCGCAGCAGGCGGTGTTGCTACACCGGCAGACGCAGCTCTTATGATGCAGCTTGGTGCTGAAGGCGTATTCGTTGGATCCGGTATCTTCAAGTCAGGAAATCCGGAGAAGCGTGCAAATGCCATCGTTAAGGCTGTTACAAACTTCACAGATGCAAAACTGATCGCTGAATTATCAGAGGATCTTGGTGAAGCTATGGTTGGTATCAATGAGAGCGAGATCGAACTCCTTATGGCTGAGCGTGGTAAGTAAAATATCAGACAGACAAATAGATGCGGATATCGTAATGATGGATGATCGACATAAGCGAAAGGATGAACAGACACGATGAAGATAGCAGTATTAGCGGTTCAGGGCGCATTTATCGAACACGAGAAAATGTTAGAGAGCCTTGGAGCAGAAACAATAGAACTCAGACAGAAAAGTGATCTGGAACAGGATTTTGACGGTATCGTTTTGCCGGGTGGCGAAAGCACTGTTCAGGGTAAGCTGTTAAAAGAGCTTGATATGTATGATGTATTAAAAGAAAAGATCGAACAGGGCATGCCGGTTCTTGCAACCTGTGCGGGACTGATCCTTCTTGCAGAAGAACTGTCCAATGATGATAAACGTCATTTTGCGACCCTTCCGGTCTGCGTAAAGAGAAATGCATATGGCAGACAGCTTGGAAGCTTTCATTATGATGGCGAGATCAAAGGTCTTGGAGTATATCCGATGGAATTTATCCGTGCACCATATATCGAGAGTGTAAAGCCGGGTGTTGAGGTATTAGCCGAGGTAGATGGTCACATTGTAGCGGTAAAATATCAGAACCAGATCGCACTGGCATTCCATCCGGAGCTTTCCGATGATACCCGTATTCATCAGATGTTCTTAGACATGATCAAATAAAGACTGTAAAAGCAAACAATAAGATAACGGTATTTATTATTGAGCAGGTTGACTGTACGCTAATAAATACCGTTTTTTATTGTTCATATATAAGAACTATGTGATATCCCGCCCTGCGCCTGTCCTTATAGAAATGCCATTGCGAGGATTTCGTTATGAACTGCACATTGTTAGTAAATACGGGTGCTTGTTTGAGCCGAAGGCGAGTTAGCACAGGAGTATTTACGAATTTAACATGTGCAGTGAGTAGAAAACGCAGCACGGCATTTCTATAAGGACAGGCACAGGGCGGGATGCCATAGAGTTTTTGTCTATCTATAGAATGTAAAAAACTTGCATAATGCTTTCTTCCCACATATAATATTTTATAACTATGGTATCGCAAAGGGGGTGTGATGCCGGCAGGAATAATGTGAAGGGCGGTTTGCTATGCTGACATATGCACTGGAAAATCGAGGAACAGATACGTTATATGAATATCTGTACAAGCAGATCAAAACAGATATTTTGTCTAAGAAGCTTGTAGCAGGGGAACGTTTGCCATCGAAGCGTCTGCTTGCAAAAAATCTGAATGTCAGCACGATCACCGTGGAAAATGCATACAGTCAGTTGGTTGCCGAAGGATATATATATTCGATTCCGAAAAGCGGTTATTATGTTACGGACATTTCGGCAGATCTGATGAAGCCGTTGCCGGAGCGACCGGCGAAGCAATTTGAAAAGCCGAAAGAAAAGAAAACATATTTTGCGGATTTTGCCAGTAACTCAACGGTAGAGGATGCGTTTCCATTCAGCATCTGGTCAAAGCTTTTAAAAGAAGTGATGGCGGAAAACAGCAAAGAGCTGATGTCCCGATCACCGTCCAAGGGTGTCTATGAGCTGCGAAGCGCCGTAGCAGGCTATCTGTATCAGTTCCGTGGTATGGATGTGAAGCCGGAGCAGGTCATCATAGGAGCCGGAACAGAATATCTCTATGGTCTTATCATTCAGCTGCTTGGCTATGACAAATGTTATGCGGTCGAAGATCCGGGGTATCAGAAGATATCAAGGATCTATCAGGCGCAGAATGTATGCTGCAAATTTGTGGCAATGGATGGAAATGGGATCAATATGGAGGCTCTGGAAGAATCTGGCGCAGATGTACTTCATATTTCGCCGGCGCATCATTTTCCGACCGGACTGGTAACACCTGTCAGCAGGAGATATGAATTGTTATCTTGGGCATCAAGAAAGGACAACCGCTATATCATCGAAGATGAATATGACAGTGAATTTCGACTGGTTGGCAAGCCGGTACCTACACTTGAAAGTATCGATGTGGGCGAAAAGGTCATCTATATCAACACATTTTCCAAGAGCCTTTCCTCTACGATCCGTATCAGTTATATGGTTCTCCCGGAGAGTTTGATGCGGCGATATGATGAGATGCTCAGCTTTTATGCATGTACGGTGTCAAATATCGAGCAATATACACTTGCAAGATTTATCACCGATGGTTGTCTGGAAAAACACATCAACCGCATGCGTAATTATTACAGAGAACAGCGGGATCTGGTGCTTGCCTGCATTAAAAAATATATGAATCCGGACAAGATTCGTATTCGCGAAGAGAATTCAGGGCTGCATTTTCTGTTGGAGATTGATACGAATTACAGTGACGATCGGCTGCGGAATAATGCCGAAGCAAGAGACGTTCACATTTCATTTCTCAGCCAGTATTATAGAAATACCGAAAATGCCAGATATCATACACTGGTCATTAATTATTCCGGTATCATGCCGGAGCATATAGAAGAAGCAGTCAGAAGATTGATTGAAAGTATCGAATAAAGAGTGTGCGGATGTTAATATAAGGAACCATATAAGGAGGAATCATATGAAGATATCGTTTGATACAATCGCAGAATCAGCGATCGAGAATTTTAAAGGGGGAGAAGGAACATTCCATGTGCATATGTTTCAGGATATGAATAACAAGATCATGAAGGGCAGACTTGTGCCTGGTTCATCGATCGGAACACATACACATGAGACAAACAGTGAAATTATTTATGTACTTTCCGGTGTCGGAACGATGGAGTATGAGGACACCAAAGAGAAGCTGTATCCGGGCGACTGCCATTATTGTCCGCAGGGAGCAACCCACAGCCTGTCAAATGAAGGCACCGAAGACCTCATATTCTTCGCCGTTGTACCGGAACACGAGCACTAGAGTCGTACGCTTCGCATAATCACTAATGCCTGTATATATATATTTATTCCGCAGAACACTTTCGTTCTATCCTACTCTGTATAACTTCGAACTAATCTCGGCAAAGCCTCGCTAAGGTCTCAGTTATCACGTAGCGGTACTAAACTCCTCACCTTACGGTGATTCGTTAAGGACCGATGTTCCGGATAGGTATGCCCCATCTGAAAATGTCACTGTACAGCCACCACCTCACACACTGTGAGGACGTTGCCGTTGATGTGGAAGCGCACGTCGAAGCCTGCGAAGGCGACGCCATATCTGCGGTCGGGATCGTGCTGGTAGCCGGGACGCGGATCTTCTGCAAGAATGCCAATCAGGGCAGGACGCTTGGCTTCCGGAATCATTGCAAGAAGCTCCGGCGGAAAGATGACATCCAGCTTTTCCGTATGAATGTGTTCGGTAAAACCACTGGTGGCATCCGGGTGGCAGTCTGTGTATGGAATATAAGGTTTGATATCATATACAGGAGTACCGTTTAACAGATCGACACCAGAGATATGCAGGATTGGACCATAGTCATCGGTATATTCAATTCCTGTCAATTTTACAGAAGACAGACCTATATTATTTGGGCGGAACGGCGATCTGGTCGCGAATACGCCCATTCTTTTATTGCCGCCAAGTTTTGGCGGCTTTACTGTTGCACTCCAGTTCTCCCGTTTGGCTTTATGGAATTCCCACAGGATCCAGATGTGGGAGAAATCCTCCAGCCCCCGGAAGGCTTCCGGCTGCCTGTATTCCGGCAGAAAAACGACCGTTCCGGTCAGTTCATCCACCAGACCGCTCTGTCTGGGAATTCCAAATTTTTCCTGAAAATCTGTATATACATGTCCGATGATATTCATATCGTTCTTTTCTTTATCCTTTCGTAAAACGAAATTGTATCTGCTGTTCATAGTAACATGAATATTTTTTATTTTCCATAGAAACTCATAAAGTGCGTTTCTTCATAATTTTACATTTCTCCCGTTTACACAAAGTTTTTACTTTCACTTTACTTTGAGATGGTGATGTATTTTACATAGATGCCGTATGATAATTCTGCGATCCGGAAAAGGGCGCGCGATCCGGTTTCGCAATTTACATAATTTTGAATGGATCAGAAAGATGAACGATTCTGAGTCCAAAGAGTCAATTGGAGGAAAATTAAAATGAAAAAAGGAAATAAGATTTTAGCGTTAACATTAAGTGCAGCACTTGCGGCAGGATGCCTTGCAGGATGTGGAAGTAAAGGTGGTTCAGATTCCAAGAGCGGAAGTTTTGATACATCACAGGAGATCTCAGTTGTATCCAGAGAGGAAGGATCAGGTACAAGAGGAGCATTTGTGGAACTGACTGGTGTAGAAGAAAAGGACGCAGATGGAAATAAAGTTGATAAGACAACTACGAGCGCGATTACAGCAAACAGTACAGAAGTAGTTCTCACAACAGTTGCAGGAGACGATTATTCGATTGGTTATATCTCACTTGGAGCATTAAATGATACCGTAAAGGCAGTTAAGATCGGCGGCGTTGAAGCAACAGCAGATAATATCAACAACGGTACATACACATTATCAAGACCATTCAACATTGTAACAAAGGGTCAGGTAAGTGATGTAGCACAGGATTTTATCAACTATATTATGAGTGAAGATGGACAGAAGATCGTATCAAGCAATGGTTACATCGAGATTGCAAATTCAGGAGCATTTAAGTCTTCAGGAGCAACCGGTAAAATCGTAATTGCCGGGTCATCATCTGTAACTCCTGTTATGGAGAAATTAACAGAGGCATATAAGGCAGTGAACAGTGGTGCGGATATCGAGCTTCAGGAATCTGATTCAACAACAGGTATTACAGCAGCGGCAGATGGTACATGTGATATCGGTATGGCATCCAGAGAACTGAAGGATAGCGAGACAAGTGAAGGACTTACAGCTACTGTAATCGCAATGGATGGTATCGCAGTTATTGTAAATAAGAATAACCCTGCAACTGATTTAACTACCGATCAGGTAAAATCAATCTTTACAGGAGAAGCAGCAACCTGGGCAGATGTCAAATAGTAAGGAGTGTCCTCTATGCAAAAGTTTAAAGAAATATTCATGCATATCGTATTCCTGTTAGCGGCATTTGTATCGATAGCAGCAGTTTTATTGATCTGTGTGTTCTTATTTGCAAGTGGTATTCCTGCCATGAAGGCAATCGGTCTGACAGATTTCCTCTTTGGCAAAGTCTGGAGACCGACCAATGATTATTTTGGAATCCTTCCGTTTATTCTTGGCAGTATCTACGTTACGGCCGGGGCAATCGTGATCGGCGTTCCGATCGGACTTCTGACAGCGATATTTTTATCAAAATTCTGCCCACCAAAAGCATATAAGGTCATTAAACCATTTATCAATCTGATGGCAGGAATTCCATCGGTTGTATACGGATTTTTTGGAATGTGTGTACTTGTTCCGGCAGTCAGACAGATTTTCGGAGTGAACGGAAATACAATGCTTACCGCATCTGTACTGCTTGGCATCATGATACTTCCGACGATCATCAGTGTATCTGAAACTTCGATCAGTGCTGTCCCGGATAAATATTATCAGGGTGCATTAGCACTTGGAGCGACACATGAAAGAAGTGTATTTCTTACCGTAGTACCGGCTGCAAGATCCGGTATCATGGCAGCGATCATCTTGGGCGTTGGTCGTGCGATCGGTGAGACAATGGCTGTTATCATGGTGGCGGGAAATCAGGTCCATATGCCGAAAGGATTGATGAAGGGTGTTAGAACCATGACTGCAAATATCGTAATGGAAATGGGTTATGCCCAGGATCTTCACAGAGAGGCTCTGATCGCAACAGGTGTTGTATTGTTTGTATTCATTCTGATCATTAACCTGCTGTTTTCAATTTTAAAAAGAAAGACGGTGAACTAAATGGGAAAAAGAAATTTACTTGCGGAATATAAAAGACGTCCCGGCTCACTGATCCTTCGGATACTTGTTTATCTGGCAGCAGCTTTGACGTTGGTTTGTATTGCTTTTATTTTGATCTATATTCTTGCAAAAGGAATTCCGAATCTGACACCGGATCTGTTCAAGCCGGAATATACATCGGATAATTGCTCGATGCTTCCGGCATTGGTTAATACGTTGTTTATGACATTACTGTCACTGCTGATTGCGGGACCGATCGGTATCTTCGCAGCTATTTATCTGGTGGAGTATGCAAAATCAGGAAATAAGCTGGTTGGAATTGTACGTATCACTGCAGAGACACTGACAGGTATTCCATCTATTGTATATGGTTTGTTCGGAATGATCTTATTTATGACAAAGCTTGGATGGGGATTGTCCCTGCTGTCCGGTGCGTTTACACTGGCGATCATGGTGCTTCCGGTTATCATGAGAACAACAGAAGAAGCCTTGCTGGCTGTTCCAAAGTCATACAGAGAAGGAAGCTTTGGACTTGGTGCAGGAAAACTTCGTACAGTATTTAAGGTTGTTTTACCGAGTGCTGTTCCGGGTATTTTATCCGGTGTTATCCTTGCAACCGGGCGAATTGTCGGGGAGACAGCAGCGTTGATCTATACGGCAGGCAGTGTGCCGAGAATAGCGAAGAATTTATTTTCTTCCACACGAACCTTGTCCGTACATATGTATCTTCTTTCCAAAGAGGGACTTCATACGGATCAGGCATATGCAACAGCCGTTGTTCTTCTTGTATTCGTAGTATTGATTAATTTCGCATCCGATGCAATTGCAAAGAAAATGTCGGCGAAAACAGAAAAAGACAGATAACAGATAGATATAAACGGAGATAAATCGATGAGCAATATAAAATTTGATGTAAAAAATCTGAATCTTCACTATGGTAAATTCCATGCGTTGAAAGATGTAAATATGGAAATACCGGAAAAACAGATTACAGCATTTATTGGACCTTCCGGATGCGGTAAATCAACATTCTTAAAATGTTTAAACCGTATGAATGATCTGGTGGAAGGTTGTAACATCACGGGTGATGTGAAGTTAGATGGTGAAGATATATTTGACGGAATGGATGTAAATTTGCTAAGAAAACGGGTTGGAATGGTGTTCCAGAATCCGAATCCTTTCCCAATGAGTGTATATGACAATATAGCATATGGTCCAAGGACACATGGTATCCATAATAAAGAAAAACTGGATGAGATCGTAGAAAGGTCTCTCAAGCAGGCAGCAATATGGGATGAATTAAAAGACAGACTGAAGAAATCGGCACTGGGTCTTTCCGGCGGACAGCAGCAGAGACTTTGCATTGCCAGAGCACTTGCGGTTGAACCGGAGGTCTTACTGATGGATGAACCAACATCAGCGCTTGACCCGATTTCTACGTCAAAGATCGAAGATCTTGCTATGGAGCTGAAGCATGATTATACGATTATCATGGTTACACATAATATGCAGCAGGCAACCCGTATTGCAGACAAGACAGCATTCTTCTTACTGGGTCAGGTGATCGAATTTGATGATACCGAGAAGATGTTCTCGAAACCACAGGATAAGAGAACTGAGGATTATATCACAGGAAGATTTGGTTAAAAGGAGTAAAGATAATGAGGACAAATTATGACAGACAGTTGAAAAAACTCAATGATGAAATGGTTGAGATGGGATCCATGATCGAGGGTGTGATCGAAAAGGCGATCAAAGCACTTGTAAATCAGGATGTTGATCTGGCACAGGAGGTTATCCGCAGGGATGATCAGATCGATCAGCAGGAAAAGGATATTGAGAGTCTGTGTTTTAAACTTCTTTTAATGGAGCAGCCGGTTGCAACAGATCTTCGTCAGGTTTCATCTGCGCTCAAAATGGTAACGGATATGGAACGTATCGGTGATCATGCAGCAGATATTTCTGAACTGACGATCCAGATGGCAGGCAAACCTTATGTAAAAGAATTGGAACATATTAAGGCAATGGCAAAAGAAAGCATGGTCATGTTGGTTGACAGTATAGAAGCATATGTGAATCTTGATCTTACAAAAGCAAGAAAAGTTATTGCCCAGGATGATGTGGTAGATGATCTGTTTATAAAAGTGAAGAGTGAATTGATCAATCTGATCCACAGGAATGCAGATGCAGGGGAACAGGAAACCGATCTTTTGATGGTTGCAAAATATCTGGAGCGGATTGGCGATCATGCAACGAATATTTCAGAATGGGTCATATATTATATAACAGGAGAACATATTTCCGGAAATTAAGAGTCTTATAGGATACAGGATCAGGAGGTGATTGTCATGAGACGTATATGGAATATGACAGCAGATGCCGGTAAAGGAAAAAGTAAACAGCACCTGATAAAAATGTTTTTGTTATTGAACAGTATCGTCTGGGGCGTGATCGCTGTGGTTGTAGCTGTCACGTTGAAAGGAATCGGGCTTATGTCATCATGGAGTATGGCAGAGAGCATTTTGGTATCGGCAGGATATGGTATTTGTCTGGTAGGATTGATTGGCGGTATCGTATGTATTTTACAAAACGACGGTCCTGACAGAACGTATCTTGAACAGCGACAGGAAGAATATTAAACGCATTCAGCGTGAAATGTAAAACAAATTTTAAAATTTTACACAGACTTTACGTAGGAATCCTTTCCTTTTTACATACCTGTTATACGATGATGTGCGAAGGTACAAATGTCTAATTTATGTAAAAAGGAAGGAATTTTTTTATGAGTATTTTTGATGTACTTGCACTGTTTGGCGGACTTGCATTGTTTTTATTTGGTATGAACGTAATGGGAGACGGTCTGACCCGTGCGGCGGGCGGTAAGATGGAACGTATCCTTGAAAAGCTGACTTCAACGCCGATCAAAGGGGTGCTGCTTGGAGCGGCTGTAACAGCGGTTATTCAGTCATCATCGGCTACAACCGTTATGGTTGTTGGCTTTGTAAATTCCGGGATTATGAAACTGCGTCAGGCGGTCGGCATTATCATGGGTGCCAATATCGGTACGACAGTTACTTCCTGGATCTTAAGTTTGTCAGGAATTCAGGGAGACAGTATCTGGATCCAGATGTTAAAGCCATCCTCATTTTCTCCGATCCTAGCGGTTATCGGTATTGCATTTCTGATGTTTTCCAAGAATGAGAAAAAACATGATATTGGCATGATCTTTTTGGGATTTACGATCCTTATGTACGGAATGGATGCAATGAGCGGTGCGGTTGCTCCTCTTGCAGATGTTCCTGAATTTGCAAATGTGCTTTTAATGTTCTCAAATCCTATACTCGGAATGATCGTAGGAACATTATTTACAGCAATCATCCAGAGCTCATCGGCATCGGTTGGTATCTTACAGGCACTTTGCATGACAGGAGCAGTTACATATGGAACGGCACTTCCTATTATAATGGGACAGAATATCGGTACTTGTGTAACGGCATTATTATCCAGTATCGGAGCAAAGAAAAATGCGAAACGTGCAGCTTTTGTACATCTTTACTTTAATCTGATCGGAACCATTCTCTTTATGATCGTATTCTATTCGATCAATGCATTTGTAAATTTTGGTGTATTACAGGATATGGCAACTCCGGCTGGCATAGCAGTGATCCACAGTATTTTTAACATTCTGACAACAATTGTATTGCTTCCGTTTGGAAAGGGTCTTGAGAAGCTGGCAACTCTTACGATCCGTGAGAAGGAAGAACCTGTTGAGGAGATTGCGGAGCTTGTACCGTTAAAGCATCTGGATGCAAGATTTCTGGAGCAGCCGGCGTTTGCCGTTACACAGAGCATGGATGTTATGAATCAGATGGCAGGGTATTCAGCTGAAGCGTTATACGATTCATTAGAGTTGCTGAAGGATTATTCGGATGAGAAATGGCAACGTGTTGAAGCTTTGGAAGATATCGTAGACAAATACGAAGATGAACTCGGAACATATCTGGCGAAAGTCAGCGGAAAAGAACTGGCGGAGGAAGACAGCAAACGTGTATCCAATGGGCTTCATTGTATCGGAGATTTGGAGCGTATCTCCGACCATGCATTAGCAATCGCAGAAATTTATGCCAAGATGCACAAGGAAGAAATGGTGTTCTCAGATAAGGCAATGGCAGAATTAAATCTGTATTCAAATGCAGTTTATGAGATCATGAGCATGACCTGTAAAGCGCTGAATGAAGATGATATGAAGATAGCAAAGCGGATTGAACCATTGGAGGAAGTAATTAATGGACTGAATGCTACGATCAAAAAGCAGCATATCAAACGTCTGCAGAAGGGAAAATGTACGATCGAGCTTGGTATTGCCCTTGAAAATCTTCTGAATAATTATGAACGTGTGGCAGACCATTGTTCAAATGTGGCTGCATCATTGCTTCAGGTTAAGACAGACAGCTTTGATACGCATGAGTATCTAAACCGGGTCAAACAGGAATCAAATGTAGAGTTTCAGGCGATGTACAGCATGTATAAGGAAAAGTATAGTTTATAGTAAAGTATACAATATCATAAAGTGCAAATTACTTTGACCATATATTAGAAATATATTATTATAAATAAGAAAGAACAGAGACAGGAGGAACGGCAGATGCAGGCATTGATTTATATTGTAGAAGATGATATGAACATTCAGGAAATAGAAATGTTTGCCTTAAAGAACACGGGATACGTAACAGAAGGTTTTGCGAATGCGAAGAGTTTCTTTTCCAGAATAGCTGAGAAGATTCCGGATCTGATTCTGCTGGATATCATGTTACCGGATCAGGATGGACTGGAGATTGTCAGAAAGTTAAGAGAACGTCCGGAGACTGTGCGCGTGCCGATCATTCTTGTGACGGCAAAGACAACAGAACTTGATAAGGTAAAGGGACTGGATATCGGAGCAGATGATTATCTGACAAAGCCATTCGGCGTAATGGAGCTTATATCCAGAGTTAAAGCATTGCTTCGCAGAAGTAAGAGTATTCAGGAGGATCAGATTCTTCGACTGAAGAACGTAACCCTTGATTCCGAGAAACGTATCGTGCAGGTGAATGATGTTCCGTGTGAGTTGACCTTTAAGGAATTTGAATTGTTAAAGCTGCTAATGATCAACGCCGGAATTGTACTGCGGAGAGAAGTGATCATGATGGATGTGTGGGGAACGGATTACGAAGGTGAATCCAGAACTCTTGATATGCATATCAAGACGCTGCGCCAGAAACTGGGAGATGCAGGGAATATGATCAAGACAGTTCGTAATGTCGGATATAAGATGGAATGAGAACGGATAAGAATAAATAAGAAGAAACAGGAAAATCTTATAACAGAAGAATCTTATAACAGAAAGAACAGGTTTTTATGGAAGAACAGAAAGATAAAAAGGATAAAAAGGTCAGAAAAGACAAACGATTATCCAGCAAGATCAACAGTCGCTTTATAGCATTGACGCTGATTGCGATATTGTGTACGATGATACTTTCGACAACGGTTTATTATGATCTGTTTAAAAAGGAGATCATGCGCGATCTGGAAAATTACACACAGACCTTGAAGAGTGCAGGATTATTTGATGATATCAGTGAGCTCCGCAATGTAAGGATTAAGAATACAGAACTGCGTATTACATTAGTTGCACCGGATGGAACGGTTAAATATGATAACATGGCAGATCCGGAGTCCATGGGAAAACACAACGACAGACCGGAGATCGAGGAGGCATTTGAGAAAGGAGAAGGCGAGGATACCCGTCTTTCCCAGACGCTCAATATGAGCACATTCTACTATGCGATCCGGCTTTCAAATGGTTGTGTACTTCGTGTATCAAAGGAGACAAGCAGCATTGTCAGTGTATTTTTGAAGGGACTTCCAAGCATGACAGTTATTATGCTGGTGCTTGTGACTGCCGTGGTTCTGATATCACGATATCTGACAAAGAGTATCGTCCGTCCGATCGGACAGATGGCAAAGGATCTGGATCATATTGATGATATTAACGCCTATAAGGAGATCCGTCCATTGATTGATACAATTAGGGAACAGCATAGTGATATTATGGAGAATGCACAGATGCGACAGGAATTTACGGCAAATGTATCTCATGAGTTAAAGACACCTCTGACAGCGATCTCCGGTTATTCTGAGCTGATTGAAAACGGGATGGCGACAGATGGTGATGTCAGACGATTTGCTACAGAGATCCATCGTAATTCAAATCGGCTGCTTACCCTTATCAATGACATTATTCGTCTGTCAGAGCTTGATGTAACAGAGAATGCACCGTCTATGGAACGGATCGATCTGTGCGCGGTTGCAAGATCGAATGTGGATATGCTGATGCTGTCGGCAGAAAAACATAACGTTGCATTGAAGTTTTCCGGTCAGCCAAGTTATATTATGGGTAATAAGATGATGATGGAAGAACTGGTATACAATCTGACCGATAATGCGATCCGATATAATAAACCGGATGGAACCGTAGAAGTAACTGTGTATTCTTATGAGAAAGATCATTCAGTTGTCATGAAGGTGAAGGATACCGGTATCGGAATACCTGAGGGGCATCTGGGGCTGGTGTTCCAGAGATTCTACCGGGTCGATAAGAGTCGGTCGAAGTCGACCGGAGGAACCGGTCTCGGACTTGCGATCGTAAAACACATCGTAGCGCAGCATGATGCGAAGCTTGATATAACAAGTGAACCGAATGTGGGAACAGAGATAACGATCACCTTTCAGGGCAGATAAAAAGACAAGGAAAAGGAGCCTGTAAGAAGTTAGGAAACAGGCTCCTTTGATTTATAAGTATTCACACACACCGATTTGAAATTCAAGATTGTATGTTATTTACTATTCTGATACTATATTAACACACGCTATTTTAAATTTCAAGGTAAAAATGTAAGAAATGCACAATCCATTTTATTAAAAATATACAAAACTTTACCGGGATAAGAAATTTTAAGGCGTGAAAAAGATGAAAATACGATTTACCACTGGTAATTTTCGGTTTTTGTTGTATATATATAGTGAACGGAAAAATGATAGGACAATGAGTTAAACAGGTTGATTTAGACACAGATAGGAGGTTTTTAACATGTCATTAAATGATTATGTAAAAGCGCAGAAGCTTGGTGAAAAGAGATATCAGGCTGCACTTTCCAAAAATGAATATCCATATCTGCCGGTACTGGATGAACTGATCACGAATTCCGATATTGCAGGCGAAGTAAATCTTGGTTTACAGCATATTTCTCTCGATCGGGTTGTAGGTACAGCGACAAAAGGCCGTACTACAGCATTTGCAAGTAACTTCATGCCTATATTAGATGCGAATTCTGAATTCGGAAATAAATGGTCATCTCTCTGTGACTCTCATATAGAAGAAGGAATCCATGATCCGATCAAAGTATATGAATATATGAATAAATTCTATGTCATAGAGGGAAATAAGCGTGTCAGTGTACTGAAATATTTCGGTGCGGATTCTGTCCCTGCGATGGTAACCAGAAAGCTGCCGAAGCGGACAGATGAGCTGGAAAACAAGATTTATTATGAATTTGTAGATTTCCATAAGCAGACAGGAATCAACTATATATGGTTCACACAGCTTGGCGGATATGACAAATTAAGAGAATATATAGGATTGACACCGGATGGTGAATTTACGGATGATGATCGTATGAACCTGAATTCGGCACATCTGGCATTTGATACAGCATACAGGCAGAAAAACGGCAGTGACAGTCTTCCAATCACGGTAGATGATGCGATGCTTGTATTTTTAAATGTATATGGATACAGGGCATTACAGGATATGTCCTATGATGAGGTAAAGGCAAATCTGGAAAAGGTCTGGGACGAGATCGTGCTAAGTGCACAGAAGAAGAAGATGACGATCGTTCCGAAGCTGGAACCGGTAGAGTCAAAGAAGAAACTGTTCAGTATCACGCCGGTACCGAAGAAGCTTAAGATTGCATTTGTTTATGATAAAGAGCCTGAGAATTCTGTATGGATCTACAGCCATGATCTCGGAAGAATGGGCGTAGAAGGCAAATTTAAGGATCGGGTTGAGACACATACTTTTTCGAATATGGATGATAATACGAAGCTTGCAGAATGCCTGGAGCAGATTGCACAGGACAAATTCGATGTTGTATTTACAACCGGTCCGGAGATGCTTCCGGAGTCATTAAAGGCAGCGATCAAATATCCGGAATTGAAGATATTAAACTGCTCGTTAAATGTATCGACCAGCCATGTCAGAACGTATTATGCGAGAATGTATGAGGCGAAGTTTATAACCGGTATTATCGCAGGTTCACTCTGTGAGGATGGCAGGATCGGTTATGTGGCTGATTATCCGATCTATGGAACGACGGCGAACATCAACGCATTTGCGATGGGAGCAAAGTTTGTGAATCCAAGAGCGAAGATCTATCTGGAGTGGTCAAAGGTCAAAGGCTCCGATCCGAAGAAACGGTTTAAGGAACTGGGCATTTCTTATGTATCCGATAAGGATATGATCACACCGCTTACGGCCTCCCGTGAATTCGGTCTGTATTCCTGCGATGGGGACGAGATATCGAACCTTGCGATGCCATTTTACAACTGGCGCATATTTTATGAGAAGATCGTTCAGTTGATTCTGGATGGTAACTGGAAGCTGGAAGAAAAGAACGAGAAAGTAAAGGTTCTGAATTACTGGTGGGGCATGTCTGCCGGAGTGATCGATGTGATCTGTTCGAACCATCTTCCGGTTGGAACAGCCAGACTGGTAAATCTGATGAAACAGCTGATCAAGGATGGTACGGTAAGTCCATTCTACGGCAAGCTCTATTCACAGAATGGAGTGGTTCGTGATGATGAAGATGGTGAGATGAGCCCTGAGGAGATCATGAAGATGGATTGGCTGGCAGATATTGTTGTTGGTTCGATCCCGACTCTGGATGAGCTGGTAGAAGATGCCAGAGATGTTGTTACCTTCCAGGGAGTAAATACGCCGGAAAATCTGGAATTGAAAAAAACTACAGACATAGTATAATAAGGCTATGCGGGTCTTGTGATCCGGAGTACGAATGTAGATGAGCGTGTTTTCTTTATGGAAACAGGCGGGGTACAGTTTCGTAGAAAAGAAAAGAAAACACGGAGATACGGATATGAAGATTCTTGTTCTGGCGGATGCAGAATCAAAATACCTATGGGATTATTTTGATAAGAAAAAATTAGAAGGAATTGATCTGATCATTTCCTGCGGTGACCTTGCACCGCAGTATCTGTCGTTCCTTGCGACATTTACGCATGCTCCGGTTCTGTATGTATATGGAAACCACGATACCTGTTATGCAGACACACCACCGGATGGCTGTATCTGCATCGACGATCGAATCTATGTATATAAAGGAATACGGATCTTGGGTCTTGGAGGCTGCATGGAGTATCAGTACAATGGTGCGCCGCATCAGTATACCGAGAAAGCAATGGAGAAACGCATCCGTAAGCTGGGTCGGCAGATAAGAAAACATCGTGGATTTGATATTATGATCACGCATGCCCCTGCGTATCGGATCAATGATTCCGAGGATCTTTGTCATACCGGTTTCAAGTGCTTCCGGACAATGATCGAAGACTATCATCCGCAGTATCTGGTACATGGTCATGTGCATAGTAATTATGGCAGGGATTTTGCACGGGAATCCAGATACCTGGATACCACGATCATAAATGCATTTGAAAAATATATTATAGAAATAGATGAGACTGCCTTACAGGCAGCGAAATAGTCTTGCAAGCCAGGCGAAAGTTTGATAAACTTAAGCTTGGCTTAAATACTATATTCGAAAGGAGATAGAGGTTTGGAAAAGGGAAGTGCAGAGTACGAGAAAATTTTAGATGAACTGGTTGGTTATTGCAATGATTCAGGTACGATCGATCAGAACCTCTATGTTACATATGATGTTAAGAGAGGCCTTCGTGATTCAAATGGAAAAGGTGTCTTAACAGGTCTGACAGAGATTTCAGATGTATCCGGTTTTGCAGTTCAGGATGGTGAGCTGGTGCCGGCAGATGGAAGACTCTATATTCAGGGATATAATATCGAAGATCTGGAACGTGGATTCCACGGAAGCAAGTTTGGCTTTGAGGAGACAATCTATCTGCTTTTATTCGGTGAACTGCCGACCAGAACTCAGTTTAATAAATTTAAGGAATTGATGGAGACGTTCCGGGAGCTCCCAAGAAAGTTTGCTCGTGATGTGATCTTAAAAGCACCAAGTAAGAATATGATGAATGTCTTACAGCGTTGTGTGCTTACTTTATATTCATATGATGACTGCCCGGATGACATCAGCATTCGAAATGTCCTTCGTCAAAGTATGGAACTGATTGCACAGTTTCCGCTGATCGCTGCATATGGCTATCAGGGCTATAAGCATTATTATCAGGATAAGAGTCTTATCATTCACAATCCGAAGCCGGGCCTTTCGACAGCAGAGAATTTCCTTCGCCTGATCCGTGCGGATAAGAAGTATACTGAGCTTGAAGCGCAGGTACTGGATATCTGTCTGGTGCTTCATTCAGAGCATGGTGGTGGTAACAACTCCACATTTACAACACATGTTATATCATCAACCGGAACTGATACCTATTCAACCGTTGCCGGTTCTCTCGGTTCTTTAAAAGGACCGAAGCATGGTGGTGCGAACCTGAAGGTTCAGCAGATGATGGATGACTTGAAGGCTCATGTAAAAGACTGGAGCGATGAAGCGGCGATCCGTGAATATCTTCAGGGACTGCTTGATAAGAAGGGCTTTGATCATAGCGGTCTGATCTATGGTATGGGACATGCTGTTTATACGGTGTCCGATCCAAGAGCCAAGATCCTGAAGCGTTATGCCGGAAGACTTGCAGAAGAAAAGGGTATGCAGGAGGAGTTCAAGTTGTACACGGATATTGAACGGATCTCTATGGAGCTTCTTGCAAAGAAGCGAAACTCCGTTATCTCTGCAAATGTCGATTTCTACAGTGGATTTGTATATCGTATGCTTGATATACCGATTGAACTGTTTACTCCAATCTTCGCGATTGCAAGAATCGCAGGCTGGAGCGCACATAGAATAGAAGAGTTGGTAAATGCCGGTAAGATCATCCGTCCGGCTTACAAATATGTCGGAACGCATAAGACATATCTGGATATGGACGAGAGAAACTGGTAGGACTGTATAAAATAAATACGGGACAATTATTAGGTTTGCTTCACAAAGATAATAATTGTCCCGTATTTGTTTATTTACTCCATCTTCCGGCAGCGCCGCATGGCAGTACCAGACCGGAGCCTGTAACCGGAAGTCCTACTTCGTCGGAGATAACATGACCGCCGAATTTAGACTGTACCTCGGTTGCTATCATATAGGTAAGAACGGCTGGTGCAAGTCCGGTCGTATAGGAATTGACCAGGAAGAAAAGCGGATCATCGCAGAGCAGCTCGCTGCACAGCTTGATAAACGGATGTATCTTTTCTTCGATCTTCCAGATCTCGCCCTTTGGTCCTCGGCCGTAGGATGGTGGGTCCATAATGATCGCATCATAGTGATTGCCACGGCGGATCTCACGTTCTACGAATTTTACACAGTCATCAACGATCCAGCGGATCGGAGCATCTTCGAGTCCGGATGAGACTGCATTTTCCTTTGCCCATGTAACCATGCCCTTAGAAGCATCAACATGAGTAACTGCCGCACCTGCTTTTGCTGCCGCACAGGTTGCACCGCCGGTGTAAGCGAAAAGGTTTAATACCTTGATCTCTTTCTTTTTCGATGAGCGGATCAGGTCAGAGAACCAGTCCCAGTTGGCTGCCTGTTCCGGAAACAGACCGGTGTGTTTGAAGCTGAATGGTTTTAGGTTAAAGGTCAGATCTTTATAATGAATCGACCATTGCTGCGGAAGGTTAAAGAACTCCCATTCACCGCCGCCCTTATTGCTGCGGTGGTAGTGACCATTTAGTTGCTTCCAGCGTTTATCTGTTTTTGGAGTTGACCACAGAACCTGTGGATCGGGACGAAGGAGAATGTATTTGCCCCATCGTTCCAGTTTTTCTCCATCTGAACAATCTATTACTTCATAATCCTGCCAGTGATCGGCTGTCCACATAATCGATATCCTCGTTTCGTTTGAAATATTTATATAAAACTACTATATTATAAGGTGCAGTCATTTTCAAGTCAACGATGAAATCTGCATAGAAAGAAAATGAAATCGGCATATAAGGAAAACAAATTGACCGATATCTGCCGGGGTGATAAAATCACAGCAGTAGAGCAAAACGAAAATGTATAATTGCAATAGATAATTTGGGATATAATGAATGCCAAATTATTTGCTCGTGAAAATGTTAATTATGTGAAGGACATTTCATGAGCTGTGTTTCACAAAATGATAAGCAGATACAAGACAGAAAACATGGAGAAATATATGGATATTATAAAAGAGATCGCGGAGACACATCCACATAAGGTCGTACTGAGCAATGGAAAGGGAGAATACAAGAAGATCATATTTGCCCGAAAGGTATTAAAGGGCAGAAATGCATACCAGCTTGAGAAATATACACAGACGCAGGTCTTTCATGAGAATATCGAAGAAGGAAGGCTGGCAGAGCATATTGCGATGCATTTTCCGGCAGAGTTTAAGCAGATGAATGCATTTTCTCTGACGACAGATTATGATGTAAAAGCAGGCAAAAAAGGAAATCTGGCAGTCAGCCGCAGACAGGCGGAGAATAAGACGATATTGGTCGGCGGTAATAATCGCAAGAAGAAATATATTCTGGATGAGGGAATGGATATTCCTGCATTCCGGGAGCTTGGAATATTTACCAAAGAGGGAAAAGTAGTTTCCTCCATGTATGATAAGTTCCGTCAGATCAACCGCTTTATCGAGATGGTCGATGATGTGTTAAAGACTTATAAAGGCGATGAGATCAACATTATTGATTTTGGATGCGGCAAATCCTATCTGACTTTCTTCTTATATTATTATATAGTAGAGATCCGTCATATGACGGCACATATCACAGGGCTTGATCTGAAAGAACAGGTAATAAAGAACTGTAATAAGCTGGCAGAAAAATGCGGATATACAGATCTGAAGTTTAAAATCGGTGATATTAATGGATACCGGACAGACCGTAAGGTGGATATGGTAGTGACCTTGCATGCCTGTGATACGGCAACTGACTATGCGCTCTATAATGCGATCTGCTGGAACACGACATACATCTTATCTGTTCCGTGCTGCCAGCATGAGTTAAATAAACAGATCCGGTCGGAGGAGTTGTCGGCACTGACCAAGTACGGAATCATCAAGGAACGGACAGCGGCATTGATGACTGATGCGATCCGTGGGTGTATGCTGGAATATTGTGGATATAAGACAGATCTGTTGGAATTTATTGATATTGAACATTCACCTAAAAATATTCTGATCCGGGCAGTGAAGAAACCGGTATCAGAGGAGAAACGGGAGCGGGCAAAAGCAGAAGCGGAACGGTTGTGCCGGACCTTTGGCATTCACCAGACTCTGATGCAGCTTGTGCTGACGGAAGAAAGGAGCCATTCATGAAGCGGATTTTAATATATGATTGTAATACAGTGGATACCGTTTATGCACCGCTTGTATGCAGAGAGATCATGATTCAGGATGATCTGATCGACCGTCTGGCATGCGGCTATGTTTCAAAAGCTTCGAAAGAAGAACTGCAGAAGCAGGGATTTCGCGTGATGGGAGCAGAAGAACGGGGAAATCATGCCGGCTGCACTTTTATAACAGAATTGGTTGCCCATGCATTTGACCGGCAGGTCGAAGGAATCGATATTGTGACCGATGATGATACGATCCTGGCGGCAGTTGTAAAGGCACAGGAGCAGGGCAAGAATATTCGGGTATTTGGCAGTAACGCACACAGTGAATCGTTTATCCGCAGATGTAATCGCTTCTGTTATATAGATATTTTGCAGGGCTATGAACCGGAACAGTGTCTGACACCATTATCAGAGATTGTATCTGATGTCTACCGCATTATAATAGAAGAAAGAGCTTCGGGTATCTGTACAGAACTGGCAGGATTGATATATAAGCTCACAAAGCTGCACACAGAATTCGATACCAGAAACTATGGATATACCAGCATGGAAGAACTAATCCTGAAAAATGGAAAAGATATTCAATTCTATAAAGCTGGAGAGCAGTATTATCTCGAGATGATCGATGACCGGGAAAACGTAGAACACTTTATCACATCGTATCTGTCAGAACGGAATAACAAGATAGATGATATGCAGGAGCTGTTTGATGCATTATCAGAAGAATTCGAACGATTTGATACCAGAAATTATGGTTACGCATCGGATATCGCTTTCCTTTTAAGTTTCCCGAAGCTGGAAATATATAATAACAGGGGCGTGAAGCTGAAGCAGAGCTTTAAGCTGAAATAAGCGATAACGTTTCTATTGTGCATTATATATAGAAGAAACAGATAAAATATAACAGTATGACGGATGAAGAAATGCAGGGAAATATAATAAAAAAATTCTTAAAAAATATAGAAAAAATGCTTGCATTCCGCAAAAACGTGTTATATAATCAAACGTGCTGTGACATGATAGCGTTGAAACGGAGGTTGCTGTATCGTATAGATATAGGTTTTTCGTGGAGCGAATGTCAATAAAAAATTACTGACGACAAGTCACTGTACCAATAACTGTCTATCAAAAGGATAGAAACGACGTGTTGATTCTGATTTAATTCAGGATACACACGGGAGAGTGTACAGTCACCACTTGTTGTACTATTAAAAAGTGCGAAAAGGAGGCGGCTTTTTTTATGGCAAAACAGATTATGAGAATCACATTGAAGGCGTACGACCACAAACTTATCGATCAGGCTGCTGGACAGATCATCGATACTGTTAAAAAGACAGGAGCTAAAGTCAGCGGACCGGTTCCAATGCCTACAAAGGTTGAGAAGATTACAATCCTCAGAGCTGTTCATAAGTACAAAGATTCAAGAGAACAGTTCGAGCAGAGAACTCATAAGAGATTAATCGACGTGATTGCACCAACACAGAAGACAATTGATGCATTACAGAAGATCGATTTATCAGCTGGCGTATACATCGACGTAAAGATGAAATAATCAGCCACAAAAATTAGAAGTGAACTAATCAAATCACAAAAAAACAAACATAGCACGAAACAGTGCACAAGCAGTAACCTAATGCATCCGAAGGATGTAATTTAGTATGATTGTCAAGACAATCCGCTGTGAATTAAATTAGGAGGAAAACTTAAAATGAAGAAAGCTATTTTAGCAACAAAAGTCGGAATGACTCAGATCTTCGACGAAAACGGCGTTTTAGTGCCGGTAACAGTTTTACAGGCTGGTCCATGTGTTGTAACCCAGGTAAAAACAGTTGAGAATGACGGTTATGATGCAATTCAGGTAGGATTCGGCGAAAAGAAAGAAAGAATCACAACAAAAGATGTATCAGGAAAGAAAGTAATCAGAAACCCACATGGTGCTGGTAAGGCAGAAGTTGGACATGCAAAGAAAGCAAATACAACACCTAAGACTTTCTACAGAGAGTTCAGACTTGATGACTGTGCTCAGTACGAACTTGGTGCAGAGATCAAAGCCGATGTATTTGCTGAAGGAGACAAGATTGACGTTACAGCAAAGACAAAAGGTAAGGGATATGCAGGCGGTCTTAAGAGACACGGCTTAAAGTCAGGTCCTTCAGGACATGGTTCCAAGTATCACAGACATGCAGGTTCAAACGGTTCAGCTACTACACCAGGTAGAGTATTCAAAGGTAAGAAGATGCCTGGACATATGGGTAGCGTAAGAGTTACAATCCAGAACCTTGAGGTAGTTAAGATAGATGTAGAAAATGATGTTATTTTGGTAAAGGGCGCAGTTCCGGGACCAAAGAAATCATTAGTAATGATTAAGGATACAGTAAAGACTGGCAAGTAGTCTTTAGGAAGGAGGAACGAAAATGGCATCAGTTAAGGTTTATGACATCGAAGGAAAAGAAGTTGAGACATTAGAACTCAATGATTCTATATTCGGTGTAGAGATAAATGAACATTTAATGCATCTGGCTGTAGTTGGCCAGCTGGCAAATAGCCGTCAGGGTACACAGAGCGCAAAGACTCGTTCTGAAGTATCAGGTGGTGGAAGAAAGCCATGGAGACAGAAAGGAACAGGTCATGCAAGACAGGGTTCAACAAGATCTCCACAGTGGACAGGCGGCGGAGTTGTATTCGCACCAAAGCCAAGAGATTATTCAGTTAAGATGAATAAGAAAGAAAAGCAGCTTGCTATGAAGTCAGCACTTTCAGCAAAGCTTGCAGAAGATAAACTTGTTGTAGTTGACAAGATTGAATTAGAAGAGGTTAAGACAAGCGTGTTCGCAAAGATCCTTGCAAATCTTAAAGCTCCTAAGTCATTAGTAGTAACAAAGGACAAGAACGACAAGGTTGTTCTTTCAGCAAACAACATTCCAACAGTTAAGACAACAGCTACAAACTCACTGAGTGTATATGACATTCTTAAGTATGATAAGCTTGTTCTTACAAAGGATGCTGTAGCAGCAATTGAGGAGGTGTACGCATAATGGCAGACATCAAATATTATGACGTTATACTTAAGCCTGTAATCACAGAGAAAAGTATGAATGCAATGGCAGAGAAGAAGTACACATTTCTTGTACACCCGGAAGCAACAAAGTCTCAGATCAAAGAAGCTGTAGAGAAGATGTTCGAAGGAACAGAAGTTGCTAAGGTTAACACCATGAACAATGACGGTAAGGTTAAGAGACGTGGCGTAACACTTGGAAGAACAGACAAGTACAAGAAAGCAATCGTTAAACTTACAGAAGCAAGTAAAGAGATCGAAATTTTCGAAGGACTGTAAAATAACGAAACAGATTTATACGCAAAAAAGCGTGACAATAAATTGAACCGAAAGGAGAACAAAAATGGGAATTAAGACATATAACCCATATACACCTTCCAGAAGAAATATGACTGGTCTTGATTTTTCAGAGATCACAAAATCAACACCTGAGAAATCACTCGTTGTATCAATGAGCAAGACAGCTGGTCGTAACAATCAGGGAAAGATCACAGTTAGACATCACGGTGGTGGTGAGAAACGTAAATACAGAATTATAGATTTCAAGAGAAACGATAAGGATGGAATTCCAGCAACGGTTAATGCAATCGAATATGATCCAAACAGATCAGCAAACATTGCACTTCTGTTCTACGCTGATGGCGAGAAGAGATACATCCTTGCTCCTTATAAGTTAGCAGTAGGAGATGTTCTTATGAGTGGTGCTGAAGCAGAGATCAAAGTTGGTAACTGCCTCCCACTTCAGAATATTCCAGTTGGTACATTAGTACACAACATCGAGTTATACCCGGGTAAGGGCGGACAGCTTGTTCGTTCAGCAGGTAACTCAGCACAGCTTATGGCTAAGGAAGGAAAGTATGCAACATTAAGACTTCCTTCAGGCGAAATGAGAATGGTTCCAATCATCTGCCGTGCAACAATCGGTCAGGTAGGAAACATTGAGCATGGCCTTGTTAACATTGGTAAAGCCGGACGTAAACGTCACATGGGTATTAGACCAACAGTTCGTGGTTCTGTTATGAACCCTAATGACCATCCACATGGTGGTGGTGAAGGTAGAGCACCAATCGGTCGTTCAGGCCCTTCAACTCCATGGGGTAAGCCAGCAATGGGATTAAAGACAAGAAAGAAGAACAAGCAGTCTAATAAGATGATCGTAAGAAGAAGAGACGGCAAGAGCATTAAATAGTTAATAAGGAGGTATGACAATGGCTCGTTCATTAAAAAAAGGACCATTCGCAGATGAGCATTTACTCAAGAAGATAGATGCTATGAATGCAAGCAATAGCAAAGAAGTTGTTAAGACCTGGTCAAGACGTTCAACAATTTTCCCATCATTCGTAGGTCATACAATCGCAGTTCATGATGGAAGAAAGCATGTACCTGTATATGTTACAGAAGACATGGTTGGACATAAGCTTGGTGAGTTCGTAGTTACCAGAACCTACAGAGGTCATGGTAAAGACGAAAAGAAGGGTAGAAGATAATATTTGGAATATTTGAAAGGAGGACTAAATCATGGCTAAAGGACATAGATCCCATGATAAGAGACTCAGAAATGAGAATAAAGATACCAGACCATCAGCTAAGGTATCATATGCAAGAGTGTCAGTAACAAAGGCTTGTTTCGTATTAGATGCCATCAGAGGTAAGGATGTTCAGACTGCACTTGGTATTCTGGCATACAACCCAAGATATGGTTCAAGTGTTATAGAGAAGCTGTTAAAGTCAGCAATCGCAAATGCTGAAAACAACAATGGACTTAAGGCAGAGGACCTTTATGTAGCAGAGTGCTACGCTAACAAGGGACCTACAATGAAGAGAGTTCATCCAAGAGCCCAGGGTAGAGCATATAGAATCGAGAAGAGAACAAGTCACATCACAATCGTGCTTGACGAGAGATAGGAGGTAAATAATGGGACAGAAAGTTAATCCTCATGGTTTAAGAGTCGGCGTTATCAAAGATTGGGATTCAAGATGGTATGCTGACACAAAGAATGATGAATTTTCTAACAACCTTGTAGAAGATCATAAAATCAGAACTTATTTAAAGAAGACACTTTACAATGCAAACATCTCAAAGATCGAGATCGAGAGAGCTGCAGACAGAGTAAAGGTTGCATTATATACAGCTAAGCCTGGTGTTATCATCGGTAAGGGCGGAGCTGGAATCGAAAAGATCAAAGCAGATGCACAGAAGCTTACAGATAAGAAGCTGTTCATCGATGTAAAAGAAATCAAGAAGCCGGATGCAGACGCACAGTTAGTAGCTGAGAACATTGCAGCACAGCTTGAGAATCGTATCTCATTCAGAAAAGCAATGAAGTCATGCATGAGCAGAACAATGAAAGCTGGAGCACTTGGTATCAAGGCTTCATGTTCGGGACGTCTTGGTGGTGCTGATATGGCTAGAACAGAGTTCTACAGCCAGGGAACAATTCCTCTTCAGACACTTCGTGCTGACATTGATTATGGTTTTGCTGAAGCAGACACAACATTTGGTAAAGTTGGTGTTAAGACATGGGTTTACCATGGTGAAGTACTTCCTGTAAAAGGAAATAAGGAAGGAGCGGATAAATAATGTTAATGCCTAAGAGAGTAAAGCGTCGTAAGCAGTTCAGAGGAACTATGGCTGGTAAGGCACTTAGAGGCAATAAGATTACAAACGGTCAGTATGGTTTAGTAGCACTTGAGCCTGCATGGATTAAGTCAAACCAGATCGAAGCAGCCCGTATTGCGATGACAAGATATATGAAGCGTAGTGGTAAAGTATTTATCAAGATCTTCCCTGATAAGCCAGTTACAGCTAAGCCGGCTGAAACTCGTATGGGTTCAGGTAAGGGAGCACTTGAGTACTGGGTAGCAGTTGTTAAGCCGGGTAGAGTTATGTTCGAGATTGCAGACGTACCTGAAGAAGTAGCAAAAGAAGCTTTAAGACTTGCTATGCACAAGCTTCCACTTAAGTGTAAGATCGTTTCAAAAGAAGATTTAGAGGAGGTAGCAGGCAGTGAAAACTAAGGACTATATGAACGAATTAAATGCTAAATCTGTTGATGAGCTTCAGAACGAATTAGTAGCTGCAAAGAAGGAATTATTCAACTTAAGATTCCAGAATGCTACAAATCAGTTAGAGAACACAAGCAGAATCAAAGACGTAAGAAAGAATATTGCAAGAATACAGACAGTTATAGCCCAGAAGGCTAATGCTTAATTATCTTAGAAGGAGGAATATATTGTGGAAAGAAATCTGAGAAAAACACGTGTAGGTATCGTTACAAGTGACAAGATGGACAAGACAATCGTTGTTTCTATCGTAGATAATGTTAAGCATCCTCTTTATGGAAAGATCGTAAAGAGAACTTACAAGTTAAAGGCTCATGATGAGAAGAATGAGTGCAATATTGGCGATAGAGTAAGAGTTATGGAGACAAGACCTTTATCAAAGGACAAGAGATGGAGACTTGTTGAGATTATAGAGAAGGCTAAATAAGGAGGCAAATAAAATGGTTCAGCAGGAAACAAGACTTAAAGTTGCTGATAATACTGGTGCCAAAGAGCTCCTTTGCATCAGAGTTTTAGGCGGCTCAGTAAGAAGATATGCAAATATCGGCGATATCATCGTTGCCTCAGTTAAAGACGCAACACCAGGCGGAGTTGTTAAAAAAGGTGATGTTGTTAAGGCCGTAGTAGTAAGATCAAAGAAGGGCGCTCGTCGTAAGGATGGTTCATACATCAAGTTTGATGAGAACGCAGCAGTTATTATAAAAGACGATTTAAATCCAAGAGGAACACGTATCTTTGGACCAGTTGCAAGAGAGTTAAGAGACAAGAAGTTCATGAAGATTGTCTCACTTGCACCTGAAGTATTATAAGGAGGTGTAGACCATGGCAACATTAAAGATTAAGAAAGATGATATGGTACAGGTTATTGCCGGCAAGGATAAAGGCAAAGAAGGCAAGGTTCTTCATGTTGACAAGAAGAACGGTACTGTAGTCGTTGAAGGCGTAAATAAAGTATTTAAGCACAGCAAGCCAAGCATGGCTAACCAGGCAGGCGGAATTATCGAAATGGAAGCTCCAATGGACATCTCCAATGTAATGTATCTTTACAAAGGCAAGCCAGTAAGAGTTGGTTTTGAAGGAACAGGTAAAGATAAAGTCCGTGTTGCTAAAGTAGATGGCAAAACAGAGAAGATAGATTAATTGGAAGGAGGTCGTCTTAGTTGAGTAGACTTAGAGAAAAGTATGACGCTGAAATTAAAAGCGCCATGACTGAAAAATTTGGATATAAAAATGTAATGCAGATCCCAAAGCTTGATAAGATCGTTATTAACATGGGCGTTGGTGAAGCAAGAGAAAATGCTAAAGTTTTAGACGCAGCTATCAAGGATCTTGAAACAATCGCCGGTCAGAAGGCAGTTGTTACACGTGCGAGAAAGTCAGTTGCTAACTTCAAGTTAAGAGAAGGAATGCCTATCGGATGTAAAGTAACACTTCGTGGTGAGAAGATGTATGAGTTCTTAGATCGTCTTGTAAACCTTGCACTTCCTCGTGTACGTGACTTTAGAGGTGTTAACCCTAACGGTTTCGATGGCAGAGGTAACTATGCTTTAGGTATCAAGGAACAGCTTATTTTCCCGGAAATCGAGTACGATAAGATTGATAAAGTCAGAGGTATGGATATCATCTTTGTTACAACAGCAGAGACAGACGAAGAAGGTCGCGAACTGTTAACATTATTTGGTATGCCTTACAGCAAATAATTAAAGGAGGAAGATTCGTTATGGCTAAGACAGCAATGAAAGTTAAACAGCAGCGTAAACAGAAGTTCTCATCAAGAGAATATACACGTTGCAAGATTTGTGGACGTCCACACTCAGTATTAAAGAAATACGGAATCTGTAGAATCTGCTTCCGTGAATTAGCATACAAGGGACAGATCCCTGGCGTTAAGAAATCAAGCTGGTAAGAGATAGAAGGAGGAAGAAACATTATGTCAATGAGCGATCCAATAGCAGATATGCTTACAAGAATTCGTAATGCTAACACAGCAAAACATGATACAGTAGAAATCCCTGCTTCAAAGATGAAAAAGGCTATTGCTGACATCCTTTTATCAGAAGGATATGTTCAGGCAGTAGACATTATCGAAGATGGTAAGTTTGAGACAATCAAAATTACATTGAAGTATGGTGCAGATAAGAACGAGAAGATCATCACAGGCCTTAAGAGAATCTCTAAGCCAGGTCTTCGTGTATATGCAAGCAAGGATGAGCTCCCAAGAGTACTTGGTGGACTCGGAACTGCAATTATTTCAACAAACAAAGGTGTACTTACTGACAAGGAAGCAAGAAAGCAGAATGTTGGTGGCGAAGTATTAGCATTTGTTTGGTAGGCATTGAGCACTTAGTGAGCACAAGCTGAAAGCGCCGTGCGAAGTTAGTGCGAAAGCCCATCCCGAGACTTAACGAATACGAGTCGAAGACGATGGATGAGTTTAGTTCGAGTGGATGTCATTAGAGCACTTAGTGAGCACAAGCTGAAAGCGCCGTGCGAAGTTAGTGCGAAAGCCCATCCCGAGACTTAACGAATACGAGTCGAAGACGATGGATGAGTTTAGTTCGAGTGGATGTCATTAGAGCACTTAGTGAGCACAAGCTGAAAGCGCCGTGCGAAGTTAGTGCGAAAGCCCATCCCGAGACTTAACGAATACGAGTCGAAGACGATGGATGAGTTTAGTTCGAGTGGATGTCATTAGAGCACTTAGTGAGCACAAGCTGAAAGCGCCGTGCGAAGTTAGTGCGAAAGCCCATCCCGAGACTTAACGAATACGAGTCGAAGACGATGGATGAGTTTAGTTCGAGTGGATGTCATTAGAGCACTTAGTGAGCACAAGCTGAAAGCGCCGTGCGAAGTTAGTGCGAAAGCCCATCCCGAGACTTAACGAATACGAGTCGAAGACGATGGATGAGTTTAGTTCGAGTGGATGTCATTAGAGCACTTAGTGAGCACAAGCTGAAAGCGCCGTGCGAAGTTAGTGCGAAAGCCCATCCCGAGACTTAACGAATACGAGTCGAAGACGATGGATGAGTTTAGTTCGAGTGGATGTCATTAGAGCACTTAGTGAGCACAAACTGAAAGCACCGTGCGAAGTTAGTGCGAAAGCTGATAAAACAATCCCTCCGGCATCATTTCCTGAAAAATACCGGAGGTTAAAGCCTGCATGGATACACTCCATGCAGCACAAATACAAATAATATAAATTTTAAGGAGGAAGGCGAAATGTCACGTATCGGAAGAATGCCTATCGCTGTACCTGCAGGAGTGACTGTAGATATCGCAGAAAATAATAAAGTGACTGTTAAAGGACCAAAGGGAACACTTGAGAGAGTTCTCCCAGCAGAAATGGATATTAAGTTAGAAGCTGATGTAATCACAGTTTCAAGACCTAATGATTTAAAGAAGATGAAGTCTTTACACGGACTTACCAGAACACTTATCCACAACATGATCATTGGTGTTACAGAGGGTTATGTTAAGGATCTGGAAGTAAACGGTGTAGGTTATAGAGCTCAGAAGCAGGGCAATAAATTAGTTCTTGCTCTTGGTTATTCACATCCAGTTGAGATGGTTGACCCAGAAGGTATCGAAGTAAAGGTTGATGGTAACAAGATTTCAGTTGTTGGTATTGACAAGGAAAAAGTTGGTCAGTATGCAGCAGAGATCAGAGAAAAGAGAGCACCGGAACCTTACAAGGGCAAAGGTATCAAGTATGTTGACGAGACTATCAGACGTAAAGTTGGTAAGACTGGTAAGAAATAATAAAGGAGTGAGATAAGATGGTTAATAAAGAATCAAGAAGCGAAGTTCGTATTAAGAAGCATATGCGTGTTCGTAATCATTTAGCTGGAACAGCAGATAGACCACGTTTAGCGGTTTTCAGAAGTAATAATCATATGTACGCTCAGATTATTGATGATTCAGTTGGAAACACAATTGTAGCAGCATCAACAGTAGAGAAGTCAATCAAGGAAGCACTTGAGCAGACAGATAATGTAGATGCAGCAGCATACGTTGGTAAAGTTGTTGCTGAAAGAGCACTGGAAAAGGGAATCAAGACTGTTGTATTTGACAGAGGAGGATTCATCTACCAGGGTAAGGTTCAGGCATTAGCAGATGCAGCAAGAGAAGCTGGTCTAGAATTCTAAGAAGGAGGAAGAACAACATATGAAGCGTGAAATAATTGATGCTAGTAAATTAGAATTAGAAGATAAAGTAGTAGATATCAAACGTGTAACTAAGGTTGTTAAGGGCGGACGTAATTCTAGATTTGCATGTCTTGTAGTTGTTGGTGACAAAAACGGTCATGTAGGCGTAGGCGTTGGTAAGGCTGTAGAAATTCCTGAAGCTATCCGTAAGGGTAAGGAAGATGCAGCTAAGCACCTTGTTACAGTTCCTGTAAATGAAAACGGAAGTATCCCATATGATTGGAACGGAGAATTTGGTAGTGCAACAGTATTGCTTAAGTCAGCTCCAGAAGGTACTGGTATTATCGCCGGTGGTCCTGCTCGTAACGTACTTGAGCTTGCTGGATACAAGAATATCCGTACAAAATCCTTAGGATCAAACAACAAACAGAACGTAGTTCTTGCAACAATCAAAGGTCTTTCAGAGATCAAGACTCCGGAAGAGATCGCAAGACTTCGTGGAAAATCTGTTGATGAGATACTTAACTAAGGAGGTATTATAAGATGGCAGATAAGTTAAAAGTTACTTTAGTAAAATCACCAATCGGATGCGTACCAAAGCATAAGAGAACTGTAGAAGCATTAGGTCTTAAGAAGGTAAACAAGTCAGTTGAACTTCCTAACAATGCTGCAACTCTTGGTATGGTTAAGCAGGTTAGTTATTTAGTAAAGGTAGAAGAGATTTAATTATATTTGAAGGAGGTGCAGGTCGTGAATTTATCAACATTAAAGCCAGCAGAAGGTTCTAAGCATAGTACTAATTTCAGAGTAGGCCGTGGTCATGGTTCAGGAAATGGTAAGACTGCAGGTAAGGGCCATAAGGGTCAGAAGGCACGTTCAGGATCACCTAGACCAGGATTTGAAGGCGGACAGATGCCTTTATATAGAAGAATCCCTAAGAGAGGATTTACATGTATCAATCACAAAGATATCGTTGCAATCAATGTTTCAGTTCTTGATCGTTTCGAGGATGGAGCAGAGGTTACAGTAGATACACTTGTTGAATGCGGTATCGTAAAGAATCCACGTGATGGAGTTAAGATTCTTGGAAATGGAGAGTTAACAAAGAAGCTTACAGTTAAGGCAAATGCTTTTTCAAAGTCAGCAGCCGAGAAGATTGAAGCTCTTGGCGGAAAAGCAGAGGTGATCTAATAATGTTTAAAACCTTTATCAACGCATTCAAAGTAAAGGAATTAAGACAGAAATTATTATACACATTCTTTGTTCTCATAGTAGTCAGGCTGGGAAGCCTGATTACTGTACCGGGAATCCGTGCAGATGCAATTAAAGAATATCTAAGTAACGCACTTGGAGATTCCTTCAATCTGTTCAGCTCATTCACCGGAGGATCGTTCGATCAGATGTCAATATTTGCATTGAACGTAACACCATATATTACATCTTCCATTATCATCCAGCTTCTTACCATAGCAATTCCAGCTCTGGAAGAAATGCAGAAAGATGGTGAAGACGGAAGAAAGAAAATTACAGCAATTACCCGTATCTTAACGATTGGTCTTGCAATTCTGGAAAGTGCAGGTCTTGCGATCAATTTCGGAAGAAAAGGATTCATGGACAGCTACAATTTCTGGACAGTGCTTTCAATGATCGTTATCCTTACAGGTGGTAGTGCATTTGTAATGTGGCTTGGCGAACGTGTAACAGATCGTGGTGTGGGAAATGGTATTTCCATTATCCTGTTGATCAACATCGTATCAACCATGCCAAATGATTTCAAGAATATTTACACACAGTTCATCAAAGGCAAAGATGCAGTCAGAATGTGTCTGATCGCACTTCTGGTTGTTGCAATTGTTGTATGTGTAACCATTCTTGTATGTATGCTTCAGGGAGCTGAAAGAAAGATTCCTGTACAGTATGCAAAGAAAGTTCAGGGTAGAAAGCAGATGGGAGGTCAGTCCTCCAACATTCCACTTAAGGTAAATACAGCAGGCGTTATTCCTGTAATCTTCGCTTCTTCACTGATGGCGATTCCTTCTATTATAACGAGTTTATTTGGAAAGAGTCCATCCGGTGTTGGTGCTAAGATCCTTCAGGGAATGAGCCAGTCATACTGGTTTAATCCGAACTATCCTTGGGGATTCCTTGGATTGGCAGTATATATCTTACTGGTATTCTTCTTCGCGTATTTCTATACAGCAATTACCTTCAATCCGATGGAGATTGCAAATAACATGAAGAAGAGCGGTGGTTTTGTACCGGGTATTCGACCAGGTAAGCCAACCCAGGACTATTTAAATAAAATACTGAACTATATTATATTTATCGGAGCAGTTGGTCTTTTGATCGTTGCGATGATTCCTATGTTCTTCAACGGATTTTTCAGTGTAAATGTTTCATTCGGTGGAACATCCATCATCATCGTAGTTGGTGTTGTAATTGAAACCATGAAGAGTCTGGAATCACAGATGTTAGTAAGACATTATCAGGGATTCTTATTAGATTAATTGTAAGATACAGATATAAAAAACACGAAAAATGGGAGTGTACACTTGTGCACTTCCTATTCGTGTATTATAGTATAAGTATCTATGGCTTGTTCATTTGGAGGACGGCTGATAACAGGAGGGATTGCAATGAACGTATCCCGCAGGAAAATAAAAAATGGAGGTTATATATGAAGATAATTATGTTAGGTGCGCCAGGCGCAGGCAAAGGTACACAGGCTAAAATGATCGCTGAGAAGTACGGAGTACCACATATCTCAACAGGAGATATTTTCAGAGCAAACATCAAGAACGGAACAGAACTCGGAGCAAAGGCAAAAGAATATATGGATAAGGGACTTCTTGTTCCGGATGAATTAGTTGTAGATCTGGTAATTGACAGATTCAAAGCAGACGACTGCGCAAAGGGATATATCCTTGATGGATTTCCAAGAACTATTCCACAGGCAGAGGCACTTGACAAAGCATTATCAGCAATCGGTGATTCTGTAGACTATGCGATCAACGTAGAAGTACCGGATGAGAATATCGTTCGCAGAATGTCCGGAAGACGTGCATGCGTTGGCTGTGGTGCAACATATCATATTGTATATAACCCTACAAAAGTGGAAGGCAAATGTGATGTATGTTCATCCGATCTTATCTTAAGAGATGACGATCAGCCGGAAACAGTATTAAACAGACTGAAAGTATATCATGAGCAGACACAGCCATTGATCGATTTCTATGCTAAGAAAGGAATCCTGAAAGAAGTTGATGGAACAATGGATATGAATGATGTATTTGCAGCAATCGTTAAGATTTTAGGTGAATAAAATGGCAATATCTATAAAATCTGAGAGAGAAATTGAATTGATGAAAGAAGCCGGCAGAATTCTGGCTCTCACACATGAGGAGCTGAAGAAGGCGATCAAACCGGGAATCACAACCTATGAGATCGATAAACTTGGTGAAGAAGTGATCAGAAGCTATGGCTGTATTCCTTCCTTCCTGAATTATAACGGTTATCCGGCATCTATCTGTGTATCCGTGAATGAGGAAGTTGTTCATGGTATACCATCAAAGACAAGATTTCTGAAAGAGGGCGACATAGTAAGTCTTGATGCAGGCGTTATCTATGAAGGATATCACTCCGATGCAGCAAGAACTTATGGAGTAGGAAAGATTTCGCCGGAAAATGAGCATCTGATTGCAGTTACAAAGCAGAGCTTTTTCGAAGCAATGAAGGTTGCTGTTCCGGGAAATCATATTCGAGATATCGGAAGGGCTGTAGAGCAGTATGTTTTGAAATTTGGATATGGAATCGTAGAAGATCTGGTTGGACATGGTGTTGGAGCAAATCTTCATGAGGATCCGGAAATACCGAATTTTGAAACAATCAAAAAAGGACCAAAGCTGAAACCGGGAATGACGATCGCAATCGAACCGATGATAACAGCAGGTGATTATGAAGTAGACTGGCTGGATGATGACTGGACTGTCGTAACCGTGGATGGTTCCAATGCAGCACACTATGAGAACACGATCCTTATTACAGAGGACAAACCGATTATCTTGTCGCAGGCAGAAGGATTGGAATTATAGAAAATAAAAAATGAATTCAAAATCTCAAGGATTTTAAGGAGGATTAAAAATGTCAAAGGCAGACGTAATTGAAGTAGAAGGAACAGTAATCGAGAAGTTACCAAATGCAATGTTTCAGGTAGAGATCGAGAATGGTCATAAGGTTTTAGCACACATTAGTGGTAAGCTCAGAATGAATTATATCAAGATCCTTCCGGGTGATAAGGTAACAATTGAATTATCACCATACGACCTGACAAAGGGAAGAATTGTTTGGAGAGATAAATAAATTCTTCTATATAAAGAGGTATGTAATGAACATCCTGTAAAGATATTCCCTTTATAGGATGTGATTTATCATAATAATCCCATTAATATGAAAAAAATAGAAAATGGGACTTGCATTCTATTGTGAAAAATGATAGAATGCTTATTCGTAGCGGACTTTTTTTGAAAGGAGATTTTCTAATGAAGGTTAGAGCATCAGTAAAACCTATATGCGATAAGTGCAAAGTTATCAAGAGAAAGGGTATCGTTAGAGTTATCTGCGAGAATCCAAAGCACAAACAGCGTCAGGGTTAATCAAAAAAAGAAACTGGGTATCCGGATGATAGCCCATCCATATGATATCTTGTTTTTTAAGTATCAACACACACGGATGTGTTGTAAATTTTAAAAGCGGCTGTAGCATAATCATTATATGCTAGTAAAAATAAAAAAACAGGCAGCGAGATGGAAACATATGCATTTCACCTCAGCATTTTTATGTTGAGATATGTCGAGATCCGATATGCCGGACAGAAGAATTTTTACGGAGGTTAATTAGAATGGCTCGTATTTCAGGTGTTGATTTACCAAGAGACAAGCGTGTTGAGATTGGTCTTACTTATGTATATGGTATAGGTTTGACATCTTCACAGCGTATCCTTAAGGAAGCAAATGTTAATCCTGACACACGTTGTAATGATTTAACTGATGATGAAGTAAGAAGAATCAGCGAAGTAATCAATGCAACACAGACTGTTGAAGGAGATTTACGTAGAGAAGTAGCGCTTAACATCAAGCGTTTACAGGAAATTGCATGCTACCGTGGTAAGCGTCATAGACAGGGACTTCCTGTTCGTGGACAGAAGACAAAGACAAACGCAAGAACACGTAAGGGACCTAAGAAGACAGTAGCAAACAAGAAGAAATAATACTGTTTTCATTTGTTCTTATATATAGTAGAAGATAAGAGATCTTCTGCACCGGGCAGAAGATAAAGTACATTTGTATAAATTTGGAAAACCATAGGAGGTTTAAGAGTTAATGGCTAAGCAAGTTACTAAAAAAGTGGCTAAGAAGCGTGTCAGAAAGAGTGTTCAGCACGGACAGGCTCATATTCAGTCATCTTTCAATAATACAATCGTTACATTAACAGACGCTGAAGGTAATGCACTTTCATGGGCAAGTGCTGGCGGTTTAGGATTCAAGGGTTCTAAGAAGTCAACACCATATGCTGCTCAGATGGCTGCTGAGACAGCTGCAAAGGCTGCTGCTCCTTACGGATTAAAGACTGTTGATGTTATGGTAAAAGGCCCAGGCTCAGGTAGAGAAGCAGCTATCCGTGCTCTCGCAGCTTGCGGTATCGATGTTGTAAGTATCAAAGACGTTACACCAGTTCCACATAATGGTTGTCGTCCACCAAAGAGAAGAAGAGTCTAATTAGGAGGTACAGAGTAAGATGGCAGTAGATAGAACCCCAGTTCTTAAGAGATGCAGATCTTTAGGCATGGAGCCAATGTATCTCGGAATTGACAAGAAATCAAATAGAAAATCAACAAGAGCAAACAGAAAAGTAAGTGAGTATGGTTTACAGCTTCGTGAAAAGCAGAAGGCTAAGTTCATTTACGGTGTATTAGAGAAGCCTTTCCGTAACCTTTACGCTAAGGCAGAGCAGCAGAAGGGCTTAACAGGTCCTAACCTTATGACATTACTTGAGTTAAGACTTGATAATGTTATCTTCAGATTAGGTTTTGCAAGAACAAGAAGAGAAGCAAGACAGATTGTAGATCACAAGCATGTACTTGTTAATGGAAAGAGTGTTAACATTCCTTCATACCAGGTAAAGGCCGGAGACAAGATCGAGATCAGAGAGAAGAGCAAATCCTTACAGAGATATAAGGATATCATTGCTGCAACAGAAGGACATTTAGTTCCAGGTTGGTTAACCGCTGACAGAGAAAACCTTTGTGGAGAAGTAGTTGAGAAGCCAAACAGAGAGCAGATCGATGTTCCTGTAAACGAGACCCTTATTGTCGAGTTATATTCCAAGTAATAAGAATAAATATGATCATCCGTACATCCATCCGGGATTTACCCGTGTGGATGTCTGGATGCAGAATATATTTATGATATTTGCAAAGTTGGAGTATACCAGTTAATTACCCATAAAGGAGGGGCTTAAATGTTTGAGTTTGAGAAACCAAAAATTGAGATAGTTGAGATTTCAGATGATAACAAGTATGGTAAGTTTGTAGTAGAGCCTTTAGAGAGAGGCTATGGTACAACCCTTGGTAATTCATTAAGAAGAATTATGCTTTCTTCATTACCTGGTACAGCAGTAACACACGTTAAGATTAAAGGTGTTTTACATGAGTTCAGTTCTATTCCCGGAGTAAAGGAAGATGTAACTGAGATCGTTATGAATATCAAGTCTTTAGTAATAAAGAACAATTCATTAACAAATGAGCCGAAGCAGGCTTATATCGATGTAGCTGGTGACTGTGTTGTCAGAGCATCCGATATTCATGTAGACGGCGATATCGAGATCATCAATCCTGATCTTGTAATTGCAAATCTTAGTGGCCCGGATGCAAGACTTGAGATGGAACTCACCATCGGCAACGGCAGAGGCTACGTTGGTTCTGATAAGAATAAAGAAGCAGATGCACCGATTGATGTCATCGCTATTGATTCTATATATACACCGGTTGAGAGAGTTAATCTTACAGTTCAGAATACTCGTGTTGGTCAGGTTACAGATTATGATAAGCTGACACTTGATGTATTTACAAATGGTGCTATCGCACCGGATGAGGCTGTCAGCCTCGCTGCAAGAGTCCTTGTAGAACATTTGAACCTGTTCGTTGATCTGTCTGAGAACGCAAAATCCGTTGATGTGATGGTTGAGAGCGTAACAGATGAGAAGGAAAAGGTTCTGGAAATGAATATTGATGAGCTTGAATTATCAGTTCGTTCATACAACTGCTTAAAGAGAGCCGGTATCAATACAGTTGAAGAATTGATCAATAAGACTCCGGAGGATATGATGAAAGTTCGTAACCTCGGTCGTAAGTCATTAGATGAAGTATTGGCTAAGCTGAAAGAATTAGGCTTATCACTGAATGACAGTGAGGAATAATACTTTTTACCACTCAAGCCGAATAATAGTAAGCACAGTGAAGACCCGCAAGGGTAAGGAGGATAAATAAAAATGGCAATGTATAGAAAACTTGGAAAAGCAAGCGCACAGAGAAATGCATTACTTCGTAACCAGGTAACACAGTTATTATACCATGGTAAAATCAGAACAACAGAAGCTAGAGCTAAGGAAGTTGTTAAGATTGCAGAGAAGCTTATCACATTAGCAGTTAAGGAAAAGGATAACTACGATGAAGTTACCGTTACCGCTAAGGTTGCTAAGAAAGATAAAGATGGTAAGAGAGTGAAGGAAGTCGTTGATGGTAAGAAAGTTACTGTATATGATGAAGTAGAAAAGACCATCAAGAAGGATCAGCCTTCAAGACTTCATGCAAGAAGAGAAATGCTTAAGGTATTATATCCGGTTGTTGAAGTTCCTACAGATGCTGCCGGAAAGAAAGCCGGTACAAAGAAAGTTGATTTAACAAGCAAGTTATTCGATGAGTACGGTACAAAATACGCAGGACGTAAGGGTGGTTACACAAGAATCATCAAGATTGGTCAGCGTAAGGGCGATGCTGCAATGGAAGTTATTCTTGAGTTAGTATAATTATAAACATAAGGGCTGTCAGGTACATGTATGTGTATTTGGCAGCTTTTTTATTTCTAGGAGCGTGTACATGAGTTTTATTCAGGTGAGAAAGCTTGGACATAAATTTAATATCAAGGACAAGGATGGAAATGTTACAGGTGAGAAATGGGCTGTGAAGGATATGGATTTTGATGCCCATAAGGGACAGATCATTGCCGTTCTTGGACGTAACGGTTCGGGAAAGTCAACATTTGCCAGACACCTGAATGGCTTATATGCACCAAATCAGGGAATGGTATGGATACAGGGAGATTCTGATGTATTAGATACGAGCCGGGAAGGTGATCTGCTGGCCATCCGTCGTGCAGTCGGGATGATCTTTCAGAATCCGGATAACCAAATGGTAGGAAATACGGTTGCGGAAGATGTAGGATTTGGTTTGGAAAATCTGGGCTTCCAGGCAGAGGAGATATGGGAGCGAATCAACGAAGTACTTCGATTGACAGGGATGGAGGCCTATCTGGAACGAAATGTATCACATCTAAGCGGTGGACAGAAGCAAAGACTGGCAATCGCATCTGTGATGGCCATGTCACCGGAATGTATCGTTATGGATGAAGCAACTGCCATGCTCGATCCTGTGGGAAGCAGACAGATACTTGATACCTTATATCATTTGAACCGGGAGTTTGGCATCACGGTCATTATGATCACACATCGAATGGAGGAAACGGTTCGGGCAGATCAGATCTATGTAATGGATGATGGAAATGTAGAGTTGATTGGCGCACCATATGAGATTTATCCACAGGTAGAGAAGTTAGAGCAGCTTGGTCTAGACAGTTTATTGCCATATAAGCTGTTGCATGAGTTGAAAGTAGATTATTCCGATGATAAGAAATTTGTCGAAAATTTGGATGAAGATGCAAAAAGTGCATTGGTTGATAGAAAAGAGGGGCTTTTGTCGGTACAGGATGCTGTGGACAGGATAAAGGCATGTTTGCGTGATGGAAAATCTTTTGTAAACAGACAAGAAGCAGCAGAACATTTTAATTCGGCACAGAAAGATATATCATTAAGTAAAAATGAGGATGGAATACATGAGGATATCCTTGATAATAGAAATAACATGGATAGAGAAGAACACAATGGTATGTTATTGGATGCCGGGATAAAAAAAGATATCTTGGTCGAGGCGGATAAGCTGGAGTATGCGTATAAGGATGGTGCGGTACAGGTTCCTGCAGTAGAGCAGGTGTCATTTCAAATCAGAAAAGGAGAGATCCTTGCGGTGGCAGGACAGACCGGTTCTGGAAAAAGTACGCTGTTATATATGCTAAACGGTATTTATCGTCCGATGGGAGGAACACTTAAGGTTGATGGAATTGATGTAGGAAAGACGAAGAATCTGAAAGAATTACGGAAGAAGATTGGATTTGTGTTTCAGTATCCGGAGTATCAGTTATTTGAAAGTACGGTGTTAGCGGATGTAATGTATGGCGCATTGAACTTCGGCATGTCGAAAGCAGAAGCAGAACAGGCGGCAAGGGAAGCATTGGCACTTGTGAATATATCAGAGGAATATTTTGAATATTCTCCGTTTGACCTTTCAGGCGGACAGAAGAAGAGAGTAGCGCTTGCAGGAATCCTCGCATATAAGCCGGAGATTCTTATTCTCGATGAGCCGGTTGCAGGCATGGACCCGAAATCCAAACGGGAATTATTTGCACTGATCCACAGGCTGCATGAAGAACGGAATATAACTGTGATCTTCGTATCACACGACATGAAGGATGTGTATGAGATTGCAGATCGTATTCTGGTTATGGGACAGGGAAAGCTGGTCTATGATGGAGCTGTAGAGCAGGCATTTGGAACGCCGGAGATGGTAGAAAAACTGGGCTTGGAGATGCCGGAAATGGCGATGTTCAGGGAGGCATTACTGCCGGAGATAAGACTCACAGCAAGAAGCATGGCGGGCGTGATTGAGGAACTTAGTGGGCTAAAGAATATATAAGAAGAGATATAAAATTAATGAAGCTATAGAGATTGATGGTGACATTTCAAAAACATGAACACAGCATGAGAAAGTGGATAGTTATCAGATAATATAGAGGAAAGAAGCATGGTAAGAGACATTACGATCGGACAATATTATAATACCAGATCACCGATTCACGAGCTGGATGCCAGAACAAAACTGGTGCTCACGATCGTATATGCGGTTACGATCTTCTGGTGCAAGGATTTGTGGACTTTTCTTGCTGCAACAGCATTTCTTATTGTGTATGTGGCATTAAGCCGTGTTCCGATTCCTTTTGTCTGCCGGGGACTTAAGGTTGTCTTGGCATTTATATTATTTACAGCATTTTTCAGTCTGTTTAATGGTGACGGAAGGGTTCTGGTCAGCATCTGGAGATTTCATATCACGACCGGCAGCTTAAAGACGACTGGAATTGTAGTATTTCGTTTCGTGTATCTGATCATTGGTTCATCGATCATGACATATACAACGCTTCCATTGGCACTCACGGCAGGTTTAGAGAAACTGTTTGGATTTCTGAAGATCTTTCGTGTTCCGGTATCGGATATGGCATTGATGCTTTCAATCACGCTTCGATTTATTCCGATCCTTATGGAAGAACTGGACAAAATTATGAAAGCACAGCTTTCGCGTGGAGCCGATTTTGAAAATGGAAATATTTTCAAACGGATACGAAGTTATACTCAGATATTTATTCCGTTATTTGCATCTGCGATCCGACGTGCAACCGATCTGGCATATGCGATGGACGCCAGATGTTATCACGGAAGCGAATGCCGTACCAGCATGAAACCGTTGAGATATAGTAAAAAAGATGCATTTGCATATGGTCTGCTGGTGGTATATGTGGTAGGATTGATTTTGATGAAGATATATCTATAATAGGAAACCGGGAAAATGAAACGAGTAAAATTAATAGTAGCCTATGATGGTACGAACTATCATGGCTGGCAGGTACAGGACAATGGAATAACGATAGAGGAAGTGCTGAACCGGACGATCAGCGAACTGGTGCAGGAAGATATCAAGGTGATCGGAGCCAGCAGGACAGATGCTGGTGTACATGCCTGTGGAAATGTGGCAGTATTTGACACTGAATCCCGGATACCGGGGGATAAGTTTTCCTTTGCATTAAATCAGCGGCTTCCGGAGGATATCCGGATTCAGGAATCCTGCGAGGTGGATGCGGACTTTCATCCAAGGTATGCAGATACAGTGAAAACTTATGAATATAATATATTGAACCGGCGGTTTGAATTGCCGTCAAAACGGTTATATGCGTCATTTTGCTATTATCCGATGGATATAGAGCGGATGAATCAGGCGGCTGCTTATCTGGTTGGTGAGCATGATTTTAAGAGCTTCTGTTCGGCAGGCGCACAAGTACAGACGACGGTTCGGACGATATATGCAGTAAATGTGACGAAAGAGGATGACATGGTTCATATCAGGATCACGGGAAATGGTTTCTTATATAACATGGTAAGGATCATTGCAGGAACTCTGATGCAGGTCGGAACCGGACTGATGGAGCCTGAACAGGTGAAGGGGATCCTGGAAGCGAGAGACCGGAGCAAGGCAGGACCGACCGCAGTTGCGAAAGGCTTGACACTGGTGGAGATCCGATATGAATAAAAGAATCGTTTGTATATGTATGGGTGTGCTTTTATGTCTGACTATTATATGTACGGACACAGGCACAGATGTACATGCCGGATATTATGAAGATAATGACAAATATATAGAACAACGTGTAGCTGACAGGATGAAGAAAATGAGCTGGGAGGAGAAGATAGCCCAGATGATCCTTGTGAAGGCTCCTGCTAAAAATGCAGCAAATATCCAGAAGCAATATCAGTTTGGCGGATATGTTTTGTTTGGGGAAGATTTTGCAAACAGTACTCCTGATACATTACGAAACAGAATTTATGGAATTCAAAAGGCGTCAAAGATTCCGATGTTGATTGCAGTGGATGAAGAAGGCGGAACTGTTGTAAGGGCATCCAGATACCGCCAGTTCCGATCCACGTCATATGCATCACCGAGAGCGGTTTTTTCTGCAGGTGGATGGAATGGCATTGTAAAAGACACGAAGAATAAAGCAAAATTTCTGAAAAAGCTTGGAATCAATACAAATCTTGCACCGGTTGCTGATGTTGCATATGACTCGGGTAACTTCATTTATAATAGAAGTTTTTCTACAAATGCAGCGGATGCTTCCAGATATATCAATCTTGTGGTGAATAACATGAAACAGGAGGATATGATCAGCTCATTAAAACATTTTCCGGGCTATGGAAATAATGGAGATACGCATACGAATCTGATTCATGATTACCGAAGTTATAACAGTTTTAAAAAACGTGATCTGAAGCCATTTCAGGCGGGAATCCGGTCGGGATGTGATATGATTATGGTAAGCCATAATATTGTACATTGTTTTGATTCTAAAAATCCGGCATCTATATCACCGAAGGTAAACAAATACATTAGAAATACAATGGGATTTAAAGGTGTGATCGTTACGGATTCGTTGTCGATGGCAGGAGTACGGAGCTTTACCGGAAGTGAGGGTGAGAGTGCTGTCAGAGCAGTTCAGGCAGGAGACGATCTTCTCTGCACGGAGCATTATAAAGAAACATATCAGGCATTGCTTCGGGCTTACAAGACAAAACGGATATCGAAAAAACGGATCAATGCATCTGTCAAAAGAATTCTCATGATGAAATACCGTCGTGGTCTGAACGGAAGATTTGCGGTCAGACGCAGATAGCATATTTGAATGCGAAATGGCAGATGAATGCTGAAAAATAAAGAAAAACGCCTGAAAAAATAAAGAAAGTTTATTGACACACACGGATGAGTATTGTATAATGTCCAAATGTGTGAAGTTTAAAGATACGGTGTGAACCAATGCCCCGGTAAACAACGTATTTGAGGATATACCATATTAATATTTTAGAAAATAATTTAGGAGGTACCACGATGAAGAGCTTTATGGCAAGCCCATCAACAATAGAAAGAAAGTGGTATGTAGTTGACGCTACAGGACATACTTTAGGACGCTTATCATCAGAGATAGCAAGCATTTTAAGAGGAAAGAATAAGCCAACATTTACACCACATATCGATACAGGTGATTATGTAATAGTAGTAAACGCAGACAAGATCAAGGTTACCGGTAAGAAGATGGATCAGAAGATCTACTACAACCACTCAGATTATGTAGGCGGAATGAAAGAGACTACATTAAAAGAGAAGATGGCTAAGAAGCCAGAGGATGTTATCCGTTTAGCAGTTAAGGGAATGCTTCCAAAGGGACCACTTGGAAGAGACATGATTACAAAGCTTTATGTATACGCTGGACCTGATCATAAGCAGCAGGCTCAGAAGCCAGAAGTTTTAGAGATTAAGTACTAAGAAGGAGGATATCATCAATGGCTAAAACAACTAAGTTCTATGGAACAGGAAGAAGAAAAAGCAGTATCGCCAGAGTTTATATCGCTCCAGGTACTGGTAAGATCACAATCAACAAGAAAGATATGGACGAGTACTTCGGACTTGATACACTGAAAGTTATCGTTAAGCAGCCATTAGTTGCTACAGGTACAGATGGTAAGTTCGACGTTATGGTTAACGTAAAGGGCGGCGGCTTCACAGGTCAGGCCGGTGCTATCAGACATGGTATTTCAAGAGCATTACTTGAGGCTGATTCAGAAGAATACAGACCAATCCTCAAGAAGGCCGGATACCTTACAAGAGATCCTCGTATGAAGGAAAGAAAGAAGTACGGCTTAAAGGCAGCTCGTCGTGCTCCACAGTTCTCAAAGAGATAATTCAAAACACGATTTTTGTCCCATGGATATTGGAAAAATCCAGTATCTATGGGATTTTTTATTCCTTAGATCTATAAAATTGTAAGCATTTTCAACGCATGGTTGAATCCTTGCATGAAACTCACTTTTGCGGTTATTGTTTTGTGTTTGCAAAGTAAACTATTATAAAATAAAAACGGAGGTATTTATATGCTTGACAGTATTAAAGTTGGAAATTTTATAATGGGAAAACGAAAGAGTCTTGGTATGACGCAACAGCAGTTGGCGGATAAGCTAAAGGTTTCTTTTCAGGCAATTTCAAAATGGGAAAATGGAACAACTTATCCCAATATTGAGATATTAAGAGATTTGGCAATTGTGTTGGATGTGTCTGTTGATGAAATCCTGGCAGGGAGTGAAAGAGATGCGGAAGGGTTATCTTACAGTAAGGCGGGAATTGATATAACCTATACTGATACCATTAAAAGAGAGATGGCAAAACATTTGGATACAAAGGATGACCGTGTTTTAAATGGTCTGGGACCATTTGCTTCTTTATATGATATAAAATTTCAGGAGATTGAAAATCCGGTTCTGGTATTAAAATCTGAAGAACCCGGATCAAAACAAAAACTTGCGATAGAGTATGGATATTCAGAATCTATTTGCCATGATATGGTCAATCACTTAGTAAATGATATTGTGGTTATGGGTGCAAAACCGTTGGCAGTACTTGACACGATTGTTTGTGGAAATGCGGAAGCGGATACAATAAAGACATTGGTTAAGGGTGTTTCAGATGCATGTAAAGAAAATGAATGTTCTCTGGTAGGTGGGGAAACTTCTATTCAGCCATTGGTTGTTGACCCGGGCGTATATGTACTTACTTCAAGTATTGCTGGAATTGTTGAACGATCAAAGGTAATCGATGGTTCCCAGATCAAAGAGGGTGATGCAGTTCTGGCAATTGCATCAAATGGCTTACATACAAATGGATATTCGTTAGTACGGTTATTGATGGACAAAATGCCGCAGATAAAACTGGATAAGATAGATGGTTTAACCTTTATAGAGCAGATTATGAAACCACATACACCATACTACAGATCAATCAAAGATTTATTTGATAAAGATGTTATACATGGCATGGCGCATATCACTGGCGGTGGTATAGAAGGAAATCTGTGCAGGATAATTCCGGAGGGACTGAGTGCAAAGATCGATCTGTCGAAAATAAAGATATTAGACATATTTAAGTATATCAGAAATAATGGGAATATCAGTGACGAAGAAATGCTGCGGACGTTTAATTGTGGTGTAGGCTTTAATATTGTGACGAATCAAAAAGATAAGGCAGCAGTAATGCATCATGTCAGTCGGTTTTATGATTGCTATGAGATAGGAGTTATAGAATCAGGAGACCGCAAAGTAAAATTTGAAAACAGGCTTAACTGGCTGTAGTTCTTGGAAAATACAAATTCATAAAAACCATAAGATTACGTTTGACTTTATTGTGATAAACTGTTACTATGTTATCGTGTTGCGCCCGGAAGGGGCAGACATATATCTTTTAATTATATTCAGGAGGAAATAATCATGAAAAAGTTAGTAGCACTGGTTTTAGTAGCAGTAATGGGACTTTCTATGGTTGGCTGTGGAAAGAAAGATTCATCAAATGACTCAAAGAGTGATCTGGAATACGTAAAGGAAAAGGGAACTCTTGTTGTTGGTGTTACAGATTTCGCACCAATGGATTACAAAGACGACTCAGGTAACTGGATTGGATTTGATGCAGACATGGCATCCGCATTTGCTGAGAGCATCGGCGTGAAAGCAGAATTCGTAGAGATAGACTGGGACAACAAGATCATGGAGCTTGATGGTAAGACAATCGACTGTGTATGGAACGGTATGACACTTACAGACGAGGTTACAAGCTCAATGGCATGTTCTGATGCATACTGCAACAATGCACAGGTAGTGATCGTGCCACAGGACAAGGCAGATCAGTACCAGACAGTAGACAGCATTAAGGAACTTACATTTGCTGTAGAAGCAGGAAGTGCCGGAGAAGATCAGGCAAAGGAACTTGGACTTAATTATACAGCAGTTAAGGCACAGTCAGATGCACTTATGGAAGTTGCAGCAGGAACATCTGATGCAGCTATTATCGATTCCCTTATGGCAGCAGCTATGGTAGGAGAAGGCACAGGCTATGCAAATCTTACATATACAGTAGGCCTTAACAGTGAGGAATATGGTGTAGGTTTCAGAAAAGATTCTGATCTTGCAGCAGAGCTTAACAAGTTTTTCAAAGACAGCAAGGCTGATGGATCTATGGAGAAATGTGCAGAGAAGTACAAGGTACAGGCAGCACTTACAGAGTAATTAACAGACTATAAGACGGTTATTTTGATTATTACTTAGAGAGAAAATTATTATGGATTTGTTTTTTGAACAGCTCCCAATTGTACTTGGGGCGCTTAATACAGGATTTATTCAAACTTTAAAATTGTTTTTTGTGACCTTGCTTGGTGCATTTCCACTGGGACTTTTAATAGCATTTGGCTCTATGTCAAAGTTTAAGCCACTCAGCTATCTTATGAAATTTATCGTGTGGATCGTTCGAGGCACACCTCTGATGATCCAGATGCTTATCATCTATTATTTCCCGGGACTTGTATTCCATAACCCGATCTGGGGTGGTGGCGAAGGCGGAAGATTTGTGGCAGCATCGGTATCGTTTATCGTGAATTATGCCTGCTATTTTTCAGAGATATATCGTGGAGGAATTCAGGGAATTCCTGTTGGACAGGAGGAAGCAGGTCTGGTGCTTGGTATGACTCCAAGACAGATATTCTTTAAGGTCAAGCTTCTTCAGATGATAAAGAAGATCGTACCTGCAATGTCCAACGAGATTATTACGCTGGTTAAGGATACATCACTTGCACGTATCATTGCGTTGCAGGAGATTATCTGGGCAGGACAGGCGTTCATGAAAGGTTCACAGGGAATCTCAGGTGCGATATGGCCATTGTTCTTCTGCGCATTCTATTATCTGATCTGGAATGGTGTACTTACTGTTTTACTTGGAAAATTAGAGAAGAAACTGGATTTCTTCAGATAGAGGAGGAGCTGTATGGCGATATTAGAGGTTGAACATATAAAAAAGAAGTTTGGTAAGACCGATGTACTTAAGGATATCAGCTTCTCATTAGAGCAGGGAGAGGTTCTGTCGATCATAGGATCATCAGGAAGTGGTAAGACTACATTGCTTCGCTGCCTGAATTTCCTTGAAATGCCGGATAACGGAATTATCCGTGTAAATAATGAGATCCTTCTCGATACGGATAAGCCGGAGACACTTAAGGAGTCGGAGGTTCGGAAGAAACGGTTGCACTTTGGACTGGTATTTCAGTCATTTAATCTGTTCCCGCAGTACACAGCACTTCAGAATGTTATGCTGGCAAGGGAGCTTCTGGCAAAGGAAAGACCGGACTATAAGGCAAATAAAAAGAACATACTGGATGAGATAAGAGTACAGGGCGAAGATCTTCTGCGTCAGATGGGACTAGGAGACCGGATGAACAATTATCCACATCAGTTATCAGGCGGGCAGTGTCAGCGAGTTGCGATCGCAAGAGCACTTGCTATGCAGCCGGATATCCTGTGTTTTGATGAACCGACATCAGCTCTTGATCCGGAGCTTACCGGCGAAGTGCTGAAGGTTCTCAGAAATCTTGCAGATAAAAAGACAACGATGATAATTGTCACTCATGAGATGGCATTTGCAAGAGACGTAGCCAGTCAGGTTATATTCATGGATGATGGATATATACTTGAGCAGGGCAGACCGGAAGAGGTATTTGACAATCCGGAGCAGGAACGTACAAAGCAGTTTTTATCATCATATTCATAATTATTTATTTGACGCACGACAAATGATTTTATATCCTATAAGAGGAATAAAATTTGCCGTGCGTTATTTTTTGTATCAAAATATTATAGGCAGGAAGTATCGCAGGGTAAAGACGATAGATAAAAGATGGGAGCGGTTATTTGTGACCGTGAATAGATGAAGATGAAAAAAATACCACACAAAAAGATTATCATTCTGATGCTTATAATCATTATTTTGATTCCGTTTTGCCTGTTTCAGAATAAGCATCTGGTAATTACCACATATACATATGAATCAGAAAAGCTTGGCGCAGATCTCGATGGATACCGGATCGTACAGATATCGGATCTACACAACGCTGAATTTGGAAAAGAGAATAAGAAGCTGTTAGAAACCATACGAAGCTGTTCGCCGGATATCATTGTTATTACCGGGGATCTGGTGGATTCTAATCATACAAATGTGGAACGTGCGGTAGCATTTGTGAAAGAAGCAGTGAAGATCGCACCGGTATATTATGTGACCGGCAACCATGAATATTGGCTTGAGCCATCGGAAAATGAACAGATGATGCAGGGGATTCTTGCTGCCGGAGCATGTGATCTGGATGATGAAGCCGTCTGCATTGAAAAAGGGGATTCCTCTTTTATGTTGGCAGGGTTAGATGATCAGCACTTAAGTGATGAGACATTAAAGAATCTGCTTCAGGAGCAGAAAAATGAATTATCCATCGTACTTGCGCATGAGCCACAGTACCTTCAGAACTATGCAAATGCCGGAGCTGATCTTGTCTTGACCGGACATGCACATGGAGGACAGATCAGACTTCCATTTGTCGGGGGAATCGTTGCACCCGATCAGGGATTTTTACCGGAATACACATCAGGAAAATATAACCGCGCAGATACAGAAATGATAGTCAGCAGGGGACTTGGCAACAGCATAATTCCGGTTCGCCTGTTCAATTATCCGGAGGTTGTGTGCGTAGAGCTTAGATGTAAAAACTAACGATTTATGGAGAAACAATATGCCAAAGCTACTTGTGATTGAAGATGACAGAGAGATCAATCATCTCATCTGTGAATATATGGCGGAAACCGGACAAAGATAAAGAAATATGACGACCGGGAATACATAGAAATCATATGTGTTATCATATAATAGCTATAAGAAAAGATGGTTCAATTAGGGTGTTGGATCTTTGATAGCCTGAGGAGAATTTGTATACATGGATAAATGGTATATCATAATTTCAGGACTGTTGCTTTTACTGGCAGCAGTCCTTTTTATACGTTTGATACAATATAAAAGACAGATGCGGATATTTGCAGCCAAGCTTCAGAAACGCTTGCATGGAGGAGTGGATCAGGAGATCCATGTGGAATATTTTGATCGTGACATCGTAGCTCTTGCAAAAGCGTTAAATGATTATTCGGATCAGATCAAGGAGAGAAACCGTGCGCTGGAGCAGGACAGAACCAGACTGAAAAATGTGATCGCAGGCATTTCTCATGATTTCAGAACACCCCTTACAGCAGTAAAAGGATATCTGCAGTTGATGAAAAAAGGTGGACGCATAGACGACCGGGATATGGAATATCTGGATATCGCGATCGCAAAGACAGAGTATCTCCGTGTGTTGTCGGATGCATTTTTTGAGGTATCTTATGCAGAGGCAAAGGATGAAGCCATTGACATCAGGAATATAGATGTGGCAAGAACTTTGACAGCACTTGTGCTGGAGCAGTATGAATGGATTCAGGAGTCCGGGATTCAGGCAGCATTTGACATACCGGAAAGTGTAGTCTGGGTTCAGAGCAACGAGAAAGTGCTGAACCGGATATTTACAAATTTCTTTTCTAATGCCAGAAAATATGCGGATACCAGAATCAGCGTCTGCTTACAACAGGATGCGGACGGAGTATCCATTACATTCACGAATGACATAGAGGCTGACAATGAGATCGATATCGACCATGTATTTGACGCCTTCTACCGTGGCAATTCCCGCCGGGAGGAAGGCGCAGGACTTGGTTTATATGTTGTAAAATGCCTGGCCGATAAGCTGGGGCATGTGGTTTCAGCAGAGGTAAAAGATAAGCAGTTTTCGGTAATGCTGCGAATAAAGTGAGTTTTTATACCCTTGCAAATGAAGGCAGGATATGCTATCCTAACCGTACAATTCTATGAGTTGATATTGAAAGGATTAAGATTATGTTCTGGAAAATGACAAATCTACAACTGAAAAAAGGTTATACATGTGTTCCTTACGGGGATAGTGCGCCTTTTTTTAGAACAAGTCATATATCAGAACAATGATATAAAACGTAATAAAAAAGTACACTATCTCCTTATCCATTTAAGAAAAATAGATAAGGAGATTTTTTTATGAACACAATTAGAAAACAAATAGGATATTTATACACATCATCCGTCCTTGGAAATTTATCTTTAACAGGGGCTTGGGTGGCAATATTGGCTGCCAGAGGATATAGTTTGGTCGAAATAGGTTTTGTGGAAACGGTCTTTCATGTAACCAGCATTATTTTTGAGATACCGTCAGGAATATTTGCGGATGTATTTGGAAGAAAAAATATGTTGATTGTGAGCAGTATTTTACGAATGATTGCAAATGTTGTTATGATCGCATCAGGGAATTTGTTTACGATATGTCTGTCTATTGCACTTCATGCGATGAGTTACAATTTTTCATCAGGATCGGGAGATGCTTTAGCATATGATTCTTTAAAAATCTATGGAGAAGAATCCTATTATGCAAAATATGAATCAGATCAGTTGAGTATATACCGTTTGTGTAATGGAATATCAACTTTGTGTGCAGGATTTGCGTTATACATTGGTTATAGAGCCGCATATGGAACGGATATTTTAATGTGTCTGGTTCAGATATTTGTTTTAAATAGAATATGGGAACATAGAGAACACAGGGATCATAAGGCAAATACAATTGTCCGTGCATTGGTTGACTGCTGGTGGGAAAGTATTCAGTTTCTAAAGGATGCAAGGAGAGCAATAGTTTTGATGTTGGTAAATTCGCTGGTAGGAGCAGGGGATATTTTACTGTTATTTTTCTTACAGGCTAAGCTGCCGGAGAGTGGAATCCCAAATGCCTTGCTTGGAATGGCACTCTTTATTATGGAACTTGGAGGAATCCTTGGAGCAAGGGTGATTCTGTTGTGTGATCGTTTACGGTACAGAACAGTATTTGTATTAACCGGATTCCTTGTTCTTCTTGGTATAGCAGTGGAACATTCTGGTAATTATGTGATTATGACATTAGGTGGATTTATTGCGGCATTTAGTGATGATGCATTACAGGTAAGAACAAATACGATACTTCAGAATATGTTCCCTTCGGAACAGAGGGCAACATTGATCTCTATGGAATCTTTTACATTTTCCATGATCATGATCGTGTTGTCACCGCTTACAGGTATTCTATTTTCATGGTGGTAATTGTAACACCTGTATATTTGTCATATAAGAAATAACGCCTGTCATGTGATTTCCAACCTGTTCAAAATCTATCAAAAAACTATCTTTTTTCCCATAAAAGTGAAAAGCATGTTATAATAAACACATGATTGTTTGTATGTAAAATAATAGTTTTGTGGTGTATAGAGTAGTAAAGATGAGAGGGAGGATCACCCGTGACAGTGGATGATATCAGAGAGAGAATTAAGAAAAAAGATATAGAACTGTATGTACAGGAATTACTACAGTTTGAGAATACATTTGATGGATTCAAAAAGGCGATCGAACCTCTGGCTGAGCGGCTTAAGATCGGCAGGGTAGCGGGACATTTGCACATTGAGGCAGATATCAAATCTGTACAGGATGAAGATCGTCATGATGTATTCTATGCCGGGGATGGCTTGTATTCCGAGAAAGGCAAATATCAGAAGACATTTCAAGCGGTAGAAAACGGATATTGTGAGCTTACGGCATTCCCATATGAAAATGTAGAATGGAGCGAGGAAGAAAAAGAAGATATAGCTCTTCTCCTTGAGGTTTTATATCTTCATGTGACGAGATCCAGACTGATCCGTAAGACAAGAGAATATTCGTATTGTAATCTGATCACGATGCTCCCTAACAGTGCAGGCTTTGTCAGGATCATACAGCAGCATTTGCAGGATCAGACGATCTGTCAGTACAACGGCTTTTATTTTAACCTGAAAAGCTTTGGACTGCTCAGCTATAAGTATGGTGGTGCAGAAGGTGATCTGATGATCAAGCGTTATGCAGTCGCTGTCAGAAAATGGCTGGCAGAGGACGAGACACTGGCGCATCTGGGCGGAGATAATTTCATGGCGCTGGTCAAGAAAAGCAGAACGGCAGAGTTCCTTCATCTTCTGGAAAAGGTTGAGGTAACAGCAAAGTATATGGGACGGGTCGTTCCGGTATATATAGCGGCAGCGGCAGGTGCCTATGAGATAACGGCAAAGGACAGAGATCCCGGAAATATTATGAATGGTTTGTCGATTGCCGTCAGTTATGCCAGACAGCACAAGCTTCCGTATGCGTTTTTAACGGACAAGATGCTGGAAGAAACAGTAGATGTTCAGCGGATGGAACAGATGCTTCCTGAGGCGTTGGAGAAACGGGAATTTCAGGTGTATTATCAGCCGAAGGTTGATATCCGGACAGGTCAGATCGTAGGTACAGAGGCACTTGCAAGATGGATTCATAACGGAGAAGTGATACAACCATTTCGGTTTATTCCGACCATGGAGAGGAATGGATTTATCATTCATCTGGATCTGTATATTCTGAAGCGGGTCTGTGAGGCTATAAATGAATGGATTGAGAAAGGGTATAAGCTTGTTCCGATATCTGTGAATATATCGAGAAATGATATTTCCGGGGTTGGGCATGATCCACGGATGTTGGCGGAACGAATTATAAGGATCATAAAAGAGTATGATATTGATCCAAAGTATATCATCATAGAAGTAACAGAGACGACAGAAGCGAGTGAACAGAAGGATCTGTATGACTTTATCAAGAATATGTCAGAAGCAGGTATTGCGACATCAATTGATGACTTTGGTACAGGCTGTTCGACCTTGAGTGTTCTTCGGGATTTCCCGGTAAACGAGATTAAGATCGATCGGTCATTTATCAATCATGAGGCATTTTCAACACAGGATCAGATCATTATTAAGAGTATCATTCAGATGGCAAGACAGTTGAATCTGAATGTCATAACCGAGGGAGTTGAGACGGAGGAGCAGGCAAGATTTCTTCTGGAACTTGGCTGTAACCATGCACAGGGCTATCTGTATGATAAACCATTAGAACAGAGTGCATTTGAAAGCAGGCTGTCAGTGGGAGGATATGATCGAAAGATATAGAAGATAATGAGCATTATATATGATACAAACGGACTGGGACATTTGTATAAGGCCGGAAAGCAGTCTGAAGGTATCGGATTTCAAATAATATAAGGAGAAAACAGAAAATGGGATTTTTAACAGGTAAAACAGTTATTGTCACAGGTGGAGGACGTGCCGTATTAAGTGATGGCAGATGTGGTTCGATCGGTTACGGTATCGCTACAGCATATGCAAAAGAAGGCGCAAATGTCGTGATCACAGGACGAAATGTGAAGAAGTTGGAAGATGCAAAGGAAGAACTGGAACGCTTATATGGTATAAAGGTTCTGGCTGTTGCAGCAGATGTATCTGCCGGTGCGGATAATGAGGCAGTTGTTGCAAATGTTGTAAAGCAGACGATCGATACATTTGGCAGTATCGACGTATTGGTTAATAATGCACAGGCATCGGCATCCGGTGTTCCGCTTGCTGACCATACAACAGATCAGTTTAATCTGGCATTATATTCCGGACTGTATGCAACCTTCTATTATATGAAAGCGTGCTATCCATATCTGAAAGAGAGCAAGGGATCCGTTATCAACTTTGCATCCGGTGCAGGACTGTTCGGTAACTTTGGACAGTGTGCGTATGCAGCAGCAAAAGAAGGAATTCGTGGACTTACAAGAGTTGCAGCAACAGAATGGGCAAAGGATGGCGTAAATGTAAATATCATCTGCCCGCTTGCATGGACAGCACAGTTAGAACAGTTCAAGAATGCATATCCGGATGCATTTGACAAGAATGTTCATACACCTCCGATGGGTCATTTCGGTGATTCAGAGCTTGAGATCGGACGTGTATGTGTACAGCTTGCATCCCCTGATTTCAAATATATGACAGGAGAGACGATCACTCTGGAAGGCGGACTTGGACAGAGACCATAGTCTTAGGTATTAACGGAAAATCTTTAGATCATTCAATAAGAAAAAAATGATAATAAAACCGGAAAAAGCTACTTGACAGTGCGGAACAGTTGAAATATACTTTGAATAACGTGTTGATGAGAACAGTACTGAACGAAGAATCTACAGAGAGAGATACATTTGGTGGAAGTATCTTAGAGGAGTCATTCAGGAAGACCAGCTCTGAGCGGCCCTAATCCGGTCCGGTGATTCCGTTATCATCATGAATGAGATATTTCCACAGGAAATAAAAAGGGTGGAACCGCGATATAAGAATTATAATCGCCCCTTGTATAGATGAAAAAACGTCTGTACAGGGGCGTTTTTTGTGCAATAGACAAAGAAACAGAATGATTCCTGTACAAATAATTATCGGACATTGTACCATCGGGTGGGATGTCACTTCAGGTAAAAGAAAGGAAATAAGAAAATGGTAGATTTTAAAGCAGACGAGAGATTAAATACTCTCAATCATTCCTGCGCCCATGTTATGGCACAGGCCGTAAAGCATTTGTATCCACATGCAAAGTTCTGGGTTGGACCGGTTGTAAAAGAAGGTTTCTATTATGATATCGACCTTGGCGATGATGTTGTAAACGATGATGTGATCGCAGCTATTGAAAAAGAAATGAAGAAGATCTGTAAAGAGGGCAAGAAGATTTACAGACGTGAAGTTACAAAGGCAGAAGCACTTGAAATGTTCAAGGATGATTTCTACAAGCTGGATCTGATCGAAGGCTTAGAGGATGGAAATATTACAGTTTACGATCAGGGAGATTTCACAGATCTCTGTCGCGGACCACACGTTGATAACACAAAATTATGTAAGAACTTCAAGTTAGTAAAATATTCCGGTGTATACTGGAAGGGTGATGCCAAGAACCATGTAATGCAGAGAATCTATGGTGTATGCTTCCCTACAGCAGAAGAACTGGAAGAACATCTGAAGTTATTGGAGGAAGCAAAAGACCGTGACCACAGAAAGATCGGTAAAGAGATGAATCTGTTCATGTCAGATGATCTGGTTGGACGTGGACTTCCTATGTTCCTTCCAAAGGGTTATATCGTATGGCAGGAGCTTGAAAATTATATCAAGAACAAGGAAAGAAAGCTTGGCTACCGTCATGTTATGACTCCTTGTGTTGGTACGGTAAATCTTTATAAGACATCCGGTCACTGGGATCATTACAAAGACAATATGTTCCCTGCAATGGAAGTTGAGGGTGAGTCTTTCGTGCTTCGTCCAATGAACTGCCCGCATCATATGATGATCTATGCAAACAAAATGCATTCCTATAAAGATCTTCCGATTCGTATCGGCGAGATCGCACATGATTTCCGTTTCGAAGCCAGTGGTACTTTAAAAGGAATCGAGAGAGGCAGACATTTCTGTCAGAACGATGCCCATCTGTTTGTAACACCGGAGCAGATCGAATCTGAATTCAAGCAGGTTGTTGACTTGATCTTCGACACCTATAAGGATTTCAATATCACAGATTATCGTTGTGTTCTGTCATTAAGAGATCCTGAGGATAAGGTGAAATATCATGATGACGATGAGATGTGGAATACAGCGGAGGACGCACTCCGTAAAGTGTTGGATGATATCGGTATCGAATACACGGAAGAGATCGGTGAAGCAGCATTCTATGGTCCAAAGCTTGATGTAAATGTTAAGCCGGCGATCGGAAATGAATATACATTATCTACATGCCAGCTTGACTTCTGTCTTCCTGCAAAATTCAACCTGACATATATTGATAAGGATGGTACAAAGAAGACTCCTGTCGTTCTTCACAGAGCAATCCTTGGTTCCTTAGATCGTTTCATGGCATACATTCTGGAGGAGACAAAGGGAAATCTGCCACTTTGGTTAGCACCGGTACAGGCCAGAATCCTTCCTGTAAAGAATGAAGATGAGGAATTAAATGCATATGCACATGAGCTGTATGATTTCTTAGATGATAACAACATCCGTGTCGAGATCGATGAACGTGCAGAGAAGCTTGGCTATCGTGTAAGAGCTGCTCAGGTTGAGAAGGTTCCGTATCTGATCATCCTTGGTAAGAATGAGGTAAATGATAAGACTGTCAGCTACAGACTTCATGGTGAGCAGAAGACAACAACTGTTCCTATGGATGAATTCCTTGCAATGCTTCAGGATGAGATCAAGACCAAGAAATTAAATCCTGCCGCATCCAAGTAATACAGAGTACAAATAAGGATAGCCGTCGGAAGCAGATTTCCGGTGGCAGATCCTTCAAAATATCATCTTTCAAAATATCAGAAACCGGCACTTGATGTATGGGTAACCGCATGCTATAATGTATCAATACTTTTTGCACTGCATATCAATCTACAGTACAAACTGAGCAGGCGGTGGGATGACCACAGGGCCGGGCCACACAGGGTGGCAGCAGATAAAGAATGAATTTATGATCTGCGGGACAGTAGTTACTATTTGTTCCGCAGGTTTTTTATTATTCCGGCTACAGCCGGTCAGAGATAATTCTATTGATCTGATGGAAAGATTATTAATTGCGTTGCATAAAGTTATCTTATATATGCGGAGGTAACTATTATGGCACAAGAAAATCAGGATTCTAAGAAAAGGGCAGCGGTCGGTAAGATGACCGGTTTCATAGGGGTATTGTGTAACCTGCTGTTGGCAGGTAGCAAGCTTGTGATCGGAAAGTTGGCCGCATCTACATCAATTATTGCAGATGGATTGAACAATCTGTCAGATGCAGCAAGCTCCATTGTAACATTACTCGGATTTAAGCTGGCAGAGAAGCCGGCAGACAAAGAACATCCATACGGACATGCGAGATTTGAATATCTGGCAAGTCTGGTTGTGGCTGCTATGATCCTTGTGATCGGATTTGAATTGGCAAAGACATCGGTACTCAAGCTGATCCATCCGGCATCGATCGAATTTTCCATGCTGATGATCATTGTGCTGATCGGTTCGATCCTGGTAAAACTCTGGATGATGTTTTTTTATCGTAAGACGGGAGATAAGATTCAGTCAAATACCTTATTTGCTGCAGCCGCAGACAGCAGAAATGATGTGCTGACAACAGCTGCGGTTCTTGCCGCAACAGTTGTAGAACATATCAGCGGATGGAAAATGGATGGTCTTATGGGTGGGCTGGTATCTGTTTTTATCATTGTAAGCGGAATTTCGCTTGCAAAGGATACAATCTCTCCGCTTCTTGGAGAAGGTGCAAATACCGGTTTGCGGGAACAGCTTATTGGATATATAAGCAGCTGTCCGTTGGTACTTGGCTGCCATGACCTGTTGGTACATGATTATGGTCCGGGCAGACAGTATGCAAGTATTCATGTAGAGATCGATAAGAAGATCGATCCAATGGTGTGTCATGATGAGATTGACCGCATCGAACGGGAATGCCTGAACCGATTTGGTGTGCATATGGTCATTCATTACGATCCGGTTATCACAGATGATGCAGAGCTTGATCAGATACACCATCAGGTACTTACTATCCTGCAGCAAATAGATACAGAAATAACAATCCATGATTTCCGCGTACACACTCATGAGGGAAAGAAAGAACTTGTTTTTGATATGGTTGTTCCATCGGAATGGCAGGGGCAGGAAAAGAATATCGTGCGGGAACTGACGGAACGGTTGCAAAAAGAAAACAAAGAGACATATTTGACAAAAATTACATTTGATCTTGAGGACAGGGCGTAGTACATTAACAGAATAGTTTACGCTGGGGGAATATTGGAAGACAGGGAACAAATGAAACAATTATAAAGATAATGGGGAAGTATATATGTCCGGGCAGAAGAATCAAAAGGGAAAATACAGAAATTATATATTGGCCATAACAGGACTGGCAGTTTTTAATTTTTTATTTCTGGGAACGGAATATTTCTTTGATGATCGGATGGCGGAACTGGTACCTGCAGGTCGGGTCATATGGGCACAGAGCATTATTCTTACAGTCAGTGTAGCAGGATTTCTGGTCTATCCGATTTTGAAACACTATCGGGGAAGCCGACAAGGAATGGTTATGCAGATTATTTCAGGAGTGATCTGTATGTTAAGTATTTGGATGATGACAGGTAACAGATCGGAACGGAGTTTGTTGATCTGGGGTTGCGTGTTCTTTTTGTTTGCGGGTATGTATGGCAGTAAGGTGCATGATCAGGCAGCGGATATCCTGAAAAACAGCAATCATATGGCATTGATGGTTGGAACTGCTTATGCGGCAGGCCTGCTGCTTCAGTTTATAAATAATAATCTGATCACAGACAATCGGATTCAGGCATCTATGCTATTGATATTTGTTGTGATCTTTGTAATACTTGTAGATTGTTTTAAGATAGAGGATGAGGTGGAGGTGCAGAATAATGCTTCGATCCATCCGGGACTTACCTGTGGAGCACTGGTTTGTTGTGTCCTTTTAATGACATTCATATTTGCGGCTCTGGATAACATTGTTACTTACTATCATGCAAAGGGTGCGATCGATGTAGGTGAATGGCCGAGGCTTCTGCTGGCTTTAAGTGGAATCCTTGCGGGAATTTTATTTGATCTGAAGAAACGCAGATATATGAGTCTGGTCATGTACTGTGTGACGGTCTTATCCGTGCTCTGTATCTTATTGATCGGTATAGGTGGCTCGATCCTTGCGGGACTGCTTGTGTTCTATCCGGTAGCAGGATTTTTCGTTGTGTTCTTCACAACCGGTTTTATGGAAGTATCTTATTATACGCGAGTCCCTGCATTATGGGCAGGATTCGGCAGAGCTATTAATAATATCGGAGCGGGTATCGTCGGCTTTATCTCAACCATGCTGCCGTATGCCATGTCGGTAAATGCAGATGGAAATGGAAACGGAAGCGGAAGCGGCGAGGGATTATCTCCTATACTTCTTGCCAGCATCGTGATCCTTATTTTGTTTGTGATGATCAGTATTGCGATGTTCATTTACAGCAGTCAGCTTCGCGTGAATATCATAGAGGAACGATTTGAACGTAAGGAAGATATGGATGGGCTTACGGTGGAATCTGCATCTGCAACAACGGGTTCTGTATTTGATTCGGTTTCAGGAAAACACGGTATTGAATCGGAAAATGTGATAAAAGAGTCGGGCGGTACAGACGCTGTTGATTATTTTGCCCGATTTGCAGAGGAATATCGTCTGACAGACAGAGAGCAGGAAGTGTTAAGAGAACTTCTGGAATCGGATGAAAGTGTGCAGGATATTGCAGGAAAGCTGTATATTTCAAGAACCGCGCTCTATAAGCATATCTCATCGCTGAATGAAAAGACAGATACAAGGTCAAGGATCGGCTTGATCCAGTTCTATTATGCGTGGAGAAACCGATAAAGGTATAAATAAATGAGATCATCCTATGAAATAGGATCAGATTCAAGCCTATATGATGATCAATCCTGGAGGATGTGAGTCCTGTTAATAAAAACTTACTTTTGAATGGATTTATGTGACGATATTGCACTAAAATATAAAAAAGAACAAATGTAAACTTATAAACCGCCGGTTTATCAGATATACTTCATGGCATAGTATAACCATGAAAGGAGGAAATGGGTATGAAACATTTCAAAAAGGTATCTCTGATGCTGGCGGTTTTGTGTATGTGGGTTGGATGTGTGCTGACCGTACAGGCAGCAAACGGACCAAATACAGGAGAGTATAGTGCAGCGTATATCAATATTTATAATCGGGGGGGCGGAACGAATACAAATCATTTTGTATATGTTACAGGTTCACAAAAAGCAGAGACTGTAAAAGGGGCAGTTTATGATAAGAAGACGAATACCTTAACGCTTACGAATTATAAACACCCAACGATGTCAATCGAGGCAAATGAGATGGGGGATGACTTCAAGATCAAGCTGGTGGGTGATAACCAGATCAAGAGTCTTATTGTATGGGGCTATGGTTATGGCGGATCTGTTGAGATTCTTGGTGATGGTACTCTGACGATTAATAAGAACAAGGAAAAAAATTGTGGAATTACCATGCAGCCGGAGGGTACAAAAGCCGTTCTCAAGGTAAGCGGAAAGGCAGTTGTAGATGTCTACGCCGGAACGGATAAGATGCCGTTTTATGTAAACTCGATATCAGAGAAATATAAAAACTGTGTCGATGCAGACACAGACAAAACTTTAAAGACGGAGGCGGCATATACAGACCGGTATATTATGCATCGTGTTGTATGTCTGAGTGATGAGCCTTCTGTATTTGAGGTGTACATGAAGGATGGAGATGCGAATTCTAAATATGCGATAGACATGTATGATACCAGCTATTATATCTATAAACTGATCTACTGCAAATCTTTGAATCTCTATTATGCACATGAGATCGAACATGGATATTCCGCATTTAACCCATCGAACATGGGCTATTACAAAACCTTGGAGGAGATATCAGCATATACCTATAAGAGTAAATCCTCAGGTGAGCAGGAATACATCGAAGATAAGACCGGTAAGAAATGCATATTTGAGCTTGATATTAAGAATGGTGTGATATCTTATGTAAAAAGTGACCTGATCAGCATAGGATCGATCACTGATTCAAACGGAGGAGCAGAAGACTGGTATATCGGTCAGCCTTCTTCCGACAATGTAATTCTTACACAGGATGAATGGTATAATCTCGGCAAAGAGGGAAGCGGATATACAGCATCCTATGTAAGAGAGCCGATCAAGGGATATGTGAACATATATGTATCAGGAACATCCTATCATCTGACAGCAAAGAAAACGACAGGATGCAAGCATAAGGAGCAGGCTCAGAGTGTAAAGAAGAAAGCAACCTTTAGTGTTGATGGAAAGCTTGTAACGAAATGCAAGTCCTGTGGCGAGACTTTATCTACAAAGAAGATCAATAAGATCAGCAGTGTAAAGCTTAGCAAGAGCATTTATACATATGATAAGAAAGCGAAGAAGCCAACTGTCACGGTAAAGGACAGCAAGGGTAAAAAACTGAAAAATGGTACGGACTATACAGTGACCTATGCAAGTGGAAGGAAATCGATCGGAAGCTATAAAGTCACGGTTCAGTTAAAGGGTAAGAAATATAGTGGCAAGAAGACATTGACATTTCGTATCGCACCTGCCGGAACAACGGTCAAATCCGTAAAGGCAGGAAAGGCAAAGGTTACGGTCAACTGGAAGCAGCAGACGAAGAACACCAGTGGCTACATCATTCAGTGTTCTACCAATAAGTCATTTAAAGGCTCGATTCTGACAACAGTATCTTCCAATAAGGCAAAGAGTAAACAGATTACAAAGTTAAGTACAAAGAAACAGTACTATGTGCGGATCTGTACTTATAAGAATGTGAAGAAGAATGGAAAGACAACAAAAATCTGTTCAGACTGGAGCAATGCGGTGGCAGTAAAAACAAAATAAATTCATGAAGCGTAAATGCGGCATGGAAGGATTCCAAAGAAGTTTGAGGTTTGGGGATCTAAAATAGACGGCTGCCGGCAGATTTTTATCTGCCGGCAGTTTTGGTGTGCCTTAATCTGATTTTAAATAAAGGTACAGAATTATTGCACGCGATTCAGAAATTATGGATTGACCGGAGATATTCAGAGTAGTAAATTGTAAAAAGCCGGAAGTAAAATATCATGGGATGAGGTATATGAAATGAATTTATTATTTACGATTAATAAGGGCTTTATGGAACATCTGGATGATTGTGTACGATCAATTATCCGTTTCCCATCAGAAGGTGGGTATGATATATATGTGATTCATTCTGATCTTGATCTGAATGATCAGAAACAGTTGGAACGATATGACAAAGATATAGAGGGGAATTCCGTAACATTTCATTTTATCGATATGAAGTATCGTAAAGATATGAATTTTCCGGAGACAGACCGTTATCCGATGGAGATATATTACAGAATATATGCATCTGCATTATTACCGGAGACATTGGATCGGATCCTGTACCTTGATGCGGATATAATTGTCATTCGTTCATTGAAGGAACTGTATGAGATGGATTTTGAAGATAACTATTTTTTAGCTTGTACACATATCAGAAAGTTCTTAAATAAGATGAACCGGTTAAGACTGGGAATAGAGGAAAAGGTTCCATATATCAATACGGGCGTAATATTAATGAATCTGGATGTTTTGAGAAAAAAACAGGATTTTCACGAAGTGGGAACATTTGTGGAAGAACACAGAAAGACATTGACTTTACCGGATCAGGATATCATTGCTGCACTGTATGGTACACATATCGGTTTGATCGATACCATGCGGTATAATTTAAGTGACAGAATGATAGCATTTTATAATATGGAACCGAACCATGAGAAGATAGATAGAACATGGGTACGCGAGAATGCAGTAATCCTGCATTACTGTGGCAAACAAAAGCCATGGAATAAAAATTATGTGGGTATATTGGATGCATTTTATCATGAATTAAAAGATGAAGAAAAATTACAGGTGAAGGAATAAATTCAGGGGAAACAAAATGGAAACAAACAGTAGTTTTTACGGCACAGAAAAGATCAATAAGATCTTTTTTAAAATCGCACCGCCTGTCATGCTGGCACAGTTGATACAGGCTCTTTATAATATAGTAGACAGTTTATTTGTCGGGAAATACTCAGAGAGCGGTCTGACGGCGTTATCGATCATTTATCCTGTTCAGCTTCTGATGATCGCACTGGCAGTTGGAACCGGTGTTGGAATCAATACAAATATTGCACATTTTCTGGGAATAAAGAGGTATAAGAAGGCGGATGAGGTAGCAGGCATCGGCTTTAGTCTGGCGATCATTATGTGGATCTTATTTGCAGTAAGCTGTTATCTGTTGATGCCTGCATATGCACGGTTGCAGACAAATTCAGATACAGTAATTGCTGATGTAATTACCTACGGAAGGATTGTGTGCGTGGGCAGCATTGGATTGTTTACAGAGAGCATATGGACAAAGGTACTTCAGGCAAACGGAGATATGAAGACACCGATGATCGCACAGATCACAGGAGCTATCACGAATATTGTGTTAGATCCGATTTTGATCTTTGGGCTTTTTGGTATACCAAAGCTTGGAATAGCAGGAGCTGCATTTGCAACGATCACAGGACAGGTTGTAGCGGCACTTCTTGTTATGAAGAAGGGATTTCATCGTTCGCCGTCTCTTTGCAAATATCCAGAGGATATCCGCAGGATCTATGCGCTTGGAATTCCGAATATCATCATGCAGGCAACGTATACATTTTACATATTTGGATTAAATATGATCCTTGCAGGATTTTCCGATGAGGCAGTGACAGCACTTGGATTGTATTACAAATGGCAGACATTTTTCTTTATACCACTGGGTGCTCTTCAGACCTGCATTGTACCCATCATTAGCTATAACTATGCGGCAAAGAGTATTGATCGTTGTAAACATACGATGACGGTTGCCTTTATATGGGGAATTGCATTGATGTTCATCGGAACGTTATGCTTTGAATTTATTCCGGAACCTATGCTTTCTGTGTTTACGAAGGACAGCGAAGTTATCCGTATCGGAGTGCAGGGATTCCGATTTATTGGGATCAGCTTTATACCGATGGTAGGTGCGCAGATTTATCCGGTCTTTTTGCAGGCAACCGGCGAAGCCTTTAAGAGTTCGTTTCTAACCATTATGAGAACGGTGTTCTTATTTGTACCGCTTGGATATCTGTTTTCCAGATTCGGATTTGTGTATTTCTGGCTGACTTTCCCGATTACAGAGGTAATCACTACTATAGTAGGATTTATGTTTTATCGAAGGTTTTACAGACAACATAAGATGATAGTTCACGAGTAGAACAAGTGTACATGTTTGCGAATGATCAGATGTAAAAAATATGTGAATAAAATGATAATATACATGCAAAAAAAAGAAATGATGCTATAATGTGCTTCAAAATATATTAATACAATCAGGAGGTAAATTATCATGGATATTAAGAAAGTTGGAATATTTGCAGCAGGTTTATTGTTTGGTACGGCAGGTATCAAGGTATTATCAAGCAAGGATGCAAAGAAGGTTTACACAAACTGTACAGCAGCGGCTCTTCGTGCAAAGAAGTGTGTTATGAACACAGCTACAACCATTCAGGAAAATGTAGATGACATTTACCAGGGCGCAAAGCAGATCAATGCAGATCGTGAAGCAGAAGAAGATGTCGTTGTAGAAGATATTCCTGCAGAGACAGCAGAAGAAACTGCTGAGTGCGCATGTGAAGCTGCAGCAGAAAATACAGAAGCAGTAGAGGCATAAGAAAAATTTAGATAAGAGGATGAGCTGAATTGAAATTCATAATAAAAGATAAGATGAAGGGCAGACTGCGTGTACATATGTGTCAGAATCATATGTCATATGAAGAAGCTGATATTCTTTTATATTATCTGGAGTCTTTTGAACCGGTCAGCTCGGCAAAGGTGTATGACCGGACGGCGGATGCAGTGATCTGTTATACGGGAAATCCGGATATCATTATCGACAGACTTCGCAGATTTCATTATGAAGATGTAAAAGTCCCAAATGGTTATCTGGAACGAAGCGGCAGAGAGACGAATGCGATGTATCAGGAGAAGCTGGTCGATAAGATTATCTTCCATTATGCAAGAAAGTGGCTTCTGCCATATCCGATATCAGCAGCTTATGCAGGTCTGATGTCTGTTAAGTATATCTGGAAAGGCGTTAAGACTCTGACAAAGGGCAAGATCGAAGTTCCGGTGCTGGATGCAACATCCATTGGAGTATCTGTTTTACGAGGGGATATGAAGACTGCAGGTTCGATCATGTTCCTGCTCGGAATCGGTGAACTGCTTGAGGAGTGGACACATAAGAAGTCGGTCGATGACCTGGCACGTACGATGTCATTAAATGTCGGAAAAGTGTGGTTAAAGACAGAGAATAACGAGATATTGGTTGATTCTGATACGATTGCAAAAGGAGATCATGTCGTTGTCAATGTCGGAACGATCATTCCGTTTGACGGAACTGTCTGTGATGGTGAAGCAATGGTGAATCAGGCATCACTTACCGGAGAATCCGTATCCGTCAGACGTACGGCAGGAAATGTCGTATATGCCGGAACAGTGGTAGAAGAAGGCTCGCTCATAATAGAAGTAAAAGAGGTATCCGGTTCCAGCCGATATGAGAAGATTGCGCAGATGATCGATGAGTCTGAGAAACTGAAATCCAATCTGGAGGGCAAGGCGGAGCATCTGGCAGACCGTTTGGTGCCGTACAGCTTAGGCGGTACGATACTTACCTATCTGCTTACAAGAAATGTAACAAAAGCCCTTGCGATCCTGATGGTTGATTATTCCTGTGCATTGAAGCTTGCTATGCCTGTATCGGTATTATCGGCGATCCGTGAGGCAGGAAACCGTAAGATTACAGTCAAAGGCGGAAAGTATCTGGAAGCGGTAGCAGAAGCGGATACGATCGTATTTGATAAGACCGGAACACTGACAAAGGCACAGCCTACAGTTGCGGGAGTCGTTTCCTTTAACGGAACAAATGAAAACGAATTGCTTCGTATCGCTGCCTGTCTGGAAGAGCATTTTCCACATTCAATCGCAAAAGCCGTAGTGGATGCGGCAAAACGAAAAAATCTGGATCATGAAGAGATGCATTCAGAAGTAAAATATATCGTAGCGCATGGAATCTCGACAACAATTGGGGATTCCAAGGCGATCATCGGCAGTTATCATTTTGTATTTGAGGACGAAAAATGTACGATACCGGATGGGATGGAAGAAGTATTTGAGAATCTTCCGGCGGAATATTCCCACCTCTATCTGGCGATCGATAACGAGCTTGCGGCAGCAATCCTGATTGAGGATCCGTTAAGGGAAGAATCTGCAGATATTGTAGAACGGTTAAAGTCGGTTGGAATCTCCAAGGTCGTTATGATGACCGGTGACTGTGAACGGACTGCAAAGGCGATCGCAGAGCATGTCGGTGTCGATGAATATTATTCAGAGGTACTGCCGGAGGATAAGGCTGCATTTGTAGATCGAGAGAAGGCAGCAGGCAGAAAGGTTATCATGATCGGTGATGGTATCAATGATTCGCCGGCACTTTCAGCAGCAGATGCAGGCATCGCGATCAGTGATGGTGCGGAGATTGCCAGAGAGGTTGCAGATATTACGATCGATGCGGACAGTCTGGATGAGATCGTGACATTGAAGATACTTGCAAATCTTCTTATGAAACGGATTCACAGAAATTATCGTTTTATCGTAGGGTTTAATACCGGGCTGATCGTGCTTGGAGTTGCGGGTGTGATCGCACCGACAACATCTGCACTTCTGCATAATACATCAACCTTGATGATCGGATTAAACAGCATGAAAGACATGTTGCCCGAGTTATAATAGATGTGCTATACTATCTCCATGTGTTTCAGGTGCGGAAGAAAATCTGCATTTTAGACATATGGGGATATTATTATATAGAAAGAGTTATACGAATATGCCGGAATCAAATCTTACAAAGAAAGCGATTGCATTAAGTGCAAAAGAACTGACCAAAGAGAAACCATATGACAAAATATCGATCAGTGATATTGCAGACCGATGCGGAATCAAGAGACAGACATTTTACTATCATTTTCAAGATAAATACGAACTGTTGGTCTGGATCTATTTTAATGAATTATTTGCTCCTAATATGGAGGACATATCCTTAGAGAACTGGGATGAGAAATTAGGCGCGATCCTCACACAGATGCAGGAGGAGAAAAAGTTCTATATTAACACGATCAAACATGCAGAGGATTATATTATCCAGTATATGCTTGAGGTTGCAGAACAGACCTTTGAAGAGGCAATTGATAAGTTAGACGAGAAATCTCATCTGAAAAACGAGGAACGTGGTATATTTGCCCGGTTCTTCGCATATGGGATCTGTGGGATTATCGTTGAATGGGCAAAGGGTGGCATGAAGATGGCACCGGAGAAGCTGGCTGATTATATGAGGGAGATGCTTGAGAAGTGTAAGCAGGCAGTCTATATATCCGATCATGACAGACAGTAGCAGAAGCCGGGCAGACCTTGGTGTACAGACAGTACAGAAAATGATAGAATTTATCAGGTATTCAGGCTTTTTTTATACTTATTTTAGAATTCGTTTTGACATTTCCGGATAAATGTCAAAAAAATTGTCAACCCTAAAATCTTGTATAATTACAAACAAACAAAATAATCATATTCTATGAACGGAAACAAGAAAAAGGTTTCCGTTCATTTTTTGTATTAACGAAAGGATTGATTCTATGAACAAATTTGGAAAGGCGATTGTAAAGCTTCGTGTACCGATCTTAATTATCAGTATCCTGCTTTTGATCCCGGCAGCGATTGGTTTCTTGAAAACCAGAGTAAACTATGATGTACTTTCATATTTACCAAAGGATATCGAAACCATGAAAGGTCAGGACATTCTGGCGGATGATTTCGGAACGGGTGCTTTCTCCCTGTGCCTGGTAGAAGGGATGGACGATAAAGATGTCGTCAAATTAAAAAAACAAATGGAACAGGTAGACAATGTTGATTCTGTAATCTGGTATGACTCGATTATGGATATTTCTATTCCGGATGAGATTTTACCGAAAGATATCAGAGAGGCATATCGTAATGATGATTGTACGATGATGGCAATTATCTTTAAAACAACAATGTCTTCCGATGAGACAATGGAAGCGATCACTCAGATCAGAAAGCTTGCAAGTAAGCAGTGTTTCATCAGCGGAATGTCAGCCGTTGTTACGGATACCAAGGATCTGTGTGATAAAGAGGTTCCAATCTATGTAACCATAGCAGTTATCTTATCGCTGATCGTATTATCACTGACTATGGATTCCTTCCTCGTACCGATCTTTTTCTTATTAAGTATCGGTATGGCGATTGTATATAACTTGGGAACAAATGTATTTAAAGGAGAGATCTCCTACATAACACAGGCACTTACCGCAGTCCTGCAGTTGGGTGTAACGATGGACTACTCGATCTTCCTGTGGCACAGTTATCAGGAAGAGAAAAAAGTAAATGGCAAAGAGAATAAAGAAGCTATGGCAGATGCGATCGCTTCCACCTTCTCATCCGTTATCGGCAGCTCGATCACAACAGTAGCAGGTTTCGTTGCACTGTGCTTCATGACCTTTACCTTAGGCCTTGACCTTGGTATCGTTATGGCAAAGGGTGTCGTTATCGGTGTTATCTGTTGTGTAACCGTACTCCCATCCATGATCTTGATCTTTGATAAGCCGATTGAAAAGACCTGTCACAGATCTTTACTTCCTAAGTTTGATAAGCTTAGCAAATTTATCGTGAATAAGTACTGGATCTTCCATATCTTATTCCTGATCCTTCTGGTTCCTGCGTTATATGGTTATACACATACAGATGTTTACTATAACCTCGACAGCTCATTACCGGAAGATCTTCCAAGTATTCAGGCAAACCAGAAGTTGGAAGAAGAATTCAATATGAACTCTACACATATGATCCTGCTTGACAGCAATCTGGATGAAAAGAGTATTAATAAAGTTATTTCAGAAATTAAGACTGTCAAGGGTGTTAAGACTGTACTTGGTCTGGAATCTGTAGTTGGTCCTATGATTCCACAGAGCATGATTCCACAGGATCTGAAATCCAAGCTTGACAATGGCGAATGGAAGCTGATGTTAGTCATGTCAGAATACAAAGTAGCAAGTGATGAAGTAAATACACAGTGTGATGAGATCAATACGATTCTTCACAAATATGACAGTAAGGGTATGCTGATCGGTGAAGCTCCTTGTACAAAGGATCTGATCGAGATCACAGATAAGGATTTTAACACAGTAAGTACCGTATCCATCGGCGTTATCCTGCTGATCATATTATTCGTATTCAAATCCGTATCACTTCCGATCATTCTGGTATGTGTAATCGAATTTGCAATCTTTATCAATATGGGTATTCCGGCATTTACAAATACAACATTACCGTTCATCGCATCCATCGTTATCGGTACGATCCAGCTTGGTTCTACCGTTGACTATGCGATCTTGATGACAACAAGATATAAGAGAGAGAGAAGCAATGGCCTTGCTAAGAAAGAGGCAGTTACAGTTGCACTTCAGACATCTATGACTTCCATTATCGTAAGCGCATTAAGCTTCTTTGCCGCAACCTTTGGTGTTGGCTGTTACTCCGAGATCGATATGATCAGTTCTTTATGTACGTTGATGGCAAGAGGAGCTATCATCAGTATGTTTGTTGTCATCTTCCTGCTTCCTGCTGCGTTGATGTTATTTGATAAGCTGATTATCCATACAACAATTGGTTTCAAGGGTATTACCGGCAAACAGAAAGCAGCTTATTCCGGAGCAGGAAATGTTGATCCGGCTTCGGGACAGAAAACAGCAGATGATGATGATTTTCTGAATGAAGATAGACCATTTGCAGAGAAGAAACCAGGAAACTTTGATAACTATGATTTTGATGACAGTTATAGTGACGATGATAAATATATAGATATAAACAAGGATTCCAATGATCCTGCTGACCAGCAGTAGTAAATTAGGAGGTAATTAGTATGAGTTATAAAAATATGAAAGCAAGAAAAAGATTTATGGCAATCGCTCTGAGTGGCGCAATGATGTTATCTGTTACAGGCTGTGGCAGTGCAGCAACAGGAGATGTACAGACATTAGAGAACCCGGAGATCATGAGCAAGAGTGATGAAGAATTATCAGATGTACTTGAGAATTCTATCGGACTTTCCGAGAATACAGACAGTGATAAAGATGAAACCGTTTACGTTATTGCTGATGCAGCAGGTAATAAGCAGGACGTTATCGTCAGTGAGTGGTTAAAGAACACAGATGGTGAGGCAACCATTAAGGATAGCAGTAACCTGACTGATATCGAGAATGTAAAAGGCGACGAGACATTTACAGAGAATAATGGAGAACTTGTATGGAAGGCAGATGGCAATTCCATTTATTATCAGGGCAAGTCAGAGGAGCAGGTTCCTGTAGAAGTTAAAGTTACTTATTATCTGGATGATCAGGAGATCACACCGGATCAGCTGGCAGGCAAGAGCGGCAAGGTAAAGATGAGATTTGAATATGTCAATAATTCAAAGAGTGGAGATGTATATACTCCTTTCCTGATGGCGACCGGTATGATCTTATCAAATGACAAATTCTCAAATATCAAGGTTGAGAATGGTCAGGTTGTAAATGATGGAAACAACAGTATCGTTGTTGGTATGGGTATGCCTGGTCTTCAGGACAGCCTGGATCTGCAGAAATTAGATGTTGAGATTCCGGATTACTTCGAGGTTACAGCAGACTGTACAGATTTCTCTCTGGACATGACAATGACAGTTGCTTCTACCGGATTCTTATCCAAGGACAGCGATAACAAGGATCTGAAGGATGCTGAATCTGATATCAACGAACTGATCGACACATACAGCGATGGTATGAATTCCCTCGTTGAAGGAATTACAGAATATACAGATGGTGTATCTTCCGTATCCGATGGTGTTGGTCAGGTAAAGGATGGCGCAGACAGCTTATATCAGGGTTCCTTAACTCTGGCACAGGGTGTTGATTCTGCAACAACAGGTGCTGGTACATTAAAAGCAGCATTTGAAGGTGAAAATGGTATCTTATCCGGTTCCAAGCAGATCAGCGACGGACTTGCAACATTAAACAAAGCTGTAAAGGGAATCGAACTTCCAACCAAGACAGAATTAAGTGATAAAGAAAAGAAAGCAATCAAGAGCACGATCACAGAAAATATTACAAATAACCTGACAGCAAACAAGGATAAGATCGCAGATGGTGTTGATAAGGATGCTGTAACAGCAGAGGCACAGAAGAATGGTAAAGCAGCAGCACCTTCTAAGGAATCCGTTGTAAAAGAAGCACAGGCAGCAGCGCCTTCCGCTGATACAGTTGCAGCAGAAGCACAGGCAGCAGCACCTTCCGCTTCTACGGTAGCAGCAGAGGCACAGGCAGCAGCACCTTCATCATCAACAGTAGCATCCGAAGCATCTGGTCAGTTTGCAACTTATTTCCAGGAATTTGTATCTGCTTATACACAGATGACAGGTTCCCAGCCGGATGATGCAACACTTGCTGCATTACAGGGAGCATTTGCAACTGCATATGGTGATGTATATGGAGCAGCTTATAAGTCAGGATATGGTACAGCTTATGGTTCCGGTTACAAATCCGGTTACGGTACAGCTTATGGCACAGCTTATACATCCGGCTACAGCACAGCATACGGTACAGCATATACCAATGCTTTCACAGCAGGTTATGGCAGTGCATATGGTACAGCTTATAAGTCAGGATATGGTACAGCTTATGTAGAAGGTTATAAGTCAGGATATGCAACAGCATATCAGGATGGTCTTTCCTATGGTGCGAATCTGGTACTTGGCAAGCTGAGTTCATTCTCCGGACAGATCACAACTCTGAAGAAGAGTGTAGACGCTCTGGCAACTGGTGCATCAGCACTGAACACAGGTCTTGGCAAGGTATATACAGGCACTTCTGATCTGTATAATGGTATGGTTAAGTTGAATGGTGGTGCAGGCAGCCTTACAAAGGGTGCAAATACTCTGAAAGAAGGCGCAGGCACATTAAAGGATGGCGCATCAAAGCTGACAGATGCAAGTGGTGACTTAAAGGATGGCAGTAAGCAGTTATCAGATGGTACAGATAAGATCGTTGATGCAGTAAATGACGCAGAAAAGGATCTGGATTCTCTGTCAGAAAAGTGCGATAAGGTCATCAAGGCCGGTGAAGCTTATGAATCCTTCGGTGGAATCTCAGATGATATGAAGGGTAGTGTTAAGTTTATCATCAAGACCGATTCAATCAGCAAATAATTAATAAATGAAAATCGTTTGCCCTATAAAAAGCATTGGTTGGATTTTGTTTACGATTTAAGACAAAAGGATACCTTGTTAGGACATCCGAAGTAGGAAAAAAGAATATAGTTTGACATAGGGGCTCCGGTTTCGCATGTTTTTCAATGAATCAATCCTTGAATATATGCCGGAGCCCTTTTAATGTGTACTAAGTGCATTTCCGGTTTTATATTCTGAATATGCCGATTACTTCCTCTTGATAAAATCTCTACATGAGACGCACTTGTTTTTCTATTTGAAACACATGCCTGATTCACACCTGCTCCGTGCTAACTCGCTCTTCGAGCTCAAACAAGCACCCGCAGGTGTTGGCAATGTGTTTCGCATAACGAAAAACTGCGTGAATGTCGTCATGTAGAGGTTTTATTATACGGAAGCAACGGCAATTATGTTATATGAACCGGAAATGCCTGTTGCAGCATGGAAAGGCGTCAGGCAGATTTAATGTTTAGCCGGAAATACAGAGGCTATTATATAAAAAAGGGGTTGACATATATACAGTTTAGATGTAACATAACGATGTTATGTGAATGGGCGTTCATATGTTAGAGCAGGATTAAATTGGTGGTGAGATGAGATGAAGGACGATCGGGAGACAAAAGAAAAGCTGCTTGCAAGTGCAGAGCATGAATTTATGGAGAAGGGCTATCAGGGTGCATCCCTCCGTAATATCTGTAAGAATGCAGGTGTGACGACCGGTGCATTATATTTCTTCTTTAAAGATAAAGATGATATATTTGCTTCACTGGTGGCACCGGTGCTTGGAAGTATCCGTACGATGATGGAAGCACATATGCAGCAGGAGTTGCAGGAGGTAAAAGGCGAGCTTCAGGAGGGGAAGGATGATTTCAGCGATGACATCTATGCATCCCGGCGGATCATTCATGAACTGTATCAGAATTATGACCGGGTACAGCTTCTGCTGACAAAGAGTCAGGGATCAAGTCTTGCAGGATGTATTGATGAATTTGTGGCATTTACAGAGAAGAATTACCGGATGCTGGCAGACGCACAGGCAAAGGTGTGTGGAGTTGCTGCACCGGATGATTATACGATACACTGGATGGCACATATGCAGATCGATGCATTTGTCCATCTGCTGACACATGAATCCGATGAAGAAAAAGCAGTTGCCCATCTGAGAGACATATTGAAATATCTGCTTGCCGGATGGTATGCACTGTTTCAGAGAGATGAATAGATAACAAAAAGCTATGTGAAATTTTATTTTGCATAGCTAAAAAAATGATAACAACATAACGGTGTTATGTAAGCGAAAAAATAACAGGAGGAAGCGAGTATGTATTTAGAGGTATCAGATGTAAAAAAAAGTTATGGAGAAGGTGGAAGCTACATACAGGTTTTAAAGGGAGTATCCCTTCAGGTAAAGCAGGGCGATATGTGTGTCATTCAGGGAACCAGTGGTTCCGGTAAGTCTACGTTATTGAACTGTATCGGTGGACTGGATACGATCGAATCCGGTTCGATCAAGGTAGACGGAACCGAGATCGCAGGCATGAAAGCAGATGAATTATCTGACTACCGAAGAGATTATCTGGGATTTATCTTCCAGTTCTATAATCTGGTACCGAACCTTACCGTGCGGGAGAATATACAGATCTGTGAATATCTGACAGATCAGCCGCTTAATATGGATGAGCTGCTTGAGATACTGGGACTGACAGAGCATCAGAATAAGTTTCCGGCACAGTTGTCAGGTGGTCAGCAGCAGAGATGTGCGATCGCAAGAGCGCTGATCAAAAATCCGAAGCTGCTCTTATGTGATGAACCCACCGGAGCACTCGATTCCAAGACATCAAGGGATATTCTGATCCTTTTGGAGAAGATCAATGCGACTTATGGAACGACAATGCTGATCGTAACGCATAATAATTCCATTAAGAATATGGTCGATCAGGTCGTGATCGTAAAGGATGGTCAGATCAGGAAAGATTATTACAATGAGACAAAGGTACCGGCAGCAGAATTGGAGGATTTATAAGATGCAGAAAGTATTGAGAAAAAGGATTTGGAGAGATTTCAAAAGCAACCTTCCAAGATATCTGGCATTGTCCCTTCTGATCATACTTACCATGTATCTGGTAGTCAGTCTGGTCGGTGCGGCAGAGACGATCATTCGCGGAAGTAAGAATGCTGACAGCAGACAGTGTGTTGAGGATGGAGATTTTTCACTGTTCGTACCGATGAAGAATGAAGAAATGGAAGATCTGGAAGCTGATGGTGTGGCGATCGAGCCACAGTTCTATATGGACTATGAGATTGACGAGGATCATACGCTCCGTATCTTTGCAAACAGAGATGAGATCAATAAGATCGATCTGGTAAAGGGTACACTTGCAGAAAAGGAAAATGAGCTGGTGGTAGAACGCCAGTTTGCAGAGAAGAATGATATATCAGCAGGTGATGTGCTTACATTTGGCGGACGGGAATTTACCGTTACCGGAATCGGTACAACACCGGATTATGATAACGTATTAAAATCTTTGGGAGATACCGGGTGCGACTGCCTGCATTTTGGTACGGGATTTGTTGCAGCTGATGTATACGATACACTTCGTGCAGAAGAAAAAAGTATAAAGTCAGAGGAATATTATTATGCATACCGGTTAAATGGTGCTATGACGGATGATGAATTAAAAGACCGCCTGGAGAAGCTGGAATTTACATCCGGAGATGTAGAAGATCCGTTTTTTCAGGAATACTGGAATCGTACTATGGGACAGAAGGACGATCTGACAGATGGTATTCAGGAGCTGTTAGATGGAGCAAGAGAGTTAAAGGACGGACTTGCTGAGCTGACCAATCATAATTCAGAATTAACAGATGCATCGGGAGAGATCCTTGAGTCCTATTTGAAAGAGGCGAATAAGACCTTAAAGAATTATGGCGTAGAAGAACTGACAAAGGATAATTTTGAGACTGTTCTGCAGTCTGAGATTGACGGAGCAGACAATGCGATCCTGCGTTTCTCTTATAAAGATCTGTTGTCACAGTTAAAGGAGCTTAAATCATTTGATGATGGAATTATAGAATATACAGATGGAACAAAAGAGGCTGAAGATGGTTCCGATGAGTTGCTGGATGGTATTCAGGAGTTAAAGGATGAGACAGATGATATGATCGATGACATCTTCTCAGAGGATGCACAGAACCTTATGACCTTTGTAAAGGCAGGGGATAATGTGAGAATTCAGGCGGCTTCCGGTGATTCGGAATTATACCGGAGCGTTGGTACGATCGCAGGTGCGATCCTGTTGATCCTGATCTCTTATGTATTATCAGTGTTCGTTGTACATTCGATCGATCAGGAAAGTGCCGTTATCGGTGCGTTATATGCACTTGGGGTAAAGAGAAAGAATCTGATGGCACATTATGTAACACTTCCGACTGTAATCACATTTGTTTCAGGTCTGATCGGAACACTGCTTGGATATTCAAGCCTTGGTGTGCCAATCCAGATGCAGGACTGCTACAACTATTATTCCCTTCCGGATCTGGATGTTATCTATATGCCATATCTGTTCATTTATGGAATCGTGGTTCCACCGGTTATTTCTATAATCGTTAATTCACTGGTTATCCGAAAGAGGCTGTCGAAGCCGGTTCTTACAATGATCAGGAATGAGCAGAAGGTTGGTAATGGTAAGGATATAAAGCTTGGAAATATGAGCTTCATGAATCTGTTCAAGATCCGCCAGATGCTTCGTGAGAGCCGTACCGGATTTACGGTAGTCTTTGGAATGTTTGTAAGTCTTCTGCTGGCGATGATGTCACTGGAGATATATACTTACTGTGCGAATGTAAATCGTGATTATGTAAATGATACAAAGTATGAGTATATGTATACCTACAAATATCCGACAGAGGAAGTTCCGGAAGGTGGATATGAGGCATATGCAAAGACACTGAAAAAGAAAATTTACGGTTACAACTTTGACATAACAGTTATGGGACTGACAGAGAATAATCCGTTCTTTGATGTGAATCTGTCAGATTCATCCAGTAAGGTTGCAATCAGTTCTTCGATCGCTTACAAATACGGTCTGGATGTTGGTGATACTCTGACACTAAAGGATGATGAAGCAGATAAGATCTATGCATTTGAGATCGCATCTGTTGCGCAGTATGCGCCATCCTTTATGGTATTTATGCCATATGACAAGGCGCTTGAGTTATTCGACGAACCGGAGGATTATTTCAATGTTGTATTTTCCGACCATGCACTCGATGTCGAGACCGGAAGATTATATGCAACAACGACAAAGACCGATGTGAAGAAGGCTGCCGGTATCTTCTCGGATATAATGCAGGGAATGATCCTTACAATTGGAGGAGTATCTGTTCTGATCTTCATTGTTGTTATGTATCTGATGATGAAGGTTATGATAGATCGGTCTTCTTTCAACATTGCGTTGATTAAGATCTTCGGATACCGGAATAAGGAAGTGAAGAAGATGTATCTGGATGGTAATTTCTATATCATAACGATAGGAGCATTGATTTCGATTCCACTGACCAAATGGATCATGGATGTGGCTTATGAGCCTGCCTTTGTTCCGAATATTGCCTGCGGTATCGACAAGTCCTTCCCATTCTGGATGTACCTTGCCATCTTCGCAGGCATCCTGATCCTGTACTTCATCATCAACCATCTGCTGATCCGCAGAATCCGCAAGATGGTGCCTGCTGAAGTGCTGAAGAACAGAGAGTAACAGGCATTTCCGGTTCTTTATTGAACGCCTTTGTTACTTCCACATAATAAAACCCCTGCATGAGACGCACTCGTTTTTCTATTTGAAACACATGCCTGATTTGCATCTGCTCCGTGCTAACTCGCTCTTCGAGCTCAAACAAGCACCCGCAGACGCTGGCAATGTGTTTCGCATAACGAAAAACTTCGCGAGTGTCTCATGCAGGGGTTTTGTTTTGTGGAAGTAATGCCAGTTACGAGGTAAGAACCGGAAATGCTTGTTGCGTTCATATAATTAAGATGTTACAGCAGATATAAGATAAGAGCAAAAAGGCGGTTGTGTTGAAAAGACAGGTTGTGGTAAACTGGCATTGCAGGCAGGTGGACCAGGTATAGCATAAAGAGAGTCTCAGGATGGAAGTGAGATATGGCACATGCCTGCGGATAGTATATATCAGGAGGATATTACATGTTATTAATAAAGAACGGCAGGGTCGTTGATCCTGTGACAAATACAGATCGGAAGCTGGATGTGCTGGTTGATGGTGCGGTGATCACAGAAGTGGAACAGCAGATAGATCCGGAAGCATGCAGGGAAAAGTATGGTGCAGATAATGTTCGCGTGATCGATGCGGAAGGACTGGTGGTTGCACCGGGGCTGGTCGATACACATGTACATTTCAGAGATCCGGGCTTTACTTATAAAGAGGACATCGAGACCGGAGCAGAGGCTGCCGCTTATGGCGGATTTACGACGGTTATCTGTATGGCAAATACGAAGCCGGCAGTTGATAATGTAGAGACACTTGAGTATATTCAGAGAAAAGGGGAAACGACCGGGATCCATGTGATCCAGACGGCGACCGTTACAAAGGATCTGAAGGGAAAAGAACTTGTAGATATGGAACTGCTGGCAGAACATGGTGCTGCCGGATTTACAGATGATGGTATCCCGATCATGGATGAAGAAGTCTTAACGGAGGCAATGCTTCGTGCGAAAGCGCTTGATCTGCCGATTAGTCTGCATGAAGAAGATCCTGCATTTGTAAAAGGTGCAGGTGTGAATATGGGAGCAGTATCCGGGCAGCTTGGCTATGGTGGGGCTTCCAGAACAGCAGAGGATGTCATGGTCGCAAGAGACTGTATCCTTGCCCTTCATACAGGAGCATCTGTCTGTATTCAGCATATCAGTTCCGGAAATTCCGTTGAGTTAGTAAGACTTGCAAAGAAGCTTGGTGCGGATGTTCATGCAGAAGCAACACCACATCATTTTACACTGACAGAGGGTGCGGTTCTGACCTATGGAACAATGGCAAGAATGAACCCACCGGTCAGAGAAGAAGCAGACCGGTTGAAGATCATTGAAGGCATTCAGGATGGCACGATCGATATGATCGTAACCGATCATGCACCGCACAGTGCAGAAGAAAAGGCACGTCCGATGGCACAGGCACCGAGTGGGATCACAGGCCTTGAGACATCACTGGCACTGGGAATCCGTTCACTGGTACAGCCGGGCTACATCACACTTATGAAGCTTATGGAGCTGATGAGCAAGAACCCGATGGAGTTCTACCGGATGACACCGGGCAGCATCCAGGCGGGAGCGCCGGCTGATATTGTGATATTTGGAGAAAACGAAGAATGGACCGTTGAACATTTCCATTCCAAAGCCTCGAATTCACCGTTTTTTGGTTGGACACTTCCGGGAAAGCTTCATTACACGATCTGCAACGGTAAGATCGTAGCAGAGAACTAGAACACAGGGGATACGGGTACATACAGGGAATCATACATTTTTTTGTACAGGAGAAAGAAGAAATGGCAAAAGAATTAAGATGAGCAAATCCTTATATGCGGTAGGAAGCTATAAAGAATATGATATGAATAATCGTTTCTTTAACATCAACCTTGCCGGTGGTGCATTGCTTGATATCGGAGTATATGCACTCAGTCTGATGCGCAGCTTCATGGCAGAGACACCGGATCAGGTGATGAGTCAGGTGCGGTTCGCGCCGACAGGGACGGATGAGCAGGCAAGCATCATCCTGATGAATAAAGAACGACAGATGGCAGCTATTACGCTGTCCATGCATTCAAAGCAGCCAAAGCGTGCAATGATCAGTTGTGAAAAAGGGTATATCGAGATCATGGAATATCCAAGAGCTGATAAAGCGATTATCGTAGATGCTGCAAGCGGAGCAGTTACACCGGTAGAAGCCGGTGAAACAAAGCGTGCGCTTGAATATGAGATGCGGGATATGGAAGAAGCGGTACAGTCCGGAGATGTAAGCCGGATGCAGATGCCTTTTACCGGAGATGTCATGAACATCATGACAGACCTTCGAAAGAACTGGGGCTTAGTCTATCCGGAAGAATCAAGAAAGACGGAGTAGATCCCATTTTGATGAGGTTCCGGTCTTTCGGAAGATATTCTGTAAGTGCTTCTGGATCGTGTTCTCACTGATCCCGAGAGTGGCTGCAATCTCATCGTTATTTGCAAATGAAAAGATCAGAGACAGGATCTCTGTCTCTCGTGGAGTAAGGTCATAGCCTTTTGCAAGTGCCGGGATACGGTTTGCAAGAGCGGTATGGCCTTTCTCTTTTTCCGGATATAGGATCTGTTCATAGGTTACGTTGATATGCTTGCCAAGAGAACGGAAGAAGAACATATCATCGTCTGTAAAATCCCCATCGATCTTGGTCCGAAACAGCGTCAGGATACCGGAGAATTCTCCACTGCAGATCATGCTGTACTGTAAGGAATCGTAGACATGGAATTTCTGATAACAGTGCTGATAGAGAGAAGAGTTCAGACGGACATCATCATTTACCAGATCGCTTTCTCTTACAAGCTGGGATTCCCGTACATTGTTGATCCAGAGCAGATGATCCTCACTCATATGATCGATGTAGAGCAGTTCTGCTTCATAGAAATAATCAGGAAAGCAGACCGGAGTCGGTACGATCTCAGTTCGGTTTTCCGGATTGACGGAGATAATGCTCGCATAAGTAAATGGGATCAGCAGGCGAAGCCTTGGGAGAAACTCATCTCTCAGTGCTTCATAGGATTTACATTGGTACAGCGTATATACGATATCGTTATAGATCAGAAAGTTGTTCTTTTCCATTGTGGGTCTCCTTTGTGTGAAATGATGTTGATTTTCAGGCAGATGCCAAGACTGCTTCATTTGCGTAGCAAGCCATCCGGTCGAAAGTTATATAAATACAATTATATATTGCAAAATACTTGTTTTCAAGTATATACTATCGAAAATGATTAGCATTTACCTCAAATTAATAATTGAAAAACAGTAGGAAATTGAGATAAGCTATAAAATGAAAAAGAGATCAGAGAAAGGAAGCGTTGCGGATGAAGGATAAAAAATATGTTATAACAATTACGAGACAGTTCGGAAGCCTTGGAAGACCAATCGCAAAACTGATGGCAGAACAACTGGGAATAGAGTATTACGACAGAGATATCGTGGATCAGGCAGCCAAGCAGTTGAAGCTTCCCGCTTCTGTTGTAGACGAAGAAGAAGAAAGCGCAAAGAAGATCTTCAAGAATCCGTTTTCCAGAATGGTACTTCCGCTTGGCGGTGGCACGAACAGTACACAGGATGATATTTTCGATGCACAGCAGAATATCATACGATTTCTTGCAGAGAAAAGCTCATGTGTGATCGTTGGACGCTGCTCTGACTTTATCTTAAGTGAGATGGACAATGTGATGAATATATTCATCTATGCTCCGTACCCGGATCGTGTTGAGAATTGTGTGAATTCGATGGGACTGGAAATCGATGAAGCCCGTAAGATGATCGTAGCCGTTGATGAGGCGCGTGATTCCTATCACATGAATTATGCCGGATATAAGCCGGGAGACATCAATCATTGTGATATCCTGATCAACAGCAGTCTGCTCGGTGTAGAAAATACTGCAAAGTATCTGGCAGAACTGGTACGTGAGAAGTTTATCAGTGATTAATAAGGATTAGACGTAATTAAAATCAAGTAGAAACTTATCATATATAATAATTGTAAATAAGTAAATGAAATTGTAAACTAAAAGCAGTTGATACGAAGGCGTATCTGCAATGCTATAAGGCATTGCGGATGCGCTTTTTGTTGTTTTATAAGGAAAAATACAAAACGGAAAGGAAGAATGGTTATGACACATGGCTTGGTGGCACTGTTAATAGTGCTGATCGTAATTGTCGGTTCGATACTGACACATCGCTGCGAAGAATTTATGATCGGGGGTTCTCTGGTCGGCGCGGCAGTTTTATTTAAAGGTTCATTTCTGACACAATGGTGTACGATGCTTCAGGAGACGATTTCGGAAAATGTCTGGATCGTTGTAGTATGCGGATTGTTCGGCAGCCTGATCGCCTTACTTCAGACAGCAAAGGGAAATTATGGTTTTTCTAAGCTGGTTTCCAAATTATGTAATTCAGAGCGAAAGACATTACTTACCACATTTATACTTGGTATATTGATCTTTGTAGATGATTATCTGAATGTTTTATCGATTGGCGCCTGTATGAAAGGTGTTTACGATAAACGTAAGATACCGAGAGAGACACTGGCGTTCATGCTGGATTCTACAGGTGCTCCGGTTTGTGTACTTCTTCCGTTTTCAACATGGGCAGTGTTCTATGCAAGCCTGTTCATTGATCAGCCGAGTGTACAGGCATACGGATTCACCTCCGGTATGAAAGCGTACTTAAGTGCCATTCCATTCTGTTTTTATCCAATCATTATATTATTGATCGTATTTTTATTCTGTATGGGAATCATGCCAAAGCTTGGTGGTATGAAGAAAGCGTATAAGCGTGTAGAGGAGACCGGCAAGGTTTACAGTGATGCCAGCAGAAAGTACAACCATGAAGATCGTGCAGGTTATGAAGAAGACGGAAATATCTGGGATTTCGTTATTCCGATGGCAGTTCTTGTAGCAATTGCCATTATCACAGGTGATCTTCTTCTGGCAGTTGTTCTTGCAATCGCATGTTGTATGCTGATGTATCTTCCAAGAAAGATTATAGCTGCAAATGAGTTCTTTGGTGTGATCGTAAAGGGATTTGCGGATATGCTTCCAACCCTTACCTTACTGGTACTTGCATTCTTATTGCAGAAGGTAACAGAACAGCTTAACATGACAGATTACATAATCGATCTGGCACAGCCGTTATTAACAGGCTCTCTGTTCCCGATGATCACATTTATCCTTGTTGCGGCGCTTTGTTTTGCGACCGGATCCTTCTGGGGCATGAGTGCAGTCGTTGCACCGATCGTATTCCCGCTTGGCGCAGCAATCTCCGCAAACCCGGTTCTGATCATGGCAGCAATTATCTCCGGTGGTGCATTTGGAAGCCATGCATGCTTCTACTGTGATGCAACGCTTCTGGCATCGAACAGTGCAGGCATTGATAATATGGAACATGCAGTATCCCAGCTTCCATATGTTATGATCGCAGCTATGTTGTCAATCGTTGGCTTCCTGATCTGTGGATTTATAGTTTAGAGTAAAAGGGGGCATGTGATATGGCGGAATATATTATAAAGAGCCGGGCAGTATTTGATGGTCGGGCGGATAGCTGTAAGCCGCTTGCTGTCTGGATCAAAGATGACAGGATCAAGAAGCTCCTGCCATATGATGAGACAAATGCCGTTCCGGCGGATGTTCCGATATACGATATGGGTGACAAGCTTGTCATGCCGTCCTTTATCGATGCACATACCCATATATTTACCGGAGCGGTAGCCGCAAGTGAATATGTATGTAACACGTTGGATTCCTGTCATTCGGAACAGGAATGTGTGGAGCAGATGGTTGCATATGTAAAGATGCATCCGGGACAGAAAAGGATTCGAGGAACCGGATGGTTTATCGGAAACTGGACAGAAGACCGTATGCCGGACAAACGAAGTCTGGATGCATATTTCCCGGATACTCCGGTATATCTGGAATGTGCGGATGCACACAGCATGTGGCTGAATTCAGCAGCACTTGCTGAAGCCGGAATCAGACCAAACCCGAGTCTTGCAAATGGCATGATCGAGACTTACCCGGATGGAGAGCTTACCGGAATGTTGATCGAACCGGAAGCCTATGCGCCCGCCATGGAAAAGTTCATGGATTTTACGGATGAAGAAATGACAGGAATACACAGACATTTCAAACAGGTACTTGCAGAGAACGGAGTTGCAGGCTTAAGTGAGATGTTTGCAGAAGATTATACAGAAGAGATTTATAAGAAATATGAATTACTGAAAAAGCTGGATGATGAAGAGGGGCTGTATGCAAATGTATATGTCTACACGAAGTTATTTGGCTATACCTCATTTGAAAAGTTCTTTGAGATGAAAGAAAAACTGGATTCCAGACATTTTCAGATCACTGGCTTAAAGGGCTTTATTGATGGAGTGACGGAGACTTATACCGGATTGCTTTTGGAGCCGTATACAGACCGCCCGGACACCTGTGGAGAGAAACTTCCGCTCTGGCCGAGAGCGAAGATGCAGGAGGAGATTACGGCGGCAAATGAGGCTGGCTTGCAGGTCAGACTTCATTGTATCGCAGATGGTTCTGTCCGCATGGCACTCGACATGTACGAGGAAGCGGAAAAAAGAACCGGAAGAAAGGATCTTAGAAATACGATTGAGCACATCGAGAATATTCATCCCGATGATGTCAGAAGATTCAAGGAACTGGATGTCGTAGCATCGATGCAGCCATATCATCTGATCCTGTCCAATAATGACAAGATTGTGCGGCTTGGAAAGAAGCGGTGCAGATACGAATGGCCGATGAAAAGCATCACAAACACCGGAGCAGCATTTGCAGTTGGAACGGATTATCCGGTTGTAGGCTTAGATCCATTTCAGACAATCTATGCGGCTGTAACCAGAAAGGATGCTGACGGAAGATTATCCGGTCAGAATCCGTGGGAAGTCATTGATATGGCTACAGTCTTAAAAGGATATACTTACGGAGCCGCTTACGTCTATCAGGCAGAAGACCGAACCGGTTCTATAGAGGCAGGCAAATGCGCAAATCTTATCGTGCTGGATCAGAATCTGTTTACGATCAATCCGGAGATGATACCGGATACCAAAGTGCTATGGAATATATTTGAGGGTCAGACGATATATGACAGACTGAATAATCTGGCAGGTGCGAGTGGAATATAAGCTGTTGAAAACAGACAACCGACGGATGATAGATTTGACGGATGTAAGCTGGAAATCAATATAAAAATAAGATGTTCTGATAACAGGAGGATATGAGTATGAGAAAGGTAAAGGTAGCGGCTACACAGATGAGCTGTAGCTGGAATAGAGAAGAAGTGTTAGACAAGGCGGAGAAGCTGGTTCGGAAGGCAGCAGCAGAAGGAGCAAATATTATCTTGTTACAGGAATTATTTGAAACTCCGTATTTCTGTCAGAAGCAGAAATTTGAATATTTTGATCTGGCAAAGCCGCTTTCAGAAAATGCAGCAGTAAAACGATTTACCGAGGTTGCAAAAGAACTTCAGGTTGTTCTGCCAATCAGCTTTTATGAAAAGGCTGGAAATACAGCATTTAATACAATAGCGATCATTGATGCAGATGGTACGATTCTTGGAACATATCGAAAGACACATATCCCGGATGGACTGCCATATGCAGAGAAGTTCTATTTTACACCGGGAGATACCGGATTTAAGGTATGGAAGACCAGATATGCAGATATCGGCGTTGGCATCTGCTGGGATCAGTGGTTCCCGGAGGCAGCCAGAAGCATGGCACTTCTTGGAGCAGAGCTGTTATTCTATCCAACCGCGATCGGAAGCGAGCCAACATTGAACATTGATTCCAAACCGCACTGGCAGCATGCGATGCAGGGACATGCAGCAGCCAATATCATGCCGGTGATCGCATCGAACCGTATCGGAACCGAAACGGACGATGAATCTTCAATGACATTTTACGGTTCTTCCTTTATCGCAGATCAGACCGGAACGATCGTGGAGGAGGCAGACCGTGAGACAGAAGCTGTGCTTGTCCATGAATTTGATCTGGATGCGATCGCACAGATGCGTAGAGAATGGGGCGTGTTCCGTGACCGCAGACCGGAGATGTACGGAACTTTGATGCACCATTAATTAAAAATATTTCAAGTATAAGATCACACACATAAGTTCAAGAATGAAGATTGCAGGAAGCCCAATGTAGAATTTGGGCTTCCTGATTTTATGTCGGAATAACAGCATACCAAGAATCGCACCAAAGATTCCGAACACTCCGGCGAGGATCAGGTGGGCTTCCGGGATGCGCCACTTGTGGTGGATGGCTTTCCATTTGTCGATGCCATACAGGAAAAATACGATCAGATTGATCAGGATATATGTACTTAAGAATAAATGATCTTTTATCAGTTCAAATAACATATGTGGTTGTACTCCTTTCATCCGTACAGACTGCTTTCACAAAGAAGAAGTTCGTTCCTTCGCAGTTTCCAGTCAAGCAGATTTTCATTATATGCATTTTAAGATGATTTTTGTGGATTGTCTATATTTATATTCTTGAAGCCTGTTTGATACGGGCTTATAATGATGCATAAAATAAGAAAGAAGGACGAAAGATGAATATACAGATCAGAGAATATAAAGATTCAGACATACAGGAGATGAACCACATCTGGAACCGTGTGGTAGATGATGGAGTTGCTTTTCCACAGGAGGATGACCTGACAGAGGAGACAGGCAGGGGATTCTTTGCAGGCCAGACCTATACTGCGGTGGCAGAGGATACAGACACAGGAAAGGTGCTCGGACTTTATATCCTGCATCCAAATAATGTCGGACGCTGCGGTCATATCTGCAATGCCAGCTATGCGGTAGATGCGGATGTAAGAGGACTTCATATCGGAGAGAAGTTGGTGTCTGACTGTCTGGTACAGGCAAAGGCGCATGATTATCTGGTGCTGCAGTTTAATGCGGTGGTGGCTACAAATGTGCATGCAAGACACCTCTATGAGAGGCTTGGATTTACGCAGCTTGGAACGATTCCGGGTGGTTTTCGCATGAAGGATGGACACTATGAGGACATCTGCCCATATTACTTTGACCTGAGAACGCTACATTAGATAATTACAGCATGCAGTTAAATGTTTTGTTGTTCCGATTACAAAGAAAAAGCAATATAAAAGTAAGGCTCGTTACGATTCCTATTCGGTTCGTGCACTGATTTGTCAGCAGTCGCCCAAACTCGTATTTTGTATCGGAACATTTAAAATATTAGCATGCTGCAATTATCTTATCTGCCAAGTCTTTACGGATCAAAGTAATATGTTTAACAAAATATAATTTAAGAGCTAAGACAGTATGTGGCAGAAATATATAATGAAGAAAGCAGTATGTTTTCTTTACACAAGTCAATTAAAATGGTAAAATAATTAATATGCGTAATAAGAACGATATAATTTATTTGATGTGTCAAATAAGACTTTAGAATAGAAATCAGGATAGATAATCATGTTTAGATATAGATTTTTTCAGGTGATCCTTGCGATTGCAGTTGTAATGCTGATCGTGTCGTCTGCGGTGTTTATCTCATTCCAGGGAGTGAATATCAGTGAGGCAGAGTACACATCAGAGATGACCGGACGAACATTTGAGTCAGATGGAGCAGATGGTTCGGAAACTGCTCTGACGGAGTTCGAGGCGTGGCTGGAGTACAGCATCATTGCGGATGGACTGAAGGAAAACGGAAATAATGTTGATTTTGATAAAGGAAATGTGAAGCTTTGCGACTATAACCTGACGCAGCTTAGACAGTTGAAGAAGGTGAAGGATGAGGCGAAACGAATGATGTTCCTGTCGGTGATCCTGCTCATCATAGGATTTCTGGCAGTAAAGAAAAGACGAATGTATGAATGTGTCGTATGGGGCGGCGTTGCAGCAAGTGTGATCGGTTTGATATCACTGATCCTGCTCGCAGTATCCGGAAGCGGCATTTTCTATGGCGTTCGTGAGATGGTATTTAAAGGCAGGTATGATGTATTTTTCTCAGGGGATGACAGACTGATCGCGCTGATCCCGGACAATCTGGGACTTCGGATGTTCCTGATCTATACAGGAGTGATACTTGCCGGACTTGTTATTACGATCATAGTACGACTGATAAGCTGGCGAAAGACACAGCCACACAAATTCTAATATATTCAGGAGGGTTATATGAACAAGAGAATCAACGATTGGATCAACTGGGTACTGTATGATGAACTGATCGCAGGTAAACTGAATGCACCAAAGCATCTGCTGGGTATTCATGAATATGGGGAAGGACAGATCATCACAGCCTATCGTCCACATGCGGTGGAAGTGAAGGTTACATCCAGAACAGGTAAAAAAGTTCATACGATGGAGAAGGTAACGGATGAGGGATTTTATGCGATCTTTTTCCCTAAGAAGGAATTTAGCGGAACAAAATACAATCTGGTGACAACTTATGAGGATGGAACGACTGTTACGACAGCAGATCCATATGCATTTGACAGCCAGATTTCAGATTTTGATTCTTATTTATTTGCAGAAGGCAAGCACTACGAGATCTATAATAAATTTGGAGCACATCCGATGACGATCGATGGCGTAAAGGGAACCTATTTTGCAGTATGGGCTCCGGACGCGCGGAGAGTCAGCGTTGTCGGTGATTTCAATATGTGGGATGGTAATTTACATCCGATGCAGCTTCGACCAAACGGTGGAATCTATGAGCTGTTTATTCCAAATGTGCTTTCCGGCGCAGTATACAAATACCAGATTTTGACCCGTTATGATGAGATCTTATATAAGAGTGATCCATACGGAAATCAGGCACAGATGCGTCCGGACAATGGTTCGGTTGTTGCAGATCTGACGACCTACAAGTGGAAGGATACTGCATGGGTAAATAAGAGAAAAACCTACAGCAGAACAGATCGCATGAAGATGCCGATGACCATCTATGAGATGCATCTCGGTTCATGGAGAAAGAAAGTTGAAGACGATGACAGCGGCTTCTTCAGTTATAGAGAGTTAGCTCCGATGGTTGCGGATTATGTAAAGGATATGGGCTATACACATGTGGAGATCATGGGTATCGCAGAGTATCCGTTTGATGGTTCCTGGGGCTATCAGGTAACGAATTATTATGCACCGACATCCAGATACGGATTGCCGGAAGATTTCATGTATTTTATTGACTATTTACATAGTAAGGGAATCGGTATCATCTTAGACTGGGTACCTGCACATTTCCCGAAGGATGCACACGGACTTGGCAGATTTGATGGTATGCCGCTCTATGAGCATCCGGATCCAAGAAGGGGCGAGCATCCGGATTGGGGTACTTATATTTTTGATTATGGCAGAGCAGAGGTTGCAAACTTCCTGATCGCAAATGCACTTTTCTGGGTAGAGAAGTTCCATATCGATGCGTTACGGGTAGATGCTGTTGCATCCATGTTATATTTGGACTATGGTAAGCAGGATGGACAGTGGCTTCCAAATGAAAATGGCGGCAATGAGAACCTGGATGCAATTAAGCTGCTGCAGAATATTAATGCAGTTATGGAAGAAAAGAATCCGGGAGCATTCCTGATCGCAGAGGAATCAACTGCATGGGCCGGTGTGACTGCTCCGGCATCCATGAACGGACTTGGCTTCCTGTTCAAATGGAATATGGGATGGATGAATGACTTCCTCGAGTATATGAAGATGGATCCATATTTCAGAAGCTTTAACCATAACAAGCTGACCTTCAGCTTATCCTATACATATGCAGAGAATTATGTTCTTGTCATTTCACATGATGAGGTCGTACATCTGAAATGTTCAATGATCAATAAGATGCCGGGAAGCGAACCTCAGAAATTTGCAAATCTTCGTCTGGCATATGGTTATATGTATGGCCATCCGGGCAAAAAGCTGTTATTTATGGGTCAGGAATTTGCACAGCCGCGCGAGTGGAGCGAGGCAAGAAGTCTTGACTGGTTTGTCCTTGACAATCCGTTGAATCAGGGTGTACAGCGTTGGGTAAAAGCGTTAAATAATCTGTACAATGCGAATGATGCATTATATGCAAATGACAGCGATGTGATGGGCTTTGAGTGGATCGACTGTGACCATCCGGATAAGGGTGTGGTTTCATTTATCCGTCGAGGTTCTACACCGAGTAAGCAGTTGTTATTTATCTGCAATTTCGTGCCGGTTGAATATGATAATTATGAGGTTGGAGCACCTTGCTTCACAACATATAAAGAAGTCCTGAATTCCGACGACGTACAGTTTGGCGGAGCAGGAAGATTAAACAGTGGTAAGATCAAGGCTATCGATAAGAAGACAGAACGTATGCCTTATTCGATCAGTGTAACAGTACCGCCACTTTCTACTGTTGTTCTGGAATATGATTACACCGATGTAACACCGGAGGATATTCTGAAGAAGAAAGAGGCAGAAAAGAAAGCGGCAGCAGTAAAACGCGCGGCTGAGAAGAAAACGGCTGCGAAGAAAACTGCAACGGAAAAGAAGGATGTAGAGACGACGGAAGTTGTAAAAAAGGAGCCGGAGAAGAAGACGGCTGCGATAAAGACAAAAGAAACAGTAAGTAAGACAAAGCCTGCACAGACAAAAGCGGCAGTTTCAAAGAAGACTACTAAGAAATAATAAAAAATGCTGGATCGTACTTGTGCGGTTCAGCATTTTTTGTAGGCATAAGGAGAAGACATGAAGATAGAAAAAGTAAGTACAGCGGATGCGGAGGAGCTTCTCGCAATCTATGCACCCTATGTAGAAGAAACAGCAATATCATTTGAATATGAAGTACCGTCTGTAGATGAATTCAGGAACAGGATTGAGCAGATCTCAGCAAAGTATCCATACATAAAGGCAGTCGTGGATGGGAAAATCGCAGGCTATGCATATGCAGCAGGTTTCAAAGACAGAAAGGCATATGACTGGTCAGTGGAAACAACGATATATATCCGAAAAGACTGCAGGCAGCTGGGGCTTGGCAAAGCCCTATATGAGAATCTGGAAAAACTACTGAAGGAAATGGGAATCCTAAACATGAATGCCTGTATTGCAAGTCCGGCAGCAGAGAGCGGACATCTGACGGATGACAGTTACAGATTCCATAAAAAAATGGGCTTTACGCTGGTTGGACGTTTTCATAACAGCGGCTATAAGTTTGGTGAATGGTACGATATGATCTGGATGGAGAAGATGATTGGCGAGCACAGGAAGGATATGCCGGATGTAAGATTTGGCCAATGAAAAAGAAATTTATAAAAAACACTTGCAAAAAGATAATCCAAGCAATATAATACAGGAGAAGTGCAAAGAGGCACAGAGCGAGAAGCTCTGTGCCTCTTTAGTTTTCCAGGTATTAAGTTTTAGGAGGAAATTCAAATGAAAACAGGTACAGTAAAATGGTTTAATGCAAAAAAGGGATATGGATTTATCAGCGATGAGAATGGTGATGACATTTTTGTACATTTCTCAGCTTTAAATATGTCTGGTTTCAAAGTATTGGAGGAAGGCGATAAAGTTGAGTTCGAAGTAATTGAGGGAGAAAAAGGACCTCAGGCTGCAAATGTAACAAAGCTGTAAGCTGATACATAATGAAGATACCTCATGACAGATCATCGGTACTCAGAATTTTGAGAACCGATGATCGCCATGGGGTATTTTTCTGCGGATTCTTGCTGAAATTACGATTATATATTAGAATAGCGGCACAGGAGAAAGAAAATATGAACAATCCAATAAAAGAATTAACAAAGAAGGAATGGATCATCTGGTTAGGATCTATTTGTATCGTATGCATATCGAACCTGCTGACAACAGATTTTGATCTGCTGACTCTGGTAGCTGCATTAGTGGGTGTAACTTCGCTGATCTTTGCAGCAAAGGGAAATGTATGGGCGCAGATCCTGATGGTGATATTCAGCATCCTTTATGGGATCATTTCCTACCGGTTCCATTACTGGGGTGAGATGATTACATATCTTGGCATGACAATGCCTATGGCGATCTGGTCTACGATCACATGGCTCCAGAATCCTTCCGGCGGAAACGGAAATGTCGTAAAGATCCAGAAGCTGAACCGGAAGCACATCATAGGGCTTGTTATATCCGGCGTGATCGTAGCGGCAGTATTTTATTATATTTTAGTTGTATTCGATACCCCGAATATTATATTTAGCACCATATCGATCATAACCAGTTTTCTGGCAGCGGCACTTACGATGCTCCGTTCCTCGTATTATGCAGTATGGTATGCGGCAAATGATATCGTGCTGATCATTTTATGGGTGCTGGCATCCATGAAGAATCCTGCCTATATCCCGGTCGTTGTGAATTTCGGTATCTTCTTTATCAATGATATGTATGGCTATATCAGTTGGAAAAGGCGGGAACGGATACAACTGTAAGAATTATTATTGACGAAGGAAAATGGAGTGAGGGATAGTTGCTTCTTAGAAAACAACACATTTTATATTTCGTGTTGTTCTGTTTCACTGTTGGTTTTCTTATAATTGAGATATCAAAGATATGGAGGACAACAATATGAATACAGACAAAATCTATGCAGAGACACTCGCAAGCGAATATGCGCCAAAAGATACTTCGAAAGTGACAGCACTTAAGAAACTGGATCGCAAAGCAAAATTACCGGCAGAGGTATTTACTTATACATTGGGAATTCTGTCGGCACTTGTTATGGGACTTGGAATGTGCCTGTCTATGCAGGTAATTGGTGCAGGTACAGGCATGGTAATATTAGGAATCATACTTGGCATTATAGGTATTATTGGAATGGGTGTAAATTATCCAATCTATAAGAAAAAACTGGAAGAAGGAAAGAAAAAATATGCATTTGAGATTCTGGAGCTTGCAAAAGAAATCAGTAATGAAAGATAGAATCAATGAATGAAGCGGCAAGGAGATGAGAATTTGAATCGATCAGAAAGTAAATATTTCAATACGGCTGTCCGGATGGATGAGGCACTTATTGAGCTGTTGGAAACACAGGAATTTTCATACATTTCAGTAAAGAGTATTTGTGAGAAAGCTGGTGTAAATCGGTCAACTTTTTATCTTCATTATGAGAACACTTCAGATCTGTTGGCAGAGACGTTACAGTATATTTTGGATTCTTTTATGAGCTGTTTTCAGACAGATGCAAAGAGTACGATCGAGAAAATTTAGGATGCGCCGATTGATAAACTTCATTTTTTAACAGAAGATTATCTTGTTCCTTATCTGGAATATATCAAGAAGAACAGACGAATCTATCAGGCGGCCTTCGAGAATAAAGCATATGAGACAGATAAAAAATACAGCGGCTTATATACATACATTCTGGAACCGATACTGGGAAGATTTGGATTTGCAGAAAAGGATCGGAAATATGTATCAGCATTTTATATTCGTGGAATTACCGGAATTGTGAATGAATGGGTAGAAGATGGATGTAAAGAAGCTGTATCAGAAATGGCTTCACTGATCATAAAGGTTGTCATAGGTGATAATGCAAATAAAAATACAGTTACTATGCAATCTCAATGAGTAATGGATCGTACAAAATTGGAATGGACAATTCAGCCTTGAACAGGCAAAATTTATGTGTTAAACTGGCTCTAGTTAGAACAAGCTAACTAGAGCTTTTTTATATGGGAGTAAATAAGAAATAGGTAAAGGGAGAGAAAGAAGGGAGAAAATGGAAGAAAAACAACAATGGGAATATCAGAAAAATTGTCTGTTGGGGGCAGTTGGAGCAGCACTGTTGATCATAGGGGATCTGTGCCTGAGTATGGTTTCAGCCAATAAGGCAGACAGTGGATTGTATATGCGGGAGGCTTATCTGAGTGGAGAGTATCCATTAAGCAGAATTGTGATCTTACTTGTCACGGGATTGATCGGTATGTTCTTTTATGCATTTGGAATAAAAGCAATCTATCAGCAGATCAGACCGGAATGTAAGATATTGAGAGCTTGTATAAAATATGGTGGTTTAGGATATGTTGTATCCGGAGCAGCACTGCATTTTCTGGTAGGGACATTTGCATACTGGATCACATATCTGTCTGCACATATCGGACGGGAGCAGGCAATCCTGTTTGTAGACGACTATTATAACCGGTTTATGACAGCGATATATTTCGTATATATACCGATGATCGTTCTGATGCTTGCCAGCCTGATCGCAGTCCTTCGGAATAAAACAAATATGAGCCGATGGATGGTCGTGTTCCATATCGTAGTATGGCAGCTTATTTTTGCAGGCATACCCGATATCTTACAGGCAGCAGGCGCAGGTCTTTCAACGATTGGCTATGTATGCAGTCAGGCATCTGGCAATACCGCCGCCTTGATTTGGTTCCTCGCCAGCTATATCTGGGTGAAGACAGGAAAAACAAAGAAGTAGTTTATACATAAGTAAAAGTAGATAATGATTGGCAAATAGAAATACCATCATAATGAGAATAGAAATGAACTACTAAAAAAGATATATTAATTATTTATTGAAGAAGATAAAAAACAGAATCCCCTCTATGATGTGTTTTACTATTCATGAAGCAAGCCTTTGGGAGCGTCGGTTCTTAGTGAGTCGCTATATGCGACGAACTTTTCATAGGTATGGAATAGTGAGACAGGCAGAAAATAAATTAGCCCTTGGGGTATATTATAACCCCAAGGGCTGATTTATTTTCGTATGTGTGATTAGTTCTTCGAACAGCGGAACAGCAAATCCTCCCAACGGCGATCCACTTCCTCCTGATACTGAACGAGTAAATGCTCATTTTCAGGCTTGAACAAATGCTTGAAACGACCCTGTGTCCGTAAGAAGTCCTCGATCGGAAGCTTCTTCTTAGGAGAATAGCTTAAGATCCATTTGCCTTCGATGACTTCAAATAAAGGCCAGTAGCATGTTTCAACTGCCAGCTTACAGATATCCATGATCTGTTCGGTAGGATAACGCCAGCCACGAGGACAAGGAGCCATAACATTTAAGAAAGCAGCACCCGGTGTGTAGATGGCTTTTTCGGATTTCTCGTAGATATCACGCATATTACCAAGCAGAGTAGTCTGACCGACATAAGGGATATCATGAGCTGCCATAACCTGTGCCAGATCCTTACGGTTCTGCATCTTACCGTTTGACTGGGAACCGACAGGAGTGGTTGTTGTATCTGCATACATCGGAGTAGCGGAAGAACGCTGGATGCCGGTATTCATGTAAGCACCATTATCGTAGCAGACATATACCATGTCATGACCACGCTCCATAGCACCGGATAAAGACTGAAGACCGATATCATAAGTACCGCCGTCACCGCCAAATGTTATGAATTTATATGTTTCATCTAATTTACCCTTTTTCTTTAATACATGATAAGCAGTCTCTACACCGGAAAGGGTAGCACCTGCATTTTCAAATGCATTATGAATGTAACTGTCTTCGTAAGCAGTATATGGATACATGAAGGTGGAAACCTCCAGACATCCGGTAGCGTTACCGATAACTGCTTTGTCACCCTCATGAAGGGCACGGAGTACATTACGAACTGCGATCGTACCGCCGCAGCCTGCACACATTCTATGACCCGGAGCAAGACGCTCAGGCTTGTTCATTACTTCTTTAAAATTATATGCCATTTTTGTCTTACCTCCTTACTTTCTAAGTCCAATATACTGATACTGCGGAATGGTCTTGCCCTGCCCGATCATTTCCTCTAACTGGTTAAATACATCGGTTGCTTCCACTGTTGTATAATCTCTGCCACCAAGACCGTAGATATAGCTGACAGCCTTTGTAGAAGCTCCGATATCATACAGGTGTTCCTTGATCTCAGCGGATAAAGGACCGCCGCCTGCACGGAAGCCTTCGGAACGGTCTAAAATCGCAACTGCTTTTGTATGAGCCAGCGCCTTTGCAATTTCTTCACCTGGGAATGGACGGAAGACACGGAGCTTTAATAAGCCGACCTTCTTGCCCTGTGCGCGCAATGCGTCGATTGCTTCTTTTGTCGTTCCTGCTGCGGAACCGATCATAACGATCGCATAATCAGCATCTTCTAATTTATATTCCTCAAAGAAGCCGTACTGTCTGCCGGAGATCTTTGCGAAATCATTCGCAACATCCAGGATCACCTGCTTGGCATTCTTCATAGCTTCGTTCTGATTCATTTTGGATTCCATATAGAATGGAGAAGTTGCATATGGACCGACTGCCATAGGCATCTTTGGATTCAACAGGTACTGTTCCGGATTGTATTCACCGACAAATGCTTTTACCTTGTCATCCTCTAACAGTTCGATATTCTCAACTGCGTGGCTGGTGATGAAACCGTCCTGACAGATCATGATCGGAAGACGGACATCCTTGTGTTCTGCGATCCGGTAAGCCTGTATGAAATTATCATAAGCTTCCTGATTATTCTCTGCATAGATCTGGATCCATCCGGTATCTCTTGCACCCATACTGTCTGAGTGGTCGCAGTTGATATTGATCGGGCCGGATAAAGCTCTGTTTACAAGGGCCAGTGCGATCGGCAGACGGTTGGAAGCTGCAACATAGAGCTCCTCCCACATCAGCGCCATACCGCAGGATGAGGTTGCTGTTAAGACACGGCAGCCGGCAGCGCTTGCACCGATCGCAGCACTCATAGCACTGTGCTCACTCTCGACCGGAATAAACTCTGTATCGATCTCACCGTTTGAAATATATGTAGAAACAAACTGTGGAATCTCTGTAGAAGGGGTGATCGGGAATGCCGGCATGACATCCGGGTTGATCTGCTTGATCGCATAAGACACCGCTTCATTTCCTGATAAACGCTCTCTGATACCCATTTATTTGCCCTCCTTCATCGTAATAGCACCAAACTTACACTGATAAGCACAGATACCGCAGCCCTTGCAGTGGTTCAGATCGAAGTCAAGACGTTTGCCGCCTACGACCGGGATGCAGCTGTCCGGACAGACCGGTGCACATAACAGACAGTGTACACATTTGCTCTCATCTATGACGGGAGTAGCAGTTCTCCATTCACCTGTGTTAAATGCTTTGGAAGTACCACCGCCGTACACATGGTTACCGGGTGTGATTTCTGTATATTTACTTTTTTCATGTATTCTGCTGATATCTGTTCTCATTACTTGGTTACCTCCTTAAATGCAAGCTCAAGGGCTTTCATATTTCCATCGATAACCTCAGGCTTCTTTGCAAATTTGTGCTGATAGGAAAGTCTCATATCTGCAAGGAAATCATCCTGCTCCATGATACCGCTGACTGCAACGATAGCAGCAAGCATAGGAGAATTCGGGAAGTTCTTGCCGAGTGTCTGCATCGAGATCTCCCGGGCATCTAATGTATAAACTTTTCCTTTGTAGCCATTTAAATGAGGACGAACCTCATCCGGTGTCTTTGGGGTGTTAATGACGATCGCACCATCTTCTTTTAATCCGGCGGTTACATCCACGGATTCCAAGAGGGACTCGTCAACGACAACAACATACTGTGGGGTGTAGATATTGGAATGAACGCGGATCGGATCGCTGCTGATTCTGTTATAAGCAGTGATCGGCGCACCCATTCGCTCCGGACCATATTCCGGAAAACCCTGAACGTATTTTCCTGTTTTAAAAGCTACATCTGCAAGCAGCAGAGCAGCAGTTTTGGCACCCTGGCCACCCCGGCCATGCCATCTGATCTCAATCGTATCTTTCACTTTTTAATCTCTCCTTGTGACTATAAACGCATCGATATGTCAGAATGAATATAGAAATGATTTCCCCTATTATTTCAGACAAATAGAAGGTTTATTGAAAAAAATTCTTAATAAAACGTAGACTTTTTTATTATATCATGTATAAATAAGAAGTAAATAAAAATTTTTTTGTAAATAAGAGAAGAAATTTGAACGAATAAAAGACGGAAAAGTGCAGATAACAGAATTTCGTCATAATGAAAAATGAGGTATAATGAATCGCACCAAGAATGTTAAAAAAGAGGAGAGAAAAATGTCAAAGGGGAAAAAAGTAAAGGTCGTAATTGAGGGAATCATTTTGTTGTTTATCGTTTACTGTGTCGTTTTAAAGATGATGCCGGTATCGACAGGAAGACTGTCAACATACGAAGAGATCAATGATGCAGTAGCAACAGCCGCTTCAAGGTATAAGAATACGGTTACGCTAAAGACAACAGGGGAACCGTATATGGATTATCAGTCGGTCCTTGACAAGCTGATGGAAAAGAATATGTATGCAGGTGGAGAATTTTATGCATTTTCTTATGTATATACGCCGGATTCAGGTGGAGAAAAAGTAGCGGTAAGGATCAATCATATGAGCCGGTTAAAAAGCTTTCTTGTATTTATCCGTTCCGGTCAGATTTCGGGGAAGATAAAGGGGCTGTCAGATTACGAGAAAGTGAAAGCGGTACATGATTATATTATCTTACATAATGAATATAACCGCTCATCCGGTGGTGCATGTAATACTCTGTACAGAGGAGATTCGGCATGTAACGGATATGCGCTGGCATTTTATATCATTATGAAAAAGGCCGGAGTCCCGGTTACCTGTGAATACGGTTATGGACTGGAATCCGAGCATCTGTGGAATCGGGTTCAGGTGGATGGACACTGGTATAATATCGATCTGACATGGGATGATCTTGGTGGACAGAATGTCGGATATGATTATTTCCTTAAATCTGATGCGGACTGGCAGGGACATGATCATGGCGGTTCCGATGCAGAAGTTTCTATGGATGTGACAGGAAAGACGGCAGCGGAATATTATAGAATGTTCCCGAATTATAATGCGATTATGATCTGGTCGATCATCGGAGTGATCGCGGCAGGGTTTGCATTATATATCTGGCTGCTTGACCGGAAGATGAAACGGAAGAAGTTAGAGAAAGCCCGTTTGGAAGCGCAGGAGGAAGCGCAGAGAATGGAAGAACTCCATAAGAGAATGCAGGTGGTTACAGGTGCATTTACAGATGAAGCGACCGTTCCGGCGAATGAAAATGCGGTCACGGACTACCAGACAGCACCATATACAACACCATATACAACACAGATGGCAGAGAATGTAGATGAGACTACCATGAATCATGAACAACCTCAGACTGCGGATCCTTCTGAAAGTGCTTCACAGAATAAAAGCAGTGGTGCTCATTCGGGGTTCCGGTTGAAGCAGGATGATTAAAAATATAATAATGAAAACTTTCATCGGCATAGTTGTTCACAACTATGCCGATTTGTGTTAAAATAAACAGCGATTGACAAAATGAGAAAAAGAATCACCAACAAATCAGGAGGAAATAGAATGATTAAATTATTTGACAATGGTGCTTATCTTTTGAATGGCACAGAGCTTGTAGAAGACAATGCCGATGCAAATGCGATTCTTACACAGAAGTTAGGTATAGCCCCATCCAAGGAAGAAGCTGCAAGGAATACTATGGCATACGGTATCCTGGAGAAGCACAACACATCTGACAATATGGACAATCTTAAGATCAAATTCGATAAGATGACCTCTCACGATATAACATTTGTAGGTATCATCCAGACAGCAAGAGCTTCAGGACTGAAAGAATTCCCGATCCCTTATGTCCTTACAAACTGTCATAACTCCTTATGTGCAGTTGGTGGTACGATCAATGAGGATGACCACATGTTTGGTCTTTCCTGCGCAAAGAAATTCGGTGGTGTTTATGTTCCGCCTCATCAGGCTGTTATCCATCAGTTTGCAAGAGAAATGCTTGCAGAATGTGGCGCAATGATCCTTGGTTCCGACAGTCATACCCGTTATGGTGCGCTCGGTACAATGGCGATTGGCGAAGGCGGCGGAGAGCTTGCAAAGCAGCTCTTATGCAGAACTTACGATGTAGCTAAGCCTGGTGTAGTAGCAATCTATCTGGACGGAGAGGTTGCAAAGGGAGTAGGTCCTCAGGACGTTGCTCTTGCAATCATCGGTGCAACCTTCCAGTGCGGTTATGTTAAGAATAAGGTAATGGAATTTGTAGGACCTGGTGTTGATAAATTATCTGCTGATTTCCGTATCGGTATCGATGTAATGACAACCGAGACAACCTGTCTGTCCTCTATCTGGAAGACAGATGAGAAGATCAAGGAGTGGTATGATACACACTACAGACCGGAAGCATATAAGGAAATGAATCCTGGTTCTGTTGCTTACTATGATGGTGTTGTATACGTGGATCTGTCAAAGGTAAAACCAATGATCGCTATGCCATTCCATCCAAGCAATACATATACAATTGAAGAATTAAATGCAAACCTGATGGATATCTTAGACGATTGCGAGAAGCGCGCACTGGTTAGTCTGGACGGTAAGGTTGACTTCACATTAAAGGATAAAGTCCGTGATGGCAAGTTATATGTAGAACAGGGAATCATCGCCGGATGTGCCGGTGGTGGATTCGAGAACATCTGTCAGGCAGCAGATATCATCCGTGGAAGAAGCATCGGTGCAGATGAATTTACATTATCTGTATACCCTGCGTCAACTCCTATTTATATGGAACTTGCAAAGAACGGTGTACTGGCTGACCTGATTGAGACAGGCACGATCGTTAAGACAGCATTCTGCGGCCCTTGCTTTGGTGCCGGAGATACACCTGCAAATAATGCATTATCAATCCGTCATTCAACCAGAAACTTCCCGAACCGTGAAGGCTCCAAGATCCAGAATGGTCAGATCTCATCCGTTGCACTTATGGATGCACGTTCGATCGCAGCGACAGCAGCCAACAAGGGTTACCTGACAGCAGCAACTGATATGGATGTTGAATACAAGGGACAGAAATATTTCTTTGATAAGAGTATCTATGATAGAAGAGTTTACAATGGTGTCGGCAAGGCTGATCCATCTGTTGAGATCAAGTTTGGTCCGAATATCAAAGACTGGCCAGAGATGATCGCACTGACAGACAACTTGTTATTAAAGGTTGCATCTGTTATCAACGATCCTGTAACAACTACAGATGAACTTATTCCATCCGGTGAGACATCTTCCTACCGTTCAAATCCGCTGGGACTTGCTGAGTTCACTTTATCCAGAAAGGATCCTGAATATGTAGGACGTGCAAAGGCAATTCAGGCAGTTGAGAAGAAGAGAGAAGAACTTGGATGCTTCTGTAAGGCAGATGAATCCATGAAGCCTATGATGAAAGAGATCAAAGCAAAATTTGCAGATCGTGAGATCACAGGTTCCAATACCGGTTACGGTAGTACGATCTTTGCAGTAAAGCCGGGTGACGGTTCTGCCAGAGAGCAGGCTGCTTCCTGCCAGAAGGTACTTGGCGGCTGGGCAAATATTGCTAAGGAATATGCAACAAAGCGTTACAGATCCAACCTGATCAACTGGGGTATGCTTCCATTCATCATGGAGGAAGATTTCGCATTTGACAATGATGATTATGTATTCATTCCGGGTATCCGTGAGGCTGTCCAGAATAAGAATGAGATCATCAAGGCATATGTTGTAAATAAAGACTTCAAGGAATTAGACCTGAAGCTTGGAAGCCTGACCGATGATGAGAGACAGATCATTATGGATGGCTGCCTGATCAACTACTATAAGAACAACTAAGGTATTCTAATATAATAATTTCCTTACAAGGTGAGTCCTACCTATAAGTGGAAGTTGTAAAAACGTTGAAACCGCTGCTGGTGGTTTCACAAATATGGCTATGTCTTATGACATAGCCATATTTATATTATAAGAAGGAGAGAAACAACATGATATATATAGGAAATCACCTGTCGTCCTCCAAAGGCTTTGAGGCGATGGGAAAGGCGGCATTAAAACTTGGTGCAAATACATTTGCATTTTTTACAAGAAATCCACGGGGCGGAAAGGCGAAAGAGATCGATCCGGCAGATGCGGAACGGTTACGTTCCCTGATGGAGGAGCATCATTTTGGGAAACTGGTCGCACATGCACCATATACGATGAATGTCTGTGCAGCAAAAATGGATATTCGGGAGTTCTCATGGAATATCTTAAAGGATGATATGGAGCGGATGGAGTATTTTCCGGGAAATTATTATAATTTCCATCCGGGCGCACATGTTGGTCAGGGAGCAGAAGAAGCCATACCGATAATTGCTGATGCATTAAATCATGCGATCAAACCGGATCAGAGTACAGTCGTGTTACTTGAAACAATGGCAGGCAAGGGCTCGGAAGTCGGAAGAAATTTTGAAGAACTGGAACGTGTCATAGAGCTGGTTGATTGCAAGGATAAGATCGGAGTATGCTTTGATACCTGTCATACATGGGATGGTGGCTATGATCTTGTGGAAGATCTGGATGGTGTGCTTCGTACCTTTGATCAGATCATCGGACTTGACCGCTTAAAGGCTGTTCATCTAAATGACAGCATGAATGTGAGAGATTCACACAAAGACCGACATCAGAAGATCGGAGAGGGTGAGATCGGAGCGGAAGCATTAAAAAGGATTGTGACGCATCCATTGCTTGCCGGCAGACCATTTATCTTAGAGACACCAAATGATGATGCCGGATATGCAAGAGAGATAGCAATGATAAAGAGCTGGGTGGATGAAAGCATGGTGTAATTGTAAGTATAACAGATAAAATAAAAACTGCCACTATCAGAATGGTTACCCAATAACGGTTTCATTCTGACAGTGGCAGTTTTTAATATTACCAATGAATCAGTTCAATCTTATTTCTCTGTTTTTACTAATTCCGATAATGAAGTTGCAAGTCCTGCAACACCCTGAATATCAGATGGAATAATGATCTTGGTTGACTTGCCGTCGGCAGCCTTTGCGAAAGCTTCCAGACTCTTGATCGTAAGAACCTGATTAGATGGAGCAGATTCATTTAAGAGACGGATACTGTCTGCATTTGCCTGCTGTACAGCGAGGATAGCCTGTGCCTGACCTTCAGCTTCACGGATCGTTGCTTCCTTCTTAGCTTCTGCGCGAAGGATCTGTGACTGCTTCTCGGCTTCTGCTTCCAGGATAACGGACTGTTTGTTACCTTCTGCAATAAGGATTGCAGATTTCTTTTCACCTTCTGCTTTCAGGATCTGTTCACGTCTTTCACGTTCTGCCTTCATCTGTTTTTCCATGGCATCCTGAATCGCTGCAGGTGGGATAATATTCTTTAGCTCAACACGGTTTACCTTGATGCCCCAAGGATCAGTTGCTTCGTCCAGGGTAGCACGCATCTTTGTGTTGATTGTCTCTCTGGATGTCAGTGTCTGGTCAAGTTCGAGATCACCGATAATGTTACGGAGAGTAGTGGCTGTCAGGTTTTCGATTGCCATGATCGGATTTTCAACACCATAGCAGAAAAGCTTTGGATCTGTGATCTGGAAGAAAACGACAGTATCGATTCTCATTGTAACGTTATCTTTCGTGATAACCGGCTGTGGAGCGAAGTCTACAACCTGCTCCTTTAAGGTAACACGACGTGCGATCTTATCGATAACAGGCATCTTCATATGAAGACCTACGGACCATGTACCGCAGTAGGTTCCCAGACGTTCGATAACGTAAGCATGTGCCTGTGGGACGATCTTGATTGTGCTGCAGATAATAATGATAGCAATGAATACTAAGATAATTACCAGCCATGTGAGTGGTGAATCCATAATAAGTACCTCCTTTAAGTGGCGACAGATATAGTATCTGTCAAATTAAATAAATTATATTCTGCTGACAATAAGTTTTACGCCGGAAACCTCATTGATCGTGACTTCGGTTCCCTGGGGAATGATATCAGTTTCATCAGCAGCACGTGCGGTCCATTCGAGACCATTTACTTTTACCTGCCCGGTAGCCTTTAGATTATCAATGGTTTCAGATACGATCACCTGTTTGCCGACCAGACTTTCAACATTTGTTTTTTCCATATCGGATAATTTGAAATGTTTTAAAGCCACAGGCCTTGTAGTAAACAGAAGAACTAATGAAATAACTGCAAAGATCAATATCTGGATGATCAGTGATGTACCAAAGAATACAGAGATCGCAGATACCAAAGCTCCTCCCGCGAACCAGATGGTTGTAAGTCCGAGAGTAATGATTTCGATAATTATACAGACCATAAAGATAACGGACCAGATAATTAATTGACAGATTAATTCATTTTCCATAAGAACACCTCCTTTATGCTTCCCCGGTCTTAGGCAAAATAAGTTTTGTGGTTTGTTAAGAACCCTTAAACATGTCACTATTTTACTATGTAACTAAAATATCGACAATGCTTTTTTCAAAAATATAGGGTTATTTAAGGTTCATTTTTTGAACGATTTCGGATTCGGTAAAGTCATGGTTAAATCTATTTAAAATCTATTAAAAATAGGAAATTCTATTGCCTGACTTTTTGAAACAGTATATAATTTTTTCAGGTTGTTTATAATTATATGTAAGAATAAATCCATTGATGTGTTGTTACAGGAATGGAATGAAACGACATATCCGATGTTGGGTTTTGAATGCGGAAAGGGAAAGGTTATCAGACAAAATTGGGAAATGAAAGAAAAAGACGGCTGTTTAAGGCGGGAACGATCATATTTCTGGTAATTGCAGCAGCGCTTGTATTTAATAAGATATTGGAGGAGTGGACAGGCTTTCGGAAGGTACTGGATACGATAACCGGGGCGGCAGCACCGATTATAATTGGTTTTGTGATCGCTTTTTTGTTGAATCCGGTGCTTATCTTTTTTGATCGCCTGTGTCATACGATCTTACAGGATCGGGTGATCAAAGACAAGAAAAAACTGTTTCATGTATCAAGAGCCATATCGATCATTATAACGATCATTTTGTTCCTTGGTCTGCTCACGGGTTTGATCTGGATGGTAGTGCCACAGGTCATCGACAGTATCAATCTTCTTATATCCAATATGGATAATTACTATAATAATATCATGAAGGCGATCAATACCATTTATGATAAATTCAAGAACCTTGGCGAATCCGAAGAAATGGTAATGAATGTCGTAAACACTGTATATGACCGCTTACAGAAATGGGTAAACACAGATGTTGTTCCGAATCTGGATAAGATTGTATTGAATATCAGCTCCGGTGTTGTGGGCGGATTGAAGTTCATTTATAATTTCCTGATCGGTATTGTAGCATCTATCTATGTGATGGCGAATAAGGAATATTTGTCTTCCAGAGGCAAGAAAATCGTCTATGCACTGTTTAAACTGAAAAACGCGAATATCATTCTGGATGGACTTGCAAGTGTAAATAAGATATTCAGTCAGTTTATCAATGGTAAGATCGTGGATTCGATCATAATCGGGATTATAACATTTATTTTGACAACGATCGTAGATATGCCATATGCATTGCTGATCAGTGTTATCATTGGTGTGACAAATGTAATTCCGTTTTTTGGTCCGATCATCGGTGCGATCCCATGTGTGTTTATTGTTCTGATCGCAGATCCAATCAAGAGTATCATATTGCTTATCATGATCCTGTGTATTCAGCAGTTTGATGGAAATATTTTAGGACCAAAGATTCTTGGTGATGTAACGGGACTTTCCAGCTTCTGGGTTCTGACCGCGGTTATCGTAGGCGGTGGTATCTTCGGATTCTACGGAATGTTACTGGGTGTTCCGGTATTTGCATGTATCTACATGTATATCAATAAGACATGTACCGACAAGCTGGAAAAGAAACATATGGTATCGGTGTCCTCGGAATTTGAGCGGATCAAACGGATCGATGAAGAAACCGGAAAGCCAATCTATCTGACAGAAGAAGAGGAGGATATCCGTTTTCATAAAAAAACTCCGGAGGAAAAAGCAGCCGCAAAGGCAGAGCGCGAAGCAAAGAGGCATGCGAAGAAGCTTTATCAGCAGATTGAGAAAGTGATGCATGCAGAGAAAGCTGACGATCAGTTGGCAGCAACGAAGCATGAAGCGGAAAAACAGAGCAGTGATGACGACAAAGATGATCAAATGTAGGAAACGTGGCATATTCAGAAATGACAGGGCACATATAGTGTAGCTTTATGTGATAGAATAAGCCGGCAGATTTCTGTGGGGTAAATACCCGGTTAGAGATTTGCCGGCGTTCCTTTTGCAATAGGATAAAATAGTTGTTTTCTTTGAATTAGAAGCATTTTATCAGATAAATCGATTTAATTTTCCATCGTAGTTAAAACCGGCAGATGCCAGTTTTTCGGAAACATCATTTACATTCAGATCCAGATCCGTACATAATTCATCCAGACTTGGATAAAAATCACGAAGCTTCATATTAATAAAGCTGAGGAGCATAACAGGATCTTTTGGAATATTTGGATTAGCCATAGGTGGAAAACCTCCTTTTATGAAAATCTTTTACATATTTTATTTGTAATAAGTATAAAAAACTGGTATATATATAGGGTATTGGAAACGTGTGTCATTTCCGATGTTAGTATAGCAGACGCCGGAAATATGTGCAACCAGATAGAATGGTAGCTGATCGTCTTGTAGTCAGTTACAAAATAATCAGGAGAAACAATCATGCAGAATGATAATGAAAAGAAGAAAATAAAGAAGCCGTCCGGTATAAGAACAAATTTTGCTTTTCAGGCGGCAGTGCTGGCAGGTGCAGGTATATTATCCCGAGTGATCGGTCTCTTATACCGGTCACCGTTATTTCAGATTATCGGAGATGAGGGAAATGGATATTATGGTACAGCGTATGCAATATATTCCATGATATTGATGATCGCTACGTACAGCATTCCAACAGCGGTTTCTAAGATTATTTCAGGAAAGCTGGCCCTGGGAGAATACAGAAATGCGAGACGGGTATTTAAATGTGCTTTTATCTATGTAGTATCTGTCGGATTGGTGGCGGCTGTCCTGACATTTGCATTTGCACCGGCTTTGGTGAAGGAACAGCCAAATGCGATTTTAAGCTTACAGATCCTCGCACCGACAATATTTCTGTCGGGCTTTCTTGCTATCTACAGAGGCTATCTTCAGGCATATAAAACGATGATTCCGACCTCCATATCACAGATTATAGAGCAGATTGCAAATGCAGTTGTCAGCGTTCTGGCTGCTTATCTGATGTCCAGACCATTTGTACCGGGAACCTCTGAACATGCAAAATATGGTGCAGCAGGCAGTGCAATGGGAACAGGGGCAGGTGTTCTCTGTGGAATTATTTATATTCTGATCGCATATGCAGGAAGAAGAAAAGAAATCATGGAGACAGTAGAGTCTGATGTTTCGTCGAATGTAGAATCATATGGAAAGTTATTCCGGCAGATCGTAATGATCGTAACACCGATCATTATTGCTGCATTTGTGTATAATATTACGACCACCGTAGATATGAAGATTTTCTACAATGTCTTAAACAGTAAAAATGTAGATCGTGTTGAATCTGCAAATTTGTACGGTATTTTTTCCGGTCAGTACATGGTGCTGATCAATCTTCCGGTATCGATCGCATCTGCGGTTGGAACAACCCTGATACCAAATATTTCGGGAGCATTTACCAAGGGGGATAAAGCGGAAACGAATCATGTATACAATCAGTCCATGAGTATCACGATGATGGTGACGATACCATGTGCAGTCGGAATCGGTGTACTATCAGAACCGATCATCACACTGTTGTTCCGTGGCGCGGATCCGCTGGTATTTAAGGCATTGACTGCCGGCTGCATATCTGTGGTATTTTATTCATTATCAACACTTACAAACAGTATCTTGCAGGGAATCGGAAAGGTTATGGAGCCGGTGAAGAATGCGACACTTGCATTGTTGATCCATTTAGTATTTCTTGCTGCTATTTTGAAATTTACAGATGCGAAGCTGTTCGGTCTGGTAGCGGCTACGATCCTGTATTCATTACTGGCATGTATCTTTAACCATATATCTGTATCCAAATATATGTCTACAAAGCTTAATGTGAAGAAGATTTATCTTGCTCCTGCTGTTGCATCGATATTTATGGGAATCGTTGCATGGGGTAGTTATCAGATCTTCTACCACCTGATCCATATGAATTCAGTCAGTGTTGTTCTGGCAATCCTGCTTGCAGTTATTTTCTATGCAGCAGCTATTCTGGCAGTCGGTGGATATACGAAGGAAGAAATCCTTGCTATGCCAAAGGGAACCCTGATCCTGAAGCTTGCGGAGAAGTTACATCTGGTGCGAGAATAGAGAAAGGATAGAAGAGTCCGGCAATGAAAGCAGAGATATAAACTAAAAAACTCCATGTCCGGTGTCTATATATTTTATGAAGCAGACCTATCCGGAACGTCGGTTCTTAACGAATTACCAACAGGTGATGAGTTTAGTACCGTTACGTTCCGGATCGAACGAAAGTGTTCTGCGAAATAAAGATATATAGACACCGGGCATGGAGTTTTTCTGTTATCGTGTGGTGGCTTTGTATGCTTATGCCATCATAGATGTAAGGATCTGGTTGACCAGTTTTCCGTCAGCTTTGCCTTTAACCTTAGGCATCAGCTCTTTCATGATCTTACCCTTGTCTTTGGCTGTTGGAGCATCGATACCAAGACCTGCAAGAACTTCTTTGATCGTAGCAGTGATCTCTGCTTCATCCATCATCTTTGGTGCGAATTCTTCGAATACGGTGATTCTTGCCTTGCATTCATCTATGATATCGGTACGATCAGCAGGTGTTGTATCGATTGTTTCCTTTGCGAGCTTGATTTCTCTTAATACAACTTCGTTTTCTTCTTCCTCTGTCAGATCAGCACGTTTGTCTATAAATTTATTTTTCAGGGCTGTAAGGAGTGCGGATAATGCGTCCTTTCTCTCTTTATCATGTGCCTTCATAGCGGCCATCATTTCGCTTCTGACTTCATCAATTTTACTCATTATATTCATACCTCCGTATAAAGTTATATATAGGTAATTGCAAAACTGTCGATGTTTTGTAATTGCTTCACATATTGTGATCGGACAGGTTTACAACCTGTCGCTCCTTATTATAGCACCGGAAAAGCGATAATTTCAATATGGCAACTGTATTTGAATTATCGGTTGCATTTGTCCGGGGGGAAGGTATAATGAGCGCATATGGGTAAATATGACAAATAACAGGAGATGAAAGACTATGTCAATTACTATGAAAATGACAACATTATGTTATATAGAGAAAGACGGAAAATATCTGATGCTTCATCGTACAAAGAAGGAGAAAGATATTAATAAGAATAAATGGATCGGAGTCGGCGGACATGCGGAAGGAACAGAAGGACCGGAAGACTGCCTGCTTCGGGAAGTAAAAGAAGAAACAGGACTGACACTGACATCTTATCAGTTCCGTGGCCTGATCACATTTATCAGTGATGTCTGTGAGCCGGAGCTGATGTGTCTGTTTACAGCAGATGGCTTTACCGGAAGCTTAACCGCCTGCAATGAAGGAGAACTGAAATGGGTAGATAAAAGCATCGTGCCATCTCTTCCGACCTGGACAGGAGATGCCATATTTTTAAAACTTTTATTAGAAGATGAACAACGTTTCTTCACTCTGCGGCTGGTCTATGAAGAAGATGAGCTGGTGGAACACCGACTGGAGTTTTATTAAAAGAAACCGCCAGCCGGCATTCGACTTTGTATAAGTCATGACTTTTGCAGGCACAATACAACCATTTCATAAGTCTTGACGCTGCAGTTATTTACGAACAGCTTCTTTTATTATTCGTGTGATCTGGATAATAAAGGTTGGGATAAATGCAAGCCCTAAAATGCTCAATACATTTTTAACTGTCAGGTCGGCAATCATGAATAAGCCATGCATAAATGGTGCGAGCAGGACAAAGCCAAGCAGCAGGACACCGGCGAAGAAAGCGGCGACACTCCAGAGGTTGGAGTGGATACCGATTTTTATAATAGAGGATTCGCTGCGGCATGTAAATCCGTGGAACAATCTTGCAAGCGTCAGTGTGGCAAATGCCATTGTGCTGGCAGTCAGGGCATTTACGGAATCACCCAGATAAAAGGCGACGGTTGTAACAATACCGATCAGAACACCGTAGCAAATAAGCTGGAGCGAGAAGGATTTATTGAAGATTCCTGCTTTTGGATCTCGCGGTTTGTTACGAAGTAATTTCTTATCGGATGGTTCCATACCGATGGCAAGTGCTGGAAGTGAATCGGTCAGCAGATTGATAAAGAGCAGATGAACCGGCTGGAATGGGGTATCAAGCGCCATGATGGAGCAGTAGAGAACTACCAGAATGGCTGCGAGGTTTCCGGACAAAAGGAACAGGATGGCATTCATGATATTACGGTAAACATTTCTTCCTGTCAGGACAGCTTTTATGATCGTTGCAAAATTATCATCTGCAAGGATCATAGCTGAGGCATCCTTTGATACCTCGGTTCCGGTGATTCCCATAGCGACACCGATATCTGCTTTTTTCAATGCTGGAGCATCATTTACACCATCACCGGTCATGGCAACGATGTGACCTTTCTTCTGCCATGCATCAACGATACGGATCTTGTTTTCCGGTGAAACTCTGGCATAGACGGAGATCTTTGGAAGAACATCTGTAAGTTCGTCATCGGTCATACGGTCGACTTCCTGACCGGTTACGGCCATATCACCATCGTGGAAGATACCAATCTGTCTGGCAATAGCGGTTGCCGTTACTTTATGATCTCCGGTTATCATGATCGGTTTGATTCCGGCGGAGATAGCATCCGAAACTGCAGCCATGGATTCTTCTCTTGGCGGATCGATCATGGATACAAGTCCGATAAAAGTATAACCATATTCGGAGGCTGCGGTCAGAACTTCCGAATCGGAACATTCTTTATAGGCAAGTGCCAGAACCCGTAAGCCTTGTCTGGAAAATTGCATATTTTGTTCCAGAATTCTGTCGCGGTCATTCTCTGTAATCGGACGGATACCGTCCTCTGTGATGATTGAAGCCATACGGGTAAGAAGAACATCGACTGCACCTTTTGTCAGAAGCGTAGGTACGCCGTGCAATAGGTATTTGCTGCTCATCAGTTTCCGTTCGGAGTCAAATGGAATCTCTTCCAGACGCGGCATCAGATCACGCAGAACTTCTTCTGTTACACCGACATCAAATAGTTTCGTTTTCCTTGCCATCGTAAGGAGACAGGTTTCAGTCGGATCCCCGATATCCTTGCCATCCCGGATACTGCTGTCGTTGTTTAAGATACAGTTGTACAGAAAATAACGATGTGCCGGAATATGGAGATTCAGTTGGCCGGCATTTAACAGAGTATCACAGGTATAAAGCTGCTGAACTGTCATTTTGTTCTGGGTCAGTGTACCTGTCTTATCCGAACAGATAACAGAGACACAGCCCAGACTTTCGACCGCTTTCAGATCTTTGATGATCGCCTGATCGGCAGCCATCTTTCTGGTACCCATTGCCTGAACGATCGTAACGATTGAACCGAGAGCTTCCGGAATGGCAGCGACAGCAAGGGCAACTGCGAACATCAGAGAATCCAGTATTTTCTCGCCCTGCATCAGACGGAGACCGAATACGATCAGGCTGATCACCATAATGATCGTTGCCAGTTTTTTACTGAAATTATCAAGACTGATCTGAAGTGGGGTCGCTTTGGATTTTGTATTATTCATAAGGGTGGCTATCTTACCCATTTCTGTATGCATTCCGGTTGCTGTAACGAGAACATTTGCACGACCATAGGTAACAAGACTGCCGGAGAATACCATATTGATGCGGTCACCGAGAGCAACGTCCTCGGTGATATCAGAGTCGTCTTTATCCACATTTGTAGACTCTCCGGTCAGAGAACTTTCATTTACCTGTAAAGAGAAATTTTCGATGATACGGCCATCAGCGACGATCATATCACCGGCTTCTAAGAGCAGGATGTCTCCCGGTACGATGTCTTTTGATGCAATCTCCTGTTTGATTCCGTCACGTAATACTTTCGCTTTTGGTGCAGATAATTCTTTTAAGGAATCAAGAGATTTTTCTGCCTTTACATATTGGATCGTACCAAGGATCGCATTCATGATAATAACCGCAAATATAACAATCGTACTTTCGATGTTGCCGGATGCCATAGAGACGATTGCGGCAGCGATCAGGATGATAACGAGCAGATCGGCAAACTGGTGAAAAAAGACAGAAGCAACACTTTGTTTCTTTTGCTCGACCAGAGTATTTTCACCATAGGTTTGAAGTCGCTCTTTAGCATCTGTAGTGGTAAGCCCTTCCGGATTACCGCAGGTTCGGAATAATTCTTCTTTGTTCAGTTGATAGATTTCTTTCATAAGACCATGTCCTTTCTTTTGCTTTTTTTCCTGAGACAGATAATGAATAGTAGTTTTTTAAACATACTGCTTGTATTTCGGAAAAATTCTGATTGGTACATGCTGTTTTTTGTAATTGATAATAAAAAACGAGACTTTTTGTGCACAAAAAATATGCACAAAAAGTCTCGTTTTAACGTATATATCGGTTATCCAATCCCCGGCCTTTTAAGGCGTACTGACGAGAATCGGCACATGCACAGCATGAAACTACTCCCTTTTTGAATGATATATTTTTATCATGTATGAAAAGCTTAGTCAACCGTTTTTAGAAAGGTTTAACCATTTTTTTACCGGAAAATTCGATTTGAAGAACTATGCTTTGACAGAATCTTATAAAAACGATCAGAAAATATCGAAAATAAAAAAGAGGTGTGGTACAATGAGCGTAATTGTTTGGACACAGGTCTTGCAGTATATTAAAGCATAAAGTACCTGTATAAAAAGAAAACATATAAGGAAGCAATCGGGAGGCACAGATATGACATTACAACAGCTTGTCTATGCTGTAAAGATAGCAGATACCAAATCCATGAATAAGGCGGCAGCAGAATTGTATGTATCCCAGCCGGCACTTTCCAGTACGATACGGGATCTGGAAGAAGAATTGAATATCGAATTATTTATCCGAACCAATCGTGGTATCGTGATCACGGCGGAGGGAGACGAGTTTTTAAGCTATGCAAGACAGATGGTAGAACTGAATCAGATGATCGAAGATCGATACATAAATAACGAAAAGAAAAAGAATAAATTCAGTGTATCCATGCAGCACTATTCATTTGCGGTAGAAGCCTTTATCGAGCTTGCAAAGGAGATCAGGCTGGATGATTTCGAACTGGCTGTGCATGAGACACGGACAAATGAAGTGATCGAGTTTGTAAGAGACTACCGGAGTGAGCTTGGAATCTTATATTTAAATGAGTTCAACCGAAAGGCTTTGCAGAAGATCTTCTCAGAAAATGGACTGGAATTTACGGAATTATTTGACTGTGATGTATTCGTGTATCTGAGCAACGAGCATCCACTGGCAGGAAAAGAGAAGATCGCATTTGAAGAATTAAAAGATTATCCTTGCCTTTCCTTTGAACAGGGCGAACGAAATTCGTTCTATTATGCAGAAGAAGTATTCAGCACTCTGGAATACAAGCAGATCATCAAAGCAGATGACCGTGCAACAATGCTGAATCTGATGGTTGGTATGAACGGATATACCTTGTGCTCCGGTATTATCTGTGAAGAATTAAACGGTAGTGCTTACCGCGCAATTCCGCTTGACACGGAGGAGAAAATGACGATCGGCTATATCAAACGAAAAGGCATGCGGCTGAGTACCCTTGGCAGACGCTATATCGAGATACTGACCCAATACGGAACACAGGAAAATGTAAAGAAGACGGCTGAGTAAATGCTCAGCCGTTTCCTTTGTTATGAAGTCTGAGCCTGCAAGGAGTGGGGCAAATGACAATTAAGCAACAAGTTGGCTATAAGCTGTATTTATAACCAGCTCACAGAAATACATAGTACCGAAATCTTATTCCTACTGATATACTATGGTATAAATAATGCATGAACTTATGGTTTGTTCTGACAGGCTATTATGACTTGCCAATACAGGGGCATTTGAGACCGCCGGTACTTGATGGTGCGAAAGCAGCATCTTAGTACCGCTGCAGGGCTCAACGAGCGGAAGCGTTCCCTGATTGGTAATGTCAGTAATAGCCTGTCAGAACAAACCATAAGTCAAAAACGCAGGCAGCAGGAAAGGATGACGGTTATTATGGATACAGGAATTGCTACAAAATGTATATATGGAAATCACGAAAAATTTGAAGGCGACAGAACGGGAGCGATCAGCTTTCCTATCTATCAGACAGCAACGTATGCACATCCGGCAGTTGGACAGAGTACGGGGTATGATTACAGCAGACTCCAGAATCCAACCAGAGAACAGTTGGAGAAGATCGTTGCATCATTAGAAGGAGGACTGGATGCTCTCGCTTTTTCTTCCGGCATGGCAGCTATTACAACATTGATGGAGATCTTCAAACCGGGCGACCATATCATTTCGGAAGCAGATCTGTATGGCGGAAGTATCCGTTTATTTGATCATATTAATCAGAAAAATGGTATTGAGTTCAGCCGGATCAATTTTGCAGAGGAAGATCCGGAAAACTACATCAAAGAAAATACAAAAGCAATCTATATCGAGACACCGACTAATCCAATGATGAATGTTATTGATATCCGCAAGACGGCGGAACTTGCAAAGAAACATAATCTGCTGCTGATCGTGGATAATACATTTCTGTCACCGTATTTCCAGCGGCCATTTGAACTGGGAGCCGATATCATTCTGCACAGCGGAACAAAGTTCTTAAGCGGACATAACGATACGCTGGCCGGATTCATCGTGGTAAATACACCGGAGCTTTCGGAGAAATTACGATATATCATAAAGACGACAGGTGCGGGACTTGCGCCATTTGACAGCTGGCTGGTGCTTCGTGGCATCAAGACACTGTCAATCCGTATGGAGAAGGCACAGGAAAATGCACAGGCGATCGTGGAATTCCTGTTGCAGGAGAAGAAAGTAAAGAATGTCTATTATCCGGGAATACCGGGAACAAATAATTATGAGGTCTGTAAGAGCCAGGCGAGTGGATTTGGAAGCATGTTGACATTTGAAGTGGAGAGCAAGGAGCTGGCACTCCATATACTGGAATCCCTAAAGCTGATCCCATTTGCAGAAAGTCTCGGCGGCGTAGAGACCTTGATCACATATCCGACGACACAGACTCATGCGGATGTACCGGAGGAAATCCGTATAAAGAACGGTATTACAGACAGTGTTCTGCGTCTGTCGGCAGGAATCGAAGATAAGAAGGATCTGATCGCGGATCTGAAACAGGCAATTGATTCTTTTGGGGAATAAAACAGTGTAATATATGAATAATGATGAAAAAGTAATTTGCCTGAAAAATATTTTGATATGGAAATATATTTACAGCATAGGATCTGAGACATAACGGGAGGATAATTATGGAAGAAAAAAACCTGAATTTTGATGAAGTAATAGATAGAAGAAATACAGACTGTTTGAAATTTGACTTTGCAGAGCGGAGAGGAAAGCCTGCGGATGTACTTCCTCTCTGGGTTGCAGATATGGATTTTAAGACGTCGAGTCTGGTGTTGGATGCGTTGACAGAGCGTGTACAGCATGGAATTTTTGGCTATACGGAGAGCAGAGAGAGTTATTTCGAGACGGTCAGCAAATGGATGGAAGCTCACCATGACTGGAAGGTGGAACGAAGCTGGCTGACAAAGACACCGGGTGTTGTATTTGCACTGGCGATGGCGGTCAAAGCATATTCCAAGGCAGGGGATGCCGTTCTGATCCAGCAGCCGGTCTATTATCCGTTTTCAGAAGTGATCCGTGACAATAACCGGAAGCTTGTGAGCAATGATCTGGTACTTGGGGATGATGGAAAATATCACATCGATTTTGATGATTTTGAGAAACAGATCGTTGACAATCATGTTGTGCTGTTCCTGTTGTGCAGTCCGCATAATCCGGTCAGCCGTGTATGGACGGCAGAGGAGCTTACGAAGATGGGTGATATCTGTATCAAGCATGGCGTTACGGTTGTAAGTGATGAGATACATGAGGATTTTGTTTTCGGAGACCACCAGCACACGGTATTTGCGACGATCAAGAAAGAATTCGAACAGAACTCCGTTATCTGTACTTCTCCTGCAAAGACCTTCAATCTGGCAGGACTTCAGGTGTCGAATATCTTTATTCCAAATGGAACTCTGCGCGCAGTATTTCGTAAGCAGGTGGATGCGGCGGGCTACAGCCAATTAAATGCAATGGGACTCACCGCCTGTGAAGCAGCATATACTCATGGCGAGACATGGTATCAGGCAATGATGAGATATGTAGAGAGTAATATCGCATTTGTGCGTGATTACCTGAAAAAGGAACTTCCACAGATCAAGCTGATCGAGCCGGAAGGAACCTATCTGCTGTGGCTGGATTTCCGGGCACTCGGAATGACAGAGAAGGAACGGGAGAACCTGATCGTGAATCAGGCAAAGCTGTGGCTTGACAGCGGTGCAATCTTTGGGCAGGTAGGCGAAGGCTTTGAACGTATCAATGTGGCATGTCCGAGAGCAACGATCAAGGAGGCTCTGGATCGGTTAAAGGCAGTGATCGTTTGACCTGGCTATAAGCTGTGGTTATAGCCAGTTAAAATATTTTGACTGGTTGACAAATTATGGAACTGTCACTATAATAGGCACATAACATACAAAACCTACTTTAATACTATGATAAAGAAACGCTATAAGATGTGCCGGATGAGAAAATCATTTATCCAGAGTTGGATGGTGACTTGCAAACAGACATTTACCCGGAGGTTGATGCTTCCGGGTTTTATAACGACAACAAAACATACTAACCAGATAGGAAAAGGGAGAAATAGAAAAAATGGCAAATATTCATTCATCAATTACAGAACTTGTAGGACATACCCCATTGGTAGAATTCGTAAATTATGAAAAAGAGTTAGGGCTGAACGCCCACCTCCTTGGTAAGCTGGAGTATTTCAATCCATCAGGAAGCGTAAAGGACCGTGCAGCTCTTAACATGATCTTAGAGGCAGAGAAATCAGGTAAACTGAAGCCGGGCGGAACGATCCTTGATTTTACAAGTGGAAATACAGGAATTGCAACAGCAGCATTTGCAAATTCCAGAGGGTATAAATATGTAGTAGTCATTCAGCCAGGAGTATCAGTAGAACGTACATTGATCTTAAAGGCATATGGCGTAGAGCTGCTTCAGGCAGCCGATGTACCGGGCTTCATGGAGATGCTGCAGAACGGTGGTTTAAGCATGGCAAAGCTTACAGTTATCATGAACAAATATGCAGATGAGCATGGTTACTTCTATATTGATCAAGGAACAAATCCTGATAACCCGGAAGCGCATTACCGTACAACGGGTCCTGAGATCTGGGAGGATACAGACGGAAATGTTGATTATGTGGTAGCACTGGTCGGAACCGGTGGAACACTGGCTGGTCTGTCCAGATATTTCAGAGAGAAAAATCCTGGTATCAAGATCATCGGCGCACAGCCGGCAGTACAGTCCAGAAAGAATGTCAATCATCCGGAAGCAAATACGATCGACGGCGTACTTGCATTTAACGATGTTCCGGCACAGAGTGTTCCGGTATTCTTCAATCCGGAGCAGGTCCCATATGATGAATGTCTGGATATTGTAGCAGAAGATGCATATGAGACAGGAAGAAGACTAGTAAAGAGTGATGGCGTATTCCTCGGACAGTCAGCGGCAGCAGCCTTAAAGGCAGCAACAATCATAGCTGAGCGCCCGGAAGCATCAGGAAAGAATATTGCAATCATCATGGCTGACAACGCATTCAAATATCTGTCAACCAAGATGTATGCGGAGGAATAAAGGAATATCGTATGTTTTATATTACGTATAATATATGTTTTGACTTACCAAAACAGAGGCATTTGTGTCCGCCAGTACTTGATGGTGCATAAGCAGCATCTTAGTACTGCTGCAGGACACAACGAGCGGGAGCGTCCTCTGTTTGGTAAGGTCAAGAACATATATACGTAATATAAAACATAGAACAGGAAGGAGACAACATGGCAGACTATCTTACATATGCGAAAGAAACCATGAATTTCATAAACAGCCGGAAAAAACAGGGACCGGAAGGTATCTACTGGTCTTTGCAGGATGCGGCAGAAGGAAGATCCATTTATTATGATGAGATCTGTATGTATGCCGGGGCGTCCGGAATCATCGTATTTCTTCTGGGATTATATCAGGCGACGAATGATGTGAGCTATCTGCAGGAGGCAGAAGAAGCAGCCACATATATCCGTTATCGTTTTGATCATGATCGGGATCTGAAAAGAAACTTTTCAAAATACGCATTTTCCAGTGGCTGGAGCGGAGCAGGCTTTGCCATGATACAGCTCTATAAGACAACCGGAAATGAGAAATATAAAACATTTGTGGCAGATATTATTGAGTCTGCAAAGGCAGATGCAAAGCCCGGAAAAAATGGCAGAGGTTATAGCTGGACTTCATTTCCGGGTATCGTAGGAGATGCCGGAACGGTTCTGTTCTTCTTATATGCAGCAAAAACATTTGGCAGAGAGGACTGGACAGCATTTGCTGCAAAAGCAGGAGAGAATTTCCTCGGGCAGCGTCATGATGCTGGAAACGGAACCTGTTGGTATCCGGGTGTAGATCCTGTTTACTTTGGAGCAAAAGAAGATTATATCGATCCGAACTTCCCGATGGGAACCGGAGGAATCGGATTTGTACTGCTGAATCTGTACGAAGCATCCGGTGATCATAGGTTCTTAGATGCGACAAAGGGAATCGCGGATTTCATGATCGCACAGGCGGTTAAGATGAAGGCAGGAAGCCTGATCCCACATGGTTTGCCGGATCGTAAGGATCTGTTCTATCTTGGCTATTGTCATGGTCCGGCGGGAACAAATCGTTTCTTCTATAAATTATATGAGATGACAGGAGAAGACCGGTATAAGCGGTATATCGATATGCTGACACAGGGTGTAATTGATACAGGCGCACCTGAGGTTCGGACGGAAGGATACTGGAATACTTACAATATCTGCTGCGGAACTGCGGGCCTGTTAAATATGTATCTGGGTCTGTGGGCTGCATTTGGTGATGAGACTTATCTGGAACAGGCAAAGAGGTGCGGTAAGGTCATCACAGACGGAGCAACGATCACAGACGGTACGGAAGGAAGAGAGTGTGCATGGAGATTTGCACTTGACCGTGTCGCACCGGATGTATTAAGTACACCGATCGGTTTATTCGATGGTGCAGCAGGTATCGGAGCTGTATTGCTGCAGCTTGCTTCTGCAGAGAAGGGTCAGTTCCATGCGACAAGAATGCTGGACGATCCATTTCCGGAGAAAAACAAACTATGATAAAACGATTGAAGATTTTATATGCGTAAATAACAGTGATTATTTTACTCGGTGAATGATTTTTTCGTTTCATAATTATTCAAAAACTTACGTTGAGAGGAGACACATAAGATGAGTCAGATAAATAACAACATTGATCCTGACAGCAGGGATTATGATTTGAAATCAATAGAGCCGGATGAGCGTTTCACCCAGACAACAAAGGAATTCTGGATCACGCTTGGAACCTATCTGGTATTTATGGTACTGATGATCGCCAACCTGTATCTGGTGGGCGGTAAGGATGTATCAAAGTACAAATACATTCTTGGATTTCCACAGTGGATTTTTAATGAGATCATTATTTTGATCGCAATGGTAGTAGCGGTTATTCTGGTTGTAACATTTGTATATCGTGACATGGATGTTACTCCAAACGGAAAATTAAAAGAAAGAAAACATAAGGAGGGCAAATAGAGATGAACTTATCTACAAATCAGAGAATTATAATCATTACTGTATTTGCCGCATATACGATTTTCCAGTTGGTATACAGTCTTGTTACCAGAAAAGCAATGGCAAATGGAAAAGGTGATTACCTGAGCAAATTCTATACCGGCGGTAGAAGCGGTGGTGTGCTTGTAACTGCCATGATGGTATCTGCCGGTGTTGCCGGTGCCGGAGTATTCATGGGTGTACCGGGTTATACATATACATTTGGTGCGACCTGGATGGTATGCTGTTTCTGGTCCATGTGCACGAACTTCATGGTACTTGGACTGATCGGTAAGCGTGTCGGTATCGTAGCCAGAAGAACGGATTCCAAGACATTTGTTGAACTTCTGATGCACAGATATAACAATAGCAAGATCGTTGGTGCACTCTGCGGACTGGTTATCCTGTTCTTCCTTGGAGCATTTGCCGTATCCACAATTACCGGCGGCGGAAGAATTTTCCAGATCTTAACCGGTCAGGATTATCGTATCGGACTTGCTATTTTCACTGTACTTGTTATCATCGCAGCTATCACAGGTGGTATTAAAGGTATCGCATCTGCGATCGTTTTTCAGGGAATTATCATGACAGTTTCCGTTATTATCTTATTTATTATGGGCATCAACGGAACAGATCTCAGCTATACAGAAACGATCCAGTCATTAGTTAAGAGTAATCCGGACTGGTTCGTACCTGCAAGTGTAAAGACGGTTCTTTCGTTTGCATTCTTATGGGGTATCACAACCTGTACAATGCCTCATGTAACAATGACAACGCTTACTTATAAGGATACACAGACTCTGCATCGTGCGATCAAGGTTGGTGCGGTTGGAGTTGCAATCTGGCTCATTGGCTTAAATGGTCTGTGCTTCACGATCAAATATATGTTCCCGGAAGGAAGCCTTGCAACTCCTGACCTTGGTATTCCGACACTTGCAGTAAGTGTAATGCCTGCATGGGCAGCAGGTCTGGTTCTCGCCGGTGTATGTGGTGCGGTTCAGTCATCTGTTGGTGGAATGATCGTATCTCTTGCAGGAACGATCGTCAGTGATCTGTACAAGAACCTGTCCAATAAAGATGCAAAGCAGGAGACATTAAAGAAGTTAAATGTTATCAGTGTTATCGTTGTTGCTCTTGTCGTATTCTTATTTGCATGTGATCCACCGGAACTTCTGGCTTCATTGATCACTTATGCTACCGGTGGTATGACAGTAGCATTTCTTCATACTTTGCTTCTCGGACTGTTCTGGAAGCGGGCAAATGAGTATGGCGCGATCGCAGGTATCATCAGTGGTATTGGCTTATATCTCCTGATCGATATGGGCGTTCTGCCAATCTCACTTGGTTTCAATTCCTGTATCGTTGCCTGTCTGATCTCCACAATCATCATGGTGGTTGTCAGCCTTGCAACACCGAAGTGCCCATACCGCGTGATCGCCACATGGTTTGGCAAGGAGTATCCGGCGGAAGCTTCAGTTGCTGAATAAAGTTAAGATATATATAGCCTGTCTGGCTGTAGACTAGACCACTGCACTATGACTCACTGTGGTTTCGATGAGCTGCATATGCATTTCATAACGAAATCCTCGTGAATGTCATAGTGCAGCGATCTAGTCAACAGCCAGACAGGCTATATTTGCGTTTGTATATGTGATTTATTGCTTGATGATGCTTGATTTCTGGGTATGGTAGTGGATGAGTAAGTATGATACCCGAGGTGTCTGGTTAGATGAGGGTATGGAATGGGAAATAAGTGTACGATACCCACAAGGACAAGTCTGATGCGGGTATTAGGAAGAATGTTGGGGGAAAATACCCGACGAAGCTAAATAAATTTGGTATGAAGACGAAAAAACAGGTACGATACCCAATGGTAGCATACAATAGAGGGTATAAGTGTGAGAATATAGAGATTATACCCATGATTTGGGAAGCTCTTTTTCACAGGTTGACACTGTGAGGGGATAAGGCTAAAATGAGACTGGCAGGCGATGTGCCTGACTATACAGGTAAGGCTGGTAATTAAAATGAAAACCATAGTAGCGAAAGCTGATCTGGAAAACGAAGAATTATTCCGGAAGGCTTCGGATATATTAAAAAGTGGTGGACTGGTTGCATTTCCAACAGAAACCGTATATGGACTAGGTGGAGATGCGTTAAATCCAAAGGCATCCGAAAAAATTTACAGTGCCAAGGGAAGACCATCGGATAATCCGTTGATCGTACATATTGCTGATACGGCAAGTGTATGGGAGTTGGCGGCAGAGGTATCCACACAGGCACAGATGCTGATGGAAGCATTCTGGCCGGGGCCACTGACGATCATTTTCAAAAAGAAAGACATTGTACCGCATGAGACAACCGGCGGTTTGGAAACGGTAGCGATCCGTATGCCATCACATCCGGCAGCTATGAAGCTGATCAAAGATTCAGGCGTGTATATTGCAGCACCGAGTGCAAATCTGTCCGGAAGACCATCACCGACAACAGCAGCACATGTAGAGGAAGATCTGTCCGGCAGGATCGATATGATCTTAGATGGCGGACCGGTTGGAATCGGAATTGAGTCCACGATCGTAGATGTGACAGGCGATCGTCCGACAATTTTACGTCCGGGTTATATCTCAGCGGATATGATCAAGAATATTTTAGGAGATGTCATGATCGATCCGGCATTGGAAAGTGTGGATATGAAAGTCAGACCAAAAGCCCCGGGTATGAAATACACACATTATGCACCGAAGGGAAAACTCACGATCGTAGAGGGTGAGCGGGAAAAGGTTGCCGCAAAGATTGCAGAGCTGGTTGCTTGTAAGCAGGCAGAAGGATATAAGACGGCAGTTCTGTGTGATACAGAAAATACGGATTTATATTCCTGTGAAAATGTTCTTGATGCGGGAAGCAAAAAGAATGAAATTACGGTATCTTCATCCCTGTACCGGCTGCTTCGTTTGTGTGATGATATCGGCGCAGACTATATTTACAGTGAATCCTTCCGGGAAGGTGATATGGGATATGCGATCATGAACCGGCTGATCAAGGCGGCAGGACATAGAATTATATCGGTGTGATGTAATGAGCGCAAAATTATTTGCTCGCAAGGATGTTGATTTTGCGGAATGCATAGAATGTGCGAAGCACATGATATAATGAGCGCAAAATTATTTGCTCGCAAGGATGCTGATTTTGCGGAATGCATTGAGTGAGCTATGCTCACGATATAATGGAAAAAGTTGACAGTGAAGAAAAAACGGGTTGGGTGACAACCGCCCGAAAAAATTTTGAAAACAAGAAAGGCAGGACAAAGAATATGATAGCACTTGGATGTGACCACGGTGGATACGGATTAATGCAGGATGTGATCAAGCATCTGGAAGAAAGAGGACTGGAATACAAGAATTACGGATGCTACAGCGAGGAATCCGTTGATTATCCGGTATATGCAAAGAAAGTTGCACACGCAGTAGCAGATGGAGAATGTGAGCGAGGAATCCTGATCTGCGGAACAGGAATCGGAATCTCTATTACAGCAAATAAAGTACCGGGAATCCGTGCAGCACTTTGTGGCGATTGCTTCAGTGCACAGGCGACAAGAGAGCATAACGATGCCAATATCCTTGCAATGGGTGCCCGTGTAACCGGACCGGGACTGGCACTCAAGATCGTTGACACCTTCCTTGACACACCATTCTCAAATGACGAACGTCATATCAGAAGAATCAAGATGATTGAAGAGTAAAGAAAAATACTATAAACTGCATATACCGGCAAATGTGGGTGCTTGTTTGAGCCGACAGGCGAGTTGGCACAGGAATATTTGCGAATAGGGGATATGTAATTTATAGAAGATTATAAGTAGTAAGAAAAACATCATCTATCAGGGTGGGATGTATAGTTATAGTTTTGTAACAGTTTTTTGCATTGGTATTTAATGTATGTAAAATAACAACAACCATATAATAAGACCGCAGTCAGAAGAGATTATCGAGGATTTCGATATGAACTGCATATACCAGCAAATGTGAGTGCTTGTTTGAGCCGACAGGCGAGTTAGCACTGGAACATTTGCGGATAAGGGATATGCTGTTCATAGAAACCGCAGATAGTCTTTGGCTGCGGTCTTATTATATGGCTGTTGTTAATCACAACAAAAATTGTGCAAAATGACGTGAAAAATGGTTAAACTAAATTTGACAGTTTAGAATGTTTGTCAAAAATGCCCCAAAAACTGGTAAAATTTCATGACCTTTTGATGAAAAATCTATAAAAGAAGATAAATATTGCTTGAAAAGAGTACACTAACATAATAAAATATTAGCAGAGCGGCATTACATGCCGAGATTAATTATTACGGAGGGAGAAATTATGCTACAGGAAGCCATGAAGACATTAGAAGATGCAGAAGCAAAGGCAGCCGAGATTGTAAAAGAAGCCGGTAAAAAAGCAGAAGCAATTCAGGCGGAAGCAAAGGAAAAGGCAAATGCGATGATCGTAGATGCAAATGCAGGTTCTAAAACAGATCTGGCGGCTATCGCGGTCGACCAGAAGAAACTGGAAACTGATCTTGCAGAAGAAGCTTTGAAAGAAGCATCCGACGAGATTGCTTCCTTAAAAAAACGTGCATCCGAGCGAGAGGGTGAAGCCGTAGAGCTTGTGATCAAGCAGCTATTGTAAATGCTTGAATATCAGGATGCAGAAGGGAGGTAATCATTATGGCGGTATTGGCTATAAAAAAGATTGACATATGCGCCATGAAGAAAGACAGAAAAGCCATATTGGAGAAACTTCAGTCCATGGGAGCTTTGGAGATCCGGGCCGGTGGGGATGAGACGGATGTATTTAAGAAGATCAACACAACCAGTCAGCGTTCCAAATATGAAAAACGTGTCCAGAATACCGACGAAGCTTTAGAGATCCTTGACAGATATGCACCGGAAAAAACATCAATGCTGCAGGCACTTGCAGGCAAAGCTGATGTAGACGATTCTGTATATAAAGAGATTGTTGAGAAGCGGCATGATTATAATATGATCGTGCAGAAGATCCGGGAAAAGGATAAGAAGATTGGAAACTGCAAAGCAGAGATTGCCAAATGTCAGCTTGCAATCGATGGACTGAAACCGTGGATCAATATGGATGTTCCGATCAATACGACCGGAACCGAACATACAGATGTGATCATGGGAAGTTTAGGACCCGGTTTTACAGAGAATATGATAGAAGAACTGGTTGCAAAAAGGCAACCGGAGTTATCAGCTCATGAGATCACGGTGATATCTTCTGATAAAGATCAGACATGTATATTTGTGGTATGTTTGAAAACAGAGACGGAAAGACTGGAAGAAGCCTTAAGGGCAGAAGGATTTACCCGGATGTCGTATTTTTCAAAACGGACACCGGAGAATAAGATCAAGAAATACCGACTCACGATAGAGGGGTATGAGGATGAGATCGAGGATCTGAAAAAACAGATTTCCGGATTTGCAGAAAGCAGACAGGCACTTAAGACCTTATCCGATTATTACAAGATCAGAGCTGAGAAATATCAGGTGCTTGGAACTCTGCTTCAGTCGAACAGTACATTTATCATAACCGGTTATGTACTGGAGCGGGATGAAGAAAGGGTAAAAGAAGAACTGAATCAGAATTTTGTGCTGATGGTTGAAACCAGCGAGATACCTGAGGATGAACCGGCACCGGTACGGCTAAGTAATAAGATGCCATTTGCATCGGCAGAAGGAATCCTGGAATCCTATGGACTTCCTGCCAGAGGCGAGATGGATCCGACGACACCGATGAGTTTATTCTATGTATTCTTTTTCGGATTGATGTTATCGGATGCGGCATATGGACTTATTATATTCCTTGCATGTTTCATCCTGCTTCGGAAGTTCCCGAAGATGGGAGATGGCATGAAGAAGTCACTGACATTATTTGAATATTGCGGTATATCGACATTGATATGGGGTATCTTGTTTGGAGGATATTTTGGAGATGTGGTAGCAGTCGTATCACGAACCTTCTTCCATCATGAGATCACGATTGCACCGGTATGGTTTGCACCGCTTGATAACCCGATGAAGATGCTGATCTTCTCCCTGTTATTTGGATTGATCCATCTGTTCGGCGGTCTGGCGTTAAAAGGTTATATGTGTTTAAAGAAGAAAGATTTTGTAGGCTTCTTCTCAGATGTTATATCCTGGTATCTGCTCATCATCGGTCTGGTACTGATGCTGATGCCAACCAGTTTATTTGCATCGATCGCACAGGTAAGCTTCCATTTTTCAGATGGACTTAAGACCTTCAGCTATGTCATTACGATCTTAGGTGCAGCGATCATCGTTGTGATGTCCGGCAGAAGTCATAAGAATCCAGTGCTCCGACTGGCACTTGGTTTGTATGATATTTACAATATCACAGGCTGGCTGTCTGATCTGTTATCTTATTCCAGACTGCTTGCACTGGGACTTGCAACCGGTGTTATCGCACAGGTTATCAATCAGATGGGAAGTATGGTAGGAGATGGAATATTGGGCGCGATCGTATTCATTCTGGTATTCATCATCGGACATACATTTAACCTTGCGATCAATATGTTAGGTGCTTATGTCCATACATGCCGACTTCAGTATGTAGAATTCTTTGGTAAGTTTTATGAGGGTGGCGGAGAAGCGTTCCATCCATTTAAAGAAAATACAAAATATGTAGATATAGGGAATGCAGGCATGAAAACCTGTAAACCGGAAATTAAGGAGGAATAATCAATATGACAATGGGTACAGTTTTAGCTTTAACAGGAGCTGCATTAGCAGTTATTTTGGCAGGTATGGGATCTGCTTACGGTGTAGGTATCGCAGGTCAGGCTGCATCAGGTGTAGTAAGTGAAGATCCAAGCAAATTCGCAAAGGTTCTTATCATCCAGCTTCTTCCCGGTACACAGGGTATCTATGGACTGCTGGTAGGATTCATCGCTTTATCAAAGATCGGTATTTTAAATGGTGCTCCTGCAGAACTTTCAACAGCGACCGGATTACTGATCCTTGCAGCATGTCTTCCAATCGCATTAGTTGGTCTTGTATCCGCTATGCATCAGGGCAAAACCGCTGTATCAGCAGTTGGTATCGTAGCAAAGAAGCCGGATCAGTTCGGTAAAGCAATGCTTTTCCCTGCAATGGTAGAGACATATGCGATCCTTGCTCTGCTCGTATCAATTCTTGCAATTAACGGTGTACCGGTATAAAACAGGCGTTGATTTGAAACATGATTGAACAAGTAGTACAGGAGGATTTGTATGACAGGATTAGAGAAGATCGTTGAACAGATTCTGGAAGAAGCAAACACTCAATCCGATATGATCCTTGAAGATGCACAGAAAAAGGCAGATCAGATTATAGAAGATGCAAAGGTGGAAGCAGATAAGATCAAGGCGGGTTCGGCTGAAAAGGTCAGCCATGTAAAAGCGGACGGAATGGCAAGGGCAAAATCCTCTGCCGACCTGAAGAAACGCCAGACAGTCTTAAAGGCAAAGCAGGAGATCATCAATGAAGTGATAGGTAAAGCCTATAACGGAATGATCGATATGGAAGTTGACAGATATTTTCATATGATGGAGCGTATGATCGGAAATGCAGTACAGCCGAAGAGTGGACAGATCAGCTTCTCAGCCAAAGATATGGAGCGGCTTCCGGCAGGATTTGCAAAACGGGTATCAGAGATAGCAAAAGCACATGGAGGAGATTTGACGCTCGCAGATAAAGCCAGTGATATAGACGGAGGATTTATCCTGATCTATGGCGGTATCGAGGAGAATTGTTCATTAGCTGCCATGTTCCATGCGCAGAAAGAAGAAATGGCAGACAAATTAAATTCCCTGTTATTCACATAAGGGAGGTAGAAAAATGGCAGACAAATATATATATGCTGTTGCCAGGATCCGGGCACTTGAGATGTCCCTGTTTTCACAGGCTGTGATCGAGCAGTTGATTGCCCAGAAAACATATGCGGACTGCCTTCAGTTCTTAGGTGAAAAAGGCTGGGGTGATACAGAAGCCGGAGTGCAGGATGCAGAGACCATTTTGAACAGGGAACTGGAAAAAACATGGACACTGGTCAAGGAGATGGTATCCGATCAGACAGTATTTGACGTATTGTTGATCCAGGATAGTTTCCATAATCTGAAGGCAGCGATCAAAACCGTTGTAGACGGAGAAGTTCAGGCAAATATATTTTATGACAATGCATCTGTTTCGGGTGAAGCATTAGTCGAGATCATTAAAGATAAAGATTTCCGGTCATTACCGGAATCTATGCGGGAATGCGCATTAGAGGCATATGAGTGTCTGGTGCATACCGGAGATGGTCAGATGTGTGATGTTATCATTGACCGGGCAGCCATGCGGGCAATGCTTGCGGCAGCGGAGAAGAATGGAGATGCATTATTAAAAGAATATGCAGAGACAGTTGTGGCAGTTGCAAATATCAAGATCGCAGTCCGTTCTGTAAAGACAGAAAAAGGACTGGATTTTATGAGACGTGCGATGGAGGAATGTCAGACGCTCAATGTGGAACGGCTGATGCGGGCAGCACTTTCCGGTATGCCGGATGTGATCAAATATCTGGAAGAAACACCGTATTCCGGTGGAGCTGCGGCATTATCAGACAGTTCATCCGCATTTGAACGCTGGTGCGATAACCGGATCATAGAGGCGATCCGGCCGCAGAAATATAATTCATTTACGATTGGACCACTTGTTGCTTATGTACTTGCAAGGCAGAATGAGATCAAGACAGTCAGGATCATCCTGACCGGAAAGTTAAATCATCTGCCGGATGATGCAATCAGGGAAAGGGTAAGGGAAATGTATGTATAGAATTGCAGTATTAGGTGAATATGACAGCATCTATGGCTTTGCGACTCTGGGACTTGAGACCTTCCCGGTATCCGATGCAGAACAGGGCAGTACACAGCTCAGAAGACTGGCAGAAAGTGGATATGCCGTTATCTATGTAACAGAGAGCATGGCAGAGCAGATCAAGAAAGAGATAGAGAGATATAAGACGCAGATGCTTCCGGCGATCATCCTGATCCCAGGAGTTTCCGGTAATACATCTGCAGGTATAAATGGAGTAAAGAAATCCGTAGAACAGGCAGTCGGTTCGGACATTCTGTTCAGTGGAAACTAGGAAGGAGCGTGACCAGAAAACGTGGCAACAGGTAAGATAAAAAAAGTTGCAGGACCTCTTGTTATCGCAGAGGGAATGCGTGACGCGAATATGTATGACGTTGTCAGAGTAAGTGAGAGCCGACTGATCGGCGAGATCATAGAGATGCATGGAGATCAGGCATCTGTTCAGGTTTACGAAGAGACATCAGGACTTGGACCGGGTGCACCGGTAGAGTCAACCGGAATGCCGCTGTCCGTAGAACTTGGACCCGGACTGATCAGCAGTATCTATGACGGTATCCAGAGACCTCTGGATGATATCATGAAAATCTGTGGAAATAATTTGCAGCGAGGCGTTGAAGTTCCATCATTAAAGAGAGACATCAAATGGCCATTTGTTCCATGCGTTAAGGCAGGGGACAAGGTAGAGACCGGAGATGTGATCGGAACCGTACAGGAGACAGTTGTCGTAACTCAGAAGATCATGGTTCCATATGGTATAGAAGGAACTGTAAAAGAGATCAAGAGCGGAGATTTCACAGTAGAAGAGACTGTATGTGTGATTGAGACAGCAAAGGGTGATAAGGAACTGACACTGATGCAGAAATGGCCGGTTCGTAAGGGCCGTCCTTATGCAGAGAAGATTCCGCCGGTTATGCCGCTTATCACAGGACAGCGAGTTGTCGATGCATTCTTCCCGATCGCAAAGGGTGGTGTAGCAGCAGTTCCCGGACCATTCGGTAGTGGAAAGACTGTTATCCAGCATCAGCTTGCAAAATGGGCAGAAGCCGATATCGTTGTATACATCGGATGTGGTGAACGTGGAAACGAGATGACAGATGTATTAAACGAGTTCCCTGAACTGAAGGATCCGAAGACAGGATACTCCCTGATGGAGAGAACCGTTCTGATCGCAAATACATCGGATATGCCGGTTGCAGCCAGAGAGGCTTCTATTTACACCGGTATTACGATCGCAGAATATTTCCGTGATATGGGATATTCCGTTGCGCTGATGGCTGACTCTACTTCCAGATGGGCAGAAGCACTTCGAGAAATGTCAGGACGTTTACAGGAGATGCCCGGTGAGGAAGGTTATCCTGCATATCTAGGAAGCCGTCTGGCACAGTTCTATGAGCGTGCCGGTATGGTTAAGACACTTGGTTCGGAAGGAAGAACCGGAGCCTTATCCGTAATCGGAGCCGTATCACCTCCCGGTGGTGATATTTCAGAGCCGGTATCGCAGGCAACCCTTCGTATCGTTAAGGTATTCTGGGGACTGGATTCGGCACTGGCTTATAAGAGACATTTCCCGGCGATCAACTGGCTGACCAGTTATTCGCTGTATGTAGATAACATGGGAAAATGGTTTGAGGAAAATGTCAATGAGCACTGGATGGAAGATCGTCAGAAGCTTATGACATTATTACAGGAAGAAGCAGAGCTGGATGAGATCGTTAAGATGGTTGGTATGGATGCCTTATCTGCAGGCGACCGTCTGAAGATGGAAGCCGCCAGATCTATCCGTGAGGACTTCCTGCATCAGAACTCATTCCATGAGATCGACACCTACACACCACTGGATAAGCAGTTCCGCATGATGGAACTTGTGCTGGCATTCTATGAGGAATCATCAGAGGCCTTGAAGAGTGGTGCAACTATAAAGAATATTCTGAATATGGAGGTTCGTGAGAAGATCGGACGTTTCAAATATACACATCCGGAAGATGTGGAAGCAGAATATGACAAGATCATAAAGGCACTTCATCAGGAACTGGAAGCAGCCATAGCAAAGGAGGACTAAGCATATGCCAAAAGAATATAGAACCATACAGGAAGTTGCAGGACCTCTGATGCTGGTACATGGTGTAGAAAATGTTACCTATGATGAACTTGGTGAAATCGAGCTTGCAAGTGGCGAAGTCAGAAGATGCAAGGTTCTTGAGATCAATGGTGAAGATGCACTGGTACAGTTATTTGAGAATTCAACAGGTATCAACCTTTCAAACAGCAAAGTAAGATTCCTTGGACGAAGTATGGAACTTGGCGTATCAGAAGATATGCTCGGTCGTGTATTTGACGGACTGGGAAGACCGATCGATAAAGGACCGGATATCCTTCCGGAGGAGAGAAGAGATATCAACGGTCTGCCAATGAATCCGGCAGCAAGAAATTACCCATCGGAATTTATCCAGACAGGTATCTCTGCTATTGATGGATTAAATACACTGGTAAGAGGACAGAAGCTGCCGATCTTCTCAGCATCGGGACTTCCACATTCGAAGTTAGCAGCCCAGATCGCAAGACAGGCTAAGGTGCGTGGAACAGATGAACCATTCGCCGTAGTATTTGCTGCTATGGGTATCACCTTCGAAGAAGCAAACTTCTTCACGGAGAGCTTCAAGGAGACAGGCGCGATCGACAGAACCGTACTGTTTATCAACCTTGCAAATGACCCTGCGGTTGAGCGTATCGCTACACCTCGTATGGCACTGACCGCTGCGGAATATCTTGCATTTGAAAAGAACATGCACGTACTGGTTATTCTGACGGATATCACAAACTATGCAGATGCATTACGAGAAGTATCCGCAGCCCGAAAAGAGGTTCCGGGTCGTCGTGGATATCCCGGATACATGTATACAGACCTTGCAACTTTATATGAAAGAGCTGGAAGACAGCGTGGCAAGAATGGTAGTATCACAATGATCCCAATCCTTACCATGCCTGAGGATGATAAGACACATCCAATCCCTGACTTAACAGGATATATCACAGAGGGACAGATCATCTTAAGCCGTGAGCTTTACAGAAAGGGTGTAACACCACCAATCGATGTACTTCCATCTCTGTCACGTCTGAAGGATAAGGGTACCGGTGAAGGAAAGACAAGAGGAGATCATTCCAGCACCATGAACCAGTTATTTGCGGCATATTCCCGTGGTAAGGATGCAAAGGAACTTATGACGATCCTTGGTGAATCAGCATTGTCGGATATCGATATTTTATATGCAAAGTTTGCAGAAGCATTTGAAAAGGAATATGTATCTCAGGGGTATGAGACAGACAGAAGTATCGAAGAGACATTAAACATCGGCTGGAAGCTGTTATCGATCCTGCCTCGTGCAGAACTGAAACGTATCGATGACAAGTGGTTAGATCAATACTACGGAAAGTAACGAGGCGAGCGCTTCGAGTTGACATTATAAGGAGGCAAAAATGGCAGCTACACAGGTAAATCCTACCAGAATGGAACTGACCCGTTTAAAGAAGAAGCTTGTTACGGCAACCAGAGGCCATAAGCTGTTAAAAGATAAACGAGATGAGCTGATGCGGCAGTTCCTTGATATGGCAAGAGAGAATATGGCACTTCGTGAGAAGGTTGAGGCCGGCATCAAAGCCGCCAATACGAATTTTGTCATAGCAAAAGCCGGCATGTCTGAACAGATCCTTCATACAGCACTGATGGCACCGAAACAGGAAGTCCAGCTTACCTGCAAGGATCGAAATGTTATGAGTGTAGATATTCCGGTATTTGAATATACAACAAAAAGTGCGGATGAGAATGATATCTATTCTTACGGTTTTGCATTTACCTCCGGTGATCTGGATGATGCAGTAAAGTCACTTGCTGACATCCTTCCGGATATGCTGAAACTGGCGGAGATTGAGAAATCCTGTCAGCTTTTGGCATCGGAGATCGAAAAGACCAGACGACGTGTAAATGCGCTGGAGCATGTTATCATTCCTGAGACAAAGGAGGGCATCCGATATATCAGTATGAAGCTTGATGAGAATGAGCGAAGCACGCAGGTGCGGCTCATGAAGGTCAAGGATATGATGCTGGAGGAAGCCCATCACTATAAAGAGCATCAATTTGAGTGATGCAGACGAACGAAAACTCCTGATATTATACATTGTTATTACGCAAAACGCTTGCACTCTATCCTCGGTGCAACGGTACGTAAGGTAGCAAGGGACGCTGCCTAAGAACCGGCACTCGGATAGGTTTGCTACATAACAAGTATAATATCAGGAGTTTTCTGCTTGTTGTTATATTAGAAAATAAGATTTTATTTGTTTCGCTCGGCAAGTTGCGCCTTTAATTTTGCAATCTCAGCATTTTTTTCAGATAAGGTAGCATTCATTTCAGATACTGTAGCATCTCTTTCGGCTAGAGCAGTGACTGCTTCGTCCCGTTCTTTTTTCAGTTCATCGATCATGTAGTTGACGGTATTTTCATCCAATTTTCGTAATGCTTCAGAAAACATGGTAACAACCTCCTCCGGGTGATACAGATATTCTGACATATCCATGCAGATAGATATCGGATAATTCGGGATCTTTACATTCTTTTGGACTGTTTTCAAACATCACGATCGTATAAACGGTTTTCAGATCCTGATAGGTGAATGTACTTCCCTTTTCCCCTTTTACTCTGGTGTACTGGCGGAGCAAAAGATCAGCAGAGTAGCAGGACATCCGCTCACCGGGAAAGGTGTATGGGATGAATATGCATTTTATTACTCCGGACTTAATGATGTTCGGTTGAATAAAGGGCTGCAGTATATTAATAAAGGTGCGTTTGAAAAGACAAAGATTACTGCTGTGACGATACCGGAAAATACAATTAATATAGAAGAGTGTGCGTTTGGAGATACAGTAAAGAATATCACGATCTCAAAAGGTGTATCAGCTATTCAGGCAAATGCTTTTTTGGCAGAAAATGCATATGTTGATGTGTTAGATGATAATGTTGTTCTTTCCAGATACGCATTTGGAGAAGGAACTACATTAAAAGGAAATGCTGCTTCAACTGCAGCAAAATTTGTAAGTGACACCAATAAAACTTCTTCTTATGATGGTTATTATAAATTTGAAGTCAGACCGATCAAGGTTTCCTTCGCAGCAAATGGTGGTACATGTAAACAGCAGAGCATGTCGGCTATTCCCGGTAAATATTATGGTACATTGCCTGCTCCGGCCAGAAAGGGATATACATTTGCAGGTTGGTATACAAGCCCTGCCGGTGGTGTTAAAGTATCCAGACAGAGTAAGGTTGCAAATAAGAATATTACATTATATGCACATTGGACAAAGGTTAAAGTAGCGAAGGCAAAGAAACCTGGCGTTAAGAGTACATCAAAGAAAAAAGTAACAAAGAAATTATCCAAGACATTAACCGGATTAAAATCTAAAAAGAAATACTACGTTAAGGTTCGTGCATTTAAGAAGGATTCTACCGGAAACCGGGTGTATGGAAAATGGAGTGCTGTAAAAGCAGTCAAGATTAAATAATCTGATATTAGAGGTGCAGCGCTCACAAAAAAGTAGAGTGTAAATATAAGGAAGAGCAAAAACTGCCGCCAGTCATTCAACTGGCGGCAGTTTTTATGTTCTTACGAAGTGTATTAATTCTTTTGTATTTGAATGCCGGTCGTATGAGATCATTTTCGTCCATATCGGAAATCGCAAGAATCTGCACCTTCGGCGATCGTCTTTGTCCGGATGAGCTTCATCTGCATCATGTCTGCAAGAACATAGTCCATGCGGCACAGATATTTTGCCAGTTCAAAGCAGTCTTCATCCCGGCACAGATTACAGATACCACAGGTATGATAATCATAACCAAGTTCAAAATCATCCTGTGGAGTTCCTTCGATAATATCAACAACCCAGTCGTTTTCATATCTGTGTAAATGGGAATCTGCGGACCATTTCAGTCTGTCCGGCATCTTCTTTTTATCAAGATAGCTGTTGGCATTTCCAACCGCTATATGAAACAGCTTGTTGGAAGATAAGCCGTCCTTGTACAGTTCATAGCAGGCTTCCGGTGACAGTGGGGTTTTACGGTTTAAGGCGATAAAATATGCTCCCATGCAATAGGAACTCATAAGTCTGGATTTGCCAATGTCCTTCGCATTTTTCATAATCGATACATATTCCTGCTTTATTGCTTTTTTATTAATATTCAACTTCTGTTTTGCTGCCTGCTTCATACAGGAGCTGTGATAAAAATATCCAAATAATTTCTGCGTAAATCCATATTCCATTTTAAACTGCCTCCATACTAGTCAAATTCCAGTTCGATGATCTGGCATATTTTCTTCCATATAGAGGAATTAATAATGTTTCCTGTACGGTTCCTTTTTCAATCTTAATTTTTTCCATGTTTTGGTTCCTCCTGTTTTTTTATTCCAAGTGCTGCTTCCAGTCCATGAAGCAGAATGTTCATTGCTTCTAAAAATGCCTGTTTGCACTCAGGTGTGATCCCGTTTTTGCAGGAATCATCTGCGATTATTTCACAGACCATCGAGAACTCAGAGGATGAGAGAATATAGACTGTTTTTTCTGATAATTGATTTGATGCAAGTCCTCGTTTGTATAATTCGGAATAATACTGCATTGCAAATCCGGTGCATTGTTCAATGTAGATTTTACGAAAACGGCTCAGGTATGTACCGGAGTCATTTTTTAAGAGCATGTGAAATAACTGCATGTCATCCTCTAACAGCTCAAAGGTGCGGATGGATATCCCGGAATATAAGACCTGAAGTAACTGATCATCTGTCATGGAAGTAAAATCTGCATGCAGCATAGATTCGGAAAGCAGCATAAGCTTATTTCCGCTTTCCGCAAAAATTTCTTCAAACATATCTTCTTTGCCGGAAAAGTGTTTATAGATCGCTCCCGGTGTTATGCCTGCTCGCGCTGCGATCTTACGCATGGAGGCTTCCTGATATCCATATTCTAAAAAGATATCTCTGGCACTTGCAAGGATGGCTTCTTTTGTTGCTTTTGTACTTTCTCGGATTGTTCTCACTCCCTGTCTGTTTAAAATGGTAAACACTGTTTACTTTATAGCACAGATCATAAATGAAATCAAGAAAATAATGAATACAAGATTAAAACAATTACTTGCGTTATAGAAGAAAGTTAGGTAAAATAATCTCTGTATGTAAAATGCTAGAAATGAATGATACTATATAGAAGAAAGTAAAGTAGTTGTGAGGGAGATGGACGATGAAATTATCCATTTTGTGTTGTTTAACGGAAGAAGAAGAATTAAACAAGGCGACCATTGAAGTATTTGAAAAGATGGCGGCATATGGACTTGGTAAGAATAATAAAGTACGGATCGGTGAAGAATTTGCAAATGCAGCAGGGGAGGGCAGTATGGCATCTGCAGAAGGAAGCAGTACTGATATTGGCGACAGTGATCTGTCTGCGGATGATATTTCTCAGGAAAAGATCAGCATGGGTGAAAAGAAGAAGTATGCTGAGACTGAGAAAGGAAAAGAAGAAAAGAAATCAGAGACTGTAGTTGCGGATGCACAGATGGCAGAGTATTCGGTTCAGTTTGTGCTGAATACCAGTCAGGTAACAGCAGATAAAGACTGGTATAATAATGTGATCACCAGGATCGGTAATCCTGCATTTACGGTAACAATTGACGATACCGCATATACTGCACCTGCAGAAGCATATCATCAGATGGCAGAGAAAGCAGAGGGAGATTACTGTGCATTTATAGAAGTCGGAGATGTGATTTCAGAGAATCTGGCAGAGATCCTTACAAATGGAATTACGATCTGCCCGGGACATCATGTATATATGATCGCAAAAACATTTGCAAATGCAACGAAAGGCGCATTTCGTAATTTCTTAAAAGTCACAGACAGTAAAAAGGAATTAAAATCATTTTATGTGATTGATCTGAAAAATAAATATGACTGTTATCCATTTACTTTTGCAGGAACAATATTAAAGACAGATATTTTAAAGAAGCGTAATGTGAATGCTTCATTGGGACTGGAAATGGAACGTGATTTCTTCCTGCGTTATTTAGCAGAAGAAATGAAAGTTGTGTATCTTCCGGGTGTGGAATATACAGCATATGAATATGAGGAGCATGATATTACATTTTATCGTGGATTGTATATGCAGGAGTGGTATTTTGATTCTATTACAGAATTCTGGATGCCGTTCTTAACAGAAATGAAAGAAAAATATGGAAGGATACCGGTATTTATCCAGTATAACTTCATGTATTCCATACATGCCAGATTTGAAGGCAACATGGACAACCGGAATAAGCATGTAATCGAGGAAGGCCATGGAGAAGAGTATCTGGAGCTGATAGGCAGGTCACTTGGACTGATCGAAGAGAGTATCATGCTGAATCGGAATAAGATAGCGGCCTGTATCACGGGTGATACGATGAAATGGGTGTATGGTATCTTACGAAATGGACAGGATTATAAGTTCCAGCGATTCTTCCTTGCAGGAAAGATCTATTATGGAATCGGGGATACCCTGTTTAATTCAGTTATGAGCTTAAGCACTAACATTCTATTCATCAATTACAGAGCTGGTAAGCTGGAGATCGATGGAACGGTTCATCCAATCCTGTATTCCATGGCGGACGAGATTTATTTCAAATATAACAATGTCAAATATAAGATCGAATATAACGGACGATATGGTCTGACAAAGGCATTTGGAGCAGCGATCTGTAAGAGACATTCGTTCCATCTGAGTATTCCGGTTGCAAAGAAAAATGAAACAGCAATATCCTGTGAGGCGAAATTCGGAACGCAGATCGAGACGATCACCCTTAGTTTCCCATCCCATTTCAGTCGGGTATGCGGAGCGTTTGCAAACAGCCACTGGTTCTTTGGAGATAACAGAGAGTATATGATGACATCTGAGCGGAGAAGTATGGTCATCCGTAAGGTGAGCAAGTCACAGAAATTTGTAAAAGAGCTTAAGTTACTGAAGGATATGTTTAAGAAGAATAACTGGACAAGAAAGTATGCGATATTCAGAATGCTGTACTTTATCTGTCGTCCATTCATGACCAGAAAGCCGATCTGGATGTATATTGATAAGATTTACAAGGGCGGAGATTCATCCGAGTACCTGTATAAATATGCCAGTGCACAAAACAGCAAGGATATCAAGCATTACTATCTGGTTGATAAGAAGAGTACGGATTATAAGCGTCTGAAGAAAGAGGGCTACAAGCCATTGGTGCGTGATTCCTTAAAGCACAGACTTGTATTCTTATATGCAGATATGATGGTTATATCGAATTCAACGGTTTATGCATTTAATGGATATAAACTAAAAAATTCGGCCTTTATCCGTGACCTTCCGCATTTCCATGTCTGCTGTGTTCAGCATGGTATGTCGATTCAGAAGATTGCGATCGCCCAGAATCGTCTGCGGGATAATCTCAGACTTTACTTCTGCGCATCTAAGTATGAGATCGAGAATCTGTCTCGTCCGGTATATGATTATGTCGGCTATGATGCATTGAAGCTGACAGGCGTTCCTCGTTATGATGGCTTGAAGGATCGGGCGAAGAAGCAGATTATGATCAGTCCGACCTGGAGAATGCAGGCAGCGATGCCGGTTCGTACCAGTGAGAGCGAACAGCGTGATTACAATCCGCTGTTTAAGGAATCAGAATATTTCAAGGTATTCAATGCACTTATTAATGACAAGCGTCTGATCGATGCGGCAGAGAAATATGGATACCGGATCAAATATGTTCTGCATCCGATCGTAAGCTCACAGGTGGATGATTTTGATAAGAATGATTTTGTAGATATCGTTCCGGCAGTTGGAGATATGAGCTATGAAGATATGTTCTGTGAATCCAGTCTGATGGTAACGGATTTCTCTGGTATCCAGTTTGACTTTGCTTATATGAGAAAGCCATTGGTATATCTCCATCACAAAGATATACCACAGCATTATGAGGAGGGTACCTTCCATTATGATACAATGGCATTCGGGGAGATCTGTCATGACAACGATGAACTTATCGATACCTTGATCGAGTATATGCAGAATGATTGTAAGATGAAGCCGGAATATGTAAAACGCGCCGATGACTTCTTCTACTACAGAGATCACAATAACTGCGAGAGAATCTACAAAGAGATGATCGATTATCAGGAGAAATATGTTCTTCCTGAAAGATATTAACTAAATACAAATTAATAAAAACAGGCGGTTATCAGTCTGGATATGCATGATAAAGAGTGAATGCATATCTGCGAAGATCTGGTGGCTGCCTGTTTTTTTTGCTGCCGCGATATGGAAAGAAAGAAAAAATTTTACAACATCTATAGATTAGTGATTGTGCAGAGCGTAAATGCAATGATAAAATATGTTTAATATCTGCGGAGATGAATAGAGGAAGACAGATCATAAAAATGAAAGGGAGCGAGTGCCTATGAAAAAATGGAAGAAACTAACTGTGGTATTAGCTGGAATTGCCGCTTGTGTTGGACTGATCGGAAGTCCGGCTATGGTACAGGCAAAGGAAGATTCTGCAAAGGCTGTATTGCAGACACAGACAGTATCTGAATCAGACCAGACAGAAGCGGAGTTGTCGGCTGTAAAGGCGGTAAAGCTGAATGCGGATAAGGTTGGGGAGACAACCTCCTACAATGATATGGTGTATTCACCGGAGAAGAATGGAATTTATTTTGTCCATACAGTAGGTGAGGTTTATGGAAATTACAGGACATACGAGATCGTATTCTATGATATTTCCAAGAATACATATACGACGGTATATACAAGTGAACGTGGGGTTGAAGAGTCTTATATGGATGATAATGCCATATATTTTGCGAAAACGGATGTATCATATACGAATAACGAAAATACAGGTTCTTATGATTGTACATGTGATATAAAGATCACAAATTATAATTTTAAGACAGGAACAGTAAATAAGCAGGCATTTGAAACATTGGATATTGGTGCGAACTGGGCAAATCTGATATCTACCTTTGGAGTCGATTCATATGGAAGATATTATATTGCGACCAATGAAGATAAATTGTATCTGTTCAATTCCGAAGGAAAATTATTGAGTACGACCAAATGTGGAAGTGAGATATATGAATTTGCAGGCTTTGATAAAACGAATGGTAATTTTTATTACCGAGGATCAGAGAACTGGAGATATTGGGGATATGATCACAGCATGGCAAGTCTGAAGGCTGGCAAGGTAAACAGCGATAATTCTATCACGATCAAGGGAGAGAATATGATGTATCTCTACCAGGATGGATGGTTTGCACATAAGGCTCCGATCCGGATGTTAAATGACAGGTATCTGGTATCTCTGTCTACATTTAATGGGAACATCTGTGTACTGATAGATTCGAATCAGTATGATATAAATGATGTAACCGAGAGCTCTACAAGTATTAACCTGATTGATAGCAGTGTATCCGTATCACCGATCAACATTGCAAATAAAAAAGCATTGAAGATGGCGTTTTACACAGCTGATTCATATTACGGTGATGGATATATTGACCTTACAAGCATCGGACCAAGATGTGCATTAAACAGCACAGCAACGTCTCTGATCGTAAAAACAGATGAGACGGTATTAACAGAATACGACATAGCAAAGCAAAAAGAGAAGATACGGTTACAGACAAAGTACCCGGTCTATACATTTTTCATGGACAAATCCACCTGTGTAGTAGTAGAGAAAAAGAATGACAATTATTATCTGGAAACATTTGACTGGACATATCCGACAACCTTCCGTGTGAATGCACCGGCCAGTATGAAGGTAGGAGCATCGGGAACAGCCGCCTGCAGTACAAATGGTGGCTTTGCTCTGGACTATACTTATAAAAGTTCAGATGCAAAGATCGTAAGTGTCGATAAGAATGGCAATTTAAATGCATGGAAAAAGGGAACGGCAACGATCACGATCAAGGCAGACCCGATCAATGTAAAAAAGACGATCACGATCAAGGTAACAAATTCCACATTGTCAAAGAGCAGTAAAACTTATAAATCTACAGGAGCAGTCGGTACAGCATCAGCAACCATGCATCAGAGCATCAACAGTGGATATACATATGGAAATGTACAGACCGCTTATCTGAATGCAAGATCCGATGGAACCTTTGAGCGTGTAGAGTATATCAGAGGTTCGGTAGTTCGCGAGGTTTATGATTCTTCTTATCGGTTAAAGAGCCGGAAAAAGATCAAATGCGAACTCCCGTTATTTGGCGGATATTATAATGGAGAGAAATACAACTATCTTGTATTTGGACAGTCAAATACAAAGGAGAGCAAGACAAAGGAAGTTATCCGTGTTGTAAAGTATGATAAAAACTGGAAGCGGATCGGAGCCTGCCGGATCAAGGGAGCAAATACATATATGCCATTTGATGCAGGTGGACTTTCAATGACAGAAACAGCAGGTAAATTATATATACACACCTGTCATACGATGTTTGCCAGCAGCGACGGATATCATCATCAGGCGAACTGTACCTTTGTTGTAAAAGAGAGCAATATGAAGCTGGCAGATTCGTATTATGATGTTATGAATCTGTCAGAGGGTTATGTCAGCCATTCATTTGCACAGCAGATTGAAACAGATGGTAAGTACATTTATCGTGCAGATCTGGGAGATGCTTATCCAAGGGGTATTGCGCTTACAGCAACGAAAGTCGGAGATCAGGTAAAGGATCCGTCCATGTATGGAACGGTTATTGCGATTCCGGGAGACACAGGATATAACTATACCGGTTATACATTAAATGATCTGAAACTTGGAACCAATAACTATATTCTGACCGGAGCAGGCATCAAGAACGAAAAGACCTCTGTAAGAAATATCTATGTGAATGCAGGATCGAAGACACATTTGCAGACAGGTGCAAAGTGGATCACGAACTATACAGCGAAGGATAAGATCACGGTTATGAATCCAAAGCTTGTAAAATTGTCGGGAACACAGTTCCTGTTATTATGGGAAGAAAAGAATACAGTGAAGAATACTTATACAACGAAGATGGTGCTGCTGGATGAAAGTGGAAATAAAACCTCGGAGATCTGTTCTTCTCCACTGGCACTTGCGATGTGTGAGCCGGTTGTAACCAAATCCGGTACGGTTATATGGTATGTAACCAATAACGATTCACCCGTATTTGTCGAGATCAATCCATATCAGTTATCCAAGGTACAGACAAAAGCCAGGAACGTAAAGACCTTCAAAACCGACAAGACAGAGTCATTTGATAATGGACAGAAGAGTGGATACCGGAAGGGTGATATCTATATCAAGGATAAGATGATCTATAAGATTACATCATCAAAGACGGTTGCCTTTGGCGGAGTTACTTCAAATACCATCACATCACTTTCAATTCCTAAGACTGTGAAGATTGGAAAGAAAACATATCAGGTAACGGCGATCGCATCCCGTGCCTTTGTAAACAGAAAGAAGCTGAAAAAAGTAACGATCGGTGCAAATGTATCCAAGATTGGAAATTATGCTTTTTATGGATGCACGAATCTGAAGACCATTACGATCAAGTCAACAAAGTTAACAGCATCGACTGTTGGCTCTAAAGCATTTTCAAAGATCTATACAAAAGCAACGATCAAGATCCCAAAAGCAAAGAAGACGGCATACAAAAAGATCCTTTTAAAGAAGGGTGTAACAAAGAAGATGAAGTTCAAGTAGAAAACACCTGAATTTGTGATGGAAGTGAGCTGTATTGGAGGTGTCAGGCATTTATGTGTCTGGCACCTCTTTTTGCTATATTGCAAAAGAACGTAAGTCTGCAGTATCTGATTTGCCTCATGAATATGAAGATTATGATGTACGTCAGCAATCCAAGAAGTTCCTGGAATAAAAGCACATGATATTGTCCAGAATATGGATATAGGAAAAGGATGGTAGATGTATACATGAAGCGTTCGGCGAAGATATATATGGTGCTGCTTGTCTGGATCGCAGCAGCATTGCAGTTTTTTATAAATGAGAAAATGGATATGGAAGAAGTGTTCGCCAGTATGCAGGAGGCAGATACACAGCTGGAGGTTCATGCTGATATAAGTGTATGGGGCGTATATGAGATGGCAGATTCAGAAAAATCTGAAAATAAAGATTCAAAGGATGTCTGCCCGCGTCTGACTCCGGCGAAGATAAATAATCTTCTTTTGAATACTGCCGAATGCTTTGGGGTATCTGCAGGCGAACTGACTGTTACCGGACGGCATGATTCGATAACAACTTTTCAAAGTAACGGAAATCCGGCATTCTGGAGATTTACTTTTATTGACAATTCAGTTACCGGACAGGGTTATCTGGTCGTTCAGACGGATCGTATAGAGGCAGTCAATCAAATTCATACATTTTTTGATAATCTGAATATCAAGGAGATGGTAAGTGTTGAAGCTGATATTTATGCAGATTCCTTGATGCAGGAGCAGGTGATGACAGCAGCGGTGGCTTCGTATGGATTGACATCGGACACGGTAGTCGTGAGCAGGGAACAGACAGAGAGATCACATACCGGCAGAATACTGGAGCAGATATTACAGGAGCTTCCGGTCACAGGGCTTATGAAGAACCCGGATGGCTGGTACGGGCGGCTGAATTCCAGCGTGCATCTGAGTAATCTGACAGCGAATAAAAATGTCCGGATTCAGGAGACGGATTACGGTTCGGTTCATCTTCAATTCGGTGATAAGACAGATCTGGTCAGGTTGTATGCGTCAGTTCTCAGACGATGAAATTTCAGATGTAAAATTTACACAAAACCTAAGAAAAATAACATGAAATATATATTAATTTTCTCCCGGATATGTTAGAATTAGTTGATTTTTGTCTAATGATAAAAATTATAAATAACTTGAAAAGGAGAGTGTATAAATAATTGGAAAACATTATTGAGTTAAAGCATATCACAAAAAATTTTGATGATAACTTTACGGCTGTGGATGACTTTAATCTGGAGGTGCAGCGTGGAGAGTTTGTAACCTTTTTAGGGCCGTCCGGTTGTGGTAAGACGACCACACTTCGAATGATAGCCGGTTTTGAGATGCCGACAGAGGGGGAGATTTTATTAAATGGTAAGGACATCAGTAAGTTGCCGCCAAATAAGCGCCCGATCAATACGGTATTTCAGAGATACGCATTGTTTCCACATTTAAATATTTATGACAATATCGCATTTGGCCTGAAGCTGAAAAAGCTTCCAAAGGCTGAGATTGAAAAGAAAGTAAAAAAAGCTCTTGAGATGGTAGATCTTGAAGGGTTTGAAGATAGACGCGTTCAGACATTGTCCGGTGGACAGCAGCAGAGAATTGCGATCGCACGTTCACTGGTAAATGAGCCGGAGATTCTGTTGCTTGATGAGCCGCTCGGTGCGCTGGATCTGAAAATGAGAAAAGAGATGCAGCTCGAATTAAAGGAAATGCACGAGAGACTTGGAATTACCTTTATCTATGTAACCCACGATCAGGAAGAAGCGCTTACAATGTCAGATAAGATCGTTGTAATGTCAGAAGGACGTATCCAGCAGATTGGTACGCCGGAGGATATTTACAATGAGCCGAAGAATGCATTCGTTGCGGACTTTATCGGAGAAAGCAACATTTTTAATGGTATCATGACAGGCAAATTAAAGGTTCGTTTTTGTGGTGCGGAATTCGAATGCCTGGATGATGTAGAGCATGGAACACAGGTGGATGTCGTAGTGCGTCCGGAGGATATCCTGATCGTGTCGCCGGAGCAGGGAGCAGTAAAAGGAACGGTTATCTCTGTGGTATTCAAGGGTGTTCATTATGAGATCACAGTACAGTCCGGTAAAAATGAGATCGTGATACAGTCCACAAAGTCTGCAAAGGTAGGCGACATGGTTGGACTTAACGTAGAGCCGGATGGCATTCATGTTATGCCTGCGGAGAAAGCACTGAACCGCATCGAGACAGGAGTTGACAAATATTATAAGCTGGAATTCTTAGATGGTGAGCTTGAGTGTGATCTGAGTAAGATCGTTCCGTCGTCTCATTATGAGGATGGTGTATTAATGGATGCGTCCGGAGATGTCATCGATCATGAGCGGCTCAAGGTGATCTTAACGATCAAGCCGGATGATATTACGATGAGTGATGATCAGGAGGAAGGTATCATATCCGGTCATATCATTAACCTGATCTATAAAGGAGACCACTACAGCTATGTAGTCCGTACGGAGAATGAGGAAGACTTCATTGTTCACGATGAATATCTCTGGAATATGGATGACTTTGTCAGCCTTGTGATTCCAAAGGATAAGATCCACTTTGAACTTAAGAAATAACCGAAAGCAAAAGGAGACAGAGATGAGTACATTACGTTTTTCCAGAAAACAACTGTGTGTGCCATATGCATTGTTCCTGATATGCTTTGTGGTTGCACCGCTTATAGTCATTATATATTATGCATTTACAAATGGAGAGGGGCAGTTCTCACTGGAGAACCTGACAGGATTCTTCACCAGTCCGAACACGATCGGAACCCTTGCCTACAGCTTTGCGATCGCCTGTGTATCGACGGCAGCAGCTTTGTTGCTGGCGTACCCGATCGCTTATATACTTGCCAGAAGTGAATGGAAGAAAAAGTCGATCATTGTTATGATCTTCGTTCTTCCGATGTGGATCAATTTTACGTTAAGACTGACTGCTTTAAAGGAAGTCCTGACGTTGATCGAGCATAATCTGGCATATTATCCGTTTTTGAATTCCGTGATCGGTATGGTATATGACTTTCTTCCGTTTATGATCCTGCCGATCTATACAACATTGATGAAGTTAGATAACAGTCTGTTAGAAGCAGCAAATGATCTGGGTGCAAGTTCTGTTCAGACATTTTTAAAGGTGACGCTTCCATTATCTGTTCCGGGTATCATCAGTGGTATCGTGATGGTATTCCTTCCATCTATGACGAACTATGTTGTATTGGATATGTTGTATAACAGTACTTATGTTATGGGTAGTCTGATAGGCAGCTATTTTGCTGCATACGATTGGCACAATGGATCCATGATCGCACTGGTGCTTCTGTTGATCATATTAATCTTTACTCTCTTTACAAATAAATATGAGGGAGAAGACAACAACAGAGGAGGTGCATTGTTATAATGAAAAAAGGATTTCGGGTTGCTTTTATTATATTGATGTTGGTGATCCTCTATCTGCCGATTCTGATCCTTGCAGTTTATAGTTTTACGGATTCGGCAAATATCGGAACAATACACGGATTTTCCGTTCAGAATTATGTTACATTATTTACCAAGCCTGAGCTTGCAGATATGATCTGGGGTACGGTTCTTCTTGCGGTTGGATCAGCGTTAATTGCGACATTGCTTGGAACACTGGGTGCGGTCGGTGCATTTTATTCCAAGAAACTTGCATCGGGGATCGTATCTGCGATGAATCAGGTTCCAGTTGTAAATGCAGATGTTGTAACCGGTTTTTCAATCTGTATCTTGCTGATCGTAGTATTTGGTGTCAGTAAGGAATCCTATGTGCCGCTGGTAGTCGGACATGTCGTGCTGTCTGCACCATTTGTCTATCTGTCAGTTGTACCGAAGCTAAAGCAGATGGATGGAAGCTTGTATGAGGCTGCTATGGACTTGGGCGCATCACCATTTACCGCACTGGTAAAAGTAGTCCTTCCACAGATCTTGCCGGGTGTGATTTCAGGATTTGCACTGGCAATAACTTTGTCATTAGATGATTATTTCATTGCGAGTTATACAAAGCCGGCTACATTTGATACGATCAGTACTTATGTCGTAAATGCGACCAAGGGTTCTCAGACAGAGATTAAGACTGCTTTATGGGCGTTATCAACAGTGATCTTCGTGATCGTTATACTGATTGTTGTTGGTATGAATATGACATCAAAGGCAAAGGCGAGAGTCGGAAAGGCAGGTGGCAGATATGAATAAGAAGAAGTTATTCAAAGGATTTGCCGGCTTCTGTGCCGGACTTATGATGTTTACACCTGCGGCTTATCTGGTACATGCGGAGGCAGATGATAAAACGCAGGATCAGGCAGAAGCGTCTGCAGCATCAGATAATACAGGAAGTGATGCAGCAAAGACAGATGCTGCCGATGTACAGAAGTCGGATGATACAATTGTGCTTCGTGTATCCAATTGGGAAGAATATATCGACCTTGGAGAATGGGATGAGGACGAAGTGATCGACCTGGAAGATGGAACCGAGATCTTCGGTGAGAATTCCATGGTGACAGATTTTGAGAACTGGTACTATGAGACATATGGTCAGAAGGTAAAGGTGGAATATTCCTGCTTTGGAACAAATGAAGACCTTTATAACATGCTTACCCTTGGTGATAAATACGATCTGGTCTGTCCATCCGACTACATGATCATGAAGTTGATGGCAGAAGAAAAAGTAGTTCCGTTTTCGGATTCGTTTTATGACACAAGTATAGAGGAAAATTATTATGCAAAGGGAGTATCTCCATATATCAGACAGACCTTTGATGAAAATGAGATCAATGGTGAGAGCTGGAGCAAATATGCAGCCGGATATATGTGGGGTGTAACCGGTATCTTATATAATCCGGAGAAGATAACAGAGGAAGAAGCAGGTACATGGAATATCCTGAATAATCCGAAGTTTGCACGTCAGGTTACGATCAAGGATAATGTGCGTGATTCTTATTTTGCGGCACTTGGCATTTTGAAGCAGGACGAACTGACATCAGAGGAATTCATAAATGCAGATACTTATCATGATGATCTGCTTCGGGTAATGAATGATGTCAGCCCGGAAACGATACAGGAAGTGCAGGATCTGCTTCAGGATATGAAGGACAATGTATATTCCTTTGAGACAGACAGTGGTAAGGCAGATATGGTATCCGGCAAGGTGCTTGCAAATTATCAGTGGTCCGGTGATGCGGTTTATGCGATGGATCAGGCAGAAGAAGATGATCTTTATCTTGATTTCGCCGTGCCGAAGGAATCTACCAATCTCTGGTTTGATGGCTGGGTGATGTTAAAGGATGGTATCGATGAAGATGCCAGAAAACAACAGGTAGCAGAAAGCTTTGTGAACTTTCTTTCAAGACCGGACAATGCAGTCAGAAATATGTACTACATCGGATATACTTCTGTTATTGCAGGAGGCGAAGATGATAATACAGTATTTGATTATCTGAACTGGAATTATGGTGCGGAAGATGGAGAAGAAGATACAACAGAATATCCGCTTGGTTATTTCTTCAGTGGTGATAATTCGGATCCTGATTACATCATAACAGCTCCGGAGGAGCAGACAAGACGTCAGCTCTATGCCCAGTATCCGGACGAAGCGGCGATCGAGCGAAGTGCGATCATGCAGTACTTCGATGCAGATGCCAGCAAACGGATCAATCAGATGTGGATCAATGTCCGTTGCTATAACATTAAGGATGTAACGCCGCAGGTGTGGGCAATCGTGGTGATACTGATTCTTGCGGCAGCAGGGCTGATCGTACATTATAAGCGTTCTCATTACCACAGCTAAGTGGTGTGATTTCGGCGATCAGCTGGGAGTTTATAGGCGTTACCATTCTTTGATAATGATAAAAATAGAAGCCTGGGAGAAATTTCTCCCAGGCTTCTATTTTAAATACTATAAATTATAATTCAGAATAACCATAGCTGTTAACAATGGCTTCAATGCGGTTTCCGGCCTGACACATTGGACACTGATCATGAGGATAGGTCTTGTAATCAGGAAGATCCTTTTCAGTAAACAGTGCATGTACCGGATAGCCGTCAACCTCTGTTGCAACAGAGAAGATTGCTGAGATACCTGCGATAGAACCACCGTAGTATTTGATACACTCCAGACTCTTTTTGATTGTTTTACCGGTTGTAGCAGATGCGATCAGAAGAAGCACATGCTTGCCTTCGATCATTGGCTGGAGGTTGTCACGGAAGATCAACTGGCCGGAGCTGTGAACCTCAGGTGTAACAACGTAGATGGATTTGTGCTGGTTCATGGAAGTGATACCGTTCTGACTTAAGGTTTCTGCCAGATAAGCACCGATCACTTCAGTTCCGTCCATGCAGACGATCGTGTCAACGATGGTTGATGCCATATATTCGGTTCCCATGGATTTGGCAGCGGCAGCAGCCATAGTGCCTCTGACCTTCAAGGTTGTCATATCGATATACTGGTTGATATGAGAATGGTTTGTAGCAAAGTGACCGTTCATCACTTTGATATATAACTGATTATTGTAAGAAGATGTTAATTTCATTGATTCATGTTTCATATGTATGTACCACCCTTTCATTTAAATAACATATATAATTTGTTATACAACCTCTAAAATAGTGTTAACGACCAGATCATTCTGTTCCGGATTCATGAAGCAGAAGCGGATATAAGAATTATCCAATCCTGTGATGTCGGCACAGCTTCTGATATACAATCCCTTACTCTGGCAATGTTCCACAACTGTCTGAGCAGTAATATCGGTCTTTAATAATTTAACCAGAATAAAATTTGCATCCGGCTTATAGAGCTTAATCGTCTTGCGGCTTGCCAATGCAGAATAGACGAGATTCCGTTCCGTCTTCATCAGTGTCTGGGTCTTACTTATGTAGGAAGCATCCTTGAACATATCAATGCCGGCTGCCTCGGCAAGTGCGTTGATCGCATAAGGAAAACCGGTGATTGACATTGTCTTTTTAAAAACCGGATTAGATGTGATCGCATAGGCTAATCGAAGGCCGGGTACTGCAAAGAATTTACTTGTGTTTCTGAGAACGTAGAGATTGTCATATTCCTTAACCAGCGGAATAGCGGTGCAATCATCCTTATCCTGAACGAAATCCATATACTCCTCATCAACGACCAGTGCAATATCATTTCCTGCGCAGATCTTTGCAATGAATTCCAGAGATTCGCGGTCGATGACCTGTGACGTTGTTCCATTTGGATTCGAGATAAATGCCATATCAATGGACTCATTTAACGTAGAGATGAAATCCGCAATATCCAGTTCATAATTTTCCTCTTCGGATAACTGATAATATGTGATATCACAGCCGTTCATTTTCAGGATCTTCTCATAATTTTGTGCTCCCGGTGAAAGAAGAACAGCATGCTTTGGACTGTTGAATTCGATCAGGAGTTTGATAAATTCATATGAGCAGCTTCCGACAATTATATCGTCCGGATCCGCACCAGAATAGCCTGCAATACTGTCTTTTAATCTTGTATATGAGCCATCCGGGTAACGCTTCAGATCTTCGATACTGTTAAGAATGACATTTTTGACAGAATCCGGAACCCCGAGCGGATTCATGTTCAGGTCAAATCTTACAGATTCATTCTGGGAGAGCAGATTGCTCCCAGAAAGATGTGACGTACTTTTTCCCATAAAAAATTCCTCTTTTTCCATATATAATGTTTCAAAAAACTATTTATTTTGCTATAATCAAAATATATGTTTTTATATAATTATACCGATTCGGGGATTTAATTACAAGAAAAATACATGAGTTTTAATAAAATGATTACGAAAGCAAGGAGAACCAGATGAAAGGGATCGTAGAACAGTACGCCAGAGGAGAATTCAATGTAGAAAGACCGGATATTGATATTTCCATTGCAAAGCTGGAACTGGCTGTGGAAGCCGGCTCCATATTTCAGGGAACCTTTAAGGTGGTGTCGAAGAATGATGTACCGATCAAATTGATGGTATATGACAGCAGATACCTGTTCGATTTCAAGAGTCATACATTTGTAGGCAGACGGAATACGGTTGCCTTTTCTTTTGATGCCCGCGGAATCGAAGAAGGCAAGAGCTTTAAAGGACATATCAACATCATAACGGATGGTGGAGAATATAAGATCCCGTACAGCGTAGAGGTTGTTCCGCCTTATGTTCTGGTAGAAGACAAACGGATCGAGGATCTGTTCCAGTTCGCGACCTTCGCAGAGGAGCACTGGGATGTAGCAGTTCAGATCTTTGACAGCCCGGAATTCGTGCGTACCTTTTTAGGGGATGACGCGATCATTAAGGGAGTCTATGAGAGCCTGAAGAAATCGTTATCCATCAATCAGGCAATGGAAGAATTCCTTGTATATACCCATAAGAAACGTGTGCTTACACTGACAGCAAAGCAGCGTGAGCTGTTGATCGAGATGCCGGATGAGCTGGTTCGTGCAACGATCTCCGTAAATAAGAACACCTGGGGTTATACCCATACCTATATTACATCAGACAGCGATTTCCTGATCCCGGAAGCAACCCGGATCACAGGTCAGGATTTCACTGGAAATAATTATGAGCTGAACTTCCTGATCGATCCGACGAAGATTCCGGAAGGGGTATCGGCAGGTTATATCCATTTTAATAATACCCTGCAGAACATCAGCGTGAAAGTCAGCATCAAGAAGCCGGAGGTTCAGAGAACCGAGCCGAAGAACCGTCATGTGAATTTCATGATCAAGAAAGGTCATGAGGCACTGGCAAAAGCATACATTGATTTCCGTACGGATAAGATGTCACTTGCTGATTACACGAAACGTTCGACAGAGGCACTGGAAACACTGGTCAAATACAGACCGGAGGATAACATCTATCGGCTGGGACTGCTTCATATGAAGCTGTTAGAGGGCAAGACAGAATATGTAAAGCAGGAATTTGTCCGTATCGATGCAGATGCCGATCTGAACGAAGCAGGCAGCATGGAGAAGTGTTATTACAGTTATCTGAAATCACTTTTGACAAAGGATAAGGACATGATCGATAGCACGGCAAGACTTGTCCGCGGACGACTGGAACAGGAGAAGGACAAGCTGTTCTATTTCTGGCTGCTGTTATTTGTGGATTACAGTTATACAGAGGATAAATGGAACCTTTATGAGGATATCCGGAAATTATATAATGAGGGTGTAAACAGCCCGGTTATTTACTTTGAAATATGTGATATGTTCAATAAGCAGCCGCTTATGATGAAACGGATCGCACCGCTTGAGATCTCAGCTATCCGATGGGGTATGCGGCATGAATTTGTATCCGAAGATGTCATTATGGAATTCGTAAAGACGGCTGCAAGAATGAAGCTCTTTGATATTCACGCATTCAAGATGCTGGAGAATATCTATGCAGCAAAGCATGACCGTATGACACTGGATACGATATGTGAAATTCTTCTCAGATTTAAAAAATGTGATAAAGAGTATCATGTATATTATCAGGATGCGGCAAATGCAGGAATTAAATATGTTGGTTTGTATGAGGGCTTCTTAAAGAGCATGGATAAGAAGACGTATCAGCCGATACCAGAATCCATTCTCCGTTATTTCAATTACAAGAATACGTTAGATGATGAAGAACTGGCATATCTCTATGCAAATGTCATAATGAATAAGGCACAGAACATGAATGTGTTCCATGAGTATATTCCGGCAATCGAGAACTTCATGGAGAAGAAGATCATTGATGGAGAAGTGAGTGATGATCTGACGGTTATCTATGAAGAATTTCTGGAGCCGGAGAGTGTGAAACCGGAATTTGCATCAAAGTTAATTAATATCATATTCAAGCAGAAGCTGACCTGTCGGAATAAGAATATTGTATCAGTGGTTGTAACACATGAGGAACTGGAAAAGAGTGAACAGGTGGATGTGATTGACGGAGAAGCTTATGTAGAGATCGTGTCAGAATCCGCTATCATTACATTACTTGACAGTCGGGGCTGCAGATATATCAATACGGTACCATACCGGCTTGAGCCGGTTGTCGGAGAAGAAAATTATCTGGATATCTGTAAAGAGTATAATCCGAAGGATTATCGTCTGTTATTATTTGAGTATAACGATATAGACAGCTTTTCATATAAGGATGCATCCGAGATCAATCTGGCGCGTGATATCTCTAATTGCCCGAATATCAGTTATCTGATCCGGCAGAGAGCACTCCGCCATATGGTTGAGTATTATCATGAGAATTATGATGCGGATATTTTATATAAATATCTGTCACGAATTGATCTGGATTATGTGGAAGTAGAGGACGCTTCCCGGATCATTACATATTACATTTCTTTACGGATGTATGAGCAGGCATTTAACGGAATCCATCGGTTTGGATATGTAGATGTGGATGTGGATGAACTGATACGGATCGCAGAATTCGGAATATCCGATAAGAGGTATGATGATGACAGGGTATTATTATCTATCTGTGTGTATCTGTATCGGAGAGGATATGCGACACAGAAGGTTCTGGCATTCCTGATCAATAACTATAATGGCTCGTTAGAGGAAATGGCAGAGCTGTTTAAGGCAGTTAACACAAATTATCGTGATATTGATATGCTTGCAGAGAATATCTTGGCACAGATGATGTTTGCGGATGCTTATACAGAGGCAATCTTTGATATCTTTGCGCTTTATTACGCAGGCAGAAGCAGGGGCATGGTAGTCAAGGCTTTTTTACGGTTCTGTGCATACCAGTATATTATCAAGGATCTGAAGATTCCTGCGGATATCATGGAATGTCTGTATAAAGAGGTGGCGAAGAAGAACATTACAGATGAGATTTCAGAGATGGCGCTGCTCTCTTATTTTGCAGGTTGCGGTGGACGGTTCTCGGCAGAACAGAAGGAATGGATCCGGAATACAGTTCGTCATTTTATAGACAGCAGTAAGATCCTGCCGTTCTTTAAAGAATTTGCATCCTTTGTAACGTTGCCGGATGATATGAAGTTTAAGACCTATCTGATCTTTAAGGGTGAGAGCGGCAGACAGATCTGGGTAAGCTACAGCTTCGGACAGGAAAGCAACAGTATGGCACATTACAAATCGGAGCGAATGAATGAGATCATACCGGGAATTTATATCAAGGAATTTGTTGTGTTCCACGGAGAGACGCTGTTATATTCCATTGATGGTGCGGAGAGCGGTAATTCATCCATCGTTGAGAGTGATATTTTAAAGAATACAACATGTCATAAGAAGAACAGTAATCGATTTGAGCTGATTAACAGTATGCTGATCAGTCAGGAGACAAGAAATGATCAGGAGCTGATCCAGGCGATGGATACCTATCTGAATAACACACATTTCTTTGAGGAGAATCTGATATTGTTATAAGACAGCAGAAACAGGAGGAGATAACATGACGGAACATCCATTATATCTGGGATTGGATCTGAGTCCGGAGTATACACAGTTAAGTTATTATAAGCTGGATGAAGGAGTACCGGAATCAATCTGTCACAGTGATTCCAAAGATACATATCTGCTTCCCAATATTATGTTTTATACAGATAAATATAAAGACGGAACCGGAGCAAAGGATGAATCCGGTTGGAGTGTCGGAGCGGTGGCTGCAGGGAAACGGTTCAAGGAAGATGGCGTGATGGTTGATCGTATTTACCAGAAGACGATTATCAACGAGGACACGGAGATCTATGGAACAAGTTATAAAGCAAAAGACCTTCTGGTCAAAATGTTGCTGCTTCATATCCGGGAATTTACAAAACAGTTTGAAAGCTATGAGATCAGGCGGCTGGTAGTAACGATCGCAGATGCCGATATTCATATCATTAAGGCAGTGCAGGAGTTACAGAGAGCGCTTCATTTAAGTGATGAACAGTTTGAGATCACAAGCCATATAGACAGTGGAATTTATTACATCTTTAATCAGCCGGAGTCGTTAAGAAATAACAGTGTGGTGTTGTTTGATTTTAACAGCAGCGGGCTTGATTATTACAGATTCGATATTACGCATAACAAATCACCGGAGATTGTGGATGTATTTCATCAAAACCTGAAAGACCGCTTGACATTTTCAGCGTTTAAGAAGGACGATGAGGAGCTGGATGAGCAGTTCGCAGCGATCTGTCAGGAGCTTCTGGCAGAGACTTATGTGTCCTCGGTGTTCCTGACCGGAATTGGCTTTGCGGATAACTGGCTGAAGGAGTCGGCGACGATCCTCTGTCAGGGAAGACGGGTATTTGTCGGTCAGAATATCTATACAAAGGGAGCCTGCTACCGGGCATTTGGCGATCGGCACAGCAAGGTGCTTGATCGTTATCTGATCCGGTCGGAATATACAGTTGGCTTTGATATAGGTATCAGTTTAAATGATGACAGCAAGACATTTGTGCCGATCACCAGAGGAGGACAGGAATGGTTCCACACAAAGGGAAAATTATATATCTTTCCGGACGAATCAAATCAGGTGGAGCTGATCTATCGCAACATATTGACAGGAGATTATGATAAGGAGCATATCGAGATCCACGGACTGCCGAAGCGTCCGCCGAAGACGACCAAGATCTCACTGGAAGCGGAATTCTACAGTGCGGAAAAGGGAGCGGTTGTTATCAGGGATGAAGGATTTGGAACGATGTTCCCGACCACAAATAAGATATATAGGAAGGAATTTGACCTGAAATGGGAAAAATAATTGTATGTAATACAAAAACTGCACAGAATCCATATACGTTCCTGAATACCAAGGTATCTGTATATTCCTACGAGGAATTGTGTTACTACCTGTATAATAATATGGTGCTGGTTGGGGAAGAAGATGTATCGGCGAGATTGTCGGCATGGATCAGAAGAGAGCTTGATCTCACAGAACTTGCGGATAAGATCGATACATTACTTGACAAGCATGCATTTGTTCAGGATATCATGGTGGAGATTCTTGTGTATGGCGGATATTACAGCAGTGAAGAAGTACGGCAGTTTATGGCGGAATGTCAGAAGCTTCGTACGTTAAAATCATACGAAGTCGAGAAGCTGCGTGCGGATGGATATCTGCGGTACAAGCATTATATAAAAGCGGGTGCGATCTATGATGAGGTCATCTGCTATCTGGAAAAAGAAAAACAGGAGGATGAATTCCTCGGAAATGTATATCATAATAAAGCAGTTGCTCTGGCCGGAAATCTTCAGCTTGATGAAGCAAAGAGCTATTTTATTAAGGCATATTCGTTAAATAAGAATGAGGAATCCCTGATCGAATATTTCTGTGTGCTGGCAGTTACAGTGGATACTGCGACACTTGAAAAAGAGATTAAGAAACGAGGACTTCCTGCGAACTTTTTAGAGGATCTGATGAGTGAAGTCGGAGATTCTAAAGAAGATGTGCGGGAGCTTCCAATCTACAATAAAGTCCAGAAAGCGGTTTATAACCGGCTGCATGGGCATATTGAAGATTATGACAGACGGATGGATACGATCCTGTCAGAATTAAAAGACGAATTCCGGGATCAGCTTGTCTGATAAATGAAAGGTAAGGTTGTGTATGGAGTATGATGTGATTATTATCGGTGCAGGACCGGGAGGAATCTTTGCGGCATATGAACTGATGAAGAAGAAACCGGAGTGTAAGATCGCTGTATTCGAAGAAGGATATACTTTAAAAAAGAGAAAATGTCCGATTGATGGCGATAAGATCAAGAATTGTATTAACTGTAAGCATTGCTCGATCATGTGTGGATTTGGCGGAGCAGGTGCATTCTCAGATGGAAAATACAATATCACAAATGATTTCGGTGGAACACTGTATGAATATATCGGTAAGCAGAAAGCTGTTGACCTGATGAAGTATGTAGATGAGATTAACATGGAAAATGGCGGCGAGGGAACAAAGCTTTATTCAACCGCTGGAACGAAGTTCAAGAAGCTCTGTCTTCAGAACAAGCTGAAGCTTTTGGATGCGTCGGTTCGGCATCTGGGAACTGATATCAACTATGTTGTTCTTCAGAATCTGTATGATCAGATGAAGGATCATATAGACTTTTATTTTGATACACCGGTTGATACAGTACAGGTTATTGATGGTGGTTATCGTATCATCTGCGATAAGGGTGAATTCGACTGTGAGAAATGTATCGTATCCGTTGGACGAAGCGGAAGCAAATGGATGGAAAAGGTATGTAAGGAGCTTGAGATCCCTACAAAATCCAACCGTGTCGATATCGGAGTCCGGGTGGAGCTCCCAGCAGTTATCTTCTCACATCTGACGGATGAATTATATGAAAGCAAGATTGTATATCGTACAGAGAAATTCGAAGATAATGTCAGAACCTTCTGTATGAATCCAAATGGAATTGTGGTAAATGAGAATACGAATGGTATCATCACTGTAAACGGACATAGCTATGAGGGTGATGAGAAGAAGACAGAGAATACAAACTTTGCACTTCTGGTTTCCAAGCATTTTTCAGAACCGTTTAAAGACAGTAACGGATATGGTGAGAGTATCGCAAGATTATCTAATATGCTGGGCGGTGGTGTAATTGTACAGAGATTTGGAGATCTGGTTCGAGGCAGAAGAAGTACCGTGAAGCGTATTGAAGAAGGGCTGGTAACACCGACCTTAACGGCAACACCGGGTGATCTGAGTCTTGTCCTTCCAAAGCGTATCTTAGATGGAATCATGGAAATGATCTATGCACTGGATAAGGTAGCACCGGGAACAGCCAATGATGATACTTTGTTATATGGTGTAGAGGTCAAGTTCTACAATATGGAAGTGGAGTTGGATGAGAATCTGGAAAGCTGTCATAAGGGTTTATATGTGATCGGAGATGGCAGTGGCGTAACGCATTCGTTGTCCCATGCCTCCGCCAGTGGTATCTATGTAGCTCGTCACATCCTTGGCGAGTAATGGCATAATGATAAAAAGCCGAAGATTTTCAGACATCGGCTGCTATATAATACGAATCCCCTTGTAAAGACTCATGATATTTTCTGCTCACTGTATATGCCTGATCCGTAAATGCTCCTGTGCCAACTCGCCCTTCGGACTCAGACAGGCACCCGCATTTACGAATCAGGCATGTGCAGTTTGTAGAAAACATCATGAGTCTTTACAGGTGGGAATTATTGTATATAACAGCAAGAGATCATTTCTAAACAAGCTCCAGCTTTTCAATGACAAAGCCTGCATTTTCCATATGGTAGTCACTGCCACAGTAAGGGCAGCTGCGCTGGCGTACAGTATCGAAGCTTGCGCCACAGGCAGGGCAGTGGACGGAAGTAATGGAGAAACCGGGCGGTTCCATGTAGGTGGTATTACGTCGGAGTGATACGTCGATACAGTCGCCCCGACGGTTTATGGCGCCATCATGTTCACTGTAATTGATCCACCAGGTACGAAGATTCAGGCACAGCTCACTTCCCTCCATGTGGATATCATTGACAGTTAAAGCCTGCATGTAGGTCATCTCGATGATATCCTGAAAATATGGATCAAAAGAAGAACCACGATAGAAAGCAAGGTTTTCCGGGTGATCTGCCAGAACGGTCATGCGGATCAGGGCGATGATCTGGCCTTCAAATTTCTCAAAAGAAAAAACAGGATCATAAGGCGCAAATGCTCGTGAGATCTTTCCCTTTGCTGTCACATAAGACCAGAATGGAATACGTTTTCGACCGTCACGATTGAACTGCTTAATGATCAAAAGAACGGATGAAAGCATAAGTCCGGTGATGCCGCCGAAGATCAGTGTGACAAAATAGGACATGATCAGGCTGGCAGGAATCGGATTCTCCCGGTCTGAAAGAAAGGAAATAAAAGTAAATAGAAATACAACCAGCATAGTGATCCATATGGTGGAGCCTCGTTTGTTTACATTTTTCATGGAAGCATTATTTCGGATAAAATAGGTATTCGTGACACGTGGGAACAGATCCTTTATCTGGAAAACGGTACTGCAGTATGGACAGCACTGTGTCAGGGCAGCAACCGGGTTGACAGCACCGCAGTTCGGGCAGGTCATTGTCATATGATGAAGCTCGGCTTCATTTGGTGTGTGGACAACAGATTCATACATCGTATCATCGGAATTCCGGTCATATATGATGCCGGATGAATTCTCAAACCGCAGTCGTCTGGTGATATGTTCATTCATCAGGTCAACGGTATACCATGCGGTGTTTCTTGAAAAATATGTGGTTCCGGGAGTCTCTTTGGCAGGTGCCGTGTAGTGGATCATGCGGATTCCTTTGCGACCCAGTCGTTCTCTTTGCAGACGGAGGGCGTAGGAGGTATCGCCGTCACAGCTCTTTGGCGGAAGTCCGGAATCATACCAGTGATTCAGTTCTATGGCAAAATCATCATAAATGCTTTTGTGTTTTTCCCATGCAGGTTTGTATTTCTTAAATGCGGTCACCTGTTTTATATAGCGTATCAGTAATATAACGGCGATTATGATCAGTACGATACCGATTCCAAGGAAAATAAATGCGATGTACGATATAAAACCATTTGTCCCCATGTAGGAAAAGTGTATAATGAAATATAGAAGATGTCCAGCATAAAATAAGAAAGGACCAAAGCATGAAAAAGCAGGAAATGGCAAATACATCGTTAAAAGAGAATAGAACACATGGAACGGTGCAGTATCCGGTTGCTTTGTACGAATGGAACGGAGAAAATGAGTGGCATGTGGTTCCGCATTGGCATGAGGAAATGGAATGGATCTATTTTCAAAAAGGTGATTTCCCAGTATGGATAAATACAAAGGAGTATCAGGTTCATGCACCGGCATTTATGTGCATCCATCCGGAAGAACTGCATGCATTGATCCTGGAAAAGGATGGTATAGAAAGTGCGGTTGTGTTCCCTGTTGATATCCTGTGCTTTGAACGGTATGATGCGGCGGAGGCGAAGGTGCTTGGCCCGCTTGCAGAAGGAAAGCTTCGGATGCCGGTTCTGTGCCAGAACGGGGATGCGGCATTTGAGGAATTGAGTGCCTGTTATAAAGAGATTGAACAGATGCTCAGGCAGATGAAAGAACATGGTACGAAGAAAGGGCAGCATACGGATTCTTCAATAATGCGTGAGAACGTGGCAGTAGAACCGAAACAGAATCTACAGAAAAATATGCTCTATTTGAATATCAAGGCAAAGATGTTAGAGTTGATCGCAGTTGCATATAAGTATGACCTGCTTACAAGACAGGTTATGGAAGGCAGGGAAGAATCCGGAACGGTAGAGAATCTGAAAAAGGTGCTGCAGTATATCGGGGAGCATTACGGTTCACCGATCCGCTTGTCCGAACTGGCGGAGCTGGTCAATATGAATGAACAGTATTTTTGCCGATATTTTAAGAAGAATATCGGGAAGACGATCACAGAATATATCAATGTGATCCGTGTGGAGAAAGCGGCAACGGCACTTGCAGAGACAGAGGATAAGATCATAGATATTGCATCTGCCTGTGGATTTGACAATATCGGATATTTTATCAGACGCTTTAAAAAGGAGAAGAACATGACACCTTCCGAATATCGTAAAAAGTCAAAATAGTACAATAAAATAGTCAATTTAAAGATAGAAAACCTCTATGTATTCCGTATACTGTAATTAAAGTGTAAAAAGAACGAGTATCTGTATCCGATGGTGGAACAGATACAGACAGTATAAAAGGAACACAGGAGGTTTTTATAATGAAAAGAAAATGGTGGCATGGTAAAGTAGCATATCAGATATATCCAAAGAGTTTTCAGGATACAAATGGAGATGGGATCGGTGATCTTCGTGGCGTGATCGATCATTTAGATTATCTGAAAAGTCTGGGAATCGATATTATCTGGTTATCTCCAATCTATCAGTCTCCATTTGTCGATCAGGGTTATGATATTTCAGATTATTATAAGATCGATGAGATCTTTGGAACGATGGAAGAATTCGATGAGTTGTTAGCAGAAGCGAAGAAGCGGGATATGTATATCATTATGGATCTTGTTATTAATCACTGTTCTGACCAGCATGAATGGTTCCAGAAAGCATTAAAAGATCCGGAGGGTAAATATGGCGATTATTTTTATTTCCGTAAGGGAAAAGATGGCAATCCGCCAAGCAATTACCGGTCTTATTTTGGTGGAAGTGCATGGGAAAAGGTAGAAGGAACGGACTATTATTATCTTCATATGTTTGCAAAGGAACAGCCGGATCTGAACTGGAACAATCCTGAGGTATTAAATGAATTATATACCATGATCAACTGGTGGCTGGATAAGGGCGTTGCGGGTTTCCGTATCGATGCGATCATCAATATCAAGAAAGATCTGAGTTTTCCGAATTATGAGCCGGACGGACCAGATGGAATGACAGGAATCTTCCGTATGGTTGAGGGCGTCGATGGCGTTGGTGAACTGTTAGAGGATCTGAAGAAGCATACATTTGAAAAGTACGATGCGTTTACAGTTGCTGAAGTATTCAATATGAAGAAGGATGAGCTGGAAGAATTTATCGGTGACGACGGACATTTTTCAACGATGTTTGATTTCTCAGCACATGAGATGACCTTTGGCGATCATGGCTGGTACGATGCGAAGAAGGTCGGATTTGATGATCTGAAAAAGGTGATCTTCCATGCACAGAAGGAATGTGAAGATGTTGGCTTCCTTGCAAATATTATAGAGAATCACGACGAGCCGAGAGGTGCGAGCCGTTATCTGCCGGATTACCTTCAGAATGAAGACGGAATCAAATTACTGGGAACGATCAGTGTTATGCTGCGTGGTATTCCGTTTATTTATCAGGGACAGGAGATCGGTATGCGTAACTGTCATATGGCTTCGATCGATGATTACAATGATATTAGTACAAAGAATGAATATGCAGTTGCAATCGATGCTGGCTGCACGGTAGAAGAAGCGATGGAAGCCTGCTATGAAAACAGCAGGGATAATGCCAGAACACCAATGCAGTGGGATGATTCTGCACAGGCAGGATTTACAACCGGAACACCATGGCTCTTTGTAAATCCAAATTATAAAGAGATCAATGTAAAAGAACAGCTTGGCAGGAAAGATTCAGTATGGCACTATTACCAGAAGCTGATCGCACTTCGTAAGTTCGAGGACTACAAAGAAGTATTTACCTATGGCAAGGTCGTTCCAATGTTTGTGGAGAAGGATGGAATATTTGCATATGCAAGAAAGACAGAAGACCAGACCGTTTACATTATAACGAATTACAGCAGAGAAGATATCACGGTTGATCTGCTGACTACAAATGAGCAGCCGAAGCTTCGTGTTTTGTTAGATAATAAGAATGACGTATGCTTAAATGGCAACCGTATACGGTTAAGCTCCGGGCAGGCAGTGATCCTGGGATAATGCTTTGAATAATTGATCAACATATAAAACCATTAAAATGATGGCGAAACAGTGCTTAAAAACCATCATTTTGATGGTTTTTATTAGTTACAAGGAAATTAATATATGATATTCTGTTAAAAAGTGGAGATAAATTAGGGGTATTATAATGGCATAGAAATGGGGTGCATATATGAGAAAGAATTACAGGAAAGATATCGGCAGATGGCTGGCGGGAGTGCTGGTTATCAGCATGACACTTGGACAGATAACAGGCTGTCAGCTGACAGGTGGGAATCAGAATGGGGGAACAACCTCCGGGTATCTGACAGAAGAAAATACTGACAGGGCAGATGGCTCACAGACGACAACCGAAGAATCGACCACAGAAGAAGAGTGGAAGTCGATCATCTCGGGAGAATACTACAAGCAGGCAAAGGTATCCGGACAGACGAACCTGTATCAACTGGATATGAAAGTAGAGGAAGATGGTATTTACATCAATAAGATGTTTGCTTTGGGGGATGCCCTTGGAATCCAGTATGGCGTAGGAGAAGACGGTTATCTGGCATTATATGATCTGGCGGATCTCAGGCAGAAAGCGGTTGTAAGCTGCCCGAAGGATACATATGCGTCAGATGTTTTTTCAAATGGAACCGATGAGGTGATTCTCTATGATAAAGGCAACAAAGAGCTGATCCGGTATGGAGCATTGTTGGATCAGGAGACTGTTATGCCAATCGAAAAAGGGACACCGGACAGTTATCTGATGTCAAAGGATCTCACCGGCTTCTTCTATACAAATGCAGAGGATGGACAGATCTATGAATATGATCTGCGGTCAGGGAAAGAGGCAGAGGTGTGTCTGGCATATTCAGGAGAAGGAAAAGATACAACGCTGCTTGGATATGCGGAAGAACCGGAGTATCTGGTGGTGTCGGCATATGATAATACGGCAGACCGTTTGGAGGTCAGATGTTATAGTGTGACCGGCGTGGATGTAAAAGAAACCGGTGATTATAATATCGTGCAATTTGAAGGAAGTGGGGATAAATACTACGCATCGGTATATGCGGATGGTCAGGTCTATCAGGTGTATGGAGAAACGTCCGGGGAAGAACCGGGCATTCTGATTCCGGATAATACAGGTGATTTTCAGGTTGGCTGCGATGTAGAACATGGTCTTGCGATGTATGGCTGTTCCAGTCAGTCGCAGGAGACAAATACACAGAAGCTGCAGTTCCGGATCTTTAATGTGGATACCGGTAAATGTGAAAACAGACTTGCAGTAACATTCCCATTTGATGAAACAAATTATATCTATATCGATCAAGGTACTTATATAGATACATACAACTTCTTTGCATTTTCAACGAGTGGACTCACACCAGAAGTATACATATGGGATCTGAACGATGCGCGCAGCATTTCCGGTGATTCCAGAGTCTACCGTTATTCATGGAGTTATCTGGATCATCCGTCCGATGAGCTGAAGCAGGAGCTGCGGCATCAGGCAAAGGATATCGGAGATCAAAATGGTGTAGAGGTACATATATTTGATGAAGTGACGGAGTGCAGCAAGGATATCTACCGGTATGAGGCGTCAGACAATGCACTTCTGACCGCGCAGTCACTGGAAGTATTGAAGAATGAGTTGAAGAAATATCCGGATCGGATGTTGAAAAATCTGGATGATGGATATGGAAGCATATTAAAGATCTATCTGGCAGGAGCAATCATAGGAACAGATGAAACGGCACTTACAACTGCTGCCGGTGTTCAGAATACTCTGGAGAATGACACATTTCTGGTTATTGATATCAATGATCAATCTGCCTATATCAGCACGATCCACCATGAGATCTTTCATGCGATCGAGAACCATATGAATTACACCGGCTGTTGGTTTGATGAAGGAATTTGGTCGGAGTGCAACCCGGCTGGATTTGATTATGATTACGATTATATTGCAAATGAAAATAGCTATGACAATACCTATGTAGCATTTTCATCCGGTGATGCGTCAGAGATTGCATTTATTGACACCTACTCAAAGAGCTTTCCAAATGAAGACCGTGCGAGAGTATTTGAATATGCCATGACGGATCAGCAGAATGATAATGGATTCTTTAGCTATGAAAGAATACGGAAAAAGTTAAAGGTGATATCGGATCAGATGAGCGCATGTTTCTCGGAGGATGATGGAGCGACACTTATGCCGTGGGAAAGAGTATTGATGTATGAAAAATAGCAAGATTACGTTTAAAACCGCTTGACACTGGAAAGACTTCTGTTGTACTATGAGATTTAGTTTAACAGCATAAATGCAAGGAAAAAGAGGAGTACCATAAAAGAACTGCCAGAGAGGAAGATCCACAGGCTGAAAGGTCTTTCGAGGAAATTTGTGGGAAGGTAGCTTTGGAGCAGCACATCCGAAATGTTCAGTAGGATGCGCCGGGTCGTTCCCGTTACAGAATAAGATGAGTGATAAATTAAGGTGGTAACGCGTAAGATACGCCCTTTGGAACAGAGATGTTTCAAAGGGCTTTTTCTATGTAAGAAGATTGATTCTGTAAAGGAAAAACGCTCCACTAAAGATGCTATAAAAACAGAAAGGATGGAACAGATGAAAGAACTGGAAAAGACATACAATCCGGCCGACATAGAAGACAGGCTGTACAGAAAATGGGAAGATAAGAAATATTTTCATGCAGAGGTAGATCGCAGTAAGAAACCATTTACGATCGTTATGCCGCCTCCAAATGTAACCGGACAGCTTCATATGGGTCATGCCCTTGACAATACGATGCAGGATATTCTCATTCGTTTTAAGAGAATGCAGGGATACAGTGCATTATGGCAGCCGGGTACAGACCATGCAGCGATCGCTACAGAGGTAAAGGTAACAGAGAAATTAAAGGCAGAAGGTATTGATAAGAAGGAGATCGGCAGAGAGGCTTTCTTACAGCATGCCTGGAAATGGAAAGAAGAATACGGCGGAAGAATCGTAAACCAGTTAAAGAAGCTGGGTTCATCTGCTGACTGGGACAGAGAGCGTTTTACAATGGACGAGGGATGTTCAGAAGCAGTTAAGGAAGTATTTGTCAATCTCTATGAAAAGGGATATATCTACAAAGGTTCCAGGATCATCAACTGGTGTCCTGTATGTAAGACATCCATTTCGGACGCAGAGGTAGAGCATGTAGAGCAGGAAGGACATTTCTGGCATATCAATTATCCGATCGTTGGAGAAGAAGGAAGATATGTAGAGATAGCAACGACCAGACCGGAAACCCTGCTTGGTGATACGGCGGTTGCTGTAAATCCAAAGGATGAGCGTTATAAGGATATCATCGGTAAGATGCTGAAGCTTCCTTTAACAGACAGAGAGATCCCTGTTATCGCAGATGAATATGTAGATATGGAATTCGGAACAGGTTGTGTAAAGATTACACCGGCACATGATCCGAACGACTTCGAAGTAGGTAAGAGACACAATCTGGAAGAAATCAATATTTTAAACGATGATGCTACGATCAACGAGAAGGGCGGCAAATACGCAGGCATGGATCGTTATGAAGCAAGAAAAGCAATGGTAGCAGATCTGGAAAAAGAAGGTCTTCTTGTAAAGGTTGTACCACACACACATAACGTAGGAACACATGACAGATGTAAGACAACGGTAGAGCCAATGATCAAGCCACAGTGGTTTGTCCGTATGAAGGAAATGGGCCAGGCAGCTCTTGACCTGATCAAGACAGATGAGCTGGAATTTGTACCGGAGCAGTTTGATAAGACATACATCCACTGGCTTGAAAATATCCGCGACTGGTGTATCTCCCGTCAGCTTTGGTGGGGACACAGAATCCCGGCTTATTACTGTGATGAGTGTCATGAGACAATCGTTTCCAGAGAAGTTCCGACGGTATGTCCGAAATGTGGATGCACACATCTGACACAGGATGAAGATACACTGGATACATGGTTCTCATCCGCACTCTGGCCATTCTCAACACTTGGCTGGCCAAAGAAGACACCGGAATATGAATATTTCTATCCGACTGACGTACTTGTAACCGGATACGATATCATCTTCTTCTGGGTTATCCGTATGGTATTCTCCGCACTGGAGCAGACAGGAAAGAGCCCATTTAAGCATGTTCTGATCCACGGACTGGTTCGTGACGATCAGGGCCGGAAGATGAGTAAGTCTCTTGGAAACGGTATCGATCCGCTTGAGGTTATTGATAAATATGGTGCAGATGCCCTTCGTCTGACACTGATCACAGGTAATGCACCGGGAAATGATATGCGTTTCTATTGGGAGCGTGTAGAGAATTCCAGAAACTTTGCAAATAAGATCTGGAATGCATCCAGATTCATTATGATGAACATGGAAAAGGCGGATTTCTCAAATGTAAAATTATCTGATCTTACGATCGCTGACCGCTGGATCTTATCCAAGGTCAATGATTTGGCAGTTGAGATGACAGATAACATGGAGAAATACGAGCTGGGTATCGCAGTTTCCAAGGTATATGACTTCATATGGGAAGAATTCTGTGACTGGTATATCGAGATGGTTAAGCCAAGACTTTACAATGATGCAGACGAGACAAAGGCAGCAGCCCTCTGGACATTAAAGACAGTTCTGATCCGGGCATTGAAATTATTACATCCATATATGCCGTTTATCACGGAGGAGATTTTCTGTAATATTCAGGATGAGGAAGAATCTATCATGATCTCTGACTGGCCTGTATATAAAGAGGAGTGGAACTTCAAGCAGGATGAAAATGCAGTTGATACGATCAAGGCTGCGGTTCGTGCGATTCGTAATCTGCGTACCGGTATGAATGTACCGCCAAGCAAGAAAGCAACTGTATATGTTGTATCTGCTAAGAGTGAGATCCGTGATATATTTGAAGCATCAAAGAATTTCTTTGCAACACTTGGATATGCAAGTGAGGTATTCATTCAGGATAGCAAGAATGGTATTGATGAGAATGCAGTATCTACCCTGATACATGATGCCGCACTCTATATTCCGCTTGCAGAGCTGGTTGATATCGACAAAGAGATCGAGCGTCTGGAGAAAGAATCCGGTCGTCTGGCCGGTGAGATCAAGCGTGCATCCGGTATGCTTGCAAATCCTAAATTTGTAGATAAAGCACCGGCTGCCAAGGTAGAAGAAGAAAAAGCCAAGCTTGCAAAATATACAGAAATGAAAGCCCAGGTTGAAGAACGTCTGGCTCAGTTAAAGAAGTAATAACAGAGACGCAAGGCTGTGTCCATATATGAATCGAAACGACAGTGTCGACAGAAATGATTCATGGTATAAATTCAAAAAGAAAGAAACAGGCTGGCTGATCCGCATATAAAAGCACTGATAATACAGATGTTTTCATATCGTATCAGACAGCCTGTCTGGTATAGGAAGATGATACAGGATATAGAACCAAAACGGTTTCATAATGAATATGCATATCGAAAACCGCCGAAGAATGATGATGTGATCCTTGCATTTTCCGAGAAACGGATTCTTGCCAAAAAGGTGGAGGATGAGTATGAGCTGGTCTGGCTCACTGTCTCGGAATATAAAAGCTATATAGGAATAAATGATACGGTCACGCAGGATGCATCATGGCAGGATAATCTGACCTACCTGTTTGTGATCGATGACAGACAGTATTTTCTGTATCGGCCGCAGGATCTTGTCCGGACAACAGAGCCTTATTATGTTGAAAGATCAGCGAATGGAGCAACTGATGTAAATTGGGGAGAGCGTCTGGAGATTCCGGGTTATGAATACCGGAGCATGTATAAGACCAGAAGCTGCAAGCCAAAGGAAGAAGTGCTTGCGGCGGCAACCGGATGGCATCTGCATCTGTGGTATTCGATGAACCGCTATTGTGGAGCCTGCGGAACGCCTGTGCTCCCGGATGAGAAAGAACGGATGCTCCGTTGTCCGTCCTGCGGACATCTGATCTTCCCAACGATCGCACCGGCAGTAATTGTCGGAGTGACAGATGGCAATCGTATCATTCTTACAACTTACGCTGCAAGAGAGTATAAACGATACGCCCTGATCGCCGGCTTTACGGAAATAGGTGAGACGGTAGAGGAAACGGTTCGGCGTGAGGTAATGGAGGAAGTCGGAATACCGGTTAAGAATATCCGGTATTACAAATCACAGCCGTGGGGATTTGACAGCAATCTGCTGATGGGATTCTTCTGTCAGGCAGACAGAAAAAAGTCAGATGAGCATGAACCGGAACTGACCATCGATCATGAAGAACTTGCAAGCGGCGAATGGGTAGAGCACGAGCAGATCCCGGACTATGGAGAACATCTGAGTCTGACACATGAGATGATGATGCAGTTTAAACGATATGGACAGGGTGTGTTTGATCTGAAAACAGACCAATCATAGGATTAAAACAGACCGATCACTATAAAAAATAAAAATAAAGTTATGGTATTTGATATTTGAATAAAATAAAAAAAATAATAAAAAAAGAAAAGCATAAGGTTAAAAATAATTTCATATATTATAAAACCTGCGTTTAAAAGTAATAAAAAACGATTTGTTTCTGAAAAGCTGTTGGTTGACAAAATAAAAGCGGATGGTATAATGAGCCAAAAACCAGCTGGTAATACCAGTGTACCATACGATTTTGCAATGAGGCATTGAGAATGATCAGTGCCTCATTATTGTATCAGGATGTGTTCCTGTTACAGTAAACACTTCAGGAACTGAGTAATCAGAAAAGTGAGGTATTATCAAGATGAAAGAAATCAATGCAGAGGAATTAAAAGGAAATCTGATCGAAATGATCAACAAAAAGTGGGCACTTGTAACTGCAGGAGATCATGAAAAGGCAAATACGATGACAGTAAGCTGGGGTTCCTTTGGTGAGTTCTGGTCAAAGCCTGTTATCACGATTTATATCCGCCCACAGAGATATACAAAGCTGTTTATCGATGAACAGAAGGAATTTTCCGTTTGTGTGCTTCCGGAAGAGTACAGAAAGGCACTGACTTATTGCGGAAGAACATCCGGTAAGGATGTAGCGGATAAATTTGCAGGAGCAGGGATCACCCTTGATTTCTGTGGTGATGTTCCGGTTATCAAGGAGGCAGGCATTACACTCATTTGCAGAAAAATGTGCGAAGGAGATATTGATCCTGCTACCTTTGCTGATCCTGAGGAAGGAGCAAAGGTATATCCGGATAAGGATTATCACAGATACTATATCGCAGAGATTGAAAAGGTACTTGTACCGGATGAATATTAAATTAATACGGGCGTTCGCGTCCGAGAAAGAACAGTCCGGCAGCGCCGGGACCGCAGTGGGATGCGGTAATTGTACCGGCATTTAAGATGCGTACCGGATGAGTGACATTCGGAAATGTCTGTAGGACGGAGTTCTTTAACAGATAGGCAAGCTCGGGGCAGGCAGCATGGGAGATGAAGCATTTTCCATTGTAGTCTGTCCCGTTTTCTGCGTAGTATTCCATCTCAGAGATCACCTCTCTTACGGCGCGCTTCTTGCCACGGACTTTTGTATAGGCATCTGCCATTCCGTTCTGATCCAGCCGGATCAGAGGATGAATGTTCAGGATCGATGCGATATGGGAAGCAGTGCCGCTGATCCGCCCGCTATGGTGCAGAAAGGTGAGATCGGTTGTAAAAAACTGGTGATGGATACAGGTACGATGCTTCATGATCCAGTCGGCAGCTGCTGCCAATGAAAGACCTTCATCCCGCATATCGGCAACGTAGTCTGTTAATAATCCATATCCCCCTGCACCGCAGAGAGAATCAATGATCTGTATCTGTTTTTCCGGATAGTTCTTTTTTATTGCTGCCGCCGCACGATAGGCATTATTTGCCGATCCGCTTAAGGCGGAGCTGAATGTGATATGAAGCACATCCCCCTTCTGTATCAATCCTTCAAAGAAATCATAATAGGAAGCTTCGTTGATCTGGGAGGTTGTAGGCAGCAGCCCTTTTTCCAACATCTTATAATACTTCGGCATCAGATCCGGATTTCGTTCCATGTTATCCTCGTATACATGTTCATGAATAACGTAAGTATAAGGAATGACCGCAATTTCCCGTTCATTCAGATAAGAATATGGCAGATCCGTTGTCGATTCACACGATAAGATAAAATGTCTCATGATAAAAACCTCCAATACATTTTCCGATATATTTTCGGTATTAGTATTTCCGGAATTGATGAAAATACTCTTTGAAAAAATTGTTATTATTGTGATTTCCTATAATATTATTTGTGATAACCATTCGCAAGAAAAAAAAAACTTTGGCGAATATTGTTTTCGGCAGAACTAATTCCGCTGCTTATATCCATAGGACTGATGATTTACTATAATAATCTTCCTGGATATGGATTTATGCCAGGACTAACTTATTTGGGAGAAATATTGTTTAGTTTTGGAGCGGTTGTTTTGTACTGTATAAGTTTCCTGATTTCTATATGCAGTTATATTGCAATTTCAAATAAACAAACTTAATTTGAGGTATTCCACTTGTGTGTTTATTTGAGTTCCTTGAATGAGCTTAAATATTATGTTAATATTTTAAAGAAGTTGGCGTGTAGTTGAGTAGAAAGATAAAGCGAAAGTTATAAGGGAGAACTGAAATTTATGGATAATAAATGGGAAGAGTTATACGATGCAGCAAAACAGGTATTAAAACCACGAGATGTTTCGAAAATTATTGAAGCAGGAGGAGTTGCTGCTGCGGTAGAATCTATATCGGGTAAAATTTATGTTGGGGTGTGCGTAGATACAGCGTGTACTTTGGGCGTATGTGCCGAAAGAAATGCTATCTTCAATATGATTACAAATGGTGAGGATGCTATTAAACGAGTAATTGCTATTGATGGAGATGGAAAAGCCATTCCACCTTGCGGAGCTTGCAGGGAATTTATGACACAGCTAATGCCAGAAGAATATCGAAAAATTGAGATAATGATGGATTATGAAAATGAGCGAATAGTAACGCTTGGCGATTTAACACCAGAATGGTGGATATAATCTTATTTTATCAAATCGGGAGTTGTGGAGGTATAGTATGGAATTCATAAGTAAAGAGAAGATAGTTGAATTATCAAATCCAGGAGTTGTTTCAAGACAACTATTAAATCCTGAAAATTCATCAAGTGAAAGGGTGACAATTACAGAGGTTCATCTTGAAATAGGTGCTTGCCAACCAAGACATACACATGATGCGTCAGAACAAATTTGGTATGCAACAAAAGGAACGGGTAAACTATTACTTGCAGATGAACAAGAAAAAGTGTTTACTGCTGGGGATGTTGTAAGATTTGCAGATAAAGATGTTCATGGTTTATTGAATGATGGTAATGAGAAATTTGTGTATGTATCAGTGACTGCACCACCAATAAACTTTGAATATGCATATAAGGATAAAAGATAGACAAATTTCAGTTTGGAGAATTGAAAAAAATGGAATTTACCTATTAAGACATATAAACTGTTGACAATAAAGCTCCTATATAGTATGTTATTTTAATAAACTACTATATAGGAGCTTTTGTATGGAAATGAATGGAGGATTTCTTGTCACCAAAATAAAACAGCTTGGAGACCGGATTTTCGAGAAGATTCTCAGTGAAAAGAATATTGATGCGTTTAATGGAGCCCAGGGGCGTATTCTTTATGTACTGTGGCAGGAGGATGGTATCTCAATCAGGTCACTCTCGACTAAATGCGGATTAGCGATAACATCTCTTACTACGATGCTGGAAAGAATGGAAAATCAAGGGCTGATAAGCCGTGTTCAGTCTGAAACGGACAAAAGGAAAACACTCCTGTTTCTGACTGAGAAAGCACATGCCTTGAAGGGCGAGTACGATTCTGTATCTGATGAGATGGGCAGTATTTACTACAAAGGTTTTTCAGAGGAAGAAATTATCCGGTTTGAGGAATGCCTCGACCGCATCAGAAAGAATCTTGAGGAGTGGCAGAAGTCATGAGTATTTGTATCAAAGATCAGATTCAGAACATGAATATCGTCATTGGCTGCATAGTGGGGTGTACATATTGCTATGCCCGCAACAACGTGAAACGCTGGCATATGATTGATGACTTCGCTGACCCTGAATTCTTTCCAGGTAAGCTCAAGATGATGGAAAAGAAACGTCCGCAGAACTTTCTTCTTACCGGCATGAGCGATCTCTCCGGATGGAAGCCGGAATGGAGAGACGAGGTATTTGCAAAGATCCGTGAAAATCCACAGCATCAGTTCCTGTTCCTTACCAAGCGACCTGATTTGCTGGATTTTGATACCGATCTGGAAAATGCGTGGTTTGGCGTTACGGTGACGAGGAAAGCAGAACTGTGGCGTATCGACGCTCTTCGGAAAAACGTCAGAGCAAAACATTACCATGTTACCTTTGAGCCGTTATTCGATGATCCCGGCACAGTTGACCTTTCCGGAATCAATTGGATCGTTGTCGGCACCATGACCGGAGCTCAGAGCAGGAAGATTCATACGGAACCGGAATGGGCATGGTCTCTGGCGGACCAAGCACATAAGCTCGGCATTCCGGTGTTTATGAAGGAAGACCTTGTCCCTATCATAGGGGATGAAAATATGATTCAGGAAATGCCGGAAGAATTTAATAAAGTGTTAGAGGAACAGAAATCATGGAAGAAGTAATAAATGGAATCCTCATTCGTGAGGTGGAAACAAAGAACATCATGACTAAGTCTAGTCTGCCGGTAGGCGGTTACTCGGTCAATCCCTATGCAGGCTGTACACATGCCTGCAAGTATTGCTATGCTTCTTTTATGAAGCGCTTTACCGGGCACAAGGAGGAATGGGGCACTTTCCTTGATGTGAAGCATTGGCCGGAAATTAAAAATCCGAAGAAATATGCCGGACAGCGGGTGGTCATCGGTTCTGTGACAGATGGCTACAATCCACAAGAGGAGCAATTCGGGAATACCAGAAAACTTCTGGAGCAGCTGATCGGCAGTGACGCAGATATTCTGATCTGCACAAAGTCGGATCTTGTGGTACGGGATATTGATCTGTTGAAGAAGCTTGGACGTGTAACCGTTTCATGGTCGATCAACACACTAGATGAAAATTTCAAGAACGATATGGACTCTGCTTCTAGCATTGAGCGCCGTATCGCTGCTATGAAGCAGGTATATGAAGCAGGTATCCGTACAGTCTGTTTCGTATCTCCGGTATTCCCCGGTATCACGAATTTTGAAGCAATCTTTGAGCGGGTAAAGGATCAGTGCGATCTGTTCTGGCTCGAAAATCTCAATCTTCGAGGCGGTTTCAAAAAGACAATTATGGATTATATCGCCGGAAAATATCCTGATCTTGTACCACTTTACGACGAGATCTATAACAAGCATAACCGCAGCTACTTTGAAGCACTTGAAGTGAAAGCTGAGAAAATGGCTAAGAAGTATGATTGTGCCTTTGTGGATAATGAAATGCCTTATGGCAGAGTCCCGCAGGGGCATCCGGTGATCGTAGATTATTTCTATCATGAGGAAATCCGTGGGACAGAGAATACCGGAAAAAGAAATCGCTAAATTCAAGTTTGTCGAACACATGAAAATTTGAATTTACAGGTGTGATATGGGAATACAGATTAGAGAAGCGAAAAGCGAAGAAATGCAAAAGAATATCCGTACTGTTAAACAAATGACCAAAGGAATGGGATTTGACGAAAACATGGGAAAAGTCAATTGGTCTTTTATAAGAGTGATTTCTAATTTTGGCTATCAATTCATGCCAAAGGAAAAAGGTGTAAAATATAAAAAAATCAGATTGGATAATGTAAAGGCAGTTGTTTCAGAATATGGACAAGCAAATAGTGAGAATATTATTATGTATATACATGGTGGTGGTTTTGTTTCAGGAAGTGCTTCATCATCAAAAGGATATAGTTCTATGCTTGCAAAGTATTCTGGCTATAAAGTAATTGCTATTGATTATTCGTTAGCACCAGAACATAGTTTTCCAAAAGGGTTTGATGATTGCTACAATGCTTTTTGTGAAATAGTAAGGCTATATCCTAATACCAAAATAACATTAGTGGGTGAGAGTGCAGGTGCTAATCTTTGTCTAGCACTTGCTTTGAAAACAAAGGAAATGGGAAAAGTTGCTTGTGTTTTAGTACATAGTCCTATTATTGATTTTACTGGTGGCATAGATAGGTCGGAATATAGAATTGATGATTTTACTGTAAAAGAAGGCTGTCTTAAACCGTTAAATGAAATATATGTTGGAGATAATATGGCAGATAATCCTTACATTTCACCTTTATTTGGTGATTTTCATGGTTTTCCACCAACCTTTATTACTTGTGATTCTAATGAGACATTATATGCAGATGCAAAAGCGTTATACCAAAAATGCGAGCAGGTGGGTGTGGATGTGGAGTTGGTAGAAGTAAAAGGAACATTTCATGCGTTTGCCACTATTGGTACGGGAACACCAGAAACAAAGCAAATTTTAGAAGAAAATATAATGTTTATGAAAAAATATATATAGTGCATAAATCACTTGAAAATTCCAGTTTGATGGAGTGACAAATTCCAGTAAGCTGGTGTGTTTAAGCGAGAGACGAATTTGATTTTTACTAATTGTTTATGTAAAGGAATGCCTTGTGATTATATCTGCGATAGTTGTGTAGTTGGACAAAAGAGAGCAAAATATGTCGGGACAAAAATATGCTTTGGAGATAAGATGTGTTTTGTAGGAAGGAGTAAATAAGCATGAGCTGGTTGGAAGATATCACTTCATCAATCAAATATATTGAAGGACATCTTACAGATGAACTTACTCTGGAAAAAATTGCTGCAAAGATTAATCTTTCGCCATTTTATTTTCAAAAAGGGTTTTCGATTCTTTGTGGAATTACGGTATCCGAATATATAAGAAATAGAAGATTATCACTTGCCGGCAGAGATTTGCAAACAGATGGTGTTAAGGTTATAGATGTAGCAATGAAATATGGCTATGATTCTCCAGACAGCTTTACGAAAGCCTTCACCAGATTTCACGGTATTACGCCTGCACAGGCGAAGTCCGGAGACGGTGAACTCAAAAACTACCTTCCTCTAAAAATACATGTATCTATGAAAGGTGGATTTGAAATGGAATGTAAAATTGTTAAAAAACCGGCATTTACTGTTGTCGGAAGTGCCAAAATTATTAAAAATGAAGAAGGGTATAAAGAATGCCCACAATTTTGGACAGAGCATTATGAAAAGGGAAACGGTAAGTATATTTGTGGTATGTATGGAATCTGTTTAGATGATGGAGCACCGGAAGGATTCTTCAAGTACATGATTGCTGATGATTATATCCCTTCAAAAGACATACCGGAAGAATTTGAAACGGTAGTTATTCCTGAAAATACATGGGCAGTATTTCCATGTAAAGGATCTATGCCGGAAGCGTTACAAAAAGTGAATACAGAGATTTTTAAGGAATGGCTTCCTGGGAATAGTGATTATGAAATTGCAGGAATGTATAATATAGAATACTACACCGCACCTTGTGATTATCCGAAAGGAAATCAGGATGAGAATTATTATTGCGAAATTTGGATGCCGGTGAAATCAAAAGAACCGTAGATTTTAGAATAATTAGTTAAATTCTTGCGAGGATATGATATGAATAAGGCCAAAAGAATAGTAGATAATATGGATTCTGAAAATGCATTTGCGGTTTGTTCGGAGATTGGAATTATTGATGAAAATGCAACACCGCTTAAGCAGGCAGGATATATTAATGAGCTTTTAAATACTACTGAGAGTATGAAGATATATATGACTGATACTATGCGAAAATGTGGTGGGTGCTGCTTGTCAACCAATGCTATAAAAATAGCAAAAAAATTATACGCTAAATCTAACGATATAGCAGAATTTTTGAATCTTCTGAATGAAGCAGATATTGGCGGAAGGAACTTACATATTTTTAAAGGAAAGATTATTGCTGTATACAAAAAATGTTATTGTAATATACCTAAAAAAGTTGAGAATATGAATAAAAAGTATTGTGAATGTTCTGCTGGTTGGTATATGCGATTGTTCTCTGAGGTTTTTGAAAAGAGTGTAACAGTTACTATTGTTGATACAATTGTCAATGGAGCTTCTGAATGTGTATTTGAAATATCAGATTATGTATAGACAGACAACTTCCAGTTTGATTGACTGATGATACACGGAAAATAGTATTAGAGCAGGTAACAGGCAGGTGGTCATATAACAGACGGCTTGCCGTTTTTGGTGTTTATATTATATATGAATACGGAAAGAGTCTAGAAGATGTTTGGGCATATATTAACCAAAATATCTTTTAGACGATTGCATAGTATTATGTTGTTGGGTATAATAGAAGATATTTAGGGATACAATAACCGAAATATCTTTTGGGAGAAAATGTCATGGTAAAAGAAATTAAAAGAGATTACTATTTAGAACAACTTATAAATCGTGAAGGAAATGGTCTGATTAAAATTGTAACAGGAATAAGAAGATGTGGAAAATCATATTTATTGCGAACGCTGTTTAAAAATCATTTGCTTGAAAATGGAGTGGATGAAAAACACATCATTGAAATGGCGTTTGATTTATTCGATAATATAGAATATCGAGATCCGAAAATCTTTTACCCTTGGGCAAAGAAACAACTTCAAGATAATGAAAAATACTACTTTCTTTTAGATGAAGTGCAATTACTGGATGAGTTTGTGAGTGTGCTTAACGGTTTAGCGGATAAGAAGAATTGCGATGTATTTGTAACGGGAAGTAATGCAAAGTTTTTATCCAGAGATATAGCTACTGAATTTGGCGGCAGAGGGGATGAGGTGCATATGTACCCTTTGAGCTTTTCGGAATTTATGAGTTGCTATGATGGAAATAAATATGATGGATGGAACGAATATATTACTTATGGCGGTATTCCGTTGGTGGTATTAGCTGAAACGGATGAGCAAAAAATGAATCTATTGGATAATCTGTTTCAGGCAACATATATCAGTGATATTGTAAAACGAAACAAAATCAGAAACGTTGGAGAAATGGAATCATTGCTTGATGTTTTGGCATCCGCAATTGGCGCGTTGACAAATCCTAACAAACTTCAGAAAACATTTAAAAGCGTAAACAATTCGAAAATTACAGCAACAACGATTACGAAATATATTGAATATTTGGAGGATGCTTTTTTAATTGAAGAGGCGAGCAGATATGATATTAAGGGAAAGTCCTATATCAGTACGCCAATGAAGTACTATTTTATGGATATGGGACTTAGAAATTCAAGAATTCATTACAGGCAAATGGAAGTGACACATTCTATGGAGAATGTAATTTACAATGAATTAAGAATGAGAGGCTTTCATGTGGATGTTGGCAATCTGACTGTTGTTGAAAAGGGGAAAGATGCAAAACTGGTAAAAAAGCAACTGGAAGTCGATTTTATCTGTAATAAGGGTTCTAAAAAATATTATATCCAGTCCGCGTATATGTTGGAGACCGAAGCAAAAATGGAACAAGAGATTCGTCCTTTTTTGAAAATAAATGATTCATTTAAGAAGATTGTAATTACATCTGATACGCCAAAACCATTTTATAATGATCAAGGTATTTTAATCATGAATGTGTATGAATTTTTATTAAATACAAATTCGTTAGAATTATAAATTACAGTTGTTGAGGGTTTAACGATATTTATAGGAAGATGTAATGGAAAGACAGAATTTAGGAGAGCCACCTATGACGAATGAAAAAAAGTGCATTTATATTATTGAAGATGATGCAACCATCAATCATGGTATAGAGCTTACTCTGGGAAATGAAAAATATGAATATCGGAAGTTTTATTCCTTAGGTGAGGTTGAAGACACAGAGCAGGCAGATCTTATCATTTTGGATATTAATTTACCGGATGGGAATGGATTTGACTTTCTAAAACAGTTAAGGAAGACTTCTGACGTACCGGTTTTGGTTGTGACTGCAAACGATACGGAATTGGATGAGGTGACAGGTCTTACCCTTGGAGCGGATGATTATGTGACAAAGCCATTTTCCCTGATGGCACTCAGGCTTCGGGTGAATAATCTTTTATCAAGGGCGTTAGCCGGGAAGCCTTGTGATGTTCCGAACCGATATGAAAAGCATGGGTTATTGTTTGATTTTGACAATCTGATATTCAAGAAAAATGATATGGAGATTGAATTAAGTAAGACGGAAATCCGACTGTTAAAGTATTTTACGGAGAATGAGGGAATTACCCTTTCCCGGGAAAAGCTGATTGATTATGTATGGCAGAATCAACAGTATGTGGATGAAAATGCCCTATCCGTCAGCGTGAAAAGATTAAGAGATAAAATAGAAGGCTCTGGAGAAAAGATAATCCATACGGTATATGGTATTGGTTATGTCTTTAAATGGGAAGAATGAAAATTAGAAGAAATGAATACGAGATTTTGAATCAAATGTTGGATGATGCAATTGCAGGTACCTTTGAGGAAAATTGCTTTGACGAAAGCGAGCTTTCAAAATTGCAGACAAAGTTTATGCGGTATCTGTCTACTGCATCCATGTCCGAGAAGAAGATTCAGGAAGAAAAAGACAATTTAAAGGAACTGATTACGAATATTTCCCATCAGACCAAAACACCTCTTACCAATATACTGATGTATTCGGAGCTTTTAACAGAGGTGGCAGCTACCGAGCAGGAGAAGGAATATGCCGGTGAGGTTTTTGCTCAGGGAAAGAAGTTAGAAAGCCTGATTGAAGCATTGGTAAAAATGTCCCGCCTTGAAACCGGTATTTTTCAATATCAAAAAAAGGAAACTGCATATCGGGAAATTATCCATAAGGCAGTGGAACAGGCACTTCCCAAAGCATCGGAAAAGAATATTTCCATTCTTGTAAGGGACGTGGGAAGGTACCGCTCCTATGTAGATGAAAAATGGGTAATTGAAGCAGTCTATAATATTCTGGATAATGGGATTAAATATTCCGGAGAGGGTACTACCGTTTATATTGAAGAATTCTCTTATGAGTTTTTTTCGGGTATCCGGATTACAGATCAAGGTATCGGTATATCAGAGGAAGAAATTCCTTTGTTGTTTGGAAGATTTTACAGAGGAAGGTCCGCACATGACAAAGAAGGAATTGGTGTTGGATTGTTTCTGGCACGGGAGATTGTAGAAAACAACGGAGGCTATATCAAGGTCACTTCACAAGTGGGAACGGGTTCGAGATTTGATGTCTGTTTTCCAAATATTTCAACATTGTAAGATTTGAGAAAGAATCTGGAAAGAAGGATAAGCTATGCTGGGTATGAAAAACAGATACCCGGCATTGTTTATTTTATGAGAAGCGTATTTCTCATAATTTGTGGGAATCGGAAAGGAAAAGGGAAAATGGAAATTTTAAGAACAGAGAATTTGAAAAAATATTACGACCAGAACATGGTCTGTGTAAAGGCACTGGATGGAGTGAGTCTTTCTGTGGAGCAAGGGGAATTTGTGGCAATTGTGGGAACCTCCGGAAGTGGAAAGTCGACCCTTTTGCATATGCTTGGAGGCTTAGACCGTCCTACCTCCGGAACCGTGCTGGTGGACGGAAAAAGGATATTCGATCTGGAAGATGGGGAGCTTACGATTTTCAGAAGAAGAAAAATCGGCTTTGTTTTTCAGGCATATAATCTTGTGCCGGTATTGAATGTATATGAAAATATTGTACTTCCCATACAGCTTGACGGAGGAGTTGTGGATACGGATTTTGTGGAACAGATAATTGATATATTAGGTCTTTCCGAAAAAATCAACAGCCTTCCAAACCAGCTTTCCGGCGGGCAGCAGCAAAGAGTTGCCATCGCAAGAGCACTGGCAACAAAACCATCCATCATTTTGGCAGATGAACCTACGGGAAATCTGGATTCAAAAACAAGTCAGGATGTGCTGGGGCTTTTGAAGGTGACAGGTCAGAAATTCAAACAGACCATCGTTATGATTACCCATAATGAGGAAATTGCCCAGATGGCTGATCGGATTATCCGGATTGAAGATGGACGGATTATATCGGGAGGGGGAGATACCAATGCGTAAGGTTGATAATCACCGCTGTATCACCAATATCAGTAAAAAAAGTATGTTGGCAAATAAAAAGAGAAATGGAATCCTGCTGGCTGCCATTATATTAACAACGGTAATGCTTACAACATTGTTTACGGTTGTAAACAGTCTGATAAAGTCATATGAGACTTCTACCTGTTATCAGGTCGGAACCAGTTCCCATGCAGGATTTAAATTTATGACACAGGAAGAATATGATGAACTGGCAACAGATAAAAAAATACACAACTTATCTTATAATGTTATTATTGGTAATCTGTTAAATGAAGAATTAAAAAAAGATTATACAGAGATTCGATATACCCAGGAATTGAATGCCAAACAAAGCTTTGCTTATCCGGAAATGGGAAGCCTTCCTGAGAAGTACAATGAGGTGGCAGTCTGTACAAATGTTTTGGATGATTTTGGTATTCCTCATGAATTAGGACAGATTCTTCATCTTAAAATTTCCAATGGTTTTGACACCTATGAAGGAGATTTTACGGTGTGCGGTATCTGGGAAAAACCGGCAGAAACCATAGCAAATCAGATTTTTGTGTCAAAGAAATTTCAAGAAAGCTTTGCTCCGGTCTGGAAAGACAGAGAGGATTATAACAAGTTTTTGAAACAAAATTCTTATGCCGGTGCCATGAATTCGGACTTTGATTTTCCTTCGACTTTTAATATATCCGCACAGATGGATGCCTTAAAGGAAAGACATGGGTTCGGTGATGAGATAAATGATGGTATTAACTGGGCATATACAACAAGCTCCATTGATGCGACTTCCGTGCTGATTGTTTTGATTTTGCTTACCTTGATCATGTTATCGGGATATTTGATCATTTATAATATTTTTCTGATTGCGGTAACGGCGGATATTCATTACTATGGTTTGCTTAAGACAATCGGTATGACGAATACACAGTTAAAAAAACTGGTGCTGAAGCAGGCAATGCTTTTAAGTGTGATTGCGATTCCCGTTGGTATGATTTTGGGATATGTGCTTTCTCATATTGTCCTGCCGTTGATTGCTGAGAATATAACATCTGAGGCATGTAAGGTTTATTCCAATCCTTTTGTATTCCTGTCATGTGCTGTTTTTGCATGGGTTACAGTCCGAATCAGTTGTGCAAAACCATGCAGAATTATCAAAAAAATATCTCCGGTAGAAGCGGTGGAGTTTAATGACTGTCAGGTAGAAAAATTGTCTCAAAGGAAAAAGGCAAAGAAGGTAAATCCGTTTTCTATGGCATGGGAGAACTTGAAAAGAAATAAGAAGAGATCTACGGCGGTAATTCTTTCCATGGTTCTTAGTATTTTAATGATAAATGTAACGGTATCCATTGTGTCCTGTTTTGATGAGGATAAATATATTTCTACTTTTGCAGGCAGTGATATTTCAGTGGCTGATGCAACCTTGTATAATTCCCATTCTTTGGAAACGGTATTGGATGGCGTGACTTTTCAGGATATGGAGGCACTGGAGAAAATGGATGGTATTACGGAATGTGGAGCCATTTATATGTCTGAGATACAGCAGAAGGTGGATGGTACTTCATGGGAGCGGTTGAAAAGGATTTATGAGGAACATAATGACTGGTTTGTGAGTGGGCAGGATCAAAAAAACTGGTTTGATTCCCTCGTCTATGACCAAAAACAAATTGATGCTCATCTGTATGGTGTGGATAAGATGATTTTTGATGCTATGGAATTGGACACAGAGGTAGTGGACTGGGATACATTTTGTTCCGGTGATTACGCAATTGTTTCTTCCATGACAGAGGAAGGGAGCAATGATTCCGGGTTTGCACTTTATCAGGTGGGAGAAAAAATACCGGTAGAATTGCCAAGTGGTAAGGTAAAAGAGTATGAAGTAATTGCTATTGGGGATGTACCATACTCTATGGGCCCAAAGCACAGTCACGGAATGGATGTCTATGTAACGATTCCTTCAGAGGAATACCGGAAGGTTGTTCCGGACTCAAAAGGAGCAATGCAGCTGTTGATGAATCTGGATAAGGAACATCTGCAGGAGGCAGAAAGCTATGTGGAACAATATTGTGAGACAGTAAATGAGGATTTGGATTATCAATCCAGAGATATGTATTTGAAGGAATTTAAGGATACCGTGCGGATGTTTTTAATTGTAGGAAGTGCTCTTAGTGCAATTCTTGCTTTGATTGGTATTATGAATTTTATAAATCTTACTTATACATCCATTCATGAACGAAATCAGGAGCTTAAGGTGTTATGGTCTGTTGGAATGACAAAAAATCAGATAGCATCCATGCTTTCCTTTGAAGGAATATTGAGAATGTGTCTGGCATTTGTATTTGTGCTTTCCGTAGGACAGCTTTTAAATTATTTGATTGTATATGCCATTGCAGGAGGTACCATAATGTTCACCTATCATTATGTTGTATGGCCGATGTTTGCCTGCATACCGGTATTCCTGTTGATTGCGGCAAGTGTTCCAAGATTGATGACAGGGAAAATAGTTTAATTGTAAATCGTGCCAACGATTACTTGACAGTAACCAAAAAGGAACTCTTACTTTATTGCAGTAGAAACTTATGGTATAATTTTTTTATTGGAATGGGGACAAAATAATGATAAAGGCGTATTGATACCGGAACATGTATTGGGAAAAGTATGAATGCCGGGGGGTTACATGAAGACAAAAATAAAGTAATTAAGTTACGATAAAGTGATGGGTTTACCGGAACGGATACACCATAAGCCGGTAAGACCCAATCCATTGTTGCGGTAACTGATATTAGCATTGTCAAAAGGGGAATTAAAGCAGGTCGGATTTCAATATGAAATGCATGGGATGGAACATTGACAGACTTTATTGCCAAGTCGGATTTAAGTGCCGGTCAGAAAATTGTGTTAATTGCTTTGATAAATAGTAAGACTTTCGATTCGTTTATGGATGACTTATATGAAGAAATATCAAAAAGTCTGGCAGAGGAATTTTCCGAAGCTTATGTCGGAATGGAAAAGGATGCAAGACGTTTGGTGAACAGAGTATTTGAAGGACATTATAGTGATGAAGATTTTTGGCGGGAACATGATGTGAACGACATCTATCGTTATGATACAGTGAGTGCCTGGAATGCTTTATTTGAAGAAAATGAGTAGAACAACAGATGAGGGGTGTTATCGGGTTGCAGTTCCCTATAAAGTAAGGAGAGATTGACATGTTCAGAGAAATGAGAAGATTTAAGCAGCAGATAACAACAGAAGAATGTAAAAAGGTGTTGAAGGAGGAGAAGAGGGCATAAGGTTGATGCAATGAACCGATGCGATAAGGTTTGCTTGACTGTCTGGAATCAGGGATTCAAAAAAGAAGGTCATTGGGAATGGAATCCGACAAGCGTTGTTGTGTTTGGAAAGGTGAAGCCGGTAACAGAAAATAATATCTTTGAGGATCAATTGAGAAAGCTAGCAGCAAAATATTATCCAACTACAGATGAGATTGAGGAAGAAATGGAACGTTCTGCATTACGGACACAGTTGTTTGCCATAAAAATCGAACACATGACGGGCAAACTCGTCAACGAAAAATAACATTCAGGCAACTTCCAGTTTATCTTTTGTTTGGAGGTGTTTATTTTGAACAATGTAATCAAAAAAATATGCTTGGTAATACTAGGGATTCTGCAAGGAACGCTTGGTAGTTACTTAGCATTACTGGGGTGGGCATTTGCTTTTCCTGAAACTTCTCCCGGCACAAAAGATTATGTAGAGGATATGTCTTTTGTACCATTTGGATATTTTATTATGTTCGCATGGTTAGCCATAATGATAACCGCAATGATTCTGCTTCGAAAAAATAAGGCAAATTTTCTATCTTTTATATTACCTTGGTTCATGGGATTAGTTGCATGTTTGGTAGCAGTGTTTGTAATACTTTGATTTTAACGACTATGAAATCGGAATTTGGAGGGAAAAATTATGAAACTCGATAATTTTGTTGATATGATGACGGGACACTTTAATAACAAAGAGCAGTTTGATAAGATGAAGACAGAAGGAAAAATATATCCTTATGCAGAACACATTAATACAATCTGTAATGGAAAAATTTTGAACCTTCCTAAAGATTTTAATGGTAAATTTGTTGTTGAAGAAAGCTACTATGAGATAAATGGGAAACGCAATGCTTCCCCACATCTTTTTCTTATTACAGAGAAAGAGGATGAAATTGTATTGTATTCTTATGAAATACCTAAAGGAGAAGATAAGAGTACATTTTCATATAGTTCTATGAAAAATGTTGATTACACCGAATTGAAAAAATCCGAAAAGTTTACCCCAGCAATCTACCATGAAAAGGATGAAATCTGGGAAGGAGGCAGTACAAGCCAGTTCTCTCCGGTAATGACATTTAAGCTTTGGGAAAAGTTTTCTGACAGTTGCCTGGAAGTATCTGAAAGCATGGAAGTTAATGGAAAGAAAACTTTTGGATATGACGAGCCAATTATTTATAAGCGAGTATAACTTAATAGTGGAATATGGCGATAAATTCCAGTTTTGATTTGACTTAATTCATAACATTTATTAACTGTTATATCTTATCCTCGTGAAGTCAGCAACCCCTTGAAAATGCTAAATTTGTAGCAAGTGAGTTTGCCCTTATGCTTTCCCTTGTGTTATATCCTTTTCCCTCATGTTACGAATGCTCGCAAGGGCAAAATCAAGGGAAAGAAAATCCAGTAACAAATTATAACATGAAATGAAAATGGCAGTAAGAACGGATTGAAATGCTTTCAAAACTTTTAGAAAATTAAGGAAAGGACAGATAAGATATGAGATTGATTTATGCAAGATATAATCCGCAATGTAATAGCATAGATGTAACCACGTTTGAAAATGTAGTGCTTAGAATTGATTGCAATAAGGCAGAGGAAGGATTGAGAACTACTCCCGGCTCCCAGTGTTCGTTGAATGCTTTGGCTATTGATAATCCATTAGAATATGCAAGATTATACTTGGATGGAGAAATGCAAGTATGGGTTGATGCAGAGGATCGTTTAGATACGTGGTGATTTTGCTAATATAATATCATGATAGAGGTCTAGTACTAAAAATTCCAGAAAAATATATAGAACGTACGGTTATTCCATAATAAGAGGCAGGAATCTTAAGTTTCTAGATGTTTGAATTTTGCCTTAAGGTAAATAGAGAGGACACATTGATTTTTCAGTGTGTCCTCTCTATTTAAAAATATTTTTAAATAGTCCTTGTAAAAAGACAAAACGTATGCTAAAATCTATTTAAAGAGATTTTTAAATAGGTAAAAGATATGAGAGAAACTAACATTTTTAAAGTGTTGGCAGATAGCCAGAGAAGAGCCATTCTTATGATGTTGAGAAATGAGCGATTAAATGCCGGAGAGATTGCTGAAAAATTACAGATCACACCGGCTGCTCTTTCTTATCATTTAAAATTATTAAAAAACGCAGATTTGATATCTGAATATAAAGAGAAAAACTTTGTTTATTATGAAATCAACACTACGGTTTTCGATGAATTAATTATATGGGTTAACCAGTTTGGAGGAAAAAAAGTATGAAAAAAATAATGTGGACAGTAGCAATGATTCCAGTTGTAGTTACAAGTGTGGTACTACAGTTTATGCCTGATATTATACCTATGCATCATGACTTGGAGGGAAACACTGACAGATGGGGAAGTAAAACAGAAAGCTTTATTTTTCCGGTAATTATTTTGTTTATTACACTGTTTTGGCACTTGCTAATCTATGTGTTTGAGGAAAAATCAAAAAATGCAAATACAGAAAAGGAACAGATGGAAGCAAAATCTTCTGCAAAGGTATTATGTGTGGTAGGAATTTCGCAAGCAATCATGTTCGGGATTATGCATTATTTTATTCTTTATTCTTCTTGGATACAGGCAAATGCAGGTGGTGAACATGCGGTTATTGACATTGCAAAAGTTTCATGTATTTTGTGTGGTATTGTATTTATTGTATTAGGAAATTTTATGACAAAGGCAAAACGAAATACAGTAGTTGGACTTCGAACCGTTTGGAGTATGCACAATGATAATACATGGAGAAAGAGTAACCACTTTGGTGCAATATGTATTATTATTACGGGGTTATTAACTATTATTACAACCGCATTTACAAGTGGGATGACTGGCACAATCTTTATGCTGATTTATTTGTTAGCAGCAACGCTTGTTGCTGTAGTGTACTCAAAAAAGGTATATGATAAGGAAATAGAAAAATAATTTGTGTCTTTATGCGAGAGGGTGAAATTCCAGTCTTTTACGGAGAGATAACAAACGAAGGGAGGCAATTGCCTCCCTTCGTTTGTTATCTACTCCTTCCACGATTTGGTGGAGAATATGGTCTTGTTAACTCTCGCTCCTTTATGTCCTGTTTCTTAGATTTAAGCTTATCGTGTAGTGATTGTGGCTTCTCGCCATACTGCTGTTCCCAGTTCTTAAGGCTATCCTGATAATCCCCATAAGCTGTCTCTGCCTTATGAAATGCCTTGTAGAAGGCTTCCGCATTCGGATACCCGTATTCCTTTACGATTTGGGATAAGCGAACTTTCATTCGGGAAATACGTTCCTCCAATCCGGCTATCTCCGTTGAAAGTTCGGAACGCCTTTTTGCTTTGAAGATACCTTTGCTGTCGGACAGTTCAATTTCAAGGTCACTTCGCTGTTTCTCAAGTGCAAAAATTGCTTTATTCTGTTCCTGCAGCTTTTGATAAATCTCGCATAAGTGCTTGTAAGAAACTGCTTCCGGTGACGGCTGTGGTCTTGGCGGTATGGCAGGCTTTGGTGTATCTGCCTGCTTTCTGCTTTCTTCCGGTACAGCTTTCTGCTCCTTGAAATCTGTGTTCTCCGGTTCTGCCTCAAGCTCTTTGGAAATCACTTTGTCTGCAAGTTCCAGAGTTTTCAGTAATACTTTTGAAATAAGCAGTTCCAATACTGCAATGGCAGTACCGATAATGGAAGATAACAGATTGGGTCTGTTTCCGTAAATCCATACGGATTCAGCAATCCTATCTGTTATCCGTTCCTTTTTTATCTGCATAATCTCGGATTTGGCAACACCCGTTACAATCGCTCTGTCTACCGTCTGATTCCATAAGGTACGCTTGGCATTATCTGCTTCCATCTCTGCGGCTTTCGGATTGTTCTTGCCAATCTTCTTGGTGGCAAGATACATGCCGCCTCGTTCAAAGACCTGTAATCGCTGCTTCTCGTCCTGCACATACTGATTGATAAGATTGGTATAATCCTGCTTGACGGTATCAAGGAAATTTTCAGCCTTGAAGCGTTTATCCTTAATGGAGAAAATCTGTCTTTCGTATACCTCACCTTTGTGAATCACCTTGCACCTTTTACGGATATTTCCATCTTCATCAAGTATCTCTTTTTTGGTGCGTACATGATTTCCCTTTTCGTCATAGAACATATTGCGGGTGGCAACCTTTTCTATGGGCTGTTCCAAGAGTGTACGCTCCGAAAAAATGAGATGGATGTGATAGTTGGTTTTCCGCTTATTGTGATGCAGGGCTGCGATACAATCCGTTTCGTAAGTCTGTCTGAAATGGTCTGTAAATATCTGCAACAGTTTGTCTGGAGGATACTCCGTAAAAGATTCCGGCAGGGCTATGATCAATTCCCTTGCCTCAATACATTTCCCCTCCGTACCACTTTTTTTAAATTCTGCATGATTACATTTTGCAAGGTCACTCCAGAAAGAACGTTCTGTGGTTTCATATACTGCATACAGATTTTCCTGCTTCTTGGGGCTTGAAATATAATAAATTCTTCCCCGGACATTGTGGAGCTTCGTCATCTGAATAAATGAATTTCTTGGCATGTGCTTCCCCCTTTCTGTATCTGCCAAGTACGAAGCTACAAGAAATGAGGATGAGATACTTTCTTATATGAAGTGAGTAGGCTACATAGGTAGCCCGTCTACGAACATATCCGCCTGTCGGCGGAAGCTCCCTGCAAGGGCGAAATACACAGAGAACAAATCGAAGATTTGTGCGATGGGTGTATTTCGCTCTCAAACGCCGAGGGCTTGTATAAAAAAGTTTCTTCCCCACTTCTTAAATTTCCGGTTGTATCTTAGAGGAAGCACATGGTATAATCTATTTGCGTGTAGGTATATCATGGCTTCGGTCAGATACATACCTTAGGGATGGTCTTAGGACTGTCCCTATTTAATTTGTCACATTTCTTGTGACAGCTCTGACATTTCCTTTGTCCCTTAAGTCCCTGCCTTCATTGGCGGTCATGAACTTTTCAAGCATATCCGTTTTGATAAGGACTTTCCGTCCTACCTTCAATACCGGAAGCTTTTTCCATTCTACCAGTTTCCGCAGGGTATTTCTGCCGATACCCGTATAGTCGGCAGCTTCCTCAATGGACAGTGCAATCTTCACTTCTGTCATTAAAATACCTCCTCTTGAATTGCATAATGCAATTTTGTAACTATGCCTACTATATAACTTTTATATCTTCTTGTCAAGCGTTACGAAATTTTAAAAGCAATTATTAACTTGCATATTGCAATACTATTTTTACTGTGTTATACTTTAGCCATACCGAAAAAGGAGGCGTATCAGAATGAAAGATAAAGAATTACGCAAGTTAATCGGTAGCAGGGCAAAACAACGCAGACTGGAATTAGGTGTCAACCAGCCTTATATAGCAGAAAAGATGGGAGTTACCGCTTCCACCATACAGCGGTATGAGGCAGGAACGATTGACAACACCAAGAAGCTTGTTCTGGATGGTCTGTCGGAAGCACTTCATGTATCAGTGGAGTGGTTGAAGGGCGAGACGGAAGAAATGACAAGTGATGTTACGGATAAAAGGGAATTACAGATTCGTGATACCATGACTTCCATTCTCTCCAAATTTCCTTATGATATGAAGGCAGACGAAGCGGATTTTTCCAAAGATTTACTGCTGCTGATGTTGAAGGAATACGAATTATTCGTTGATTCCTTTCAATATGCCTGTAAGAATTTTAAAGGGAATACGGAAGATGCCACAATCGCAAAAGTAATGGGGTTTGAATCCAATCAGGAATATAATGAGATTATGTTCCTTAGGGAAATCACCCATACGGTAAATGCACTGAACGACATGGGCGACATTGTAAGGCTCTATTCCAAGAATCCCGAAACGGCAGCCGTAAGGCTTGCAAATCTTCTTTCAGAGAAAGACTCCGAACCGGTATAGATAGACAACCGGAGTTATGATATACTTACACGCAGAAAGCATTTCATCAGTTCCGATTGTCGATATCGAAAGGAGAAACGATTATGGCAAAAGGTTCTGTAAGAAAGAAAGGCAAGAAATGGTACTACCGCTTCTATGTGGAAGATGCAAGCGGTAACCTGGTACAGAAGGAATTTGCTGGTACGGAAAGCAAAAGCGAAACGGAAAAGCTGTTAAGGCAGGCAATGGAGGATTATGAAGCCAAGCGGTTTGTTGCAAAGGCTGACAACATTACTCTCGGAGAGCTGCTTGACCTGTGGGCTGAGGAAGAATTAAAGACAGGCACATTAAGTAATGGAACGGTCGGCAATTATCTTCAGGCTATTGGAAGAATCAAACAGCACCCCATTAGTAAAAGGAAGCTGAAAACAGTGACTTCAGTACACCTGCAGGAGTTTATGGATTTGCTGTCATTTGGTGGTACTGTCGGAGATTTTATTTCCAAAGGCTATTCCATTGATTATGTAAGGTCGTTTTCAGCAGTATTGCAACAGTCATTCCGGTTTGCGGTATTTCCGAAACAGTTTATTACCTTCAATCCAATGCAGTATGTGGTGATGAGGCATAAAAAGGAAGAAACGGATTTGTTTGCGGATGAAACAGCCACAGACAGAGATAAGGTTAAACCGCTTTCCTTTGAAATGTACCGGAAACTGATTGAACAGCTTGGAAAACGAAGCGGGGATGCGATTCTTCCGGTTCAGATAGCATACTTTACAGGTCTCAGACTTGGAGAGGTAGCAGGTCTGACATGGCAGGATATCAACCTTGAAGAACAGTATCTCACTGTACGCAGGAGCATCCGCTACAATGGGGCTACCCATAAGCACGAAATCGGTCCGACAAAGTGGAAAAAGATCAGGGTTGTTGACTTTGGCGATACTCTCGCAGATATTTTGAGGAATGCAAAAAAGGAACAGCACAAAAACCGTTTTCAGTATGGGGAACTCTACCAGCGGAATTTTTACAGAGAAGTAATGGAAAAGAATCGGGTGCATTACGAGTATTATCATTTGGGAATGACAGAGAATGTGCCGGAAGATTACACCGAAATCTTCTTTGTATGCTTAAGGGAGGATGGCTGTCTGGAACTTCCGGCAACCATAGAAACAGCCTGCCGGACAGCAGGAAGAAAAGTACCGGAACTTGAAGGCTTCCATTTCCACACACTGAGGCATACCTACACGACTAACCTCTTATCCAACGGGGCACAACCGAAAGATGTGCAGGAACTGTTAGGCCACTCAGACGTGAGTACCACCATGAATGTCTATGCCCATGCTACAAGGGAAGCAAAGCGGACTTCCGCAAGACTTCTTGATAAAGTGGCAGGCAACGATTAAACAACTGAATAATGAATTTTCCCTTGTAATTATCCCATAAGGGCAAAAACAAGGGAAAAGGATACATATATAGAATTTTCAATGGCGGGAAGCCTTGAAAATACGGGAAAGTTAAGAGAGTTAATAGATAAATTCCAGTTTATGAGGATAAAAGATGGAACTTAGAGAATACAAGTCAACTGACTGTGAGCAGATGGCGCAATTGTTCTACAATACGGTACATAGCGTAAATGTAAAGGATTATACAGAAGAACAGTTAAATGCATGGGCAACCGGTAGCGTAGATTTACAAGAATGGAACCACTCTTTTTTAAATCATAAAACAGTGGTTGCAGTGGAGGATGATGAGGTTGTTGGATTTGGAGACATTGATCAATCTGGCTGTCTGGCTAGGCTGTATGTCCATATAAATTATCAGGGGATGTGAATTACACTTAAAAACTATGTGATGGAGAAGAAAACTTCTAGCGGCTTTTCTGATAAAAGTTCAGGAGGTAATGAATAAAGGGATTTAATATGATAAAAATTGTGTGGTCAATAAACGATATAAATAAATATCAAACAGGAAATTTGCTGGATGGTGCAGTAAAGATAGAAACACCGCAGAGTGTTGGTGAACTGATGAAAAAAGCAGTGCCAATTGCTGTAATTTTATGTGTTATCCTTTTTATTGCTATGCTTTGTAAAACGATAATATGCAAGACCGTTGTAATCTCGCCAATATTTATTCTGGTCGGATTTGCTTTCGGTTTTTTACTGTTAATAATTCATGAGTGGTTACATGGAATTGTTTATCCTAAGGAAGCAGATGTAACAATAGGCAGAATAAAAGGAAAGGCAACATTTGTTGCATTAGCATCATATCCATTGAGGCGAGATCGGTTTATATTGATGTGCCTGTTGCCATTTGTTCTTGGGTTAGTTCCATTTATATTATTTGTAATTAGTCCTGCTGAATTTAGAGTATTAAATGGATTGAATTTTGGCATGGCATGTATGGGGATGATTTCGCCATTCCCAGATGTGTTTAATGTCCTTGTCGTTCTAAGAAATTCTGAAAAAAGCGATTTAATAATGTTCTACAAGAATGATATGTATAAGATTTCTTAAATTTTTGTTTGGAAAAATGCTTAATTATTCAAGTGAAAACATATAGCAATTAATACGGGAAAGAAAAATCGAGATTTGGAGAGGTATTGTTTATGAAGATTGAATATAGAAAAGCAGATATTACGGATGCAGAATTGCTAATAGATATTTATAATTTTGCATTTTATAGTGATTATATTAAATATGGTGAATGTCCGGCGTATGGAAAGACTAAAGAGATGATGGTCGGGGCGTGGTTAATTGGTTTTTGAGCAACTCCATTATATCACAAGCCGTGAAAACAATATGACAGCCAAAGGCATGGTTATGATACAGAACAAGGTAGTAAATACATTTAAAAGACCGGAGTATGCAGCATCTTTGTTATATACCTGAGCCATCTGGGTGATTGTTGAAGCGGATGGTGTGATGGAGGCAAGAAATACTATGAGGAGTAAAGTTCTTCCTTCTGGAATAAGGGCATATACATGACTTACATACATTATAAGCAGTAAAACAGCAGGCCAGATGACGAGCCTGATGGCAGAGAAAATGTATAGTTTTGCGTTTTTCAGGCTGTCGCGGATCGGCGAATCAGCCATCAGCATGTCAGTTACTAACATGCTGAGAGGTGCAAGCATATTTCCTATGTCTTTTACCGGTGTGAGTATGACAGATGGCAGTTTTATCTGACAGAAAAAGAGTAGGAGTCCGGCTATTATGGCTATTACATTTATATTGGTTATTATCTTTTTCCATTCCATATGTGGCTTTTCGGCGAGCATGGTGCTGCAGTGTGTCCAGAGAAATACCAGCTGTACAGACATAAATGCACATGAATACAGTACATAGTCGGTACCCAGCATAGCATTTACAAGTGGGATTATCATATTTCCCGAGTTGGAATACATGACAGTGGCACATTCAACTGTATTCCAATGCCAGAGTTTCCTTCCGATATTTATAAAAATCAATAGAAGAATATGTATAATGGTTGCAAGAACAGCGGAAAATAATAGTCCCTGCAGTTTTTCTTTTGTAAAGCCAATTTCAAATGAATTTATTATGGCGCAGGGCATCACCAGATATACCACAATGATAGACAGGATCCTGCATATTGATTACCTCTTTTCGCTCCTGTATTATAATCCCATTTTACAAAAAAAGGAATATACCACAATGGGTGGCTTGTCAAAAATAAAAGAATGCGATAGAATATGTGCAATTTACAGGAATTTGTTTAGTTGGATTTAGAACAAGGAGAGATGACAAGCTATGCATTCACAGAAAATCCATAACAAAAAACTCATATTGCCGGTTCTCATTTTCCTGGCAGGTTGTCTGGCCTTGGCAGCAGTTTTATATCATTCATACAGAACAAATTTAAAACATATGCGGGCTGTCACAGAACTTAATGCCACAACCTATGCAGAACGGTTGCAGAATGATATGAACCGTGGCGTTGCGATTACAGATACACTTGAGGAAATAGTACTCAGTGAAAATGGAAAAATTGATAATTTTCAAAAAGTTGCAGGAAATCTGATGACAGATTTTGTTCAGAGCATACAGATTGCACCTAATGGTGTTGTTACAGATATATATCCGGAGGCGGGAAATGAAGCGGGAAAGATAGATTTGATCCACGATGAAAGTCGTGGAGAGATATGCCGTTACGGGAGAGATAAAAATATAGTTACTATGCAGGGTCCGTTTGACTTAAAACAAGGAGGCCGGGGCATTGCAATCAGAAATCCCGTATATCTGGAGTGCCCGGATGGAACCTCTGCGTTCTGGGGATTCACTATTGTAATTATCCGTATTCCGGAGGTATTTGAGAAATCGGTTCAGTCACTTACCCAATTTGGTTATGATTACTGTCTGACAAAGACAGTTTCTCCTTTGTCGGATGATACAGAGGTGGTATCGGCATCAGGTAATATTTTGAAGGAGCCGATTACATTTGAGTTTGAATTTTGTGGCAGCACATTTGGCTTAGAGGTAATGCCAACTGATGGTTGGAAACACGGATGGAACATACTTCCGCAGCTCGTTTTTGGAATTTGTATTATTTTGCTTTTAACGGGATTAACGGTGATCGTTCTTGTGGTTGAGAGACATCGTGAGATATTAAAAAAAATGGCGATAACAGATCCGTTAACCGGTCTTTTGAACCGCAAAGGTTTTGATGAGCAGCTTGAAAAGGTGATACAGGACGGTCATTGTATTCATTGTGTGGGCGCACAGATGGATATTGATGATTTTAAATTTATAAATGACATGTATGGACACGTCGTTGGTGATACCGCACTGAAAAGTCTTGCACAGGACATGAAAGATAATTTTGGTGTAAATGCCATTCTATGCAGAAATGGCGGCGATGAGTTTTCTGTTATCTTGATTGGAACAACAGAGGAAGAGGCAAAGAGTATAATAGAGAGTTTTACCCTTAAGCCAAGGTATATAACATATAATGGTGAAGAGCATCCTTTTTATATTTCTCTTGGGTACGCAGAATATCCGAAGGACTGTGACGATGTTTTGGAGCTTATCAGATGCGCAGATATGGCACTTTATGCGGTAAAACTACATGGGAAGCATAGTTGCAGTCCTTATCGCAGTGATTATAAGATACAGCACAGAAGTCAGCTTGGGTTTGCACTTCAGGATGTGTCAAAAAATCTTCCGGGAGCTTTCCTGATATATATAGCTGATCCGGAGGATGATCGTATTTTATTTGCAAATCGTGAATTGATAGAATTTGCAGGTTGCAAGGATTTTGATGATTTTCTGGATTATACCGGGCAGCGGTTCAAGAATCTTATTCACCCGGATGAACGGGATTCTGTGGAGACCAGTATCTGGAAACAGATTGATGCAAAGACCAGTGGAAATAATGATTATGTAAGATTCCATTTTGCAAAAAAAGATGGATCCTACCGCCCTGTTCTTGATCATGGAAGAATTGTAGAAAGCCGTTACTATGGAAATGTGTTCTATGTTCTTATCATGGACTGTGCTTTGATTGAATCTTTTTATGATGGCTTTTCCAGATAGAGTAAGTCATCAGCAGAAACAGTTATTGGAGAACTGATTTTCTCATGAAGATACAGGTATATCCTATGTGATATATGAGATATAGAAAACAATACAATATAAAAATAATTATCAGGCAGGCAGTCTTATAACGAGACTGCCTGTTTTTTCGTGAATTTTACAAAAGAAATATACAACTCTTGCAATCTTTACGGAAGTGTGATAGCAGGCACATGCAGGCATATCTATAATAAATACAGAAATGAAGTGAGACCACCTCAAGGAGCAGGCAGGTTCGCCTCATATGTATAAGGAGCAGGCAGCCGGAAATGAAAGAGACAGAGAAAAAAGACAAAACGATAAGGAAAACGGATGAAAAAGCAGGTGGGCATCTTGTTTTATTTGTGAGAAGAAACGCAGTATATATCGGGGTTTTCCTGATCGGAGCAGCCTTTCTTCTGGCGGCAGGTTCATTTGACTGGGATCGGATCAACAGCTATACAATGTACAACAACGACAGCAGGACATTCGTAAGAGGGCGGGTAGTATCTGTCGATAATGAACGGCTGGAGACAGATCCATATGATCATTCCAGATATCTTGGGGAACAGGAGCTTACAGTTCTGATTCTGGATGGGGAGCAGAAAGGCGACAAAGTATCGATTGATAATTATTTGTCACAGACACATAACATCTATGTAAACGCGAATCAGAAAATAATCGTATGTGCAGATATGCCGGAGGAAGCAGCTCCCTACTACACAGTATTCAATTATGACAGGTGCCTGCCACTTGGCATCCTTGTGGTGGTATTTGCCGCGGTAATGTTGTTTGTGGGAAAAGGAAAAGGCTTACGGGCATTAGCCGGTGTCGTTTTTACGCTTCTTCTGGTAGTACTGTTTATGGTTCAGGCGATCTACCACGGATTTCCTCCTGTGATTGTCTCAATCCTGACTATATTAACAGGAACAGCAGTCAGCCTGTTGTTGTTAAATGGCTGCAGCAGACGGACGGCTGTATCCGCACTTTCTACTGTACTTGGAGTCGCAGTAACAGGAATTATTTTTTACATAAGTTCAAAAACCTTACATCTTACAGGATTTAACAGTGACAATGCGGAAGAACTGCTGGTCATTCAGGGAGCGACAGGACTTTCGGTTCGATCACTTCTGATCGCAGGCGTGCTGGTATCTTCCCTTGGAGCAGGCTGTGTATTTGCAAAGAGCAGAAAGAATAAACAGTAAGTGTCAGTTATACAGAAAAATATAAGAATCCCGTTTGGCGTATGCCAGGCGGGATTCTTGTGGTATAATAAACATAAAATTACTTGCTTGTATATTTTGAGAGGGAGGTATGTATGATGTGTTATACAATTGAAGAAATCAAAGATAAAACAATACCAATTGCAAAGAAACATGGCATGTATTGTAAGAATGGGTGAAATAAGATACAGAAAAAGACTGTTGTTTGAATAATTCAAATAACAGTTTTTTTCGATTTTAAAACAGTCGGGAAAATGATGAGAATGTCGTATTTTTTATATTGTAAAAATAGAATTCATACTATCATACATTCATAAATTGAAGAACGAAATCATAATTTCTGTCAAAAAGAATGAGACAGAAAATACATATGCAGAGAGCCGGAAAACAGCTGCATAAGGAAGATAAAACAAACGGATAAAATCAGGAAAAGGAGTATGATGGATATGAAGAATCAGGTAGTATTGGATTGGAATCAGTATGTAGCACTTGCAAGACAGACAGTAGCAGAAGGTTGTGTTCTGCTTGAGAATAAAGATCAGGCACTTCCGCTTGTAAAAGATGAGAAGGTGGCAGTATTTGGAAGAATCCAGAATCACTATTATAAGAGCGGAACCGGTTCAGGAGGAATGGTAAATGTATCAAAGGTCTATGGAATCGTAGATGGTCTGCGTGAGAGTGGTCAGGTCATTCTGGATGAGGAGCTGATCAGGATCTATCAGGACTGGGAAGAGACACATCCATTTAACGAAGGCGAAGGCTGGGGAAATGAACCATGGTGTCAGGAAGAAATGGAGCTGACCGATGAGGTTGTGGAAGCAGCCGGTAAGAGATCAGAGACAGCTATCGTGATCATCGGACGTACAGCAGGCGAGGATAAAGATGCAAGTGATACCAAGGGTTCTTATCAGCTTACAGATGTGGAAGAAGACCTGCTCACAAAAGTAAGAAAGAACTTTGATAAGATGATCGTTTTATTAAATGTCGGTGGTCTGCTCGATATGAGTTTTACAGACCGTTACCAGCCGGAAGCTGTTATGTATGTATGGCAGGGCGGCATGGTTGGCGGACTTGGAACAGCAGATGTATTAACAGGAGCAGTTTCACCATCCGGTCATCTGACAGACACGATCGCATATAAAGTTGCTGATTATCCTTCTACACCATATTTTGGTGATCCGGATAAGAATTATTACAGTGAAGATATCTATGTCGGATATCGTTATTTTGAGACTTTCGCAAAGGATAGCGTCAGATATCCGTTTGGATATGGCCTGTCCTATACAACATTTGAAAAGTCAGTCGTTGTATTTGCAAATGAGCCGGAGAAACAGCAGTTTACACTTCATGTAACTGTTTCAAATGTCGGTTTAAAGAAAGGAAAAGATGTTGTTCAGATCTATGCGGAAGCTCCGCAGGGTAAGCTTGGAAAAGCAGATAAGGTTCTTGTCGGATTTGCAAAGACGAAGGAGCTTGCACCGGGTGAATCCGAAGAAGTAGAGATCACTGTTCCATACAGCCGCTTTGCATCCTATGACGACTCCGGTATTACAGGACATGCTTATGCATTTGTATTAGAAGCAGGCACATATCATGTATTTGCCGGCGAAAATGTCAGAAGTGCAGAATGTGCAGGCGCGTTTGAGCTTGCAGATGGTCTTGTGATCGAACAGCTTTGCTCTGCACTTGCTCCGGTAGAAGCGTTTGACAGAATGAAGGCAGCAGAGACAGAGAACGGATATCAGGTCATGATGGAAGCAGCACCACATCATGCATCAAACGAGAAGCAGAGAAGACAGGATCATCTTCCGCAGGAGATCCGTCAGACGATGGGTATGCATACATTATCCGATGTGGCAGATGGTTCGATCGGAATGGATAAATTTATTTCAGAATTGACAGACGATGACCTTACTTGTATCATTCGAGGAGAAGGCATGGGAAGTTCACTTGTAACACCGGGAACGGCAGCAGCATTTGGAGGTGTATCTAAGTCGCTGATCAACCGTCATGGAATCCCTTCTGTATGCTGCAGTGATGGACCGTCCGGTATGCGGTTAGATTGTGGTGTGAAAGCATTCAGCCTGCCAAATGGAACGATCATCGGATGTACATTTAATACGGAGCTTGTAAAAGAGCTTTATACCTGTACCGGTTATGAGATGATCGCACAGAAGGTGGATTGTTTACTTGGACCTGGTATGAATATTCACCGTCATCCGTTAAATGGAAGAAACTTTGAATATTTCTCAGAAGATCCATATGTGACAGGATGCTTTGCCGGTGCGATGTTAGAAGGTCTGCATGCAGCAGGTGTAACAGGGGCAGCCAAGCATTTCTGTGCAAATAATCAGGAGATGAGACGACATTTTGCAGATCCTATTGTATCAGAACGTGCACTTCGGGAGATCTATCTGAAAGGTTTTGAGATGATCGTAAGAAGCGGTGTCTGCGATGCGATCATGACGACATACGGACCGGTAAACGGAGTATGGACAGCCGGAAATTATGATCTCTGTACGACAATCCTCAGAGAAGAATGGGGATTTAAAGGTATCGTTATGACTGACTGGTGGGCATCCATCAATGAGCGTGGACAGGAGCCGGATAAGATTAATTTTGCGGCAATGGCACGTGCGCAGAATGATATCTATATGGTATGTCCGGATGGATCAACAAATGCCAGCGGAGACAATACAGCCGCAGCACTCGTAGATGGACGACTGAAGCGTGCGGAGCTTCAGAGAAATGCAGCGAACATCTGTGGCTTTGTACTCGATACAGAAGCAATGCGAAGAGCAATGGGCTGCCCGACAGAGGTATCGATCATCAATCGTCCGGCGGAACCGGATGATGTTGATCTGTCAGAGGTTGAATTTGTCAGATTAGATGGCGACTATGAATTACGACTTGATACCAAGGAGTCGAAGGCCGGTGTAAATTATGTTCTTCCATTTGATGTACAGAAAAAAGGAATTTATGAGATTGAACTGATCGGAAGCTCCGATCTTTCAGAACTTGCCCAAATGCCATGTACGTTGTATTATACCAATATACCGATCCTCAGTTTCACATTCCATGGAACAAATGGGGAAGACATGGTTATCAAAAAAGAATTTGATCTGCATACCAGATTTTCAGTTATGCGTCTGAATGTCGGTAAAAATGGTCTTCATTTAAAACAGATCCGATTCAGATATTTAAGGGAGGGCAAAATTTGGAATTAAATATTTTACTGAAGATAGCAATTATCTTTCTGTTTTTTACAGCCGTTGATATATGCGGACATTTCATCTTTAAGACAAAGAGAAATGTCCCGGAATGGCTGCTCACGATAGGGGTAGTTCTGGCTTTTGCCGGGACTACCTTTCTTGGCGTACGCAGTTATTTCGATGATACAGATACAAATGAGCAGGGTATCTATATGGCATATTGCTATATAATGGATGGCAATTCAGACCAGGCAGTCCGGATTCTGAATGATATATCAGGCAGTTCGGAGGAAAAAGAGGTGCTTGGTGCAGCCTGTGATACGATGAATGGCGATTATATCAATGGGTATTTCAAAACCCAGGAGCTATTAGAACGAAAAGGGATCAGCAAGGCTGGCAAAACCTGCCTGACGAAGCTTGATACTTATTGCTCCGAAAAGCTTGGTATGACAGATGGTGGAACAGAGGCATATACGGATTATGAAGCATATCTTTCGGATCTGGAAAAGCAAGGTGCGGTGGAGAAAGCTACATATAAAAGCGGATCCGATGATGTACAGGAAAAGAAGACGGCAGGACAGGAGTTTTTTTCTGCTTTAGAAGAGTATGTGGATGAACGGCATTTCACCAGAAAAGAAAAGCGCAAATATGAAAAGGCGTATGAGCTTGACAACAAGATCCATGGAGTGGCTGTTTCGGAGCTTACAGAGGATGATATCAAGGACCTGAAACATACCTATGGAGAAACAGAGGAGATCCTTCGCAGGGAGGTCAGCTTTTATGTTTATCAACAGGATTATGATAAGGCGAAGGAAAAAGCATCGGAATTGAACCGACAATTTAAAAGTCCGGAGAATACGGTTATTTATACGGATGTGATCGCCGAAGAGGTTTACCGTAACAACATGGATAAAAACTATACAGAGGCTTCCTTTGATATGAAGGATGAGGAGATCAGAAAGCTGGTGAAACAGGCAGAACGTACGAAGGAAAAAGCACAGAAGCTGATTGATGAAGAGGGCTATGAAGGAAAGCATGCGGATGAGATCAATGAATTATTAGAAGAGGCAGATGAAAGTTACAAGGAAGCATGTAATGTTCCGATCAAGCGTGCGGCAAATTATATTCTGGTACAGATACCACGACATGGCGATGATACCGGCTTTTATGAACTGCAGCTGTCGAAGCTGTACCTTGCAATGGATGACCGGGATACTGCAAATGAACATCTGCATCAGATAATTGATAATAGTGCAGCGATCAGCGATCAGTCCTCTTTGAAGGATTCGATCGATGAGGTTGTTACCCAGTATAATCAGATATCCAATGATGCATACAATCCGGAGCTGAATGCAGCTGTGACTGATCTGGTGGACAAACAGAGTGCACAGGTTGTTCCGGTGTCAGAGGATACCATTAATGGTTCATTTAATTCTTATGTATCAACGACTTTGAAATATGACAGGATCAGTATTCATATCAGCCGGATCGATACAACAGATTATCCTGCTATCCGTGCTTACATCAATATTAACGGAACAAAGGATTCCAAGGAAGAGCTGGCAGACCAGTTTACAAAGGAAGACTTTTCAGTGATCGATACACAGTATGAGATAACAGATTTTACCTTACATAGTGGTGCGGAGAGTGAAGGAGCAAGCATCGGTATTGTCATGGATAAGAGTGGAAGCATGGAGGGAGCAGCGCTTGAAAATGCAAAACAGGCAGCGGCAGAAGCAGTCGATCATATAACAGCAGAAAAGATGATGATCATTTCCTATGATAATGAAGCATATCTGGAACAGACCCTGACATCAAAAAGCGGAACCCTGAAGAATTCTATTAATAATATATCAAGTGGTGGTGGAACCAATATTTCGGCTGGTTTAAATCTTGCACTGGATAATCTGGAAAGCGCGAATGGAAGCCGGGCTGTGATCCTGATGTCCGATGGACAGGACGGCGGTTCGGAGGAGGATATGCAGGCGGCAGTTGATCGCGCGGTAGAGCTTGGCATCAGTGTATATACGGTTGGATTTGGTGAGTGTGATGATGCCTATATGCAGGCGATCGCAGAATACACAGGTGGAAAATTTGTAAAGGCAGAGGCATCCACGGAGCTGTCGGATATTTATCTGTATCTGCAGAAATATATTGTCAATAATTACAGCATTGAATATACTGTGACCAGAAATCCGGAAGCAGATCCAAGATTTCTGACGGTTGATATTGCAGAATATAATGCATCAGAGACCAAGGATTATTATATAAATGAAGAAAACAGACCGGAAGATCTGGGGCAGGATGATCTGATCCGGAAGGTAGACGAGAATACACTTGGCATATCATCCGTCACACCGGGGAATGCATCGGAAAAGGATGTAAAGGCAGGTATAACCGTTACCGTAAATGGAGGTGGATTTGCTGATATTGAAAGTGTATTTATCGGAAATACAGCTTTGACGGATATACAGGTAACAGATAGAACAAGTCTGACTGGCGTACTGACCGGAGAACTCACCGCAGGCATTTACGATGTAAAGGTAAGAACAACCGATGGAAGAGTTGTAACCGGAAGTGCTGCTTTCAAGGTATTTAAGGCAGGAACCTCAGAGTCTGTAAGAATAGGAGATATGACGATCACAGCAGATTCGATCGGACAGGTGGCAGATGACAGGCTGGTAGCCAGTGGTAATGTTATGATCAATGGTTTTATGCATTGCTCAGGTGATATGGAGATGATCGTGGCAGATATGGATCCGGAGCTGGAGCTTGTGTCCGGCAAGACGATAAAGGCAGGAGATTCCGGTACAATTCAGGGTGATGGCAAGCTTTATGTCAGTTATACAGAAATGCAGGAAAAAAGCAGCAGATTTGCGGATCTTGTCATGAATGGCAGGGATTATATTGTTGCAGAGTCAGGCTTTTATGCAACGATAGATGAGGAGAAGACATCCTTTGATCAGAACCTTTCAAACATGAATATATCGATCCCATTTATCATGGATATCAAGGCGGCGGAAGTAAAATTATACAGTAACCGCTTGCAGATCGACATTGATTCGATCCGGGTGGATAAAATGATAAAATCAGGAATTAAGTCACTAAAGCATGAAACCGGTGCCAACAAATACAAAAAGACAGAAAAACCACAGGAAAGAGCCAGCTTAAAGGAATTTGGCGTTTCCGATTTCTTTAAGGGCTTTGATATTTCGGCTTCAGTAGCAGTTACAGCAGATGGACTGGAGTTTGGTGGAGAACTGACTTTGTCTCCGGATGATAAGATCAGCTTTGGAATATTTGGAATAAATGAAATGTCGGTCAAGCTGAATTCGCTGGATCCGGAGCATGAATACTGGAAAATTGGCGGTAAGATTGATTTTTCAACATCAATAGGTGCATTTGGTAATACCGGAATTTCCGGCTTTGATGGATATCTGTCATCCTATTACTGGATTCCGGATACAGTTAAGCTTGATGCAAATCTGCGGCCGGGACCAAGAGTCTGCGAGATAATGGAGATCAATAAGGTAGGCGGAGAATTACAGGGTATGAGCACATTGCTGATCGGACTATATGATTCTCTCGTATCTGAAGAGACAAAGAAGATCCTAAATGCCGGAATCGATCAGACGTTATATGATAAGGATATTAAGCTGATCGGAACTGTTGAGGCAGAGGCGGATCTGTTCGGATGCTTTGGCGACGAGAATACCGGAAATCAGTGGATGAAAAAGTTCAGGCAATGGGGCGAGATCGGAAATGCAAAGGGACAGGTTGAGATCAATTTCAGCGAGCCGGAGTTTGCTGTTTCAGCAGAAATGTCATTGCTTGGTGCTGAAAAAGCAAAGGCAGGAGCCAAGATCAACAAGGATGGACTTGATATATCAGCGGCACTCGAGCTTGGAATTTCTGGTTTTGGCTGCGAGGTAAAAGGAAGTGCAGCAGCAAATCTTGGAGGAAACTTCACGGAGCGATATATTAAGATTGGAGTAAATGGAAATGTAGATATGGCGCCGGTGGATGTCCATGCAAAGGGTGACTGCAAGCTCACGATTGATTGGGACAGAGAGTTCAGTAAAGCTAAGGTAACATTAAATTATAAGGCGAATAACGGAAAACAACAGGAAAAATCTATATGGTATGATGAAGATGGAGGTCTGTTCCTGTGGGATAAGATCAGTACATCATCTAATTAAGGGGGCAGTTTAACATGAAGAGAGTAAGGAAAACAATGTGGAAGCTGTGGACAGGCGTATTATTATTTATAGGGATGATCGTCTGGCTTCCGATACAGGTGTGGGCAGCACAGACAGAAGTCGAGATTGATATGCCGGAGGGTTACAGTAAGGCGGTCTTTTATGTAACCTGGGAAAATTATGAACAGCCTGGAACGATTGTGCTGACTTCACCATCCGGTAAAGTATATAGCAAGAAAAAAACGCCGGATCAGGTTTATGAGGCAAATGGCGAAGCAATCATACATGTCGGAAAAGGAGAAGAAGGTACATGGAAGGCTGCGGTAACCGGAGAAAATCTTGGTGTGGTGGACGTAACGATAGGTGAGGTTCCGGATTCGCTGGTCATCAGTAAATTTGAAATATCAGAAAAAGGAACCGGAAGTGTCAAGGTAAACTATAAGATCACAGACTGCCCGGATGAGCTTTATGTGGAGGTGTTTGCAGATACTGATTCAGAGGGCTTTGACGGAACCTGCGTATATAGTGACAATATGGAAAAATCCGGATCGTTTACATTTGATCTGGATCAGCTTCCGAGCGGAGAATATCATTTTTATATCCGTGTATCCGTAGACGGTGTGTATCAGCGTGCCTATAGTGATGCATTTATCAGCTATCAGAATCCGGAGGATGTAGAGAAGGTTTCCGGGGTAAAGGGTGGAACATATAATGATGGATATTATATTTCATGGAAAGCTTCTAATGAGGAAGCTTATACGGTACGGGTTTATGATGAGGCGCATAATCTGATCAGAGAAGAGGAGCAGGGAACCACGGATTTCTATTATGATGATTTTATAGGTGATGCTTCTAAGGTTTATCTGGCAGTGATAAGAACAGATGAGAACTGCAGGTATGAGCTTGTGTCGGCAGATGCTGCAGTAAAGGCTGATGCTGATGTAGTCTTTGATACAGATGCAGACAGAACAAAGAGCAGCTTCATTCAGGCAACGGTCACGATGCAGGATAAGAATACATTTGATGCATATCTGGGAGATGAGCGGATACTTACGGATGAAAAAGAAAATGGTATGTATCGGGTGAACTTAAAGGATGGAGATAATACGGTGACCTTTGTTATTACGGATCCGGCAGGCAATACTGTAGAATATTCCAAAGAGATCTATGTGGATACCGTACCACCGCAGTTGTCCATATCCGAGGATGTTGATGGAAAGGTAGTAACCGAAAATACCATTTATCTGAATGGTTATACGGAAGCAGGAGCTTCCCTGACCTTGAATGGCGAACCGGTCGAACTGACACAAAGCTATTTCCATAAAAAAGTGTCACTTGCAAATGGAGAAAATACACTGGAGCTGATCGCAGAGGATGCAGTAGAAAATCAGTCAGTATACAGAGCTGTGGTGACCTATGAAGCTGCAAAAACTGTAAAACGTGTATTTGAATATGTGATACTTGGTGGTCTGGTACTGGTATTATTGATCCTTTATATTATTGTATTTGTCAAGGGGCGAAAAAGGAGGAAGCAGTCATGATCGTATATACAATCATTCAGGTGGTCATTACGCTTGCTGCGGCTGGTGTGATCGGTTACAGTATATTTCTGACTGTACAGGTTTCCGGTGACCGGCTGCTGACCATGGACAGTACATTAGGTTATCGGTACGCGGTTGCTTATCGCCAGTGGCAGTTATATGCAGGCATTGCTATTGCGGTATTGCTGTTTTTGTGGGTGCTGTATATACTGGCTTGGCGTAGATACAGGATGAAACACAGAGAAGAGCGTCTGGCAAAAAAAACAGCGAAAAAAGAGGCAAAAAGGCAGGAAAAACAGAAGAAAAAGACAGATGCAAAGAAGCCTCAGACAGCTGCCGGTGACACAGTATCAGATAATTATGATGTAAGCATGCAAAGCTATTATCCAAATGGATATGATACAGATAACTGGGGCTATTATCCAAATGGATATGCTGCAGAGAATCAGGGCTATTATCCGAATGGATATGCTGCAGAGAATCAGGGCTATTATCCGAATGGATATAGTGCAGAGGATCAGACGTATTATCCGAATAGCTATAATGCAGATATACAGGGAGGTTATCCGGATGAATATGCTGCAAATGCACAGACATATATGCCGGATACATATGGACAATATATATCATCGAATGAAAAGAATGCTCCAGACACAAAAACAGGAATGAAATGAAAAAGAGTCATTTCAGCCGTTAACGAATCTTGTTATTAACAAAAGGGGATGTAAAAAAACTCCCCTAAAAAGAAAAATAGCTATGGGCTTGTGCCTATAGCTATTTTTGGTATAATAAATTATGCAACTAACTCAAAATACCAAGGGTAATTATACACCTCGTTTTCAGGTATTTATCCGATCTCGCCGTGCTTCTCATAGCTTGTGATGCGGGAAATGGAATTATCTTCATTTACAAATACAACAGTCGGACGATAATCTTTGGCCTCTTCCGGTGTCATGGAGGCATAACACATCAGAATGATATGGTCTCCGACCTGAACCTGTCTGGCTGCTGCACCATTTAGGCACATCACACCCGATCCCGGTTCTCCGGCGATGGTATAGGTCTCAAAACGATTTCCGTTTTCGATATCAACGATCTGCACCATTTCATATTCAAGGATCCCGGCTTTCTTCAAAAGCTCTGAATCTACGGTAATACTGCCGACATAATTCAGTTCAGCCTGTGTAACAACGGCTCTGTGGATCTTACTTTTTAACATGGTAATATTCATTAGAATGACACCTCTTTATTCTTTCTCACCGCACATACTATAACATAAAAAGAAAAAATGCAATATAGAAATACAAGAAATTGTAGAAAAAGGATGCAAAAAGGATGCAGATATATTGCATAAATTATGTATCGGTCATGTACATTTAATATGTCGGGAAAATGAGACGAAAGCTTAAGAAAGTTTAATAAAAAAATAGACCCGTATTAATGAACAAAATCGATGGTTTGTGTTAATATTTTTACAGCGCTGAAAAAATATACATATTAATTTTGTTTGTTAAAATGTAGGATCACAGCAGGAGGTAATTATTTTGAAGAAAATAAGAAAAGAAACAGCAGGTAATAAGACAACACAGGTAAGCAGAAAAATGCGCTATAAAAAGATGGCAGCACTTGCCATTGCAGGAGTTCTGGCAACAGGAACTGCACTTACAGGCTGTGGAAAGAAGAATATAGATTACAGTGTAGACGGTGAATCAGGAAACGGAGGTAGCTCGGATAGTGGAAGCCTTCAGGGTAAGTACGGAATACCGGAATCCTGTGATACTACACTGGACGCTGGAAGCAGCGGGATCAGCAAACTTGCAATAGAAGCAGATGAGGTAACAGTGCCGGATACGGTAGATCTTCCGACTGTATATGTAAAAAGAAAAGAATCATCAAATGATACTAGAAAACAGATCGTAGAAGCTGTCCTTGAAAAAGACAAAGGTATTTATACATATGATTATAACAATATGACAAAAGCAGATATTCAGGACCAGATCGATGAGTATGAAAAGGAAAAGAAGGATTCTGCAGCAAATGGAGATAATTCCAGTGCATCCTGGTTTGATTCCATGATCTCCGACCTGAAAGATCAGCTTCAGAATGCACCGGATGAATATCCGGCGGCTGATGATTATTCCGGTAGTGCCTTTATCGGAGAGATCAACGGAAGAAAATATATTATGTATATGGATGATCAGGAAGGCGGAAGTGGTTCCGTAGGTCTGAAGGATTCATTGATCACCTACCGTCCAAAAGATGGAATGAACGGAGTATATTATTCAACTCCGGATAGCGGGGATGATCTGTCAGATGCAGATGTGTCAGCCTCAAATGTATGTACATTTACAAAGGAAGAAGCACAGTCCATTGCAGATGATTTTATCAGTAAGGTCGGTATTTCAGATGCTTCCCTGAATGATACACAGGATCTTTACTGGTATTACTATGGAACAGATGGGAATACCGAGGCTGTTGATGTCGATGGATATGTATTTACATACAGCAGAGCGATCAATAATCAGACAACAGATGTTCCGGCAGCCTGGAATGTTGATAATATTACGCAGGATGATGGATCGGTAAGCATTCCCGCCGAAACCTGTACGGTATATGTTGATTCTAATGGTATTATATCTGCAAGCTGGGTATCTTATCTGGAAACAACCGGAAAAACAGAGTCAAATGAACTCTTATCATTTAAGGAGCTGTTAGAAAAAGCAAATAAGAATATTGCAGAATACTATACCACATATCCAACCAGATATAAAAAAGTAGAGTTTAATTCTATGAAGCTTGGCTATTATCTGGAGAAGACAGATGAAGAAGGAACATTCAAATATGTACCTGCATGGATATTGACACAGTATGAGGATATGACTGATTCAACAAATGAGACATATCCAACCCAGATGGTTGTCCTTGATGCAACAGATGGTACGGTGATCGATCTGATGGAACTGTCCAAGTCACTTGGCACATATCAGAGTTATGAAACAGATACGATCGCAAGAGATGTATCTGATGACGGCAGTTCATCGATATCTACTATAGATGATGATACCAACACTTCCGGAGATTCCACAGGCAGTGAAGGAGATTCCACAGAGGGTGATGCAGATACAACCGGTGATACGACTGAAGAGTAATCGGTCGCGGAACATGGCGCAAAATAATATGTCATTTACTGGATCGGATCCAGAAGCTATAATAAATGAGAGAAGAAAAGAGGAGGTTCTTATATGCAGAACAAAACAAAGAATAATAAAGAAAGATTTCGCGTATATCGTAAAAAAATGGCAGCCTGCCTGTTAGTTGGTATGCTGGCAGTCAGCACAGCAGTTACCGGTTGTGGCAAGAAGGATATTGATTATGATGTAGAAGGAAATGGTGGTTCTGGAAGCAATGCGGACAGTGGCAGCCTGCAGGGTAAATATGGAATACCTGAAAGCTGTGATACCGAGATCGCAACAGGAGATTCCGGTATTCAGAAGATTGCAATCGATGCAGAAGAAGTGATCGTACCGGATACAGGAGATCTGTATGTTGCATCGTTTAAGAAGAAGGAAACAACAAATGATAGTAAAAAAGAAACAGTAGAGGCAGTTCTGGACAAAGATAAGGGTATCTATGAATATGATTATGATAAGCGTACCAAAGAAGATATTCAGACTGAGATCGATATGTATGAAGCCGAAAAGAAAAAAGGTGACAGTGACATGGCATCTTATTATGATTCCTGGATCAATGATCTGAAGGATGAGCTTGCGACTGCACCGGATGAATATCCTGCAGCAGGCGATTATACAGGAGATACTTTTATTGGTTCGATCGGAGATACAAGGTTTACGGTATCCACTCCGAGCGAGAAAAATGGTACAACCGGATATTCCCTGTATCTTGCGGATGATTTCTTAAAATATCGTCCAAAGGATGGAGCAAGCGGATGTTATTCAACTTCCATGGACGATTACATGCAGTATAGTGCAGACGAGTCAGACTCTGTAGATGCAAATACAAATCAGTGTACATTTTCAGAAGATGAAGCAAGACAGATGGCAGATGATTTCCTTGCAAAAGTCGGATGTACGGATGTTACCTTAAAGAATACATCAGCACTTTGCTGGGTTTATTATGATGATAATGGTGACAACCAGTCAACAGATGTGGATGGATATACATTCACATATTCAAGAGCGATCAATAACCAGCCAACCGCAACAGTAAATGCATGGAATGTCGATAACATCCAGCAGGACAATGCATCCATTGATATTCCAAAGGAGGAATGCTCCATCAGCATTGATTCCAAGGGTATCAATAGTGCAAGCTGGAGCGAATATCTGGAAGCAGATGGAGAACCACAGGCAACACAGATTCTTTCCTATAAGGATCTGTTAGATAAAATGAATGAAACCGTTCCTGAATATTACAGCAAGTACACATCTCATTACAAGAAGATTGAATTTAACGGTATGGAGCTGACCTATTTCCTGAAAGCAGGAGACAAAGAAGGAACCTTTGAATATATTCCGGCATGGATATTATCCCAGTATGAGGAATATCAGGATTATACAGATAAGGACAGCCCGACACAGATGGTTGTAGTCGATGCAAGAGACGGATCAGTGATCGATCTTCTGGAACTGGCCAAGTCACTTGGCACATATTATACATATGATGACAAAGACGATTCCGATACAGAAGACGTAGACGATACGGATACAGACACAGATACATCTTCTGAAGATACATCCGCTGAGGACACTTCTGCCGAAGATACATCTTCTGAAGAATAAAAATATTAATATAAAAGATATGCTCATGTACTGTTTCATGTAATAAGCAGTACATGAGCATTTTTAATTATTCAGAAAATATACAGCTATGATGCGAAAATGATTTTTCCCTGTGTTTTAATTAGAAAGTCGTAAGATAATTTGGAGAAAAAATACAAAAATTGGAGAAGATACGGATACTTCAGATAGTGCAGAGAAGTGACCGGGATTGGGAAAGAAATAAAATATATTTACGATATGAGGAGGAAGGAAGATGAGAAAACAGATCAGGAGAAGAGGAACCGCCTGGCTGATGTTTGGAACAATGATGATGGCGGCGGTATTTACCGGATGCGGGAAAAAAGATATCGACTATGATATCGATGGATCCGGCGGAAAAAAGGACAGCGGAAGCATTCAGGATAAGTACGATATTCCAAAGTCATATGATGACAGTATAGCAGTAGGGGATTCGGGTTTGAGTGAGATCACATTGAAGGTGGATGAGATCTCGGTTCCTGATACATCAATCATGTATACTGAGAAGTTAACAAAGAATGATACCGCAGGAGAGGCACTTAAAAAAATAGCGGAAGCGATATTTGATAAGAGCAAAGGAATCTATGCTTATGATGAGAACAATCAGACAAAGGCAGATATAGAAGAACAGATCGCATCCTATGAACAACTGAAAAAAGAGCTGGGAACCGATGCGGAACGTATTAAGGAGATAAATGATACGCTTACAGAGCTTCAGGATGAGCTGGAAAAAGCACCAGAAGATTATCCGGCTGCCGGAGATTATTCTGCAACAAAGTACCTTGGAACATGTGGTCAATATGAATTTGTTCTGAGGACACCGGATGATACGATTTTAAGCTATGATTTATCATTGAAGGAGGATGCCATGGTATATAGACCTGCAGACGGAACAGAGGATGGAACGGAGATGATCGATCATGGCGGCTATGTGTCATTAAATGACAGTATAAAATATGGTTCCGAAGGTGCAGAGGAGGCACTGAACGATAAAAACCAGTGTAAATATTCAGAAGAAGAAGCATTGGAGATAGCAGAAGAATTTCTGAAGAAGATCGACTGTAATGATATGACACTTGGAGAGTCCTCCGCACTGGCATGGACCTATGATGATGCTTTATCAACGCTTATAGAGCGTGATATTGATGGGTATTATTTTACATTTAACCGGATGATAAAGGATCAGTCTCTTGGAGAGGGCTTACAGGCATTGAATGTTGACAATATGGTGCAGCAGGAAGCAGGTGTGGATATACCTACAGATTACTGTAAGATTGCGGTGGATGATAATGGAGTGATCGGAGCTGTCTGGACGAATAATCTGTCTGTCGAAGGTGAGGCAGAGGAAACAGAACTGCTTTCTTTTAAAGAACTGATGAAGCGGGGGGATTCATCTGTTTCTGAATATTATGCAAAGTATAATACACAGTACAAGTCGATCGAATTTAATCGTATGCAGCTTACCTATTGTCTGAAACCGGGAGCACAGGTCGGTGAATTTGAATATGTGCCGGCATGGATCATATCGCAGGTTGAAGTATATGAATTTGATGAAGTTACATATGAAGATCCTCAACAGATGGTCGTGCTGGATGCAACCGACGGATTCTATATTGATATCCTTGAGGTATCGAAGGCACTGGGAACATGCAGTGTAATACAGGATTAAACGGAGGCGGTATAAGGATAATAAAAGAAGTCATTTTTATCTGATATATGAGGGAAAACGGGAAAATCTTTAAGTAAGAAGGGATACAAATGATGAAAATGGACATTACAAAAAGAAGAAAAATGATGGCACTGTTTCTTGCAGGAACTCTTACAGTATCTGCGGCTGTTACAGGATGCGGAAGGAAAAATGTAGACTACAATGTAGATAATACCCAGCCGAAACAAACAGAGGCGGATCTGGGACAGACGGAGACATCTGCATCCGGAGAAGATCTGGATAGTGGAAGTCTGTGGAGTAAGTATAAGATTCCATTTACCTGTGATACGGAGATTGCGGTTGGAGATACCGGCTTATCAAAGATCCATGTAACGGATGATGATATCAGTGTTCCGGATACCTCTGACCTTCAGATCGCACAGTATAAGAAGAAAGATCCGGAGAGTAATGAAGTGAAGAAGCAGGTGGCAGAGAATCTGTTTGATAAGGATGAGGGAATCTATGTATATGATTCCATGCATCGGATAAAAAAGGACATTCAGGCAGAGATCACACAGTATCAGACAGCAAAGGAGAATTATCCGGATCCTGTATTTGCGGATTCCTATGATTCATGGATCAGCGATCTGGAAACGGAACTGGCAGATGCCCCGGACAGTTATCCGGCTGCCGGAGATTATTCCGCGGATGATTATGTTGGTACTGTGGATGGGAAGGAATATGAATTGTATTACAAAACCGACAGCGTTTATCGTTCCTTTAATATGCGGGAAGATTTTATGATGTATCGTCCGAAAGAAAAGGCAACGTATGTCACGCCATATTCAAAGGCTGACTATGAAAGAGAGACAGGAACAGAAGCGGATCAGGAGAATACAGTTCAGAATGCCTGCAGCTATTCCAAAGATGAAGCACAGATGAAGGCAGAAGAATTTCTGTCGAAGATCGGTGCGAAGGATGTAGCCTTACAGGACAGTTCTGATCTTTACTGGGTATATACAGATGCGACAAATTCGGTTGTTGCTACGGATGTGGATGGGTATTCGTTCACCTACGTAAGAGCTGTTGATAAGCAGCCGGTGTCAACGATGGCATTTAATCAGGTTGAAAATCTGCAGAAGCAGGTGGAATATTATGATGTGCCGGTTGAACGCTATGAGATCACAATGGATTCCAATGGAATCATCAATGCGAACTGGTGTGATTATCTGGAGTCCACCGGAGAAAGTGCAAAGACTGAGATCCTTTCATTTCCGGAGCTGCTTGAAAAGGCAAATGAAACCATACCGGAATATTACAAAACCTATCCATGTAAATATAACGCGATCAATTTTAATGATGTGACCTTGACCTATTACCTGACAGCAGGCGCAGCAGATGGACAATTTGAATATAAACCTGTCTGGATCTTTTCTTCCTGTGATGATAAATCGGATCCGGATTATCCAAGTGAGATGGTGGTATTAGATGCAGCCGATGGATCTGTGATCGATATGTTGAATGTAGCAATGAAGATATCAGCAGATTAAAATTAGACTTGATATTCAATCCCGGTTATGTGAAAATGGTAGCAGGTAAAAATGGTTACATATGTATATTAAGGGATACATTATATGAGTACACAAAACAGTCTTGTTATCATAAAAGAGAAAATTGCAGGTGTCATGCTGGATGATAAGCGCATGAAAGCGGATGATATTGCTAAAAAAGTCCTGAAGGGAAGAAAACGGGAATGCAGCACGCCTCCAAAGTGGATGCAGGATGCATTTCATATTACAAAGGCAGAGTCAGAGAATGGATTATGCTATTATGTGAAACCAAAGAAGAAAGAGGTAAAGAATTTCTTCTTTTATATCCATGGCGGCGGTCATTGTATGGAAATCAACAAAAACCAGTGGGAATTTGTTGCGACTGTGGTCGAGGAAAATGGATATGGTGCGGCTGTTCCGATCTATCCGCTGGCGCCAGAGCATAATGCACAGGATACTTTTGATATGCTGATCGGGACATACAGACATCTGACCAGGCAGGAGACGATCGACCGTCTGGTTGTTGTTGGAGATTCCACAGGCGGTGGACTGGCGTTATCACTGGCAGTTCTGGCATGGAAGGAAGGTGTTCGCAGACCGGATAAGCTGGTGTTGTTATCACCTTCATTAGATACAGAATTTATGGATGGAAATCTCGCCAATCATATGCTTGATCGCAAGAAAGAGGTACGGAAGTATTATTACCGGCTGGGCATTAAGGAATTTCTTAGCAGGTACTGGATTCAGGATCTGTATCATCAGAATGAATATACCTGCCCGATCTATGCGGATCTGACTGATATCTGTGATGAGATCGCCATATTCACAGTAGAAAATGATCTGCTGAACAGCTATGCAAGATTATTATATGATAAGCTTAAGAAAGAGCAGATCCGGATTCACTATTTTGAATATTTTGGAATGCCTCATGATTATATTGAGCATCAGCATGTGCCGGAATGCCGTATGATCATCAATCGTATCAGCGACAGTATCAAGGATGAAGCAAAGCTTGTAAATCCTGAGATCAAGCGTGCAGTATGGGCACGGTCAATGGTAGCGGAACGATATCCGAAGCTGTTTCAGGATGATGAGTCGATTAAGATTGCAGCCAAATTAAATGTGTCACATAAGGATTTCAATGCGATGTATCAGGAATATGATCGCCTTGTTAAGATTGGACGGATCGTAGAGATTGACAAACGGGTAAAACAGTTTATTATGAGGTATGCAGATGGCGTTATTGTAAATGTCGGAGCTGAGTTAGATACCATGTTTTCCCGCATGGATAATGGCAGGATCCGATGGTACAATGTAGATATGCCTGAGACCATGGAACTGCGGCGCAAGATGGTGGAGAGCAGGGACCGGGAGCAGAATATCGGCAAATCAATCCTTGATTTTTCATGGCTTGACAGTGTGAAGAAGAAACCGGGTGAAGCAATCTTATTTGTATGCTGTGATGTAACGAAGTATTTTACGGATAAGAAGCTGCAGGCGTTTCTGAATGCGATATGGGAGCGGTTTCCGGGTGCTGAGGTACTGTTTGATGTCAAGAACTCCGTTGGCAGAAAACGGGCAAATCTGAAAGTATTAACAGGAAAGAAGAAAGGTTCGTTTATAAAAGTAAGTATCGATAACTGTACCAGCCTGATGTATGACTGGAATATTAAGTACAGAGTACTGTATGACAGGGCAATCCTGAATCAGGAGGATATCACAGAGATGTTTTCTTCTGATATAGCAAGAAAATATCGTCATGCGATCAGACGAAAATATGATAAGATCATACAGCTTCGGTTAGGTACGGAACGAATTGCAATATAAACGGCTTGTGATTGACATGAGAGAAGCAGACAGAAGAAAACAATTAGCAAAAAGAATGAAATATGCAGTGTGCATCGGCGCAGGAATTGTAATTGGAATCATTGCAGGAATCTGTATTGGTATTGATTATAATAAGACAACCAGATCGACACCTGCCTTGTACACGGAAATGGAACATGGTCTAGAACTGACACCGGGAGAGCTGGCAAATCTGATCTATGACAATTACTGGAATTATATCAAGAAGAGTTACATCATTGTAGGAGATGATAAAGAAACTGCACAGCTTTATAAGATCAGTAGTAAGGTAGCCAGACATAATTATGATTTGGAACGGTTTCAACTGGATGATAATGGCTATATGAGTTATTCGGATGATAAAATCAAGCATGCAAAGCTTGGAATCGATGTATCCAGTCATCAGGGATCAATCGACTGGGATCAGGTAAAAGAAGCCGGTATCCAGTTTGCAATGATCCGTTTGGGATATCGTGGATATACACAGGGTGGTCTGGCACTGGATGACGGCTATGTGACGAATATAGAAACAGCTCTGGAAGCAGAAATGCCGGTTGGGGTATATTTCTATACACAGGCAGTAAGTTATGATGAAGGAGTAGAAGAAGCACAGTATGTACTTCAGAATATCGCAGGTTATAAGATCAGTTATCCGGTTGTAATTGATACGGAGAAGATGGAAGCAGAAGGTGCCCGCGCAAATGATATTTCAAATGAAGAGCGTACCGATGCCATTGTTGGTTTTTGTGAGACGATAAAAAATGCCGGATATACACCGATGATCTATGCAAATAGAAACTGGTATGCGCAGAATCTGGATATGGATCGATTGGGTGATTATCAGCTCTGGCTGGCACAATATTCCAATGTACCCGATTTCCCATATCTGTTTACCGGCTGGCAGTATACCAGTGAGGGAAGTGTGCCGGGAATCTCAGGATCCGTTGATATTGACGTCTGGATGAAATAGAAAACATTAAGAATATGATTATAGTACAGAATCCATCTGCTTTATAACAATACAGAGCAGATGGATTCTTGTCTATGATAAAAAGATAAAATTATAAAATTAAAACATCCATATTTTATAATACAGATAAATGCTGTAAATAAAGGTATGGATGTTTTTTATGTGATAAATCGTCTTATTTAATTGTAAAGGTTACGTTCTGAACCTTGCCGTTCTTTGACCAGATGGTTAGGGTATGTGTTCCCTTTTTCTTAACGACTGTGTTCTTCTTAACTACCTTGCCGTCCAGTTTCATCTTTACAAGGCTCTTGCTGTTGGATACTGTGATCTTCTTGCCGGCTTTGTAGGACTTGTTGTTCTTAACGGCTGTTGTCTTTGCTGTTTTTGTAACCTTACTGGTAGATGCGTAGAAGTTTTTCTTCTTGCTGGCATCCCTGATAGTCCATGAAACGGTCTTTGATTTGTTTGAAAGCTTACCGTTTGTGGTCTTAACCTTATTCTTAAATGAAACCTTTACATTCATGTAGAATGACAGGCTGTCAGTAAGATCGTTTTTCTGAAGCTGTGCAGCGTCGGCAAGTTTTGCAATTGTAAGATTACTGCCTGCTGTAGAAGGATCAAGTGTAGCATAGAAGAAATTCTTTGTCAGACATACATTTGTGTAACCTGCAGATGAAAGTAAATCTTCGATATCACTGAGTTTCTTGTTTTTTACGGTCATGGAGAACATATGGTAGGTAACACCATCGATCTTCTTTTTTGAATATTTGGCACCGGATCCCTTAAGTTCATTAATGAGTTCTTTTTTGGTCATTTCAGACATGCTGGCAAGTCCATCCAACATTTCATCATCATAACCCTGTTCAATCGTACAGGTTGCTTTGGTGGCAGAGGTGAGTTTTACGGTTGTGTTAATAGCAGAACCGCAGCCGGTCATCATCAGACCAAAGATGCAGACACACAATGCCAAAAGTACGTGTTTCATTTTTTTGTTCATAGATACCCTCCTATAATAAAATTTTGTCTACAGACTCAGTCTATCATCCGCGTTGCCTAAAGTAAAGGCAAATACCGGATTTTGTAGCTTAATAAATCTTATCTGTGGTATAATCCTTGAAATGGATAAATAATTTCATATATCAGAAACATGAAAAAGAGATTATTATGAATAAGCCTGCAAAGATACAGAAAATCATATAGTAGGAGGTTGTGAATTCCTTGAAGTTTTTACTGGCAGCATTAAATACAAAATATATTCATTCGAATCCGGGGATTTATTCCCTGTACTCATATTCGGTAAAGAGACAGCCGTCTCTTGCAGAATATATTGAGATTGCAGAGTATACGATCAACAATCAAAAGGGAGAGATTCTTGCGGATATCTATAAGAGAAGACCGGATGCAGTTGGATTTTCCTGTTATATATGGAATATCGAGATGATCCGTGAGATCATTAAAGAATTGAAGAAGCTCCTTCCGGATACAGATATCTGGGTGGGCGGACCGGAAGTAACCTACGATGCTGATCAGCTTCTTGCGGAAATGCCGGAGCTTACAGGAGTTATGGTTGGAGAAGGAGAGGTAACCTTTTATGATGTGCTGAGAAGATATCTTGATATTGGAAATTTTCATAATACTGGGAATACCTGTGATATTGAAAATTTCCGTGATACCGGGAATTTCCGGGATATTGACGGCCTGGTGCTTCGGGAAGGAGAAGATATTATTTGTACGAAGCCAAGAGGACTTACCGATCTGTCGGAGCTTCCATTTCTGTATTACGACTTGGGCACCTTTAAAAATAAGATCATTTATTATGAGAGCAGCAGAGGCTGTCCGTTCCGGTGCAGTTATTGTCTGTCATCGATTGACAAACGGGTTCGGTTCCGCAAGCTTGAACTGGTGAAGAAGGAACTGCAGTTTTTTTTGGATCATCAGGTAAAACAGGTGAAGTTTGTAGACCGGACATTTAACTGTTCCCATGAACATGCGATGGAGATCTGGCGGTATATCAAAGAACATGACAATGGAATCACAAATTTTCATTTTGAGATTGCAGCAGATATTTTAAATGAGGAAGAATTGGAGCTGGTCAACAGTCTGCGGCCGGGTGCGATACAGATGGAGATCGGAGTGCAGTCGACAAATCTGCGGACAATAGAGGAGATTGATCGTGTAATGGATGTCGATAAGCTTGCAAAGATCGTTGAAAGGATTCATCAGGGACATAATGTGCATGTGCATCTGGATCTGATCGCGGGGCTTCCGTATGAGGACTATGGATCATTTGCACACTCTTTTAATGACGTATATGCGATGAAGCCGGAGCAGCTTCAGCTAGGCTTTTTAAAGGTGCTAAAGGGGTCGAAAATGCATGATAATGCAGAACGATATGGTTTACAGTATACAAGCTGTCCGCCGTATGAAGTATTATTTACAAAGTGGATTTCCTATGATGAGCTTCTGCGGTTAAAGCAGATCGAAGAAATGGTGGAGATCTATTATAACAGCTGTCAGTTTGAGAGCACGCTGCCATTTCTTGTAGAAGAATTTGCTTCACCGTTTGATTTTTATGCGAGCCTTGCAGCTTATTATGATGAAAAGGGGTATTTTATACAGACACCGGCGAGAATCTACCGGTATCATGTATTGCTTCATTTTGCGGAAGAACGCTTCCCTGAGAAGACAGAACTGATTCGGCAAATGCTGGTATTTGATTTATATCTTCGTGAGAATATGAAGACCCGACCGGATTTCGCCCCGGAACAGGAGGGTGTGAGAGATTTGTTCCGGGACTTCTACATCCGTGAGGCCAACGACCACAGATACCTTCGGGAAGAAGACTATCATGGCTGTGACTGGAAATCTATGTCCAGAATGACACACATAGAAAAGATTTATTACAACAGAGAGACGGGAAATCGTCTGTCTGAAGTATGCTATATATTATTCGATTACAAACGCCGTGATCCGCTGACCGGGGATGCAAGGTATATGATAGTAACACCTGTCGCATCCATGTGATATAAAGTTTGGCTGTCTCATGTTGCCCGGGATACTGCTATTTTACGGATGTGTATGTGTTCGGCCTCATGTTGTCCGGGATACTGCCGGTATACTTTGTATGTCTTGTTTTTTTCTATTCGTTGCAAATGTCTGATTCGCTCATGCTCCTGTGCCAACTCGCCTTTCAGGCTCAAACAGGCACCCGCATTCGCTGACAATTTGCATCTCATAACGAAAAAAAGCAAACGACAGTACAAAGTGTACCGGCAGTCGCCCGGACAACATGAGACAGGATACATATACACCCGCGTACCGGCAGTCGCCCGGACAACATGAGACAGGTTACATATATACCCGCGGAACAGCGCTGTTGACGAAAATCGGGTTGATCGGAAATGTAACCATATCGCCTACCGAGATATTACATCCGGTTGTATCCACGATCACGGAGTTCATACTGATCTGACCTAACACCGGAAGCCGGCAGTCTTTAAAGCTGGCAGCCGGTGATTTTTTATGGAAAGTGCCTTTTAATTTATAATAAATACGGATCGGAGAGAAGAAATTTGTCCGGAAATCGGTGTGGCGTTCCATCCCAAGTCCATGATAATATCCGACGGAGATAACGGCTGTTTTTGTATTGTGTGACAGTTTAAAGCTGTGACCATAGCCGATGTTGTGACCGACCGGCAGCTCATAGATATCGTCCACACAGGCAGACAGATTGCAGACCTCATGAAAACCATAATCATTTGGAACCGCAAGTCTGCCAAGAAAGGCAGAGCCGATGCGGATGGCATCTAAATTCATGGATGGATATTTTATCATCGAGGTTGAAGATGAGATATGACGGATGCCTACCGGAATACCGTCTTTCTGGAGTGTGTCACAGAGGTGAGTGAAATCCTGAAACTGTTTCTTCACATAGTATTCATTTCTGCATGCAGCTGCATGGAAATGAGAGAAGATACCGGTGATCCGCACATGTCTTAGCGACTGTACGGTATCGGCAATCTGTTTTTCTTCGGAACATAAGAAGCCGTATCTACCAAATCCGGTGTCAATGCAGAGATGTGCATGGACTGTCGGATGGTTCATGTAGGCGGCTGTTTCATCGATCACATGTGCACAGTCGGTACTGGTGATGCTGAGTGTGATATCATGATCGATTGCCGTCGTGATATCTTCTGAGTTATATAAAGGCGTCATCAGCAGGATATTTCCCGTGATGCCGTTTCTGCGTAAGGTGACAGCATCTGACAGTTCGGTTACACCATAGTTATCAATACCCTTTGATTGTAAGAATGATGCAAATTTTGTAAGCCCAAGCCCATAAGCGTTCCCCTTTAATACTGCTATGACCTTTGCACCATTTGCCAGACGTTTGATGATCCGTATATTGTTATCCAGTGCATTTGTTTTGATTGTAAGAGTTGTCATGTCCTCAAGTTCCTCCGGTTTCATGTAAGTATTTATCTCATTGTTTATCTACAGACATATGGTCTGTTGTCGAAACTCGCTGCCCGGGCATGAGCGGTTGTTCATTTATTTGATGAATCTAGCATATATTCGAAATGCATCATTTTTGTATAAAAACCGACACAGAAATGCAATATCTTTGAACTTTTTTTGCATCGTTTGTATGCAATCCGGAAAAGTGGATGTTGTATAAGAGTAAAATGTGATAAACTATTTGTAAATAAAAACAGGATGGAAACCGTTTATGCATACACTGATAACAGAGATTCGCGATAAACAGAATATTACAAAGGAACAGCTTCAGCTTCTGCTGGAAACAGACAATCGGGAAATGATCGAAGAATTGATGGCATGTGCCAGAACGGAAGCACAGAAGGTATACGGAAATAAAGTCTATATGCGTGGACTGATCGAGTTCACAAATTATTGTAAAAATAACTGCATTTATTGTGGGATAAGAAGAGATAACTGTCATGTTGATCGATACCGGCTGACCAAAGATCAGATCCTTGACTGTTGTCAGAGTGGATACCGGCTCGGGTTCCGGACATTTGTGTTACAGGGAGGCGAAGATCCGTTTTATACAGATGACCTAATCTGTGAGATCGTATCAGAGATTAAACATCAGCATCCGGACTGTGCGATCACATTGTCGATCGGAGAGAAAAGCAGAGAAGCCTATGAGCGGTATTTTGCTGCCGGGGCGGAACGTTATCTGCTTCGTCACGAGACTGCGGATAAGGCACATTATGAGAAGCTTCATCCGAAAGAAATGTCATTTGACAACCGGATCCGGTGCCTGCATGACCTGAAAGAGATCGGTTATCAGACTGGGTGTGGCTTTATGGTCGGTTCACCATATCAGACGGTCGATACGTTATATGAGGATCTCTGTCTGATCAAAGAACTGGAACCGGAAATGTGCGGAATCGGACCTTTTATTCCGCAGGCAGACACACCATTTGGAAAAGATGCTGCCGGAACACTTGAGATGACCTTACGGCTGCTGTCAATTATCCGTCTGATCCATCCTACTGTGCTGCTTCCTGCGACAACAGCACTTGGCACGATCCATCCGCTTGGCAGGGAGAAGGGGATTCTTGCCGGGGCAAATGTTGTGATGCCGAATCTGTCACCGGTCGGTGTCAGGAAAAAATATCTGTTATATGACAATAAGATCTGCACCGGGGAAGAAGCCTCGGAGTGTTGTGGTTGTATGATGCGGAGAATGCAGGGAATCGGGTACGAGGTTGTGGTTGACCGCGGCGACCATCCATTGTATGACAAGAAAAGATGAATGCATATATTGGAGAAATGCAAACATGGGAGAGGCTTTTTAGCTGAAGGTGAAAATATCTTTGTTATTGCAGATTTTATGAAAGAAAGATGTTGGAAAACATTCTGATTATATTAAGAACTGCATGTTTTACATTCTGCAATACGACAGCAAATAAAATGGGCGTTTTTCTGTCACTGACTAACTATATATTGACATTAGCGAAGATTTCGTCACGCGATGCACATTGCCAGTAAATACGGGTGCCTGTCTGAGCCGAAGGCGAGTTGGCACAGGAGTATTTACGAATCAGGCATGTGCATCAAATAGAAATCATAGCGAGTCAATTATAGATAGTCAGTGGCAGAGAACCGCTCATTTTATATGCATTCGTACTACAGAATGTCGATGTACTCATCGGCGAGAGCCTTGTTCATGCTGCGGACAGCACAGAACTTGCCGCACATACTACAGGTGTCGGAGTGGTCATCCTCTGGCATACGACTGTCGCGGATCGCTTTGGCTGTAGCAGGATCAAGTGCGCAGGCATATTGTGCATCCCAGTCCAGGACACGTCTGGCATCCGCCATCTTATCATCGATCTCTCTGGCACCCGGAATACCCTTTGCAATGTCGGCTGCATGAGCAGCGATCTTCGATGCGATAATACCCTGTTTTACATCATCTACATTTGGAAGTGCAAGATGCTCGGCTGGTGTAACGTAGCATAAGAAAGCAGCTCCGTTCATGGCAGCAACAGCACCACCGATCGCGCTGGTGATATGATCGTAACCGGGAGCGATATCTGTAACCAGAGGTCCGAGAACATAGAATGGTGCGCCCATACATAAGGTCTTCTGGACTTCCATATTTGCTGCGATCTGGTTAAGCGGTACATGACCGGGACCTTCCACCATAACCTGTACATTGTGTGCCCAGGCACGCTTTGTCAGCTCGCCCAGACGTACCAGTTCTTCAATCTGGCATACGTCAGTCGCATCTGCCAGACAGCCCGGACGACATGCATCTCCGAGGGAGATCGTAACATCATATTCTTCACAGATATCTAAGATCTCATCGAAATATTCATAGAACGGGTTTTCCTGACCGGTCATACTCATCCATGCAAATACAAGGCTTCCGCCCCGGCTTACGATGTTCATTTTACGTTTATGTTTTTTGATCTGATCAATCGTTTTTCTTGTGATTCCACAGTGCAAGGTTACAAAGTCAACACCATCTTCTGCATGAAGACGGACAACATCGATGAAATCCTTTGCTGTCAGCTCTGCAAGATCACGCTGATAGTGGATGACACTGTCATAGATCGGAACCGTACCGATCATGGCAGGACATTCGCTTGTCAGCTTCTGACGGAATGGCTGTGTATTTCCATGACTGGACAGATCCATGATCGCCTCAGCGCCCATATTAACTGCACTCATTACTTTTTCCATCTCAATGTTATAGTCCTTGCAGTCTCTGGATACTCCAAGGTTTACGTTAATTTTGGTACGCAGCATACTGCCGACACCTTCAGGATTCAGACAGGTGTGTTTCTTATTAGCACAGATGGCAACCTGTCCCTTTGCAACTAAATCCCTGAGCGCCTCGACAGCCATATGTTCTTTTTCCGCTACGATCTTCATCTGCGGAGTGATGATCCCTTTTCTGGCTGCGTCCATTTGTGTTGTGTAATTTTCCATATTATCCTCCTACTACAACCAATGTTATTTTACGTGGTAGAAAGTGGTGCTCCCGATCTGCCACAGAGCAATAAAAAAGATGCCGCAGGGCACCTCTAATACACATCCCTACGTTAGCATTACCTAAATCAGGTTCACAGGTCGAGAACTTCATTCTCCTCTCAGCCGGCTAATTTGTCAGCTCCCTGAATATATAAATATCTGGAAATATTATATGCCAGAATACGACATAATTCAATGATAATTTTTCAACATAAAAGATAAATAAGGACTTGCGCCCGATACATGAATCAGGAGCAGTACCGGAAAGTACGATCTGTCAGGATCCTTGCAAATATCAGACCGAGGGGCAGGGTAACAATGATCATGATCGCAGATGAAAACCATAAAACAGCCTCTGTTAGGGACATGATACCAAGATTATAGAAAGCACGATAAAGGTAAAGTCCCGGAACCATGATAACGATGGACGGAACGGTCAGAGAGATTCTTGGATATCCGTTATTCCTTTTTATAATGGAGGCAAGAATACCTGCGGTTAATGCGCCTGCGAATGCGGCAGCAGCCGGAGGCGTGCTTGTGTAATCGACAAGCTCCAGCCGGAGAGTATTTGCAACTGCTCCGATACAGGCAGCAGTTGCAGCCATCGGAATCGAGCTGTTAAACATAATGGAGAAACCGAAGACTCCGCAGAAGCTTGTAATGATCCGCAGGATAAGCTTTGTACCTACAGCCAGATTCAAAGCGGAGAAATCCTGAGGATGAAAATGTAACAGCAATGCCATGATCCAGGCGAACATAGTGGCTACTAAAACTATGATGACAGAGTAGCTCAGACGTTCAAGCCCGGACCGAAGATCCAGTTTAGCCAGGTCAATGCCGCTTGTTATGAATGGAAATCCGGGAATGATAAACAGCATTGAGCAGATATAGCCAGCTTCATGGAGTGCAGATACGTGGAAGAAGATTTCTGCAAGGTGAAAGCAGATGGCATATGTCATGCATGCGGCTGATATGGATACTGCTATGTTAAAGAAAAGGGTAAAATGGTGCTTGATCATTTTGGTACGGATGACATTTCCAACACCGGCTGCAATAAAAGCAAGGATCATTTCAACAGGACCGCCGCCTAATAGGAAGGTAAATGCACAGCAGGCGAGGGCTGAAGCCAGACCCAGTTTTGCAGGTGAATAAAGTGTATGGATCTTCTCAATCTGATCAAGACGCCGGTGAATCTCTTCGCCCGTCAGATGGGCTTCTTCTTTTGGGAAATTGTCAACGAATTGTTCCATCCGATAGAGCTTCGAGGTGTTTACACCGGTATTCGCAATGCTCAGAGACTGTGAAACGCAGTCGGTTCCATCAAAACAGTTGAATTCAATGGACATCAATCCGACATCAACGGTGCAGGTTACGCCCAGTTCTTTGGACAGACGGTTCATGGAAGTACGAACACGCCAGGCACCTGTTCCACAGGAGAGCATAATTAACCCGACCCTTCCAATAACAGAGGCTTTTTCTATCAGCCCCGCCTTGGCGATCAGGACATTGCTATCGTTTTTTACATAATCATGCCATGGAATTTCCATATGGTTTTTTTCCATGATATCTGTATAATTACTGTTCTTTGGCATAGATGATCTCCTCCGCTTTTTCAATATGATGTTCCAGATTCGTCAGGAATAATGAATTTGGAAGGAATATGCCGATTTCATCATATCGGGAATTATTTTTCACCAGAGAATCCTGCCCGTAGAAAATGTAGGACATAGGAAGCTCCTTTTCCAGTGCGATCATAAGATTCCATACAGCAGAATATGCTTCTGCCTCTGTCTCCTTTTGCTTTACAGTATCGGGAAGCTCGCGGATCAACAGTACACCGTCACTTTTTTCCAGAATCTTCTGTTCCGGTTTCATGTCATTTGCGGCATAATCGTGACTGTATCTGTATGCGCGGGCGAGATAGATATTTTTGTTGTTTCCAAGTGTCTGATAGATCTTATGAAAATGACGATATTCTTTTTCCCAGATTGAAGTTTCGTATTCAGGAAGCAACTGACCATTATCATCTGTCATAATGACAGGATTTGTTTTGCCATCTGCGTTGAATCGATATGGGATCAGAAAGGAATTACGCAGAAGATCAAACAGGGTATTGTTGCAGATCGCCATAAGAAATGCAGACAGATCCCGGTTATGATAGGAATTGAATAGTGCTTGTGCAAATTCTTCTGCCGGAAGTGGTGCATCGTAAGCATCCTCGTTATAACACAGGTAATTTGCAAATGTTTCCTGTAATTTCTCACATGCCCATGGATCATTCAGGATTTTTTCAAATAAGAAATCTGCTCTTTTTTCTCGTGGGAAAATTGTAGTTTCGTTCATGCTTAACCGACTTCCTTTCTTTTTCTGTTCTGCATAATTATACTATTGGCAGGATGATAAGTAAAAGATATAATTGATATGATAGACATAATCATTTGATATGATAAAAGAAACGGAGAAGACAGATGAATATTAACTTTGAATATTATAAAATATTCTATTATGTGGCCAAATATCATAATTTTACAAAGGCTGCGAAGGTTCTGGAAAACAGCCAGCCAAATGTTACAAGAGCGATGAACTGTCTGGAACAGCAGATGCACAGTACCTTATTTGTAAGAACCAACCGGGGCGTTCAGCTTACACCTGAGGGAGAAAAACTATATATGTATGTGTCGGCAGCTATGCATCAGTTATTAACGGCAGAGGAAGAACTGGCGGACTATTCGGGCATGGTACATGGAAGTATATCGATCGGAGCCAGCGAGACAGCGTTAAATATATATTTGTTTGATAAATTAAGGTCATTTCATACTGCATATCCGGGAATTCGACTGAGAATCTATAATCATTCCACGCCGGAGGCAGTAGATGCAGTAAAGAGCGGTAAGATTGATTTTGCTGTTGTGTCGACACCGGTGGAAGCAGACTCGCCCCTTGAAACCAGAATGTTGAGATCGTTTCGGGAGATCCTGATCGGTGGACAATCCTTTAAAGAGCTGCAGGGAAAGACGTTGTCTTTAAAAGAATTAAAGAATTATCCGTTGATCAGTCTTGGAAGAGAAACGATGACATTTCGGTTTTATGAGCGGCTGTTTTTATCGTACGGGATAGAATTTGCACCGGATACGGAGGCTGCGACAACAGATCAGATCCTGCCGCTTGTCCGTTGTGAGCTGGGACTGGCATTTATACCGGAATCCATGGCAGGTGAGGCGCTCGAACGCGGAGAGGTAATACAGGCAGTCCTAAAGGAGAAAATTCCTGACCGGCATATCTGCATGATATATGACAGCCAGCATCCGCTGAATACAGCCGCAAGATCATTTCGCAGATTATTGGAAGAAGACTGCGAAAAGGTAAACACCCTCAATCGGGGCATCGATTGAGAACAGAAAACGTCTGGTATGCAGTTATCAAGTTCAACATTCATACATTAAATATCCCCCAGGCATATTTGCAGAAAATGTATGACTGTTTTGTGAGGAGGACAGTTTGACTGTAGTCATTTTATAAGAACATATAAAAGATGGCGTGGAATCACACCAAAACAGGATAGAATGTTAAACAAAGAATCAATATAGTGGAAAAGAGGAATAAGAAATATGAAGATCAAAAGAATTGTATTGATTGGACTTGGCGCGATGGGTGTATTTTTTGCGCCAAGATTATATGAAGCATTTGGAGATGATTTTTATATTATTGCAGGTGGTGAACGTAAAAAACGTCTGGAAAGTAAAGGAGTTACGATCAATGGCGTCAACTACAGATTCCCGATCGTGACACCCGAAGAACAGGGTGAGCCGGCGGATCTGATACTGATCGGTGTAAAGGGCTATGGATTTGCACAGGCAATAGAAGATATCCGCCATCAGGTAGGCGAACATACATTGATCCTGTCTTTGTTAAATGGTGTAGACAGTGAGGAACAGTTGATTCAGGCATTTGGCGAAGAACATGTATTGTATGCATATATGAGAATGTCCATTGTTATGAAAGACGGAAAAGCAGACTTTGATCCGTACTGGGGCAAGATCCACTTCGGAGAGAATAAAAATGATGTTCTGTCAGATCGTGTACTTGCTGTAAAAGAAGTATTTGATCATGCCGATATTCCATATGAGATCGATCCGGATATGTTAAAGGGACTCTGGTTTAAATACATGTGCAATATTGGGGAAAATATGACTTGTGCGTTGCTCGGTATCCCATTTGGATTTTTCCGTATCAGCGACAGTGCGAATTGGATCCGTGACAATGCCATGCGGGAAGTGGCTGCGATCGCGCAGAAGAAGGGAATCGATATAGGTGAAAAAGAAATAGCGGAGCAGGATGTTACAGTAAAGACAATTCCACCCGAGAACAAACCATCAACCCTGCAGGATCTGGAAGCGGAGAAGCTGACCGAGGTAGAGATGTTTGCAGGTAATGTCATAAAGATGGGAAAAGAGCTTGGCGTGCCCACTCCGATTAATGAGATGTTCTATCATGGTATCCGGGTACTGGAGGAGAAGTTTACAAAAAGATAATATTTGAATTAGCACTCGACTGTTTACAGTGCTAATAAAACGTGCTATAAATAATGGTGTGAAGTAACTGCATATAATAGAGAAAGTTGTGTGAGTCTAATAAAATGCAGGAAAATGACAGTAATATATAACTGATGAAAGAGAATCAGAAATATAGATAGAAATGGGGTAATTAGGATGGATAGACCAAGTATTTTTTCAGATAATTTTGAGATGATGAATGGCTTCTTTGATGATTCCTTCTGGGGCAGCCATTCCGGACTTCGTACCATGACTACAATGGCAACTGATATATTCGAAACAAAGGACGGATATGAGATAGAGATGGATCTGCCGGGATTTCCAAAGGAAAGCATCAAGGCAGAATTAAAAGGTGGTTACCTGACAATTCTTGCCAGCTATACTGGACAGGATCGTGAAGACAGGGAAGGAAGCTATATCAAAAAGGAACGGTATTCCGGTCATTATAAGAGAAGCTTCTATGTCGGCGACAAAGTCAGTGAACAAGATATTAAAGCAAGATTTGCAAATGGTGTTCTGTATGTCTATGTACCAAAATTCGACGACCAACCGGAAGTAGAAGAAAAGAAGATTATCTCGATAGAAGGATAACGGACAAATTTTAGGGGCTGTTTATTATAATGTAGCAAGCCTGTCCGAGCGCCGGTACTTAGGTTGCGTATTTTGCAACCTTATGTACCGTTGCGTTGAGGATAGAACGAAAGTGTCTTGCGCAATAATAATAAACAGCCCCTGAAATTTGTCTGTTTTCTAAAATCCCAGATCTTCATTTACAAGGATGACCTTGATACGTCCTTTGTGCTTGGAATAGCGGGTGGTTAAGAACTGGCAGCAGACTGTTTCCGGTGACAGACAGTTTGCGCATTCGCCGGTTGTACTGCAAGGGGTTGAAAGTCCGAAGCGCTGTGCATTGATCGGAGCTGCTTCATTTCTTGCACGGCTTAAAGCATCTTCTTCTGTCCGTACTACCTTGTTCATTCCTGTGATCACGATAACATGGGAAGGACCATAGACGATGGCAGCCACACGATTTCCATTGCCATCGATATTTACCATAATGCCGTCTTCGGTGATTGCATTACAGCTTGTTAAGAAGTAGTCAGCGAAGAAACATTCTTTGGAGATCCGGTCTTTTTCCTCCGGTGTTTTTGCTGCATCACGGTTCAGCTCTTTGTAGTTTCCCTCGATAAGAGCATCTAAAAGTCCGGTTGCTTTTACGGTCATGGAACCGCCCCAGCCGACAGAGCTTCCTTCCGGGATCAGACTCAGTGCAAGCTCCTTAGCTTCTTCCTTTGTCTGGACATAGAAGCCTTCCATATTTCTGGCAGCCAGCTTGTTTATCATGGCTTTCGCCAGTTTGTCGTTTCTCATGTTTCTAAAAGTATCCATTTGATATACCTCCGTTTATTCAGGGAAATCCAGATTATTTTCCGCAAAGAAATTCATCACTTCAAATGCAGAAGTACAGTTCTGATTGATACATACGATCAGGGCAGCATCCTGTGGAAATTTGGGATACAACACGGCATTTCCGGAGATTGTAAGTGCACGTTGGATCTCTTTCAAATTCATTCCGGCGCATAATGCCAGAAGAACCAGCTTGTATTTTCCGGGATGTGGTTTCCTGCCGTTTAAGATCTGATAAGCATAGCCGCGGTCCAGATTGCTTCGTTTTATGACATCGGCGGTCAGAAACCCCGGGTGATCTTTAAAGTAAAGATTAAAATAATCCTGCAGATTGTCACAGGACATATCATCTGCATGAGATGTTATATATGATTTAAAATGTATATTTGAATCATCGGTTGATAATTCATTCAGCAGATCTGTTGTTCTGGTCGTTTTCATGATTAATCCTGCATTCTTTCCCTTGATAATTTTTATCAGTACCATATAATATTTATTATACTTGTCGATAAAGCAATTTCAAGATAAACAATAGGAAAATGATATGAATTTAGAAATACAAAGTCGTCTGTCCTTTTATCGCAGACTGGAAGAAGTAGAGCATAAAAAGGGAATTTCTCTGGTGCGGCATATAGAGACCGGACAGATTTATGTAGAAAAAGTGCTGACGCAATATGATAAATCTATATATGATTGGCTACAACAATCAAAACTCCCTTACGTTCCGCAGATTTATGAATGTATGGAAGAGGATGGTACGTTATATCTGATCGAAGAATACATACAGGGGATCACGCTGGAAACATATATTGAACAGTTTGGATGTCTGGATTTGGATGCTGCCGGAAGAGTGATCGAATATCTTTGCCGGACATTGGAAAAACTGCACAGACATATACCGCCGATCGTACACCGGGATATCAAGCCGACAAATATAATGCTTCAGGGGGATTTCAAAAAGGGACATGGTATTGTATCTGTATATCTGATCGATTTCAATACTGCAAGAGTTTTTGACGCAGAAAGGAATCGGGATACCGAGTTGATCGGTACAAGAGGATTTGCAGCTCCGGAGCAATACGGTTTTTCGCAGTCAGATGCGCGGACAGATATCTACGGACTTGGCGTGTTATTAAATTATATGTTGTGTGGAAAATTGATCCGGGATGGAATTTACGCAGATCATCAGGAAGTGTCACAGATCATCCGGAAAGCAACCCAGATCGATCCGGAGAAACGATATCAGACAGCAGAGGAAATGCTCGATGCGATGCAACAGAGCATGATTTTAGATGAAGCTACAGATAAAGTATCCTTGAATGATAAATCCCGCCCGGCATGGACTCGTTTCCTGCCACCGGGATTTCGGGAAGGAAAAATCCTGAATATGGTTGTTGCAGCCATTTATTATATATTTTGGATGTATTTCTGTCTGACAGTAGAAGTAAAAGATCATGGAGAACCGCTCTCCGGAACTTGGTTATATGTAAATCGCTTTGTGTATTTTATGATGTTTATTATTACTCCGTTTTTTTGGAATAATTATCTGGACGTTTGGAATTATTTCCCGCTTGTGCGCTCACCGAAGAAGATATGGAAGCTGGTTGGATTGTTTTTATATACGCTGGCATGGTTTTTTTTAGTGATGTTTGTATTCGTTATAGTAGAGGATATATTCCGATAGTGTGCTGTCAGCACACCAGCTCTTTCTGAAAATTTTATAAGATAGAATATGCAGTGGTTGTAATTATATCAAAATACCCTGAATGATGACTGATACAGGGGGATTTTAATATAATAGCAAGAACACTTATAACAGCAGAAAGAGGAGAGAATTTATTATGGAAAAGACAAAGCAACCTTTATCAACATTCAGACTCGTAGCAGGGATCATAACGATCGTGTTATCAGTCTTAGTAACATTTCAGTCCTGTGCGGCAGGATTATCAAATGCACTGGAAGAAAACGGGGAATCCGGAGGCTCTGCAGGTGTATTACTTGCAGTTTGTTTCCTTGTTGCAGGAATTGTTGGAATTGTAACCAGAAAGTCAACCGGAGCAGGCGGTGCATTCACAAGTGCAGGCTTCTACATAGTCGGTGGTCTGATCGGCCTTATATGTGCAGGTTCCTATGCTGATTTAGTAATCTGGGGCGTTATCTCCGTAGCATTCGGCGTTATATTCATAATCGCAGGCGTATTAACAAAGAAGAGAAATTCTTAATTTATATAAAACGTCTATAAAAAATAAGTCCATCCGGTTGTGTGTGGGGGGGATGACTGTATTCACCCTATATGACTTTTATGAGGATTTCGTTGTGAGCTGCACATTGTCAGTAAATACGAGTGCCTGTCTGAGCCGAAGGCGAGTTGGCACAGGAGTATTTACGGATCAGACATGTGCAGAGAACAGAAACCGCAGTAAGTCATATAGGGTGAATACAGTCATCCCCCCCCCACACGCAACCGGATGGACTTATTTTGTCCTCAGAAGAATATCACGCATACTTCCACCGGAAACCGGAAAAAATACTAAAAGAATATTGGAATATAGGGGATTTTAGGATATACTATAAAACAGTGTGTTTAAAAAATACAAACAGCGATGGAGGAACTATGTTAGAGTTAAAAAACATCTCATATATTGTAAATGAGGATGGAAAAGAGAAAGCAATATTAAAAGACATTAACCTTACAGTAAACGAACATTTCGTAGCAATTACCGGACCTAACGGTGGCGGTAAATCAACACTTGCGAAGATCATAGCCGGAATTATCAAGCCAACAACCGGACAGATTCTTTTAGATGGAGAAGATATTTCAGAGCTGAATATAACAGAACGTGCAAAGAAAGGAATCAGCTATGCATTTCAGCAGCCGGTTCATTTTAAAGGGCTTACTGTAAAAGATCTGGTATCTATAGCATCCGGCAAAACACTGAATGTTTCACAGATCTGCGAGATCCTTTCCGAAGTTGGTTTATGTGCAAGAGATTATGTGAACCGTGAAGTAAATGCAAGTCTTTCCGGTGGTGAGTTAAAACGTATTGAGATCGCCATGATCATTGCAAGAGGTACGAAGCTGTCATTATTTGATGAGCCGGAGGCAGGCATCGACCTGTGGAGCTTCAACAGTCTGATCAAGGTATTTGAAAAGATGCGTGAAGAGATCAACGGAACGATTCTGATCATTTCCCATCAGGAGCGGATCCTTAATATAGCAGATAAGATCGTTGTGATCGCAAATGGTCATGTTGATGCAATCGGAAGCAGAGATGTGATCATGCCAAGACTGACTGGTGAATCAGCCACTTGCAAGGTGCTGGAAGAAAAACAGAAATAAGTTGTGAGGTAACAGAACATGGATTTAATTCAGAAGAGTTTATTGCAGCAGGTAGCAGGACTTCATGATGTACCGGAGGGCGCATATAACATTCGTGTCAACGGACAGCTTGACAGCAGAAATACAACTGCAAATATAGATATTGTAACAAAAGAGGATAAGCCGGGAATCGATATCATCATTAAACCGGGAACAAAAAATGAGAGTGTGCATATTCCGGTTCTTTTGAGTAAGAGCGGTCTGCAGGATATGGTATACAATGATTTCTATATCGGAGAGGACTGCGATGTTACGATCGTAGCCGGATGTGGTATCCATAACTGTGGTGTGGACACCTCCAAGCATGACGGCATCCATACTTTTTATATTGGTAAAAATGCAAAAGTAAAATACATCGAACGACACTATGGTGAGGGAGATGGAAATGGCGAGAATATCATGAATCCGGAAACCATCGTGCACTTGGAAGAAGGGGCCTCGATGGAGATGGAGACGACTCAGATCAAGGGAATTGATTCGACTGTCAGAAAGACCGGCGGTGATCTGAAGGATAACGCATCATTAGAGATCAGGGAGAAGATCATGACACATGGCAAACAGTATGCAAAGACTGATTTTGTTGTGGATTTGAATGGAAAAGGCTGCAGTGCAAATGTAGTATCCAGATCCGTTGCAAGAGATCAGTCCAGACAGGAATTTTTCTCCACGATCAATGGCAATAATGAATGTAAGGGTCACAGTGAATGTGATGCGATCATTATGGATAGCGCAAGCGTATCAGCAAGTCCGAAGCTGACGGCAAATAACATTGATGCAAACCTGATCCATGAAGCAGCGATCGGAAAGATTGCAGGCGAGCAGCTGGTCAAGCTGATGACGCTTGGGCTGACAGAGGCAGAAGCGGAAGAGCAGATCATCAATGGATTTTTAAAATAAAAGCGTTTACAATAAATCATATAACCTATTTGACATTAAAGGTAGATAGTGATAGTTTGTAAGAGTAAAAAATACAAATCATAAAATCATAGCGAGGTATCAAAAATGCAGGAAATGAAACCGATTAAAGAGGGTAAAGTACGTGAGATTTATGATAATGGTGACAGCCTTATCATGGTAGCAACAGACCGTATCAGTTGTTTTGATGTCATTTTAAAGAACATCGTTACAAAGAAGGGTACAGTCCTGACACAGATGTCCAAATTCTGGTTTGATATGACAGAAGATATTCTTCCAAACCATATGATCTCGGTTGACGTAAAGGATATGCCTGAATTTTTCCAGCAGGAGAAATTTGACGGAAACAGTATGATGTGCAAGAAACTGGAAATGCTCCCTGTTGAGTGTATCGTTCGTGGTTATATCACAGGAAGTGGCTGGGCAAGCTACAAAGAAAACGGTACAGTATGTGGTATCAAGCTTCCGGAAGGATTAAAAGAATCCGATAAGCTTCCGGAACCAATCTACACACCTTCCACAAAGGCAGAGATCGGAGATCATGATGAGAATATCTCATACGAGCAGAGTGTTGAATATCTGGAAAAGAGATTTCCTGGCAAGGGCGAAGAATATGGCGCAAAGCTTCGTGACTATACGATCGCTTTATATAAGAAGTGTGCAGAATATGCATTATCAAGAGGTATCATCATAGCAGATACCAAGTTCGAGTTTGGTCTGGATGAGAATGGCAATATCGTTCTCGGTGATGAGATGCTCACACCGGACAGCTCCCGTTTCTGGCCTGCGGAAGGATATGAACCGGGTCATGGTCAGCCATCCTTTGATAAGCAGTTTGCCCGTGACTGGTTAAAGGCAAATCCGGATAACAACTGGGAGCTTCCTGACGAGATTGTTCAGAAAACAATTGACAAATATCTTCAGGCATATGAGCTTCTCACAGGCAAGCCTTTAAAGTAATAAGTAATAGAAAAATAATAGAATAGTACTTAATTTTATTAGGCGGTATAGGTACGCAGGATTGTATTTATACCGCCTGAATTAATTTTCTGAATATTCAACAAAATGTCTGTAAAATCTGACAATTATGGGTTGACGCTTGAAAAATGGCATGCTATAGTCAGCTCATAAGAAATACAACAGATAAAAAATTACCAGGGGTTTTATGGTGATTATAATAAAAAGATGGAATCTTATTACAATGGGGTAGTAAGATTCCATCTTATTTTTTGCGTTGTCAGGGAGATTCTCATTATAAGAAATCCCATTCTGTAAAGCGGAAATATGTGTGGGAGCCTGTTTCAGGACAAGATTCCTGTGTATTATCTGAATGAATTATAGGACTGCCCGGCTTCCATTGTTACACCACGAAGCTCAGCCATTTCGCTGACAGTTACAAGCTGATAACCATTTTCAATCAGCTTCGGAATGAATGTCTGTGAGGCAATAGCGGTTGACTGGTGAAGGTCATGTATCAGAATGATCGCTCCGTCATAAGCACCATCCACAACTCGTGTGATCGTAGTAGGAGTGCTTCTGGTTTCCCAGTCTCTGGTATCCACAGACCACATGATCATTGGAAGACCTACATTCTCACGTACAGTATCATTGACGCAGCCACCAGGCGGACGCATCAGAGTAGGAGCAACTCCGATCTCACGGATGATCGCATCTGATCCCTTTTTGATCTCTTCTTTGACTCCGTCTGCGGATAATCTGTTTAACCATGCGTGATCATAGGTATGTGTACCGATCTCGCAGCCGAGTGCATATTCCCGTTTCAGGTAAGAACTGTATGTGGAGCAGCGGTTTCCAACAACAAAGAAGGTTGCAACTGCATTATATTTTTCCAGTGTGTCCAATACCAGTGGTGTGTATGGAGAAGGACCATCATCGAAGGTCAAGGCAACCATTTTCTTATTTCCATCTACCGTTCTGTAGATAACACCCTTGTCATTTGCGACATACAGGCAGTTGCCGATCTTAACTCTGCCGGTCAGTAATGTACCATCTGATTTAAAATAATATCTGTCTTTTCCAATCGTCTGCATCCCATATGCCATGGTTCCGTTTTCTTTGTAATAATAGGTTTTGCCGTTTATCTTCTGAAAACCGGTTGCCATGGTTCCGTTTGCCTTAAAATAATAATTGCTGCTGCCAACTTTCTGGACACCGACAGCCATAGTTCCATTATCATGGAAGTAATAAGTTTGGCCATTCAGTTTTTTAAATCCTTTTGCCATGACACCCCGTTTGGTAAAATAATAGGTATGACCGTTTAATTTCTGGAAGCCGGTTAACATACAACCATTTTCTTTGAAGTAGAATGTTTTATTGTTTAAGGTCTGAAAACCGGTCTGCATGATACCATTCTGGTTGAAATAATACATGTTCCCTTTTATTCTGAGAAATCCGGTTGCCATAGCCCCGCCTTTTTTACGGAAATAATAGGTATGCCCGTTTAATTTCTGGAAGCCTTTTTTCATGGCACCTTTGTCTGAGAACAGATAGGTATGTTTTCCAATCGTATGCTTTCCGGTGTAGGCAGCACCGCTGGAACCGAAGTACATTTTATTTCCTTTTTTTGTTGTAAACCAGGAATTGGTAAGTAATACACCTGTCTTTGGATTTAGGTAATATTTTTTTCCGGTATAAGGACTTTTGTACATGCCTTTTCGCATACGTCCGATTTTGGAAAAAATATAAGTCTTACCTTTGATCGCCTGTTTGCCCTTCACGGCTGTACCATTTTTCCGGAGATAATAGGTATTTCCCCTTTTGGTCGTATACCAGCCGTTTTTCTGCATGATACCCTTACTGTTAAAAATGTAGGTGTGCCCGTTGATCGTTACCCGGCCTTTCGCCTGCTTCCCATTTTTATAGTAATAATGGGTTCCGTTCTTTTCTTTGACAAAACCGGATGATTGTTTTTTCCCGGCTGCCTGACTGGTAAATCCGGCACTCAGGAGTGTCGGGATCAGGATCAGAGCGGCAAAAATCAGTAAAATTTTTCTTTTCATAGATATGTTCTCCTTCCTGTTGCTGTAATCGTATTTTTCTATGAATACAACCCATACTAGCATAAAAAAATCAGGCAGGCTACCCAAAATTATCTTAACAATCGGTAATAAGTGCATAACATTTTTTTTGTAATAATTTTCAAATAAAACAGTAACAGGATATCTACAGAAAAGTATATTTTTCAGAATCTGGCGTAGAAATTTGTAACAAGGCAGTACTTAAATAATAAAAAAGACGGATGAAAGAGAAAAGAACACGATGGAAAAAGATATGGCTTGCAAGTAAATTCTGGGATGAGTATAATGCAGTATTGGTGTGTTGCGTCCGGAACATGACAGACAGAAATGAAAGGACGGAAATACACATGCAAATGAAATTACAGTGCAGATAGAAAATGAAAGCAGGAAGCGTATGGTTATGCATAGAAGAAAACGGGATACAAGTACATATTTATTTTCCAATAAAGATTTGGTCAGATTATATGTGCCATTGATCATTGAACAGATGCTTGCGATGTTAGTCGGACTTGCAGATTCGATCATGGTATCTTCGGTAGGGGAATCGGCTGTTTCAGGTGTATCGCTGGTAGACAGTTGTTTTCAGTTGATCATCAATCTTTTTGCAGCACTTGCGACCGGGGGTGCGGTTACGGTCGGACAGTATCTTGGACAGAAGAATAAAGAAAAGGCGGGAGAGGCAGCTACACAGCTCATATGGTTTTCGTTGATCCTGTCGCTCGGAGTCATGACGCTAATGTATGCAGGCAAGGGACTGATCCTAAATCATGTGTTTGGTCAGATCGAAGCAGATGTATATGGTCATGCAGATACTTATATGATGATCGTAAATGCATCGATTCCGTTTCTGGCACTTTATAATGCCGGTGCGGCTATTTTCCGTTCCATCGGTAATTCTAATATATCCATGCGGGTATCTCTGATCATGAACGGGATCAATGTAGTGGGAAATGCCATTTTGATCTATGTATGCAAATGCGGAACGGAAGGCGTTGCGATTCCTACTCTGGTTTCCAGACTGGCAGCAGCGGTTATCATGATCATATTGCTGATCCCGAAGAAAAGTGCACAGGCGAAGCAGGACAGTACACGTATTTATATAAAGAAAAGTCTGCATTATCGGGCGAACTGGCATATGTTGAAAAGCATTCTGTTGGTAGGTATTCCAAACGGACTGGAAAACAGTATGTTCCAGCTTGGTAAGATTCTTGTGCTCAGCCTTGTCTCAACATTTGGCACATATGCGATCGCTGCAAATGCAGTCGGTAATGTGATTGCCGGATTCCAGTTGATGGCTGGTATGGCCGCTTCCCTTGCCATGGTCACAGTAGTATCAAGATGCGTGGGAGCAGGAGATTACGAGCAGGCAAAATATTATACGATCAAAGTTCTGGTCATGGCATATATGTGTATTATAGTTACGGTATTGTTTACATTTGCGGTTCTTCCTCTGGTCATGAAAGCGTATGGACTATCTTACGAAGCGCAGTCTGCTGCCGAGAAGATCCTGATGCTTCATGGTATCGCGGCATCTACGATCTGGCCGGTAGCATTTACGCTTCCATGTACATTTCGTGCAGCCGGTGATGTTAAGTATAGCATGATCGTATCCATCTGTACGATGTGGATCTGCCGTATCGTGTTCAGTTATGTGCTCGGCAAATATATGGGTATGGGTGTATTTGGTGTCTGGGTCGCCATGATCATGGATCAGTTCGTACGTGGCGTGCTGTTCATCCGGCGGTACCTAAGCGGCAGATGGATCGGCAAAAAGGTAATCTGACCGTATGCGGCACAATATGAGTAAGTTAGTAGAAAAAGTAGAATTTTTCAGATGACAGAAGATTGTTTGGTATGCTATATTAAAAAGGTGTTTGTTCTATGAGAGAATTTGGAGAAGCTTCCATAGAATCTAAGAGGATAACAAATAAATTAGAAAGAGTCTGTGATATACAGACAGGGGTAAACAAAATATGGAAAAGAAACGTAATACTTTTTCAGGCTCGCTTGGATTTGTCCTTGCGGCCGCGGGAAGCGCAGTAGGACTTGGAAATATCTGGCGTTTTCCATATCTTGCAGCAAAGGATGGCGGTGGACTGTTCCTGGTCATATACCTGATCCTTGCACTGACATTTGGATATACACTTTTGGTGACAGAAGTATCAATCGGTCGGAAGACCAAGCAGAGTCCGCTTACCGCTTATAAGAAGCTGAATAAGAAATGGGGATTCCTTGGAATCATTGCAAGTCTGGTTCCGGTTATTATTTTCCCATATTACATAACGATCGGCGGCTGGGTTGTCAAATACTTCCTCGCATTTTTAACCGGTAAGGGTACAGAGGCAGCGCAGGACGGTTATTTTACAGGTTTTATTACATCAGATATCGAACCGGTCATTTTGATGTTGATATTTCTTGCTGTTACGGCATTTATTGTATTTCGTGGTGTTAATAAAGGAATTGAATCTTTTTCCAAGATCATCATGCCGTTGCTGATCATTCTGGTTATAGGAATCGCGATCTTCTCCATAACGATCAAAAAGACCGGAGATGATGGAATTGTCAGAACCGGTGTAGAAGGTTTGAAATTATATCTGATTCCGAATCTGGACGGACTTACTGTGAAAAGCTTCTTTACGGTATTATTGGATGCAATGGGACAGTTATTCTTCAGTCTGTCTGTTGCCATGGGTATTATGATCGCTTACGGTTCTTATGTAAAAGATGATGCAGCTCTGAATAAATCAGTTGGACAGATTGAGATTTTTGATACGGTTGTAGCATTTCTTGCAGGCGTTATGATCATTCCTGCTGTATATGTATTCTCAGGAACAGAGGGAATGGCACAGGGTCCAAGTTTGATGTTCGTATCACTTCCGAAAGTATTTGCCCAGATGGGTAAGGTGGGAAATGTGATCGGTTGTCTGTTCTTTGCAATGGTATTATTTGCGGCATTTACCAGTGCAGTGTCTGTCATGGAAGCAATCGTGGCAAGTATCATGGATGAATTCCATACAAGCAGAGCAAAGGCCGGTATTATTGAGTTGATTATCGCGATCATTGTTGGAACGATCGTATGTCTTGGATATAACAAGCTGTACTTTGAAGTAAAGCTTCCAAACGGATCGATCGCACAGATCCTTGATATCATGGATTACATTAGTAATAACATTATGATGCCGATCGTAGCAATCGGAACCTGTATCCTGATCGGATGGATTTCCAAACCGCAGACGGTTATCGAAGAAGTGCAGAAGAACGGAGAAAAATTCAGCAGAAAAGGTATGTATGTGGTTATGGTGAAATTCATAACACCGATCCTGTTGTTTATCCTGTTCTTAAAGTCGATAGGCTTATTGACATTTATTTAAAGCTGTAAAATATAAATAATTTGTCAGCGATATTAAGTTTTCAAATGAATATTATCTAATATAGACCGATCGTCGGAAGCCGGATATTAAATCTTGCATCGACGGTCGGTTTTGTAATATGAAATATATTGAAGAATCTGTGGCAGACAGACCTCAAATGATAGAAAAATACAGATAAGAAAAAAACAGGTCATGGCATAATTAACAGTATTCCGCTATAATAAGGAAACAGAGGAGAGATGATTCATATAATAAATGGAAATAATTTATGGAGCGTGAATATATATGATATTAAGTTTAATTGTTGGTCTGGGACTGCCGCTTCTTGGAACGACGGCAGGAGCAGCCTGTGTATTTTTTATGAAGAAACAGATGAATTTGTTATTGCAGAAAGCATTGTCCGGATTTGCGGCGGGTGTTATGGTGGCTGCATCTATCTGGAGCCTGCTGATCCCGGCGATGGAGCAGTCGGAAGCAATGGGGAAGCTTGCATTTCTTCCGGCAACTATCGGTTTCTGGCTGGGAATTATTTTTTTATTACTGATCGATACTCTGATGCCACATTTACATATTGACAGTAAGGAGGCAGAGGGGGTCAAGAGCAATTTCAAACGTACGACTATGATGGTATTTGCGATCATCATACATAATATTCCGGAAGGAATGGCAGTCGGTGTTGTCTATGCCGGATGGATCAGTGGCAGCACGAACATTACGTTGACGGCGGCACTTGCATTATCCATCGGTATTGCGATCCAGAATCTTCCGGAGGGAGCGATCGTGTCAATGCCGCTTTGTTCGGAAGGCTGCAGTAAACCGAAAGCATTTGGCTATGGATTCTTTTCCGGTATCGTAGAGCCAATCGCAGCGCTGCTTACGATTGCACTTTCTTCGATCATGGTACCGGTGCTTCCGTATTTTCTGGGATTTGCGGCAGGAGCTATGCTATATGTTGTAGTTGAGGAATTGATACCGGAGATGGCAGAGGGTGAGCATACGAATCTTGGTACGATCATGTTTGCGGTAGGATTTTCATTGATGATGGTGCTTGATGTAGCACTTGGATAAGAGAACAGTCAGAACGTGAAAATGCAGGTTATGGTTATTGTAAAAGGATAACTATATGCTGCATTTTTATGATTTGTATAACTATATAACTGCATTTTTATGGCAGTTGATATTTTCGGAGTGTTCCACTATACTGTTATTAGGTATAGCTTGAAGCATAACAAAGGTCTGCTCACAGATATATTGATTTTATAGAACGCGCGAGGCAGACCGGATGATTGTACAGGAAGAAGAATTATATAGCAGAAGAAAAGAGGCAGATACAAGTGTATGATGTAAAATCATTAAAAGCAGAAGAATTTATTTCAGATGAAGAGATCAGAGAGACATTGGCATATGCCGATGCGAATAAAGATAATGTACAGATGGTTGATGAGATCCTTGCAAAAGCCAGATTAAAAAAGGGCTTGACGCACAGAGAAGCGTCTGTGCTGCTGGCCTGTGAGATGCCGGATAAGATCCGGGAGATGTATGATCTGGCAAGGGAGATCAAGGAAGATTATTACGGAAATCGTATCGTGTTATTTGCGCCGCTGTATCTGTCCAATTATTGTGTGAATGGATGTGTCTATTGTCCATATCACAGCAAGAATAAACATATTGCAAGAAAGAAGCTGACACAGGAGGATATCGTAAGAGAGGTTACCGCACTTCAGGATATGGGACACAAGCGTCTGGCGATCGAAGCCGGTGAAGATCCTGTGAATAATCCGATCGAATATATTCTGGAATGTATTAATACAATCTACAGTATCAAACATAAGAACGGCGCAATCCGCCGTGTCAATGTCAATATAGCAGCGACAACAGTTGAGAATTATACGAAGTTAAAGGATGCAGGCATCGGAACCTATATCCTGTTTCAGGAGACTTATCATAAGGAAAGCTATCTGAAATTACATCCGACAGGTCCAAAGCATGATTACGATTATCACACTGAAGCTATGGATCGTGCCATGGAAGGTGGTATCGATGATGTAGGACTTGGTGTATTGTTCGGACTGGAAATGTACAGGTATGAATTTGCAGGTTTGCTGATGCATGCAGAGCATCTGGAAGCGGTTCATGGGGTAGGACCGCATACGATCAGTGTTCCGAGAATCAAACGTGCAGATGATATCGATCCTGATGTATTCGATAACGGAATCAGTGACGATACATTTGCAAAGATCTGCGCACTGATCCGTATTGCAGTACCATATACGGGAATGATCATATCAACCAGAGAGAGTCAGGCAGTTCGTGAGAAAGTGCTGCCGCTTGGTGTTTCACAGATCAGTGGAGGTTCGAGAACAAGTGTAGGCGGATATGATATCCCGGAGACATCAGAAGATATCACATCGGCTCAGTTCGATGTCAGCGATACCAGAACGCTGGATCAGGTTGTGAACTGGCTGATGAAGATGGATTATATACCAAGCTTCTGTACAGCATGTTACAGAGCAGGAAGAACCGGAGACCGGTTTATGGCACTCTGTAAGAGTATGCAGATCTTAAACTGCTGTCATCCAAATGCTCTTATGACGCTGAAGGAATATCTGGAAGATTATGCAAGTCCTGAGACGAAGCAGATCGGTCTGGAGCTGATCGAACGTGAGCTTGCCCGGATCCCGAATGAGAAGGTCAGACAGATCACGGCAGATCATATACATGATATTGCAGAAGGACAGAGAGACTTCCGGTTCTAACAGATGATAGGAAGAAGCGATCTTAACAGATGAAAGGATTGCAGATAACAGAGATTGCAGATAAATGCTGAAGCAGACAGCGTATAACAACAGGGAGGGCAGCACATGGCAGGGTTAAATGAGACACCATCGGGAAATCGACTTCATATTGGAGTATTTGGAAAGACAAACAGCGGAAAATCTTCTTTTATCAACCGATTTTCCGGTCAGAATATATCAATCGTAGCGAATGTTGCAGGGACAACCACTGATCCTGTATACAAAGCAATGGAAGTTTATCCGCTTGGCCCTTGTACCCTGATCGATACAGCGGGCTTTGACGATGCGACAGAGCTTGGGGAGGAACGCTTGGAAAAGACAAGGCTTGCAGCCGAGAAAACAGATATAGCGATCATTCTGCTTGCAGATACTGACATGGACGAGGAACTTCACTGGTATGAACAGTTTAAGGAAAAGAAGACGCCTGTCATATGGGTGATCGGTAAGGCAGATATCCGGAATGATACAGAGAGGATAAATGAAACGTTGTATCAACAGACAGGACAGCGTGCGATTGTTATCAGTGCATCGACTGGAGACGGTATGGATCGCGTAAGAAAAGAGCTTGTACGGAACCTGCCGGAGCAATATGGTGCTTCTTCGATCCTTGGAGATCTGGTAACAAAGGGAGATCTGGTCATGCTTGTTATGCCGCAGGATATTCAGGCACCGAAGGGCAGACTGATTTTGCCACAGGTGCAGACACTGAGAGAATTGTTAGATAAAAAATGCCTTGTTATGAGCGTGACGACAGATCAGTATGTGGAAGCCCTATCTCATCTGACAGAGGCACCGAAGCTGATCATAACGGATTCACAGGTATTTGCCTATGTCTATGAGCATAAGCCTGAGAAATCTATGTTGACTTCCTTTTCTGTGTTATTTGCCGCACATAAGGGAGATATCGAATATTATATAGAGGGTGCAAATGCGATAGGAAAGCTGAATGGGGAATCCCATGTGCTGATTGCAGAGTGCTGTACACATGCACCGTTAAAAGAAGATATCGGACGGGAAAAGATTCCTAAGATGCTGCGGAAACGGTATGGAGAAAATATGACGATCGATATAGTCAGTGGAACGGATTTCCCGGATGATCTGCAGGGGTATGATCTTGTCATACAGTGTGGGGGCTGTATGTTTAACCGCAAATACATTATGTCAAGGATCGATCATGCAAAGGAGCAACAGATCCCGATGACCAATTATGGTGTGGTGATCGCGTATCTGACCGGGATATTAGATAAGGTTGTAATACCTGGCTAAAAAGCCGGAAAAGACAGAAGTCACTGATCATATTAATGGGCTTCAGGAAAAGATAACAACAAATGCTGCAGAAAGTAAGTAATATAATATATAATATAAAACAAAATCAGGAGGCAAAGTTTATGAAGAAATACGAAACGCCACAGATGAATATTGTAGAATTTGAAACAGAGGATATCATTTGTACGAGTGGAGACGTTATAACCGGAGATAATGAAACGCCTATTATTCCCGGGAAATAGGGAAATTAGGCTATAAGCCGGTAAACAGATGATGCCGGATATCAAAGAACAAATGATACGAAAATATACAGATAATTCAGGAGAACGATGATGAAACATTTAGTAAGAATCGCGTCCGTATCACCAAGAGTACATCTTGGTAATGTAACAAAGAACTGTAAGGAGCTTGAAACAGTTTATAGAACCTATGCAGAACAGGTGGACGTTATTGTGACGCCGGAACTGTCACTGACCGGATACACCTGCGGGGATCTGTTTGTGAACCGTCATCTGATCGACAGGGCAGAAGAAGGACTGTTACAATTGGCGGAAATGACAGCAGAATATGGCAAAAAGGGCGCAGCACTTGTTGTCGGTGTGCCATATGAAGTAGACGGAGAATTATTTAACTGTGGAGCTTTTTTATGGAACGGAATGGTGCTCGCACTCGTTCCGAAGATCTACCTGCCGAATTACGGAGAGTTTTATGAGAAACGGTGGTTTAGTGGAAGATGTGTAGAGAACCGGACAGTTGAACTGGCAGATGGATCGGAAACTTTATTTGGCAATTCCATCCTGATCGAGATGACGGATCCGAATCAGCAGGAGGAGCATGTTACATTTGGCATGGAGATCTGCGAGGATCTCTGGACACCGATCGCACCGGGAAGACTGCTGACACTTCAGGGAGCAGAGATCCTGCTCAATCTGTCGGCATCCAATGAAGTGATCGGAAAGGAACAGTACAGAAGAACACTGACAGGAAGTATGTCATCCTCCTGTATCTGTGGATATGTCTATACATCAGCCGGAGCCTATGAATCAACCTCGGATATGGTATTTTCCGGACACAATCTGATGTATGAAAACGGGAAATTATTAGGCGAGATCAAGCCATTTGAAGATGGTATCCTGATCCGTGATTTTAATATGACAAAGATCCGCCATGATCGTCTGGCAAATAAATCCTTTGCGGAGTGTAAACGGAATTTTGAAGCCGGAGAATACATGACAGTAAACTGCGAGAAGGTATTTGCAGAGAAAAAAGAAGTATGCGCAAAGGTTTCCATGACACCATTTGTTCCATCAAAGAACAGACTGGAACGATGCCGGTCGATCTTTGCAATGCAGGTTGCAGGCCTGCAAAGAAGAATCGAAGCCACACATGCGTCATGTATCGTTGTTGGCGTATCCGGTGGACTGGATTCTACGCTGGCACTTCTGGTATCCGCACAGGCAGTAAAGAATCTCGGACTGCCACCGGAGACAGTAACCGGTATCACAATGCCGGGATTTGGAACGACGAAACGCACAAAAAGCAATTCAACAACGCTTATGGAACTGCTTGGATGTGACATCCGGGAGATCAGCATCGTAGATTCTGTCCGTCAGCATTTTGCAGATATCGGGCAGGATGAAACAGTACATGATATTACATATGAGAACTGTCAGGCGAGAGAGCGGACACAGATCTTGATGGATGTAGCCAATAAAGAGGGCGGATTTGTGATCGGAACCGGTGATTTGTCAGAACTTGCACTTGGCTGGTGTACCTATAACGGAGACCACATGAGCATGTATGCGGTGAATACCAGCATCCCGAAGACTCTGGTCCGGACTCTGGTAGATGAAGTTGGACATGATATGGATCGAAATGGATTCCCGGGAATCAAGGACGTGATCGAGGATATCATTGATACGCCGGTAAGTCCTGAACTGCTTCCACCGAATGCGGATGGAACGATCGCACAGAAGACAGAGGATACTGTTGGATCCTATATCCTACATGATTTCTTCTTGTATTACACACTGCGTTATGGTATGGAGCCGGAAGATGTCTATGACCTTTGTAAAGAAGCGGTAAGACAGAGTGTAGAAGCTTCGGAAGATGGGGAAATAGAAGCATATACATTTACAGATGAAGAGATAAAGAAATGGCAGAAGGTATTCTATACCAGATTTTTCCGTCAGCAGTTTAAACGTAACTGTATGCCGGATGGCGTAAAGGTCGGTACGGTATCGGTAAGCCCAAGAGGGGATCTGAGACTGCCATCCGAGATAGAATTTGAGGATTTCCTTACTTTCGAATAGAACCGGAATAGAGGAAAATATGAACCGTTACAAACGATAATTAAGCTTATTAAAGATTGTTTCAGAGTTGAATTATGATATAGTAGATGAAAATTGCAACCTGAAACTGATCGTACATTCATAACAGGGATATGAATGTCGGTTCATAAAAAGGAGAGAGATATGAAATTAGAATTACAGGGCATCAAAAAGAGCTTTGATGGCACAGAGATCCTGCATGGGATCAATTTCTCGGTAGAGGGTGGAAGCGCACTCGGACTGTTGGGAAGAAATGGCGCAGGAAAGACCACAACGATCCGGATCATCATGGATGTTTTCCATGCAGATGAAGGTCAGGTCTTATTAGATGGAGCCCCCTTTGTCTATCAGCCGGGGCAGGTCGGATACCTGCCGGAGGAACGTGGCTTATATCCGAAACGTCTGATCAGTGAGCAGTTAGTATATCTGGCAAAGCTTCGTGGGATGAATAAGAAGCAGGCGGAAGAGAATATGCGGAAGTGGCTGACCCGTCTGGATGTGATCCAGTACGAGAATCGAAAACTGGATACGTTATCGAAAGGTAATCAGCAGAAGGTACAGCTTGCAGCAACATTAGTAGCAGATCCTGACATCGTGATCTTAGATGAGCCGTTTTCCGGTTTAGATCCTGTGAATTCCCAGATCTTAAAGGATGTTATAAATGAACGGATCGCAGACGGAAAGATCGTTATCTTCTCCAGCCACCAGATGAGCTATGTGGAAGAATTCTGTGAAGATATCGTAGTGATCAATCATGGTGAAGTGGCACTGGCAGGCAACCTTGACAAGATCAAGGAAGAATACGGAAAAGGACATAAAGCAGTTGCGGCTGTTGGAATGGAGTCGGAAGAACTGGAACAGATTCTTCGTGATAAGTTTGCAGATCAGGTGCAGGTGATCAGCCATAACAAGCATCATGTTGTGACACAGATTCTGCCGGAACAGGATGAATGGCAGGTGCTTTCCCGTTTTAAAGAGTTGGGAATCAGGCTTAGGAGCTATGGAGTTTATGAGCCTTCCCTGAATGATATATTTGTATCGGCAGTCGGAGATGAGGAGACACCGGAAGATATAAAAGAAAAAAATAATATCGGAACTTCTTTTTCTGAATTTGAACCAAAGCAGAAAAAGGGTCTGTTTGGAAAGAGAGGTTAAGATATATGAAAAAGATTGGTACAATATTAAGGTTTGAACTCGGTAATTATTTTGGCAGTAAATCTTATCTGATTTCAACGATTTTACTGGCACTTCTTTGCGTAGGCATCATGTTCGCACCGAGAATTAAGGAATCGTTTACAAGTGGAAGTCCTTCGTCTGATAAAGAGACAGATGCAGAGGATGAATCGGATCAGGAGAATGAATCCGTATATGCATATTATGATGCATCCGGTATTATGGATGAAGGTTTGCTGGCGCAGGTATATCCGGATGTTAAGCTGCAGAAATGTAAGGATGCAGCAGAAGTAGAGTCGCTGGTTAAAAGTGAAGATGCGGAACTTGGTTATGTAGTTTATAGTACGTCAGAATATACCTATTATGTTTATAATAAAGGCATGTTTGATGATTACACCAGTACCTTTGACAGTTACCTGTCCATGCTGTCCAAGAAACAGTACAGTGAAGCACATGATCTGGATTTTGATGAACTTATGAGTCTTGATTATGCAGATATCCAGGCAAAAGAAGTTATCCTCGGTAAGGACAGCACAAGCAATTACTGGTATTGTTATATTCTGGTTATCGTGATTTTCATGCTGATCGTTATGTATGGAATGTCAATCGCAACCGGTGTGGCAAATGAAAAGAGCAACCGCTCGATCGAGATTCTGGTAACAACAACGAACTCCAGAGATATTTTATTTGGAAAGGTATTTGCCGGAACAGTTGCTACGTTCTTTCAGGTCGGATTGATCATGGCAGCCCTGTTGATCTCATACAACTTTAATAAAGACTACTGGGGCGGCTTTATGGGTTCTGTATTAAATATCCCATCTGATGTTCTGATCGCATTTGCGGTATTCGGCCTTGGTGGATTCCTGTTCTATGCATTTATGTATGGAGCACTTGGGGCACTGGTATCTAAGATCGAGGATTTGAACAAATCAGCCGGTACGGCGCAGATGATCGTAATGATCGTGTATTTTGTCGTACTGATGAACCTGACAAATGTAGACGGACTGGTCATCAGGATCTGTTCATATCTACCGATCAGTTCTTACAGTGCAATGTTTGCAAGAGTTGCGATGGGAGATGTGGCAACATGGGAAGTTGTTATATCAGCAATAATTTTATATATATCGGTGATCGGTATGGGGGTTCTGGGAGGTAAGATCTTCCGTAATTCAACACTTCGGTATGGCAATCCAATCAGGTTATCCAGAGCATTAAAAGAATTAAAAAGAGAAAAATAAGATATAAAAATAAGACAATAAAAAGGCCACATGCGTGCTGTGTTGATGTAAAAATGTAGAAAATATTCCTTACACCTTTACATTAAAAGGCGGATGTGGCATAATTTCATGTGAAATTATTGAACGCACTTGGTGCGGGTATACAGGGGAGACAGGGTAAAATAAAATAGAAATGAAAGCAATTTCTAAATTCGCAGTGCAAAAAGAGTGGCTGTGATATCTGTTCGTTTCTGGAATATAATTTCAATGGCTTAAAAAGAAAGGTTACAGTAAAATATGGAAGTAATCGATTTCCATTCCCATGTTCTTCCGGGAATTGACGATGGAAGTAGAAATATAGAAACATCCATAGAGATGCTTCGGCTCAGTCGGAATGCCGGTGTAGACAGAATGATCGCGACACCGCACTTTTATGCGGACGAGGATCGGATCGAACATTTTCTTGAAAAACGGGAACACGCATATCAAAGTCTGATAGAGGCAGTAACGACTGAAAACATATCGGATACCCCACAGCTTCTGCTTGGAGCGGAAGTCGCTTTTTTTGATGGTATCGGAGATGCAGATAAGGTTGACCGGCTGACAATCCAGGGAACAGAGCTTCTTCTGCTTGAGATGCCGTTCCGGACGTGGACGGATGAAGATCTTTTACAGGTAAAAAGGCTGATCCATGAGAGACGGCTCCGGATCATTATCGCTCATCTGGAACGCTTTATGAAGATTTCAGGGAATAAGCCGTACATAAAAAAGCTGATGGAGCTTCCGGTTACCATACAGATCAATGCAGAAAGTTTGTCAGACTGGAAACAGGGCGGGATGTTAATCCGCATGTTTCAAAAGAGGCAGGCACATATTCTGGGAAGTGACTGTCATGGAGTTCATCATCGCCCTCCGAATCTGATGGAGGGACGACAGAGACTGGAAAAGAAAGCAGGTGCAGACATTCTTGCAGAGATTGATGCATATGGATGTCAGCTTCTTGGTTTGAGATAAAAGGTTGGAGGATAGACAGATGTCAAAAAAAGTAGCGATCATAATCAGTATTATACTGTTTATTATATTGACAGCACTTATCATATGTGAAAAAACATGGCCGACAGGAGGATCTGATCTGATAGGGAACCTGTTCTGATCAGAGAAAGAAAGATGGCACACAGGATACATTCCAGACAGGAAAAACTGAAATTATATAAAAAACTGACAATTACTATTGCAGCAGTTATCATATTTTGTTTAGCGGCAGTTATTGTGTTCCGGGCAATTGACCGGCAGAAGCTCCGGAAGCAGGAGGCATATGAGGCAGAGCAGGGAGTTGTCCGTATAAATGGCAAGAAATATCTTCCAAAGAAGAATATAGAGACCTATCTGTTCATGGGTATCGATTCACTGGATAAAGTAAAAAAAGCAGAGGACTATGGAGAATCCGGGCAGAGTGATGTGCTTATGCTGATGGTCAGAGATATCAGTGAAGGGACATTTAAGACTCTGGCGATCAACAGAAATACACTGACAAATGTAAAATCCCTGGATCTCGACAATTCTTATCTGGGCGATTCTGTTGTACAGATTGCACTTGCACATGCAAGCGGAGATGGACTGGAAGCCAGTTGCGAGAATACCGTGGATGCTGTATCAGAGCTGCTTGGTGGTCAGAAGATTGACGGATATGCTGCTGTAAATATGGGAGCAATTTCTATCATCAATCATATGGCAGGAGGAGTAACAGTTACGATTGAGGATGATTTTTCCAAAGTGGATCCATCCCTTAAGATTGGAGATACGGTTCGGCTCAGTGATGAGCAGGCGGTACATTATGTACATGACCGTTGGGATGTCGCTGATGAAACAAATGAAAACAGAATGAAACGTCAGTCCGTATATATGGAAGGGCTTAAGAAAAATATAAAAGAGAAATGTCAGACAGACAGTACCTATCCGTTGGATCTGTACAATGCACTGGGAGATTATATGGTGACGAATATATCGGCAAATAAATTCAGCAAGCTGGCACTTCTTGTTGTGAAAGAGAAGGATGAGGGCGAGGTATCTATTTCCGGAACAGAAGGGCTGGATGAACTTGATTTCGCCACCTTTGAGGCAGATGAGGAAAGTCTGAATGCAGCGATCGCAGAGCTGTTTTATAAAGAATATACAGAATAGAGATACTTTGGATGGAGGAGAACATGAGCGCAGAAAATAAAAAAGTACCGATGTCGGACAATGGAAAAGAAGAAAAGATCAATAAGGTGACGATGGTGACCGTTGATGATGACGATAAAGAGATAGATCTGGTCGATCTGGGATATGCACTGATGGATAAGTTACATTTTATCATACTTGCATTTTTGCTTGGTGCAGTCCTGTTAAATGCATATGCATATTTTATGATCAAACCGACGTATCAGTCGACCGCAAAACTGTATGTCGTATCTGCATCGGAGGATTCCGTTGTAAATCTGTCCGATCTGAATATTGGTATGTCGCTGACAAAGGATTATGAGGAACTGATGCTCAGTTATCCGGTACTGGATCAGGTAATCTCCAAACTGAATCTGTCAATGGATTCGGCAGAGCTTGCACAGATGATCGTACTTGAGAATCCGGCGGATACAAGAGTACTGAAGATAACAGTTACAAGCACAGATCCGGAGCAGGCAAAAGACATAGCAAACACACTGGCTGAGATCGCGGTAGAATATCTTCCGGATACAATGAGTACCAATGCACCGAATATTGCTCAGGTTGCAAGAATACCGGATCAGAAGGCAGGACCAAGTTATCTGAAATATACACTGATCGGAGCATTGGCGGGCGCATTTATTTACTGTCTGATCCTGATCATACGATATCTCCTGGATGATACGATCCATACAGCATCCGATATGGAAAAATACTTTGGAATTGTTCCGCTTACTTCAATTCCAGACAGTGAGTCACTGGGACAGAATGAGGACGGCGCTGAATATGGAGAAACAAAATCTGGATTGAAAGGGAGACGAAGCAAATGAAAAAGATAAATATTGATTTTAAAGAAATGCCGTATGCTGTCGAAGAAGCAATGAACAGGCTTCGTATAAATATCAAGTTTTGTGGAAAAAATACAAAGAAGTTGTTGATCACAAGTAGTCTGCCAAATGAAGGCAAAAGTACCATTTCCATGAATCTGTGGAAGATGATGGCAGAAGCCGGATTTCCAACTGTATTTCTTGATGTGGATTTGAGAAAATCAGTGATCAAGAGCAGACATAATATCCAGACAGAAGGCGAGATTAAGGATCTGGGCTATTATCTGTCCGGGCAGGCAGAATATGAGGAGGTTGTATATGAAACAAATATCCCAAATGGTTATATCGTGCCATGTTGCAATCTGTTAGAGAATCCATCTGCATTATTGGAGGATGATCGTTTTGCAGAACTGCTTAATAAACTGGCAGAGCAGTATAGATATGTGATCATAGATTCGCCGCCACTTGGCAGTGTCGCAGATGCTGCACAGGTTGCTTCCTTATGTGATGGTGCAGTACTTGTTGTCCGTAGTGGTGAAACGTCCAGGAACGTGATAAAACAATCCATGCAGCAGTTGGAACAGGTTCGCTGTAAACTGCTGGGTGTGATCCTGAACCGGGTAGAAGTGTCCGGACGTGCATACAAGAGTTATTATGGAAAATATAAATCCTATGGCTATGGATACGGCTATGGAAAAGACCAGAAAAGTGGAAAATAGAACAGATCCAGATAGATAGCGGATCCGTTCAACAGGATCTGGCAGATGGATTCAGGTTGGATGATTCGGCCGATACGTGGCAGACGGCTGTTTTATCATAGATGTTCTGGTTAAAGTGGTGAGAGAACTTCAGTTTTCAAAATGATCAGAACGATTTTTATCCGAAAATGTGCTAGGAAGGAGAAAACTCAATATGAAGAATTTAAAGAAGCTGATTGCTATTATCATGGTTATCGCTCTTATGATTCCATGTACAGCAATGGCTGCAACAGAGTCAGTTACTTCACAGGAGTTAACAAAGAAGAACACAACAATTACATGTTCTACACTTACTTATACAGGTAAGAAACAGACTCCTAAGACGATCAAGGTTCAGTATAAAACCAAGAGCGGCAAGAAAGTAACATTAAAGGCCGGTACAGACTATACTGTTAAAGTTACAAGCGGCAAAAATGCTGGTACTTACTCAGTAAAGATCACTGGTAAGGGCAAGTATGCCGGAAAAGTGTCATCTTCATACACAATTAAGAAGGCAACTCAGAAGAAGCTGAAGGTTACAAATGGTTACAAGAAAGCTGTCAAGGCTTCAAAATTTAAGAAGAAAGCTAAATCTTATACATTCAAGGTTTCTGGTGTAAAGGATAAGGCTAAAGTAACTTATCAGAGAAGCTCAAAGAAGATTGTTGTAAAGAAAGGCAAGATCACTCTGGCTAAGGGTATCAAGAAAGGTACTTACAGAGTAACTGTTAAGGTTGCTGCAACAAAGAACTACAAAGCAACAACAAAGACAATCAAGATCAAAGTTAAATAATATTTAACACAATACATTAAATTGCTATAGCATTGAAGGCACCCTGGCCACGAGGGTGTCTTTTTTCTTATTGCACGTCATCCTTACTGTGTGGTAAACTAAGGCAGGATTTTAAATGATGGTGGTATATGGAACATGAAGAATGAAAAGATGGGATTTGGGAATGAAAAATTTATATTTTGGATCCGGCTTGCAGATGTAACGATAAAGATCTATGCGAATTACAGAAGTACAAGAGAATATTGTCGGGACTACCTGACAACGGGACCGGAGGCATTTTCGGTGATGATCACACAGAGGGATATCGCAGCGGAACGGGATCGGTCGGAGAAGCAGGAACAGGTCGGTGGAAGGAAAGGACCGGGAAGACCGTGGTTTGGATACTACAGTGATGCATATCTGGAAACGCTGGCGTTATACCGGAAGATCGCAGATCAGATGATCGCATACAATACCTTGTTATTTCATGGTTCGGTGATAGCGGTGGATGGAGAAGCGTATCTGTTCACGGCGAAGAGTGGAACCGGAAAATCTACACATACCAAGCTGTGGCGCAAATATTTTGGAAATCGTGCTGTGATGGTAAATGACGATAAGCCATTGTTGAAAGTAACCGGCAAAGGCGTGCTGGCATGCGGAACCCCATGGGCGGGCAAGGATCATCTGCAGAACAACATCATGGTTCCATTAAAGGCAGTATGTATTCTGGAACGGGATACGGTCAATCATATCGAACAGATCAGGAAGCGGGATGCATGGAAGATGATATTACAGCAGAGTTATCGTTCAGATCAGCCGGCGGTATTATCATCGACAATCCGTCTGGCGGAGCAGATCATGGATAAAACAAAGCTGTACCGGCTGGGCTGCAATATGTCCATGCAGGCAGTGGAGACTTCCTACAATGGAATGAATACAGATATAGATTATGCAGATTAAAAACATATAAAACAACAAAACGAAAATATACAGAAATAATGGAGCGGTAAATGAAATTAAAAGATGAATTTATTACATATGAAACAGATGGAGAACAGATCATGGTAGCTGCCGGAACCGACAGCTTTTCCGGTCTGGTCAGAAGCAATGAGACAGCGGGCTTTATCGTAGAATGTCTGAAAAAAACTGTGACAGAGGATGATATCGTTCATGCAATGACAGATGCATATGATGCACCGGAGGCTGTTGTCCGCAGGGATGTGAAGGGAATATTGAAGAAGCTGGATTCCATTGGTGCGATCGAATATTGAGAAGCCGGAACAGCAAAAAGAGAGAAAATGAAAACGGAGAAACAGGGATATGATAGCTGTTCTACTTATGAGGAACAGTTAAACAAATATGGAACTATTATATATACCAATGTAGGACGCAGTATGATGCCTCTCCTTCGGGAACATCGTGATATTATGATCATAAAGGCCAGACCGGAAGGACGGCTTAAAAAGTATGATGCGGTGCTTTATAAAAGGGGAGATCATTATATCCTGCACAGGATACTTTCTGTAAGAAATGATGGTTATGTGATCTGTGGGGATCACAATTACAGGAGAGAATATGATATTACAGATCCGGATATTATCGGAGTGCTTACCGGGGTGATACGGGATGGAAAAGAGATTCCGGTTACGGATAAGCGATACAGATGGTATGTGCATATATGGTGTGATCTTTTTTATATCCGGGCAGGTATTTTATTTGTAAAGGCAAGAGCTGCTCGGCTGCGCAGGAAAATGGGTAAGAGCAGATGAAGAAACAAAGCAGGATGATGCAGGGTGAACAGAACAGGAAAACATTTGTATGGATGTGGCAGGGTATAGCAGGAAAGCGGTATTATATCGTTTTCCTGCTTATAATATCTGTCCTTCTTGGTATGTCCGGCGGCCTGCTCGCATTACTGCTCCGGAATCTGATCGATCATGCGGTGGAAGGAGAACGTTCCGGTTTTGTGGCAGCGGGAACAGGACTTGTACTGCTTGTGATCCTGCAGATCACGTTCCGGGCGGTTGACCGTTATCTGGAAGAAAAAACACGGTCAACTTATGAAAATATCTGGAAGAAACGATTGTTTTCGGAACTTATGGGAAGAAGTTACCGCGAAGTCACACAGATCCATTCCGGAGAATGGATGAACCGCCTGACTTCAGATACTGTGATCGTGGCGGATGGACTGGCGCAGATCGTTCCCGGTGTATGCGGGATGCTGACACGGATCCTGATCGCGGTTGTTCTGCTGATCGGTATTATGCCGGAACTTGCTTATGTATTGATACCGGGAGGTCTTCTGCTTGTCTTTCTGACCTGGATATTCCGGCGGGTGTTGAAACGTCTGCATAAAAAAGTGCAGGAGGCAGATGGCAGATTACGGATTTTTTTATCGGAACGGTTATCCGGTCTGGTGATCCTTCACACATTCGTAAAAGAACAGGAAACGGCAGATGAAGCAGACCGGTATATGAATGCACATCAGGGCAGCCGGATGAAGAAAAACAGATTTTCCAATATCTGTAATATCGGGTTCGGTGCAGCAATGAATGGAGCTTATATTCTGGGAGCCATATATTGTGGGTATGGAATATTGAAAGGACAGGTTTCCTATGGAACCTTTATAGCAGTGCTTCAGCTTGTCGCACAGATCCAGACACCGTTTGCGAATCTGTCTGGGTATTTCCCAAAATATTTTGCCTGCCTTGCCAGTGCAGAACGGCTGATGCAGGCAGAAACCTTTGAACCGGACAGAACGGGATCAGAGATACTCCCTTCCGATTTCCGGGAACAGTTTATGGCTCTTGAGATTGTGAATGGCTCCTTTGCCTATCGGAGAGATACGGATCTGCTGGGTGTTCAGGCACAGACAGATACAGACTACTGTGAAAGAAAGGTTCTGGAGCATTTTAATATGCATATTGCAAGAGGAGAATTCCTGGCACTGACCGGACCATCCGGGTGTGGAAAGAGTACAGTGCTTAAAATATTAATGAGTCTGTATGCACTGGATTCCGGGGATTGTAACGTAATATTTGGCGGTGAAAGGCATAAGATGCATGCAGGCTTCCGGTCTTTGTTTGCTTATGTACCGCAGGGAAATCATCTGATGAGTGGAACAATAAAGGAAGCGGTGGCATTTGGTGAGCATGTCGACACGGAGAAACTGACACAGGCACTCAAAGCTGCCTGCGCAGAATTTGTTTATCAGCTTCCGGAACAGATGGAAACTCCACTTGGAGAACAGGGACATGGATTATCGGAGGGACAGATCCAGCGTCTGGCAGTTGCAAGGGCGGTTTATTCCGGACACCCGGTTCTGATCCTTGATGAAGCGACAAGTGCACTGGATGAACAGACAGAGAAACGGCTGCTTTCCAATCTCCGTGCAATGACAGATCGGACTGTCCTGATCGTTACCCACCGGCCGGCAGCTTTGCAGGTGTGTGACCGTACGATAGCAATGATGACGGACAGGGAAGAATGAGGAATGAGATAATATGATTCAGTATAACATCAGGACACTTGGAAAAAATGAATGGGATTTTCTGGAGTTAGTGGCGTGTGGACTTCATATGAAACCGGTATCAACGGAACGGTTGCATCAGATGGATCTGCAGGCTGTCTGGAAGTGGAGCAAATATCATATGTTAGGCGCTCTGGTTTATGACGCCATTGAACCTGCGTTAAAGGTGGACCAGACATTTGCGGCAGAGTATCCGCAGCTTCTTGCGGCATGGCGGGAGAAAAGGGATAAGGCGTTGCGTAAGAATATGCTGTTAGATGCTGCAAGAAAGCAGTTATTTAGATATATGGAAGCCGAAGGTATCTGGTATATGCCATTAAAGGGGAGCATCATAAAGGATCTGTATAAGACGCCCGGAATGAGGGAAATGTCAGATAATGATATCTTGTTTGATCCTGTATACAGTCAGAAAATCCGGTCGTATATGGAAGAACACGGATATCAGACGGAAGCTTATGGCATTGGAGCACATGATACTTATCTGAAAGAACCGGTCTATAATTTCGAGATGCACCGGGTATTGTTTTCAGAGAAGCCGGGAGCAGAATGGAATCAATATTATCAGGATGTGAAGGACAGACTGATAAAAGATGAAAGCAATTCCTTTGGTTATCATTTTGAAGAAAATGATCTGTATATTTATGTGATCGCCCATGCTTATAAGCATCATAAAGGTTCAGGAACCGGAATACGGACACTTACAGATTGCTATATTCTGAATGAAGCATATGTCGATCATTTTGATTATGAATACATCGGGCAGGAGTTAGCTGTATTTGGAGCAGCGGAATTTGAGCAGACGCTGCGGAGTCTTGCACATAAGATATTTGCATCGGAGGATATGGGGCAGAAGAACCGGCTTACAGAACAGGAGCGGGAGCTTCTTGCCGAACTGATGTATTCTGGCACATACGGAACGGTCGCCGGCATGGTGGAACGGGCGCTGAAAGAACTTCAGGCAGATGGAGACACAATCACAACCGGAACAAAATGGCGGTATATGTGGCGGAGACTTTTCCCGGATATGGGATTTTATAAAGAGAATGTACCGATGGTATACCGTCATAAGATTCTGTTGCCGTTTTATACTGTTTTCCGTTGGGTGCGTGGATTGATAAAGAACCGGAAAAAGATTACGGAAGAGATGAAAGCAATAAGAAAAAATAAACACAAAACAAATATAAATGAAAGAGAATAACAGTATCGGAATGAAACAGATCTGAATATAAAAACAGAAAGGCAGACATGGATATGAGTAAATACAAGTTGATTGCTTTTGATATGGATGGAACCTTATTAAATTCCGAAAAGCGGATATCAGAGCAGACACTGGAAGCTGTGAACCGCGCATTTGATGCAGGAAAGGAAGTGATCCTTTCGACCGGAAGATGTGTGGCAGAGCTTCGGGAATATTTTAAGCGGATACCGGGACTGCGTTATGTTGTCTGCTCCAGCGGCGCGATTCTGTATGATGTGAAAGAGGAGAAGATCCTGTATTCGAATGCAATCTCTATTGAACTGGCAGAAAAGATTCTGGCAGAAAGTAAAAAAGAAGATCTAATGGTGCATCTGCTTGCAATCGAATCCATAGTGCAGAAAAAGGACATACCCCAGATGGAACGCTTTGGGATGGGCGTCTATCGGCCAATGTATGAGAAGGTTACAACACAGGTCGATGATATCTATGAATATTATAAGGAACATCCATTTGAGGTCCCGAAGCTGAATCTGTATCATGCGACAACAGAAGGCAGGGAGAGAACCAGAAAGAGACTTGCCGGACTGGATCTTGTTCTTGCGGATGCAGAGAAGACCGCTTTGGAATGTTCGGCGACAGGAGTTACCAAAGGAACCGGGTTGCTCCGGCTGTGTGAGCACCTGGGTATTGAACCTGAAGAGACGATCGCGGTCGGTGATGCAGATAACGATCTGAATATATTGGAAACTGCAGGATTAGCGATTGCGGTCGGAAATGCAAATGAACATGTAAAAGCAGTTGCTACGGTTGTTGTCAATGACTGCGACCATGATGGATGTGCAGAAGCAATTGATAAATATTTATTATAAAGAGTTAAGAGGCGATACAAATGACAATCAAAGATTTGAAAGAGGGACAGTCCGCAACCATCTGTACAGTTGGCGGTGATGGAGCACTGAGACAGCATTTCCTTGACATGGGCGTGATACCCGGTATTGAGGTTAAACTGATCAAATATGCACCAATGGGCGATCCTCTTGAAATTCGTATTCATGATTATGAACTGACGCTCCGGCTGGCGGATGCTGAGCAGATCGAGGTATCAGATAAAAAATCAGATGAAGACGAACATAGGAAAGATAACAAAAAGGATAAAGCTTTAGTAGAACATCCGGGACTTGGTGAAGGCGGAAAATATCATGTGAAAGCAGATGAACATCCGCTGCCGAAGGATGAGATCCTGACCTTTGCTCTGGTTGGTAACCAGAACTGCGGCAAGACGACATTATTTAACCAGTTGACAGGCTCGAATCAGCATGTAGGTAATTTTCCCGGAGTAACGGTTGATCGGAAAGAGGGAATGATCAAAGGATATCCGGACACAAGAGTAACCGACCTTCCGGGTGTATATTCTCTTTCACCGTACAGCAGCGAAGAAATTGTAACCAGACAGTTTGTATTCGATGAAAAACCAAAGGGCATAATCAATATCGTGGATGCGACCAATATTGAGAGAAATCTCTATCTGACGATGCAACTGATGGAGCTTGATATACCGATGGTGCTGGCACTGAATATGATGGATGAAGTTCGTGAGAACGGAGGATCAATCCGTATTAACCAGCTGGAAAGTATGCTTGGAATTCCGGTTATTCCAATCTCTGCGATCAAGAATCAGGGTGTAGATGAATTGATCGAACATGCAGTTCATGTCGCCAGATATCAGGAGAGACCGGGCAGACAGGATTTCTGTGATCCGGAAGATCATGGTGGTTCGGTGCACCGGTGCCTGCATGGAATCATGCATCTGATCGAAGACCATGCAGAGAATGCGGGAATCCCGGTTCGTTTTGCTGCGGCGAAGGTGGCAGAAGGGGATGCAGAGATGGAAAAATCTCTGCATCTTGAACAGAATGAGACAGAGATGATAGAACACATTGTAAGCCAGATGGAAGAAGAACGTGGAATTGATCGTGCAGCAGCAATTGCAGACATGCGGTTCGATTTTATACAGCGGATCTGCAGACAAACGGTTGTCAAACCGGCAGAGAGTAAGGAACGTATCAGAAGCCGTAGGATCGATGCGGTTCTTACGGGAAAGTATACCGCGATACCGACCTTTATATTGATCATGGGAGCGGTCTTCTTTCTGACCTTTAATGTGATCGGAGCGGTACTTCAGAATCTGTTGGAGAAAGGGATTGATTATCTGACAGCGCAGATGGATCAGCTTCTGACTGCATGGTCGGTGAACACGGTGCTTCATTCACTTGTGATCGATGGTATCTTTAAGGGAGTTGGAAGTGTGCTGAGTTTTCTTCCAATCATAGTGGTGCTGTTCTTATTTCTTTCGTTATTGGAAGACAGTGGATATATGGCTCGTGTTGCTTTCGTCATGGACAAACCACTCAGAAAGATTGGGTTATCCGGAAGAAGTATTGTGCCGATGCTGGTTGGCTTCGGCTGTACGGTTCCCGGCATTATGGCGAGCCGTACCCTTCCGTCGGAGCGTGATCGTAAGATGACGATCCTGTTGACCCCGTTTATGAGCTGTTCTGCAAAGCTTCCAATCTATGCATTCTTTGCGGCAGCGTTTTTCCCAAAGTATAAAGCGCTTGTTATGGTCGGGTTGTATGTTGTGGGAATATTGATAGGAATCCTTGTGGCGCTTATTATCAGAAAGACATTATTCAAGGGTGAGGCAGTTCCGTTTGTTATGGAGCTTCCAAACTACAGAATGCCGGCATTGAAAAATGTATTGCAGTTATTATGGGAAAAGGCAAAGGATTTCTTACAGCGGGCATTTACGGTTATCTTTGTGGCAACGATCGTGATCTGGTTCTTACAGAGCTTTGATCTGCACTTTAACCTGACGGCAGATTCACAGAACAGTATCCTTGCGGTTGTCGCAGGATTGATCGCACCGGTATTTGCACCGCTTGGTTTCGGAGACTGGCGGATATCGACGGCACTGATATCCGGATTTATGGCCAAGGAGAGTGTAGTATCAACATTGTCTGTGCTGACTGGAAGCATGGATGTTATTCATAAGATCCTGACACCGGCATCAGCTCTGTCATTGTTGATATTCTGTCTGCTGTATACTCCATGTGTAGCCGCCGTTTCTTCCGTGAAACGGGAGCTTGGCGGCAAATGGGCACTGGTAGTTGTGGCCGGACAGTGTGTTGTTGCATGGATCATGGCGGCACTTGTCTATGCAATCTGTCTGTGTTTCTAAAACAAATATAAATTATAAAATACAGGCGTGATGATTATAAAAAAAATGTAAAAAAGTCATATCCGGTAAAGATTTTCTTTACTTTTTGATTAGGGATGGCTATAATACAAATTGACTGTGGAAGTTGGTAGTACAAACTAACCTCCATAGAATAATACTTAGAAAGAAAAGAGGATTTGTGTACAATGAAAAATATTGATTTAAGCAAGTATGGCATTACCGGAACTACAGAGATCGTTTACAACCCTTCATATGAAACACTTTTCGAGGAAGAGACTAAATCTACTCTTGAAGGATATGAAAAAGGACAGGAAACAGAGCTTGGCGCTGTTAATGTAATGACAGGTATTTATACAGGACGTTCACCTAAAGATAAGTATATTGTTGTTGATGAGAATTCAAAGGGCACTGTATGGTGGACAACAGATGGTTACAAGAACGATAATCATCCAATGACAGAAGAGACATGGGCATCCGTTAAGGATATTGCAAAGAAGGAACTTTCAAATAAGAAATTATTTGTAGTTGATGCTTTCTGTGGAGCAAACGCTGATACTCGTATGGCTATCCGTTTTATCGTAGAAGTAGCTTGGCAGGCACATTTCGTAACAAATATGTTCATCAAGCCAACTGCTGAAGAACTTGAGAACTTCGAGCCGGATTTCGTTGTTTACAACGCATCAAAGGCTAAAGTAGAAAACTATAAAGAACTTGGTCTTAACTCAGAGACATGTGTAGCATTCAACATCACAAGCCATGAGCAGGTTATCATCAATACATGGTACGGCGGAGAGATGAAGAAGGGTATGTTCTCAATGATGAACTACTACCTTCCACTTAAGGGAATGGCAGCTATGCACTGTTCAGCAAACACAGATATGAACGGTGAGAACACAGCTATCTTCTTCGGCCTTTCAGGAACAGGTAAGACAACACTTTCAACAGATCCTAAGCGTCTCCTGATCGGTGATGATGAGCACGGCTGGGATGACAACGGCGTATTCAACTTCGAAGGTGGCTGCTACGCAAAGGTTATCGACCTTGATAAGGATTCAGAGCCAGATATCTATAATGCGATCAGAAGAGATGCTCTTCTTGAGAACGTAACAGTAGATGCAAATGGTAAGATCGACTTCACAGATAAGAGCGTTACAGAGAATACTCGTGTATCTTATCCAATCGATCATATTAAGAACATCGTTCGTCCTATTTCATCAGCTCCTGCAGCAAAGAATGTTATCTTCCTTTCAGCAGATGCATTCGGAGTACTTCCTCCGGTATCTATTCTGACACCAGAGCAGACACAGTACTACTTCCTGTCAGGCTTCACAGCTAAGCTTGCCGGTACAGAGCGTGGAATCACAGAGCCGACACCTACATTCTCAGCATGTTTCGGACAGGCATTCCTTGAGTTACATCCTACAAAGTATGCTGAAGAGCTTGTTAAGAAGATGGAGAAGAGCGGAGCTAAGGCTTATCTTGTAAATACAGGATGGAACGGAACAGGCAAGCGTATCTCAATCAAGGATACAAGAGGTATCATCGATGCTATCCTTAGCGGTGCTATCCTTTCAGCTCCTACAAAGAAGATCCCTTACTTCAACTTTGAAGTACCTACAGAGCTTCCGGGTGTTGATCCGGCAATCCTTGATCCTCGTGACACATATGCAGATGCTTCTGCATGGGAGACAAAGGCATTAGATCTTGCTGACAGATTCATCAAGAACTTTGCTAAGTACGAGAGCAACGAAGCTGGTAAGGCATTAGTTGCAGCAGGTCCTCAGAAATAATATCTGAATGATCAGAATACAATATATGTTCGTGAGATACACCTGAGACACTATAACGTCAGGATATACTTCGGACAAAGAAGAACCGGGTGTGGGTTTCACATCCGGTTTTTCTTTGTAGCAGGGCATATCGTTCTTGCTAACTATATTGTGTCTGATAGTATTTGAAGAAGAACGGAGAGTTGATTGAGATGAAAGTTGGGCAGAACAGACAGGCGGAACGGCAGATGTCGGAAGCGTTTATTACCAGTGTGTTTCTGGCGTTATCCGGTGGATTTCAGGATGCCTATACATATTTTACAAGAGATGAAGTGTTTTCGAATGCGCAGACAGGAAATGTAGTGCTGATGAGTCAGCATTTTATGATGGGTGAATGGCAGGCAGGACTTCGTTATCTGTATCCATTGTTTGCATTTGCATTTGGTGTGTTTTTTGCAGAACAGGTACAGGGACGGTTCAAATACGCAAAGAAGCTTCATTGGAGACAATCCATTTTATTGATGGAGATTTTAATTTTGTTTTTTGTTGGATTTTTAACAGAAGGATGGAACATGCTGGCAACGGTATTAGTATCTTTTTCCTGTGCAATGCAGGTTCAGACATTCCGGAAAGTCAACGGACATTCTTATGCGAGTACGATGTGTATTGGAAATCTCAGAAGTGGTACAGCGGCCTTATCTGTATATTTAAGAGAAAAGAAGCCGGAGCAGTTAGAAATGTCACTGTATTATTTCGGTGTGATCCTGTTCTTTGCGGTCGGAGCCGGAATCGGAGGCATTCTGTCGGTACATCTGGGCTTCCATGCTATCTGGGTATCCAGCGGATTGCTTCTTATCAGTTTCCTTCTGATGTTTAAGGATCGTCTTGAAAAAGATGTGCATGAGCTGGAGGATGACCTGGAAGAAGATATTCAGAAACTTGGAACACAGCTCCGCGAAGAAATTAAGAAATAGATAAGAGTAAAATAAAGAATATTCATTTTGTTATATTTATGAGATAATGAACGCGAAATTATTCGTTCTCAAGTGTGCTGATTATGCGGCATGCAGTAAGTATAGGATATGCAGAAAGAAATCTACAGAAAGTGAGGTGGCAGCTATGCTTCAACAACAGAAGAAACAAATATGTGTGATATATTGTATCATATTGATATTAGCTGCCACCGTTTTGGGCATAGGTGATATAGAAAGCTCCAGAATGGAGCGGGGGCTTGAACAGAATAAATCGGTGCTTCGTGAAGTCCGGACGACATCAATTAATGAAATAGGGATACTTCCGACAGGAAGCGTTCTTCGTACAGTGTTTGAAACGCAGAGCTTGAAATCGTTTCAATCGGAGAAAACAGTTGATCTGTGGATTCTGGTTTTACCGTTTCTGTTTACCTTATCAGGGTTCGTTTGTGATACCAGAAAATGGTGGGTGAAGATCGGCACACTGGTGCATGCATCTCAATGGTATCGAAGGCTTGAGTATATACATAAAAAGGACGGAAAGAAACTCCTGACTTCTTACATTTGAAAACCGAATATGTAAGAAGAAAAGGAGAATAATAAAATGGGTATGGATATATTTGCTATTGTTTTTGGCGTTGTTGCAATCGGTCTCGGAGGATTCTTTTTCATTAATGAGACATTTATTAAAAAAGAATCGGATAGCGATAAGATATCTGCAGATGCAGAGAAGAACAGCAGAGAATCATAAGCAGTATACTATTATATGGGATATTATAAGAAACAATAGCTGAGACAAAAAGCTGTCGGAATTGGTCATTTATTAACCGGTTTTGCCTGATATAATGCAGGTGAAAAGGGAGATATATGATGGATTCCGGCAGCTTTTTTCACGTATGCAGTTATTTGCCGTAATTAACGCATTCCTGATATAAAATACTGGATTTTCTGTTTACAATATGTTTAAATATTTGTCACATATACTTAAAAATCGACAAAAATCAGGATGGGAGATAAAGTATAGATTCGTCTGTTCAAAATGAACGATATATAAAGAAGAAAGTAAGGGATAAAATGGCAGGAACGATAGATATAAAGCCAGCGACTAAGCTGCGGTTGGCACTGGATGTGCCGGCAGGAAAACAACCGGTATTCAATATGATAAGCACATGTTGGCATTTTCAACGATTCGATATGGTGTTACTGATTTTGCCGGATTTATACAAATCTGTCATGGCGTTCCATGTATCGCAATTCCACTTTCGGCAATTCCTTTGCCAACGCTGATCTCATTTCCATATCCGATACATGGAATTGATACTCCATTTTTCAGTTCAAATGTGTCTGATAATTTATTCATTTGACGATCCTTCTTGTCTTTGATAATTAAATGATAGTCCTTGGAGTTCACTCTGTGTCAAGTTTTTTTTCAGAGATTAAAAAAATTTGTAAAAATTATGCGAATGTACGAAAAGAAATACAATAAAAATGATAAGGATTGTTGAATTATAAAAAAAGATTCTGTATAATACCATTAGAGTGTATTATATATTCACATAATATAAAATTGAAAGGAGAAAAAATTATTATGTTACAGAACCAGGAATGGGATTCATTCACAGGTAGACTCTGGAAAGAAGAATGTAATGTCAGAGACTTCATCCAGAACAACTACACAATGTACGACGGAGATGAGAGCTTCCTTGCCGGACCAACAGATGCTACTAACAAGCTCTGGGACAAGCTTCAGGCTCTTCAGAAAGCAGAAAGAGATAACGGCGGTGTATTAAAGGAGGATGCTGATGTTGTATCAAGCATCACAGCATACGGCCCTGGATATATTGATCCTGAGACAAAGGACCTTGAGCAGGTTGTTGGTCTTCAGACAGATGAACCACTTAAGAGAGCATTCATGCCTTATGGTGGTATTAAGATGGCTGAGGAAGCTCTTGAGATGTATGGTTACAAGCCAAACGAGAACTTCCATAAGATCTTTACAGAGTATCACAAGACACATAACCAGGCAGTATTTGATGCCTATACACCAGAGATGAAAGCTGCACGTCATACACATATCGTAACAGGTCTTCCTGATACTTATGGACGTGGACGTATCGTAGGTGACTACAGAAGAGTTGCTCTTTACGGTATCGATCAGCTGATCGCTTGGAAAGAGGAAGATAAGGCAAACTGTGGCGATGGTAATATGTTTGATGATGTTATCCGTCAGAGAGAAGAGCTTGCAGAGCAGATCAGACGTCTGCAGGAGATGAAGGTTATGGCTCAGTCATATGGTTATGATATTTCTAAGCCTGCTTCAAACGCTAAGGAAGCTGTTCAGTGGTTATACTTCGGATACCTTTCAGCTATCAAGACTCAGAATGGTGCTGCTATGTCAGTAGGACGTGTATCAACATTCCTTGATATTTATATTGAGAGAGATATTAAGGCCGGAAAGCTTACAGAGGCTGAGGCTCAGGAGCTTATCGATCATTTCACAATGAAGCTTCGTATGGTTAAGTTCGCAAGAATTAAGTCATACAACGAACTGTTCTCAGGTGACCCTGTATGGGCTACACTTGAAGTTGGTGGTATCGGTGTTGACGGACGTTCAATGGTTACAAAGAACGACTACAGATTCCTTCATACTCTTGAGAACATGGGACCGGCTCCAGAACCAAACCTTACAGTTCTTTATTCTTCAGCTCTTCAGGATACATTCAAGAAGTATGCTGCTAAGATCTCAGTAAGAACAAGCTCAATCCAGTACGAGAATGATGATGTTATGAAGCCTATCTGGGGTGATGACTATTCAATTTGCTGCTGTGTATCAGCTACACAGACAGGTAAAGAGATGCAGTTCTTCGGAGCTCGTGCAAACCTTGCTAAGTGTCTCCTTTACGCTATCAACGGTGGTAAAGATGAGAAGTTCTTAGACAAGAAGACAGGTAAGCCAATGCAGGTTGGTCCTGAGTATGCTCCAATTACTGCAGAGTATCTTGACTATGATGAAGTTCTTGCTAAGTACAAGAAGATGCTTGATTGGTTAGCAGGACTTTATGTAAATATCCTGAACCTGATTCAGTACATGCATGATAAGTATTACTATGAGTCAGCAGAGATGGCACTTATCGATACAGATGTACGTCGTACATTTGCAACAGGTATTGCCGGATTCTCACACGTAATCGACTCACTGTCAGCTATCAAGTATGCTAAGGTTAAGGTTATTCGTAACGCAGAAACAGGTCTTGCAGAAGACTTTGAGATCGAGGGAGAATTCCCTAAATATGGTAATGATGATGACAGAGCTGATAACATCGGTGTATGGCTTCTTCATGAGTTCCTTACAGACATCAAGAAGAGACACACATATCGTAATTCAGAGCCTACAACATCTATCCTGACAATTACATCAAACGTAGTATATGGTAAGTACACAGGTAACCTTCCGGATGGAAGACGTGCTTGGACACCATTCGCACCAGGTGCTAACCCAAGTTACGGTGCAGAGACATCAGGACTTCTTGCTTCACTGAACTCAGTAGCTAAGATTCCTTATGAGTGGTCATTAGATGGTATCTCAAATACTCAGACAATGAACCCATCAGCACTCGGACATGACGAGGAAGAAAGAGCTGAGAAGCTTGTAAGCGCTATGGACGGATACTTCGATCAGGGTGCTCACCACTTAAATGTAAACGTATTCGGTAAGGATAAGCTCCTTGATGCAATGGAGAATCCGGATAAGCCAGAGTACGCTAACTTCACAATCCGTGTATCAGGATATGCTGTTAAGTTTATCTCACTTACACGTGAGCAGCAGCTCGACGTTATCAACAGAACATTCCATGACTCACTGTAAATCTTACACAGTCTGAATGTTTTAACAGATAAGTAAAAGATTGGAGTCCCGGGGAGTCTATCTCCGGGACTTTTTTACAGCATAAGGCAGACGGATTTTTATCCGTATATCATGTGCTTCGCACATTCTATGCATTTCGCAAAATCAGCATTCTTGCGAGCAAATAATTTTGCGTTCATTATATCATGTGCTTCGCACATTCTATGCATTTCGCAAAATCAGCATCCTTGCGAGCAAATAATTTTGCGTTCATTATATCATGTATGAAAATTGTGTATCAGAGAGAAAATAGAAAGAGGCTATGAAGCTGTGAGTGGTGGAAACAGATGCATAGTCGTGGTTGTTTAATGTGTAATTGTGTAAAATAATAGAAAGAACTTAGAGGTGGAACATGCCGGAAAAGAAACAGATTTTAGGATATATTCATTCAACAGAAAGCTTTGGAGCAGTCGATGGTCCGGGAATTCGATTTGTTGTATTTTTACAGGGATGCAAGATGAGATGCAAATATTGTCATAACCCAGAGACATGGAATCTTGTAACAGATTACAGCAGACTGTATGCTGACGATGTCAGCGATGATGAAAGAGAAGCACTTGAGAAAAAAATTGAAGAGAATACAAAACTGCTCAAAGATAAAGGTGTTAAGATCGAGGCCAGAACTCCGGAAGATCTGTTAAAGCAGGCACTTCGTTATAAGCCATACTGGAAAGGTCAGGGTGGTATCACTGTAAGCGGTGGTGAAGCTTTACTTCAGATGGATTTCCTGATCGAATTTTTTAAGCTTGCGAAGGCGCAGGGTATCCATACTACGATCGATACGGCCGGAAATCCATTTACCAGAGAAGAACCGTTCTTCTCAAAGTTCAATGAACTGATGAGCCTTACAGATCTTTTTCTGCTTGATATTAAGCAGATTCATGATGATAAGCATCGTGAATTAACAGGGTTCTCAAATCAGAATATTCTGGAGCTTGCACAGTATCTGTCCGATCATGGCAAGCATATGTGGATCAGACATGTACTTGTTCCGGGAATTACGACAGATGAGGATGATCTGAAGAAGACAAAAGAATTTATAGATACTCTTAAAACAGTGGATAAGGTAGAGGTACTTCCATATCATAAGCTGGGTATTCAGGAGTGGGAGAGACTTGGAATCCCTTATAAATTAGAGGGAATCGATCCTCCAACAGAGGAGCAGCAGAAGCTTGCAAAGAGCATTCTTGAAAATTAGGCTGTGAATAAAAATGGAAGATGAAATTACTTATTATTTCGCAAGACGCTTTCGCTCTATTCCTCGGCGCAGCGGTACGTAAAGTTACGAAAGACGTAACTTAAGTACCGGCGCTCGGAAAGGCTTGCTGCATAATAATAATTCATCTTCCATTTTTATGCCATAAACTTATATAGTAAGGTATGCTCTTTGCAAGCATGTTTTTAGAGTAGGCGGAAGGTTGACTTTTGAGTGTCAATGATTCCGTCTTTTTTTAGTTTGCTGATTTCAGCGGACATGGCGGAGCGTTCTACACCGAGATAGTCTGCGAGTGCCTGACGATTGAAAGGAATCGTGAAGGTATCCGAATGATTCTGTTTTGCCTGATCGGAGAGGTATGCCATTAATTTATCACGGGTTGTTTTCTCTGACATATAGCGTATTTTTTGATTTAACGCAAGGTTTTTCCGGGCAATTTCATGCAGCAGATTCCGGATCAGGGTATTGTGAAAATCACAGGAATTCGAACATGAGGTCAGAAGATGATGGCAGTCCAGAAGCAGAATATCACTGTCAGTCATGGCAAAGACGCTGACTGGTACAGTAGAAAGACCTGCGCAGGAGAAGGCTTCTGCAAACAGATCACTGGGTTGTAAATTTGTCATAACGCTTCGGTTTCCATAATAATCTTCTCGGATCACCTGCGCTGTTCCGGTAAGGATGATTCCGATAAAGCGAGCTGGATCGCCCTCTACGAATATGGGATTCCCTTTTTTTACATGAATATGGTTTCCATCCAGACATGTAAGCATGGCCGGCAGATTCTGTTCATCGATGCCGGTAAACAGGCGACAGGCTGACAGGGTATCAATATAGGATGTAAGATCAGATTTGTTCATAAAATTTCCATTTCCTTAAATGTTATTTTGTTGGAAATCCAACATACATTTTGAAATAAGTATATTAGAATAAGCACATAAAATCAAGAACCTGATTGACAGTTAAGTGATGAAAGAAAGCTATGATGTATATTGTCCATCAATGAAGCGACAAATATAACAGCAAATATCATAGAATGATCAGGTATCGGGTATTCAGGAGGAAAAATGATGATTCGCAGGATTATAGAAATTAATGAAGAAAAGTGTAACGGCTGTGGGGCATGTGCATCGGCATGCCATGAGGGCGCGATCGGGATGGTGAATGGTAAGGCAAAGCTGCTTCGGGATGACTATTGTGACGGACTGGGAGACTGTCTTCCAACCTGCCCGACCGGGGCTATTACATTTGTTGAGCGTGAAGCAGCAGACTATGATGAGGCGGCGGTATTGGCGGCAAAAGCTGAGAAGATGGCAAATGAAGCAGGCAATCCATCAGGAGAACCTCTGCCATGTGGTTGTCCGGGTACGGCTATGAAAACATTTAACAGAGACCAGTATGACAAAAAGACAAGAGCTGTTGAAGCTGGGAGTAAGACTGCGCAGAATGGTGCAATATCACCTGAGCTTGCACAGCAGTTAGCATCGATGATGGGACAGCAGGAGTCAGAGCTGCGCCAGTGGCCGGTACAGATTAAGCTTGTTCCGGTGACAGCCCCTTGGTTTGATGGAGCAAAGCTGCTTGTTGCGGCGGATTGTACAGCGTATGCATATGCGAATTTCCACCGGGATTTTATTAAGGGACATATCACTTTGGTGGGCTGCCCGAAGCTTGACATGATAGATTATTCTGCAAAGCTGACAGAGATCATCCGGAATAATAATATCCGGAGCATTACGGTTGTAAGAATGGAGGTTCCGTGTTGTGGTGGTATTGAGATGGCTGTAAAGAATGCGCTTCAGAACAGCGGAAAATTCCTTCCGTGGAATGTAGTTACAATTTCAACAGATGGAAAGATTATGTAAGTAAAATAAATGTATATTGTTTTACTGTTGCTAATGTAAGATCATGTGGGATAGAGGACACAGATTTTGCAGGAAAATATGTCGGGTGACAGAAAAATAAAAGAGAAGAAGGCTTCGGGTGTCAGAAATTATAAGGTAAAGGGCGTGACCGGAAAATAATACTTGACATTTTGGTTAGAAGTATCTAACATAACATGTGTTATGATGAATGATCAGGAAAACACAATAGAGAAAATTAAACAGACAGCATTAGACGAATTCTTCATGCATGGCTATAACAAAGCAAGTCTTCGAACGATCTGCAGTCGGGCAGGAGTTACGACCGGTGCAATGTATTTTTATTTTAAGAATAAAGAAGCATTGTTTCGGGAGATATTTGAACCATTGGTCGTTCAATATGAAGAATTGCTTGTCAGATATATGAAGTTAGAGCTTGCAGAACCGGAGCTTGGCACACAGTTGGATGTCCAGATGATGCAGTTTATTCTGGAACATCGGAAGGAAGCGGTGATCATTCTGGAAAAGGCGCAGGGAAGCTGTTATGAGATGTATCGCTCCAAGGTAGAACAACTGATGGAGCAGTCCATATATACATTTTATAAGAGCCGGATGGATTACGAGCCGGATGAAAAGCTTGTAAAGATACTGGCAAAGATCCGTTTGGATGGATGTCTGGAGATTATTAAAGGAAATTATAGTATGGAAGATAGTTTGTATTTGGTTGAGAAGATCGGGATCTACTCAATGGGTGGAACAGACAAATTAATACAGAATCTAAGAGAGCCTCACAGCATATAGCTGTGGGGTTCTTTTTTTACAACATAACAAAAAATAACATTTGTTATGCAAACACAGAAAAGGAGAATTAGCTATGAGTGAAGGAAAAGTAATGCAGACAGGAACAACAGGAGAACAGGCTAAAACAAAGGTAGGAGTACAGGGAGTACCGGAGACGATGCTGCAGACTTTATTTGCAAGAGCGGCAGAATCCGAAAAAGAGAATCACCATATCTATGATAAGAAAGCGATCGAGATCGTATCACAGTTAGATTATGATTTCTCAAAAGCAGAATCCGATAAGCTGATGAGCAGCGGTGTAATTGCGAGAACGATCGTGCTGGATCGTCTGGTAAATGATTATCTGACCAAACACCCGGATGCCATTGTTGTAAATATTGCCTGCGGACTGGATACCCGTTGCTACCGGATGAAGGGAAAATATCAGCGTTGGTACAATATCGATCTTCCGGAGACCATGGATATCCGAAGCCGTTTCCTTGAGGAGAATGGTCCGGTTTACCAGATCGCAAAGTCTGCAACTGATCCATCTTATACGGTGGATATCGAGTATCATGGAGAACCGGTTCTGGTGGTGATCGAAGGTCTTACGATGTATTTAACGGAGCAGGATGTGCGGAAGATGTTTGAGATCATTGATCAGACATTTACACAGGCAAAGGTTCTGGTTGAGGTAATGGCACCATTTGTTGTGAAGCATATGAAAGAGAAGTCCATAGAGGGAAGCCGGGCGAAATTCATCTGGGGTGTGAAAAGTGGAAAAGCATTTCAGAGTGTTACACCTTCTTTCCGGAGCGAAAGAGATATCAGTCTGGTAGAGGGGATGAAAGAATTTGCTCCCATATATAAAGTGCTTGGAAAGATTCCGTCTGTAAGGAATTTTTCAAACAAGATTCTGGTACTGAATAAACGATAATTTATAAACAATAGGAGCTTGGAAAAAACTTGACAATATCTTTTTTGTTGATGTATTTTTGAAAAAAGCGAGACATCTCTCTTTTTTTAAATAAAAAGACAGAAGGCAGTTATGAGATTTGACGAAAAAGGGCTTGAGATCGGTAAGACTTTGATGTTGTTGCCGGGACCTTGTTGTAATCGATGAATGGATGGAGCAGCCGGTTTAATCGCAATACGAAGCGGAACCGGCTGCTTTGATTGCATTTATGGAGTGCTGGAAAATTCGGTGGGGGAGAGATAAAGAATATTGTAAGATTTTTGTTGAAAAGTCGTGTATATAGATAGAAGGAGGTATTTGAATGGATGACAAGGTGATTGTTCAGATGTATCTGGATAGAGATGAAAATGCGATTTTGAAAACAAAGGAAAAATATGAGGCGTACTGTTATGCAATATCAAATAATATTCTGGGAAATTATGAGGATGCACAGGAATGTGTAAATGATACTTATTTACGGGTATGGAATTCAATACCACCGCAAAAACCGGTTAGGTTGTCAACTTATCTAGGGAAAATTGTAAGAAATCTTTCATTTGACAGATATAAGAAAAACACGGCGACCAAAAGGGGTGGAGGACAAACGAAATTGATCTTAGATGAATTAGAAGATATCATTTCAGAGAGAAATACTCCTGTGGATGAAGTAGAACGGAAAGAATTAATTAGAACTATAAATGAGTATCTGGCAAATGTATCCCAAAGAAAGAGGCAATTATTTGTATGCAGATACTGGTATGCGGATAGCATTAGAAATATTGCTGACAGGTATAATATGACGGAGAATTATGTATCGGTGATATTAAATCGAATGCGGGCAGAATTACGCATATATTTGTCAGAAAGGGGGTTCGAATTATGAACAGAGAAGATATGTTTGAGCTGTTGCAGGATTTGGATGGCCGATATATAACTGAAGTAGATAGAAAGAAAAAACATGGCTGGATTAAGTGGTTATCGGTTGCGGCAGTAATAGTTATATTTATTTTTGCCGGATGTTTTATATTGATAAGCAATCGAAAAGAAAATGCGTATAAGGTGATCGCATCTGAAGTGGGAAAAGAATATATGCAGCTCGGGGCAACGATGCCACAGATCCTATATTGTAATGACAAGAAAATAATTATGTATGACTACATAGGAATATGGGTATATGATTTTTCAAAAAATAACTTGGTTGGATATTGTGATTTTCGTCCGCTTGATATGACACAGATTCAGGGATATCCATATGTTTGTGTGAAAGCTGTAGAAAATGGAAAATTTGTCGAATTTTATATGTCAGATAACAGTAAAAGATATCTTTATGATGTAAATAAGGATGAATTTAAAGAAGTAGCAACATATGATGAAATGCAGAAGGCATCAGATACGATGCCGGATGTATCGGCAGACCACTCTCTTTCAGAGTATGCATCTACCTATCAGATAGCAGATAAGACTTATATTTCTTATACATTAAATATAGAAGATAGTGCAAATGAGGTGCAGTATAAGGATCTGATAATCTTAAAAGAAACAAATGGGAAACTGGAAAAATTTTTGCCATTTGCGACAGGTGGCGAAAAGTGATAGCCGACAAGAATTTTTACATTTCAACTAAACTGCCGGCGCTTGTGATACGCATAGGTGTTGCCATACTGCTTCAAAAATAGTAAAATAAACTCGGATTTTGTCTGAATATTGGAGGTTTACTATGAATGAGACAGTTGTGATCAATGCATATATAGTCATATCAATTATTATTGCTGCTACAGATATATTATTAGCGGTAAAATCTTTTAAAAAGAATAAAACAACAGGTAGATTTCTGGGGTTTGCCTGTATGGGTGCGGCTATTGTAGATATTAGTTATCTGATCAGTATCATAAGTGATTCCTATATGTGCATGGCGGCTATGTCGAGTATATATTTTATAAGTATAGATTTTATGCTTGTCTCTCTTTTAATTTTCACGGTTTATTTCACAAAAGGAAAGTTTTCCGGATATGGGAAATGGATGGTAGCATTCTGCTTTTTATATTGTATATATGAATTGATCGTGTTTGCAGTTAATCCATTTATGGAAATTGCAATTGAATATAAACCACGGGATACGCTGATTGCAAAGTATAGCTATCAGATGAAGCCCTTGTATGAGCTCCATCTGATATTTTCGTATGTAATGGTGTTATTGGTGGTAGGTTTATTGATTCGGAAGATTTGCAAGATTCCGCAAGAATATCGTTGGCAGTATTTAAGTGTTATCATAGGAATTCTTATTATTGTAGGGTCAAATGCGATCTTTTTATTTTTACCGGGCGAATCTGTAGTGAATTTACTGGACTATTCGATCGGAGGATACAGTGTAGTATCATTTATTATTTATTGGAGCTGCTTTGATTATTCCACACATGGGATGTTGAATAAATTGAAGACAAGTATATTTGAAAATATAGGGCAGGGCATCGTTTTGTTTGATGATGACGAGCACCTGATTCTGCATAATGAAAGAGCTGATTTTTTCCTGGGAGAAGAACTGTTGACCGGATGTAAAGATCTTCAGAGTTTTCTGGATGTATATGGATTGTCGTTTGATCCGGAATCAGATGACGACAGCTTTTCCCTGCAATGCTATGTTAAGTTGGAAACGGAAGAAAAGACATTGCGGTGTGATGTAAAGAAGCTTGAAAATAAAAACGGCCATAAGATTGGTCAGATGTTTGTATTTACAGATATCGCACTTGAGACGGATATGCTTACAGGATTTCAGAAATGGGAAAATTTCAAACAGCTTGCATTGGAAAAAAATGATCATTTTACGTTCCCGGTAGGAATTGCTGTATGTGATATTAATAGTTTGTCTGTTATCAACAGCACACTTGGGAAAAAAGCAGGGGATCAGAAGATTCGGTTGTTGTCGGAAAATATGAGAACCTGTTTTCCTGAAAGGGCATATTATGTCAGAGGAACCGAGGCACATCTTATAGCATTGTGTAGCCGAAGCAGTGAAGATGAGATGGCAGTATGTGCCGGAAAACTTAAGGAGAAGTTCGACGGAAGTATTCAGTACGCAGTCAGTGTGGTAGAAGATGAGACACACAGTATAGTTGAAAGCATTCGAAATACAACTAAAGCTATGCGTACAAAGAAATTAGTAGACAGCAAATCCATTCATTCGGATATGCTGGCATCTCTGATACGGGCACTTGAGGAATGTGACAGTGATACGGAGCATCACGTTCGCCGTACACAGATTATGGGTGCAGAGCTTGGTAAACGTATAGAGTTATCCGATATACAGCAAAGCCGCTTGTCCCTTCTCTGTCTGCTTCATGATATCGGAAAGATCGGTGTTCCGATGGAGATATTGAACAAACCGGGAAAACTTACCGATGAAGAATGGAAGATCATGCGTTCACATGTTGAAAAGGGCTACGATATTGCAAACAGTAATGTAGAATTGAAGCAGATCGCAGAGGAAATCAGACATCATCATGAAAGATGGGATGGAAAGGGCTATCCGGACGGACTGAGCAGGGAGAGTATACCGGTACTGTCACGTGTAATTGCTGTTGTTGATGCATTTGATGCGATGGTAAGTGACCGCCCATATAGAAATGGAATGCCTGTATCCGATGCACTTGAAGAATTAAAAAAATGCGCCGGAACACAATTTGATCCGTTTATTGTTTCCGAGTTTATTCAAATGATATCAGAGAATTATTCTGATACCGTAAAGGGAGTTCATAAGTTCAGGCAGGAGAAGGAAAAGCCTCAACACAAACAAGTGGCAAAACCGGAGGATAACAGTACACTTCAGGAAGCATTCTGTGTACATACAGTGCAATGCAGCAGATATTTGCTGGATGGTTCATGGAATATTTTGTCTGTGGATGATAATTTCGAGAAGCTGACAGGTTATTCCGGTGAGGATGTAGAAAAAAATTCCATGAATCAGATGGATCTGATCCCTGAAGCTGATCGGACAGAATATTTGTGCCGGACAAATGCCAATCTGGCTAAGAGTACATATGTATTGCAGGAACACAGACTCCATCGAAAGGATGGAAAGGATATTTATGTCTTTTGTTATGGACGTGTCTTTTACGATTCGGCAGTTAAACAGGATCGTGCAGAGATTATTATTTCAGATGTATCGAGTACTTATTCCATGAAGATCCTGACAGATGCAGAGCAGAATAAGGCGGAAGTCAGATTGCGGAATTGGGAGAATACATATCGCACAGATTCCCTGACGGGTCTTTTGAACCATGCGGCTTTTCGGAATGATATGGAGATGAAGCTGTTATCAGGTGATTTTAATGCAATGATGATCATGATAGATGTTGATAAATTTAAGCAATATAATGATATCTATGGTCATCATAATGGTGATAAATATCTGATCTTAGTCGCCCAGACATTGCTTGCGTCTTTACGAAATGAAGATTTTGCCAGTCGTATGGGTGGGGACGAATTTGCAGTAATGATGTTCTTTAATAAGAGTGTGCCGGAGAAGGCGATCAAAGAACATGCCCAGCAGATATTTGACAAAGTAAATCTGACAGTAAAATCTGCAGAGGGAGGTACCGGCATCTCTATGGGCGCAGTCATCGCTAAGTCAGAAGCAACCTTTAACCGGTTATATGAGGAAGCAGATAATGCATTATACGAGGCGAAGGAAAGCGGAAGAGGCAGACTGGTCGTGAAGGAGCACGGGGAAAAATAATATAGTATTTATGTTTATAGATGGCATTCTAACAGGAAGTGTTAGGATGCCATAAGAAGTTTGGAGAATTTTAATGACAAAAGAGGAATGGTATAAGCAGCTATTTGAGAGACTTGGTAATTCCAAGTTCCGAAGCAGCTTTCATTTAAAGCAGAAGGACATTGATTACATAAATGAAAAAGGACTGGATACTATAAGGCAGCATGCGCAGGATTTCATTGCAAAGCGGGAAGCTCCGGCGGTTATTCCAAACGATGGAAAACAGACGCCGATGAAAGGGCATCCGGTATTTATCGCACAGCATGCAACTGCAACCTGCTGCAGGGAGTGCATCCGAAAATGGCATAAGATACAGCCGGGCAGGGAATTGAGCCAGATACAGCAGGAGTATCTTGTGGATGTGATCATGACCTGGATTCAGAGAGAGATGGAGAGGAATAAGGGGTGAGATGACAGTCGGAGCCAATATTCTGGCTGTTTTTGTATATTTACTGAAAATTTAAATACTTCACACAAATAATAATTTAGTCAAAATATGTTATAATGACTAAATTGAAAATCTTGACGATAAAATTAAAATATGATAATTTATAATTATTCAATTAGGTTATTCGTGTGAATAATGACTAAATTAAAAATGTGAGGCTATTAAATGAGAGATTATAATTATAAAGAAAAGTGGCATAAACTACTAACGCCAGAGATAGTAAAGAAGCTTACACGCATCAATGAGTACAAAGGGGAACAAAGATTATTTATCGAGGCACATAAGGATGAATTAATTGAGTTAGTAGAAATTGCTAAAATTCAGAGCACCGAGGCTTCAAATAGAATAGAGGGAATATTTACCGCAGATGACAGAATCAAAAGTCTTGTTCAGGCTAAAACTACACCACGAGATCGTGATGAAGCGGAGATAGCGGGATATAGAGATGTGTTAAATACAATTCATGAAAATTATGATTATATTCCGATTAATGCAAATTATATTTTGCAGTTGCACCGAGATTTGTATAAATTTCTGGGAAGTACAGAAGGTGGACAGTTTAAGACTTCTGACAATATTATTCGAGAAACAGATGCGGATGGGAATGATTGTGTTCGATTTAGACCGGTTCCGGCATGGGAAACTGCACCGTCAATTGATGAATTGTGTAAATCGTATCATGAGGCAAAGCCTGAAGCAGATCCATTGCTTTTGAGTTTGATGTTTATCTTAGATTTTTTATGTATACATCCGTTTAATGATGGAAATGGACGTATGAGCAGATTGCTTACTTTACTTTTGCTTTACCAGTCGGGTTTTATTGTTGGTAAGTATATAAGTATTGAAAGAATTATTGAAGAATCAAAGGAAACTTATTATGAAGTTCTTCAGGATAGTTCCATTAACTGGCATGAGAATGAAAATGATTATAAACCATTTGTGAACTATATGCTGGGAGTTGTTGTAAACGCATATAAGGAATTTGAATCCAGAGTGGAATTGCTGACGAATCCTAATCTGTCAAAAGCAGATCGTGTTCGTGAGATAATAAGAAAACATATAGGGACAATTACAAAAGCGGAATTGTTGAATATGAATCCGGATATAAGTGATACAACTATTCAGAGAGCTTTAGCAGATTTGTTAAAGAATGGAGAAATTAAAAAAATAGGTGGAGGACGCTACACGAAATATGTGTGGAGAGTAGAGGATTAAATGATTACAGGTGAATTAAAAAATAAAATTGATGGATTATGGGATATTTTTGCTGCAGGAGGTTTGGTTAATCCCCTTGAAGTGATTGAGCAGATTACCTATCTGATGTTTATTCATGATTTGGATGATTCCGATAATATAAGAGCAAAAGAGAGTGCAATGCTTGGGCTCCCATTTCAGAGTATTTTTTCAGAAGAAGTAAAGATTGGGGAAAGAACAATTGACGGTTCACAGCTTAAATGGTCTGTCTTTCGTGATTTCCCTGCAGATAGAATGTATTCTATAATGCAGGAATGGGTGTTCCCATTTATTAAAACACTGCACAGTGATAAGAATAGTGCATATTCCAAATACATGGATGATGCAATATTTAAATTGCCAACACCCCTTGTTTTATCCAAGGTAGTTGACTCTTTAGATGAAATCTATGCAATGATAAATGAAGTTCAGACTGCTGATGTGCGGGGAGATGTGTATGAATACCTATTATCAAAAATTGCTCAGTCGGGGCTTAATGGTCAGTTTAGAACGCCAAGACATATTATTCGAATGATGGTTGAGATGATGGATCCTTCAAGCAATGAAGTAATCTGTGATCCGGCATGTGGAACCTCTGGTTTTTTGGTTGCTTCAGGTGAATATCTGAAAGAAAAAAAGAGAGAAGAAATTTTCTATGATAAGCAAAAGAAAGAGCATTATATGAATCGTATGTTCTATGGTTATGATATGGATAGAACAATGCTTCGCATTGGGGCAATGAATATGATGACACATGGAATTGATAATCCATTTATTGAATACAGAGATAGTTTGTCTGATCAAAACACAGACAAGGATAAATATTCTTTGGTATTAGCAAATCCTCCATTTAAAGGAAGTCTTGATGCAGAATCTGTATCAGGAGATTTACTTAAAGTTTGCAAGACGAAGAAGACAGAATTATTGTTTCTTGCGTTATTCATACGTATATTAAAAATAGGTGGACGATGTGCATGTATCGTTCCGGATGGTGTGTTATTCGGATCGTCCAAAGCGCATAAGGATATAAGAAAAGAGATTGTCGAAAATCAGAGGTTGGAGGCTGTTATTTCAATGCCTTCTGGAGTATTTAAACCATATGCCGGAGTTTCAACTGCCATTCTTGTGTTTACAAAAACGGAGCATGGCGGAACAGATAATGTTTGGTTCTATGATATGACAGCAGATGGCTTCAGTTTGGATGATAAACGAGCTCCGATCTCGGAAAATGATATTCCTGATATTATTGAAAGATTTAGAAATCTGGATAAGGAGACAGACCGAAAACGTACAGATAAGTCATTTATGGTTCCAAAACAGGATATTGTGGATAATGCTTATGATCTTAGTATTAATAAGTATAAAGAGATTGAATATATTGCTGTAGAGTATCCGCCAACATCGGAAATAATGGCAAATATTCGTGAGATTGAAATGGAGATTGGGAAAGAGATGGATGAGTTAGAGCACTTATTGCATTTGTAGGAGGATAAAATTGTAATTAATATTGTGCTGTATGAATGAAACAGAGTTAAATATGTGTCATATAAAAAATTTGACTTAGAAGAAAATGACAAAAAGAATTCAAACACAATATTTAATACATTGAGCCCTAAATTGACGAAAAAATAGTCAACCCCAGGAGCAAAGGATTCTAAGCAATAACATGCCTACTCCTATTTAGGAACCCAGCTTTAATCCATCGCAAGTTGACTATGGTTAATAGTAACATAATAGAATTACATGTCAAGACCTTGAAAAATTCATTATGGGGTCAGAGGGCTAAAATAAAAGGAAAGGAAAAACAAATTCGGATTTGACGAGGTAATGAGCAGTGCATGGACAAGATGAAAACAGACGCTGGGAGCTTGCTCGCAGGCGGATGATTTTCAGATTGGACATATAGTGCGATAGCACGCATGAGCGTAGGCGAAGCCGTAGCGAATGTAGCACTGTGAAAGCACTGAGTAAGCTGATGAAGAATTGTAGGGATTGTATTATGGATATGCTGTATGTAGAAGACTGTTGTGAGATACTTGATTCTATGCGAGTGCCTATCACAGCATCTGAAAGGGAAGAAGGAGAATATCCTTATTATGGAGCAAATGGTATTCAAGACCATATTGCTGATTATATTTTTGATGATGAACTTGTACTATTGGCTGAAGATGGAGGTAATTTTGGTTCCAGAGAAAGACCTATTGCATATAGAGTTTCTGGAAAATGCTGGGTTAATAACCATGCACATGTATTAAAGCCAAAAACGGGATTGGATGTTGATTATCTATGCTATTCGTTAATGTTTTATAAGGTCGATGGAATGGTTAATGGTGCTACAAGGCAAAAATTAACCCAAGCTGCTATGCGAAAGATGCAGATTCCATTAAGAAGTATGGATAAGCAGAAATATATTGTTGATGTACTGAATCATATCATTAAGTTAAAAGAGCGGCGCCAGCAAGAATTACAGTTATTAGACGACCTCATCAAAGCCCGATTTGTCGAGATGTTTGG